>NZ_BOPC01000034.1 GCF_016863555.1 Micromonospora qiuiae | reverse complement strand
AGGCGAATCAGGATCTGGCAAAGGGCACGCCGGCGGTCGGGGCTGGCCCCAACGGGCGGGGCCATGGCTGGTGCGGGGCTCGGGTTCTCCGGCCGGTGGCGAGGGAGCGGTCATGTCGGGTGAGCCGGAACCGGGCCTGGTGCCCGAGCATCTGCGGCCCACACCGGACGAGAGTGATTCGCTGATGCTGACGGTTGACGGGCAGGACTTCCGCGTCTGGTCACCGGTGCCCGGCACGTACAACTTCGACTGGCTCAGCGGGCCGCACGACTACGGCTTTGGGCTCTCCAGGTCGGACGGTTCGACGATGAGCCGACCGGAGATGGAGCAGGCCATCCGCGACTTCCTCGCCCAGATCGACCCCGCCACCGGCTATCTCGCGGAATAGCCGCATTCGGGGCTACAGCAGGTTTCGGAGGAGAGCGAGGTTCTTCCGCATCAGGCGGATGCACGCCAGGCGCTCCGCCCGGTCGTCGAACAGGTAGATGTATCCCGCCTCGATGTCGACGTCGGTGGCGGGGACCGGCCGGGACAGCGCGTCCTTCCGGAACTCGCTGTTGCGCTCTCGCACCTTGTCGACCAGATTGTCGTACGCGGCACCTATCTCGGCGGACTCGAGAGTGAGCCAGCGGCGGTGGAACGACAGCGACTTCTGCGTCTCGCCGAGCATCTCGGCCAGCCTGGTCCGCGTCTCGGGCGTCCCGTCGTGCAATCGATAGAAGGTGTACGGCAGTTGTCGGTAGCGTTCCACCACGTCGAGCGCCTCCGCGTAGCGCCGGGCTCGTTCCGCACGTCTCGTCGCGGCGTTGCTGATCAGGTAACCCGTCAGCGCTGTCGTCGCGGCGATGATGCCGACGGCGATCGTCGGATCGATCGTCATGGCGGTCATTGAAACAGGATCCGGCAACACGACGGTCCGGCGCGTGCCGGATCGGGTGCTGACCGACGTGTGGGCTCATGCGCCGGTGCGGCCAGTGCTGGCTCCAGCGTTCTCTGTTCCCGGCTACCCGGTGGAGCTGCGCAGGCGGGCGCGTTCCCGATCCTCCTCGGGCAGGGCGTCGGCGACCAGCAGTTGCGGCAACAGCTCCGGTTCGAGGGTCATCGCGCGGAAGGCCAGTTCGATGGTCACCCGGTGGTCGGGCCGGTGCACGACCTCGATCGGATCGGTGGCACGGAGCTGGCCAGGCTCGATCACGCGCAGATACGCGCCGGGCACAGCGGCCTGCGTGAACCGCTTGATCCAACCGCGCTCGTCCAGCCAGCCCTGGAACGTGCCGCAGGGAATACGCGGGCAGGCAACCTCCAGGACGACGTCCGGCCCGATCCGCCAGCGCTCGCCGATCAGAGCGCGGTTCACGTCGATGCCCACGGTGGTCAGGTTCTCCCCGAAGGAGCCGTTGTCAAAGGTTCGGCTCAACTCGGCCGCCCAGCGGTCGAGATCCTCCCGCGCGTACGCGTAGACGGCCTGGTCGGTGCCGCCGTGGTGGGCCACGTCGTAGACGCGGTCGCCGGCCAGGCCGACCTCGCCGGTGCCCTTGGGGCCGGGCGCGACCACGGCCACCGGGCCCTCGACCGGCCGCTTGTCGATGCCGGTCAGCCCCAACCCCTCCTTCCACGGGTTGGGTCGCGGCCTGCCCACGTTCACGGAGATCACCTGCATTGGACGACGGTACGGCGAAAACCGGCGACAGGCATGCCCGGGGTCCCGGCCCGGAGGTCGTCAGGCCGCGATCTGCTCCGTCGCGCGTACCGAGGCGGCGAGCAGGCCGGGATCGCCGCAGCGGGCGTACGTCTCGATGCCGGCATCGGCGAACTTGATCGCGTGGGCGTCGCCGGAGTCCACCGCCCGCCGCATCACCTCGGCGGCGTCCAGCTCGGGCCCGGGCGGCGGCCCGAGCTGCCCCACCGCCGGGGCGTACGCCGCGGTGACCGCCGCCGTTGCCGCCCAGGCGGCGGCGAGGCTCGGCGCCCAGAGCACCCGTGGCAGGGCGGGCAGGGTACGCAGCACCGCGTTCGGCGCGGTGGCGGCGTGCACGAGCATGACCGGGTTGGCGTACCCGTGGGTGCCGTGCCGGGCCACGGCGGCGGCCACGATGCCGGCCAGCCGCTCGGGTACGGCGGCCTCCGGGTCCCGGTCGACCCCGGCCGTTTCCTCGGTGTCAGGCACCGCGCAGGCCACCGCCGCGTCGGACAGAGCGCTGGTCACCGTGGTGTCAGGCACCGCGCAGGCCACCGCCGCGTCGGACAGAGCGCTGGTCACCGTGGTTTCGGGGACCGCGCCGGCTGCGGCCGGCCAGTGGGGAAGCTCGGCCAGTTGAGCGAGGCGCGCTCGGATGCCGGCGCGCTGGTCGGGCACCCGGGGCACCGCGTCGAGCGCGGTACGCGGGTCGGTGACCGGGTACGGCCCGGCGCCGGGCGGTGCGAGCGGCTGCCATCGGGCCGCCCAGTAGGCCAGACCCTGGCCGAGTTCGGTGACGCGTGGGGCGGTCTCCTGGTCGAGCAGTGCGCGCACGGCGTGACCGACCCGGATCACGCCGTGGGTGGCGCCGGCCGCGATGCCGGGCAGCAGACGCGGCCACCAGCGGGCAAGCACGTCCCGCCACGGTTCGTCGGCCAGTTCCCGGTCGAAGTGGTCGAGCCAGTCGCCGGTACGCACCGGGTCACCGAGCGGGTCGCGCCACTCGTCGGCGACGATCGGCGCGATGCCGCGCGGACGCTCCTCCAGGCGGTCGGCGTACCCGTCGAGCCAGCGCGGCACCTCTGCCTCGTGGCCGTGCCGCACCAGCGCCTCCACCGCCATCGGCGCGTGGTTGGACAGCCAGCCGTCGCGCTCCGGACCGGAGTGCCGGAGCTGCTGGTACGCCTCGTCGAGCATGCTCATCCGGCAACGCTAGAACCTGAAGTTCGGTTGAGGTCAACCCGCTCGGCGTCCCGGTTCCACGGGTTGATCCGGAGCCGGCCACGGATGAACTGGCGGCGGCCGGGTATGCAGGCGCGTCCTGGTGGAGTGACGACCTTCCGGTCGCGGTGCCGCGACCGGCCCGGCCGGGCGGGTTGGCATGCTGCCACCCGCCCGGCGGCGGGCTCAATTGGTCAGCCAGTTCCAGGCGTCCACGATCCACTGGGTCTGTTGCAGGTAGGCGATACCCAGGCCGGTCAGGAAGACGGCGGTGACCAGGTGGGCGCCACGCGCGCTGCGCCGGATCCGGCCGAGTTGCCGTTCCAGCACCAGCCGGCCCAGCAGCCGGGCGAGCGCGAAGAGCCCGACCGCCACCAGCAGGCTCAGGACGAAGATCAGGAACTGCCCGGCCAGGTCGCCGCCGCCGGAGATCGCCCAGATGCCCCAGCACACGAAGGCGAACAATCCGCCCGCCGTGCTCCACTCGCCGCCCCGCTTCAGCTGCGCCACGTGCCAGCTGAGCGGCCGACGCGGGGCGGGCTCGCCCGGCCAGCCGGTGCCGGTCGGCTCGTGTTCCACGGTCGCGAACGGCTCGGTGGGCGTCCGAGGCCCGACCGATGCCACACCGCGCCGGTACGGATCGGGCTGCGGCGGTACTGCGGCACCGGGCGGCACCTCGACGGTCCGTTCCGCCCACGGCTGCGTCTGGTCGGCCATCTCGTCCCCTCCCCTTGACCGACGGCGACCACCGGTCACCGCTGGAGACTTCGAGGGTAGCCAGCCGGCAAATGGGTCGCCGCGGCCGCACCGATCGGTTAGACACGACCGGTGTGACAACCTATTCGCTGCCCGTCGAGACCGCCGGTGTCGAAGACTTCGACGAGATGAATCGCTTCCTCAACCTCCTGTTCCACCACGAGGTCGAGCCCGAGGCACACGAGGCCGAACGCGCGATCTTCGAACCGGAGCGTGGCCTCCTCGTACGCGACGGAGCGGATCTTGTGGCGACCACCGCGGCCTTCACCCGGGAGCTGACCGTGCCCGGCGGTGGGATACCGGCGGCCCACGTCAGCATGGTCGGGGTCGCACCCACCCATCGCCGTCGGGGTCTGCTCACCGCGATGATGCGCCGGCAGTTGCGGGACATCCACGACGCCGGCCGGGAGCCGGTCGCGGTGCTCTGGGCCAGCGAGGGTCGGATCTACCCCCGCTTCGGTTACGGACTGGCGTCGCAGCGGGCCTTGATCACCGCTGAGACCGCCGAACTGCGAATGCCCGCCCCGACCACCGACGAGGGCCGGCTGCGGCTGGACCGGCCCGCCGACCGCCAGCCCGACCTCGCCCGGGTGTACGACCGCGCCCGCGCCGACCGGCCCGGCTGGTCCGCTCGAGACGACCGATGGTGGCGGTACGTGCTGGTCGACCCGGAATCGCAGCGCGGCGGCGCTACCGAGCGGCGGGTGGTGCTGCATGAGGGGCCCGACGGCATCGACGGGTACGGGCTGTTCCGCACCAAGTCCGACTGGGACGTCACCGGCCCGAAGTCCACCGTCACCGTCGACGAGGTGGTGACAACCAGCCCGGTGGCGTACCGGGCGATCTGGCGGATGCTGCTGTCGATGGACCTGACCCGGCAGTTGTCCTGGGGGCGGGCTGCCGAGGACGAGCCGCTGCTGCGGCTGGTCGACGAGCCACGCCGGCTCGGCACCCGGCTGGTCGACGCACTGTGGCTACGCGTGGTGGACGTGCCGGCCGCGCTGGCCGCCCGGCGCTACGCCACCGACGTCGACGTGGTCATCGAGGTGACCGACGAACTGCTGCCGGAGAACACCGGCCGGTGGCGGCTGCTCGGCGGGCCGAAGAGCGCCGTCTGCACCCCGGCGAGCGGCCCGGCTGATCTGGCCTGCGACGTACGCTGCCTGGGCGAACTGTTCCTCGGCGGTGCCAAACTCACCGCGCTGGCCGACGCCGGTCGGGTACGCGAACTGCACCCCGGCGCCCTAGCCTCGGCCGGGCCCGCCTTCGCCTGGCACCGCGCCGCCTCCGCCATGGAGGTCTTCTGACCCACTCACCCCGGCCTGGGCCCGCTTCGGCGGATCTTGGACCGAGGCGGGGCCCTCTGCGGCCCCCACCTCGGCCACGCCGATCATGCACTTTCTGTCGCCGTAAAAGCTCTGAAGTCAGGAATACCGGCGACCAAAAGTGCAAGATCGCGGGGGCGGTCAAAGCGCAAGTCGGTTCGACGTCGGTGGCGAGCATCGAGGTGCAGACGACCACGGCCACAGCGCAGCACGGGTGCCGGTCTCTCCGAACGCCTCGCAGGCGTGAGACCGCCTCGGCGCAATGCCGTCCGTTGTTCGGTGGGGCGGGCGTGGCCGAGGTGGGGCGGGCGTGGCCGAGGTGGGGAGGTGGGGCGAGGGAGAGGTGGGGCGAGGGAGAGGTGGGGCGGGTACTGTCGGGAGGGTGGGGGATGAGGGGCGACGGCGGCGACGGCACCGGCACCACGGCGGGCAGGACAGCGCTGGGAACGCGGGTGCGGCCGCGACCACCGCAGGGGTGCACGACGGTGGCGACGCACCTCGCGGGCGACGCAACGGCGCCGAGGAGAGCGAGCGGGGACTCCGCGGGCTGGTCGGCTCCGGCTCGTCGCAGGTGAGCGTGACAGCGGCGATGCGGGCTCGGGATGCCGCCCGACCCACCGAAGAGGATCTCGCCGAGGCGGCGGCAAGGATCGTCATCGTGCGCCGCAACTGGACACCCCGCGAGGAACTACCCCGCCGCTGACCCGGCCCGCGCCCTCGATCCTGCCGCCGCAACTGCACACCCGCGAGGAACTGCCCCGCCCCTGACCCGGGCCGGGCGGAGGGTCAGGGTAGGTCGGGCAGTTCCCGGGTCTTCTCGTATTCCGCCACCTGGCCGATCCGGCGAGCGTGCCGGTCGCTGCCGGAGAACCCGGTGGTCAGGAACGCCTCGACGATGGCGGTGGCCTCGTCGAGGGTGTGCTGGCGGGCACCGACAGCGACCACGTTCGCGTCGTTGTGCTGCCGGGCGAGCTGTGCGGTCTCCACGCTCCAGGCCAGCGCCGCGCGGACCCCGGCGACCTTGTTGGCGGCGATCTGCTCGCCGTTGCCCGAGCCGCCGATGACCACACCCAGGCTGCCCGCGTCGGCCACCACCCTGGTGCCGGCGTGCAGGCAGAAGGCCGGGTAGTCGTCCTCGGGGTCGTAGGCATGCGGGCCGACGTCGACCACCTCATAGCCCTGCTTGGCCAGATGGTTGGCCAGGTGCACCTTCAGCTCGAAACCGGCGTGATCGGATCCCAGGTAGACGCGCATAAGTGGCAGTCTGTCAGGCCCGCCGAACCGGGTGCCGCCGGGGCGGTGCCGGAGGGGACGACGGGCGCCAGGTCATGCCCGCTCCGGCAACTCGGCGACCACCAAGCCTCCCCGCGCCTTCGGGGTGAACCAGGTGCTCTTGCGGGGCATTTTCTCCCGGGCCAGGTTCACCGCGACGAAGTCGTCAACGGTCACCGGCGCGATGAGGATGGCCAACTCGGCCCGCCCGGCCTCGACCTCACCGGTCAGCCAGCTCGCCGGGTAGTCGCCGCCGACGTAGGTGATCCGCTTGTCACCCGGATCCAGCCCGAGGGCGTCGCGCAGCAGCAACCGTTCGACCAGGGCGTGGTCGAGGTTCTCCAGCCGGCTTGCGCCGGTGTGCGGCAGCGTCACCGCGTACGCCTGACCGGGAAGCTGGAGCACGACGGTGCCGCCAGCCGCCGGGACCTCGACCGGGCCGTCGACCGGGGTGATCTGTGCCCCGGCGACGCGCAGCCGGTCGAGCAGCTCCTGCGGCGTGGTCGGCAGCTCGCTGACCAGGCGGTTGTACGGCTGGATGGCCACCGATGCGGGCGTGGTGACCACCGCCAGGAAGCGTGGCAGGCCGCCGGTCTGCGCCGCCAGGCTGCGGTGGTTGCCGTCGGCGACGACCAGCTCGCCGCCACCCGCGAGGGCGGTCAGCTCGTCCTGGACCGGGCCCGGGCCGACCTGCCAGATGGCGTGCGTACGCCCGGCCTGGTCGGTGTCGGTGGCGGCGGGGGCGCCGGCCGCGTCGGTGGCCGCCGCGAGCGCGGTGTGCAGCTCGTCGCCCCGCGCCGTCTGCAGCAACAGCACGGGCGACAGCAGGTGACCCAGCGCCTCGGCCAGGGCGACCCGCTCGCGCACCTTGGCGATGAAGACGTCCTCGTTGCGGATGACCAGGCCCGGCTCGTCAGCCCGGGTGGAGATCTGATCGGTGTCGACCATGGCGAACAGGCCGTAGGCCGGCGCTTCGCCCGGAGCGCTGATCCGGTACAGCACCACCACCTGCTCGGCCGGCGTGTAGCTGCCGTCGGCCTTCGCCTCGGTGAGCCGGCTCACCGCGTCCGGGAGGGCGTCGGCGAAGGACTTGCCGAGGCTCTCCGGAGCCCGGTGCGGCATCTCGATGCCGAGAGCACTGTGCGGGTTCGCCTCGATGATCGCGGTGATTTCCGCGTCGTCGGCGAACTCGTCGTAGTTCTGCGCACCGGTGCCGCCAGTGGTGATCCAGGCCCGGGTGATCGGATGCACGACCCTCATGACCGATCACGCTACCGTCGCCCGCTACTCCCCCGCCGCCGGACCCTCACCCGTCCATTGGGTGGGTCGGTGAGTGGGTGAAAGGAAGGGCCCCTTATTAACGCCTGCGGTAGAGGAAGGGCCCCTTATTAACAGCTTGTCAACAGCCGCACCCGCCGATCCGGCGCTAGCAGCCGTACTCGCCGACTCGGCGATGTCGGCCGGCGGGCCTGGACGTCAGGGCGGGGCCAACTGGCGAGATCGCTCCCGTCGGCTCGGTGCGCAGCTGCCGGTCGGGAGGAGTGAGTCGGGAGGTGGCCGGCACCCGGGCGACGCCCACCACGCTCGGTCGAGCCGACGCCTGAGGTGGATACGGGAATCGCTGCTGGCATGCCCGCCGGGCGGAGCCGTTCGCTTGCCGGTACGCGGCGGCCCCGGCC
This sequence comes from Micromonospora qiuiae, assembly GCF_016863555.1. GTDB lineage: Bacteria > Actinomycetota > Actinomycetes > Mycobacteriales > Micromonosporaceae > Micromonospora > Micromonospora qiuiae. The sequence goes on along the minus strand of NZ_BOPC01000034.1, from coordinate 89,559 downwards.
CACTCCTCCCGATTCCGAAGATCGTCAACCGGGGCACGATGCTTGGCCATTTGGCGCCTCCATCAGCTGCGGACTGCGGCCAGCGGGCAGGTGCGACCCGCCGGATCGCTAGGGACACCCACTCAAACGAGCCCGCGAATCGGCCGGTGACGCTGCGCTCGTACCGAACGCGCCACCGCCAGGCCGCACCGCGGCGATCAGTGCGGCCCGGCGCTCAGGCGGCGGCGCGGTGTTAATAAGGGGCCCTTGCTATACACGAGGCGTTAATAAGGGGCCCTTCCTTACACCTCAGCTGAAGATGGGGTCGACGTCGCGGCTGCGCTTGAGTTCGAAGAAGCCGGGAGTGCCGGCGACCAGCAGTACGCCGTCCCAGAGCCGGCCGGCGGCCTCCCCCTTCGGTGCCGGGGTGACCACCGGGCCGAAGAAGGCCACCTGCCGGCCATCCGGCCCGGGAGCGTGGATCACCGGGGTGCCCACCTCGGTGCCGACCGGACGCATCCCGGCCTCGTGGCTCTCCCGCAGCGCCGGGTCGAGCCCGGTGTCCTCTGCGGCGGCGGCCAGTTCCGGGTCCAGCCCGGCGTCGGTGAGGGCCGCGGCGAACAGCTCCGGACCGAGCTGCTCCTTACCGAGGTGGATCCGGGTACCGAGGGCGCTGTACAGCTTGCCAACGGCGTCCGAGCCGTACCGCTGCTGCGCGGCGATGCAGACGCGTACCGGGCCCCACCCCTCCTGCATGAGGTCCTGGTACTGCTTGGGTACGTCCCGGCCCTCGTTGAGCACCGACAGGCTCATCACGTGGAAGCGGATTTCGACCTCGCGGACCCGCTCCACCTCCAGCAGCCAGCGGGACGTGATCCACGCCCACGGGCAGATCGGATCGAACCACATGTCGACAGCGGCTCGCTCGTTCACGGTGCTCTCCCTTCGCAACGACGACACCGACCCGGTCGGCGTACTGCGATCCTTCCTCGATCCTTGCTCCACACGGGCCCGTAGGGGCAGAAGGTGGGAGCGTGACCTCGCCCACCGTCGGCTGGTCACACATGGAAGACTCAGGCGCGGACCGGCCGTCACGAGCGGTCGACGAAGACGCGACCGTGACGTACGGCGAGAGCGGGATGGAGACGAACATTGCCGGGAGTACGCAACCTGACGCAGGACGAGGCGACCGAGCGGGCCCGCCTGCTCGACGTGACCGGGTACGACATCAGTCTGGACTTGTCCAGCGCCGTCCACGCGGCCGGAGGTCGGACCTTCCGATCGACCACCCAGGTGCGCTTCCACTGCGCCGAGCCGGGCGCCAGCACCTTCATCGAGGTGGCGGCGGAGTCGGTGCGCTCGGCAACGCTCAACGGCACCCCGGTCGACCTGTCTGACTGGTCGGCAGAAAAGGGACTGACGTTGACCGGGCTGGCCAGCGAGAACACCCTGGTCGTCGACGCGGACTTCGCGTACTCCAACTCGGGGCAGGGCCTGCACCGCACAGTCGACCCCGTCGACGGTGAGACGTACCTCTACAGCCAGTTCGAGACCGCGGACGCGCAGCGGGTCTACGCCTGCTTCGACCAGCCGGACCTGAAGAGCGTCTACACCTGGCACGCCACCGTTCCGGAGCACTGGAAGGTGATCTCCAACATGCCGGTGGAGCGGGAGGAGGCGGCCGACGAGGGGTGCAAGACCGTCCACTTCGCCGAGTCGGTCCGGATGAGCACCTACATCACCGCGCTCTGCGCCGGCCCCTACCACGAGGTCCGGTACGCCCACGACGGGATCGACCTGGGCTACTTCTGCCGCGCGAGCATGGCGCAGTACCTCGACGCCGAGGATCTGAACCTGGTCACCACGCAGGGCTTCGACTTCTTCCACGAGAAGTTCGGGGTGCGCTACCCGCTGCCCAAGTACGACCAGATCTGGGTGCCGGACTTCAACGCCGGCGCGATGGAGAACTTCGGCTGCGTCACCCACGCCGAGACGCACTACATCTTCCGCTCCCAGGTCACCGATTTCGAGTACGAGCAGCGGGCCAACACGATCCTGCACGAGATGGCCCACATGTGGTTCGGCAACCTGGTCACCATGCGCTGGTGGAACGACCTGTGGCTGAACGAGTCGTTCGCCGAGTGGGCCAGCCACTGGTGCAACACGCACGCCACCCGGTTCCACGACGCGTGGACGACCTTCCTGTCCATCCGTAAGAACTGGGGCTACCGGCAGGACCAGCTCTCCTCCACCCACCCGGTCTACTGCGAGATGCCGGACCTGGAGGCGGTCGAGGTCAACTTCGACGGCATCACGTACGCCAAGGGCGCCAGCGTGCTCAAGCAACTCGTCGCGTACGTGGGCGAGGAGCCGTTCCTGGCGGGCCTGCGGTCGTACTTCGGCAAGCACGCCTGGGGCAACGCCACCTTTGACGATCTGCTCACCGAGCTGGAGGCCGCCTCCGGCCGCAAGCTGCGCCGGTTCGCCGCGCAGTGGCTGGAGACCGCGCAGGTCAACACCCTACGGCCGGAGCTGAGCATCGGCCCGGACGGCACGTACCAGCGGGTGTCGATCCGCCAGGAGGCGCCGGCGGAGCACCCGACGCTGCGGACCCACCGCATCGGCGTGGGCCTGTACGACCTCACCGACGGCCGGCTGGTGCGCCGCGAGCGGCACGAGGTCGACATCGACGGTGAGCTGACCGAGCTGACCCAGCTCGCCGGTGTGCGCGCCGCCGACGTGCTGCTGCTCAACGACGACGACCTCACCTACACCAAGCTGCGGCTGGACGAGCGGTCGATGGCGACGGTGGTGCAGCACATCGCCGGCTTCGAGTCGTCGCTCGCGCGGGCACTGTGCTGGACCGCCGCGTGGGACATGACCCGCGACGGGGAGCTGGCCGCCCGCGACTACGTGGCGCTGGTGCTGGCCGGACTGCCCGCCGAGGCGGACATCAACCTGGTCACCGCGACCCTGCGCCAGGCCAGCAGCGCACTCACCTTCTACGCCGATCCGGCTTGGGCGCCGACCGGCTGGGCCGAGCTGGCCCGCACCGCGAAGACCGCCCTCGCCGCAGCCGAGCCGGGCAGCGGCTTCCAGCTGGCCTGGGCCCGCGCCTTCGTCTCGGCCGCCCGCTCGCCGGAGGACCTGGCGGTCCTGCGCGGCTGGCTGGAGGGAACGGAGGTCACGGCCGGGCTGACCATCGACACCGAGCTGCGCTGGAGCGTGCTGCAGGCGCTGGCGGCCAACGGCGCCGCAGGCGCCCCGGAGATCGAGGCCGAGCTGGCCAACGACAAGACCGCCAGCGGCGAGCGGGAGGCCGCCTACGCGCACGCGCTGGTGCCGACCGAGGAGAACAAGGCCGCGGTCTGGGCCCAGCTGACCGGCCCCGAGGCGCTGCCGAACTGGCGGAACCGGGCACTGTTGCAGGGCTTCAGCCATCCGGCGCAGGTCGAGCTGATCACGCCGTACCGCCAGCGGTACTTCGCCGCGGTGGGACAGGTCTGGGCCAGCCGGGACAGCGAGCCGGCACAGGAATTCGTCATGCTGACGTACCCGGCGTACCTGGTCGACGACGAGACGATCGAGGCCACCGACGAGTGGCTGGCGCAGGAGGGCCACCCGGCCCCGCTGCGCCGGCTGGTTGCCGAGGGCCGCGACGGCGTGCTCCGCGCAGTGAAGGCCCGCGCCCGGGACGCCCGCAGCGCCTGACCGACGGCACGCGAAAGCCCGACCCCGAACGACAGAGCCCGGCCCCGCACGACGCGGGCCGGGCTCTGTCGTACGTCGGGCGCTTCAGCCCTTGCCGGCGTAGCGGGCGAGCTGGTCGAGGCCCTGGATGATGCCGCCGGCCAGGTCACCGCCGCCGAAGGCGGACACCATCGACAGCGCGGCGAGCTTGGCGTACGTGTCCGGGATGCGCTTGCGGGCGTACCGCCCGGTAACGATCTCCAGCTGCCGCTGGTTGGGCGAGAGCGCGATCAGTACCGACCGGTCGGGCTCGGCGAGCTGACGGTGCAGCCGCTCGGCGTGCTCCCGGATCGGCTCGTCGAGGCCGCCGACGAAGACCGAGAAGACCAGGCCGGACGACCGGTCGGCCAACCGCAGCGCCTCGTCGATGCGTAGCAGTTGGCGGGTCGAGAACGGCCCGTCGAGCACGGCGGGCGGCTGTCCCGTCCCGGCCTCGGCCTGCTTCTCACCAACGGTCACTTGCGCCTCCGGTTCCACCGGCCGGCGCCTCGACGCCAGCCTGCTTCTGCTTCCGGCTGGTCAGCGCCGGCGCCTGCGCCCCCGCTGCCAGCACGGTGCCGGCCGAGTCGGCCAGCTCCTCCGGCCGGCCGAGGAACCAGACCGGCGTGAAGTCGAACGGCCGGCCCGGGCGGTAGCGTTTGGCGCCGCCGCCACCGCTGCCGCTGCCCCCGTAGACGAGGCCGGCGATCACCAGCACGACGGCTGCCGGGATGCCGACGAAGACCAGCAACGTGTCGGTTACAGACAATCCCAACGCCCCCAGGCGGAAAGAGAGACCTTCGACCGGATCGGGTGACTGGTCACCGGGATGACCTCCCGACTCCGCTGCCATTCACGTTAGCGGAGCCGACGCTCCGCCAGACTGCGGGGTGGCGATCCCATCCGCCACTGGACCTCTCAAGTTGCGCAGCGGCCGCGACCAGTCTCGCGTCGTCGCCGTACCGCCCGGTGAGCAGCACCCCGACGGGCAGTCCCTCGGCCGCCACCCCGACCGGCAGCGAGACGGACGGCGCCCCCGTGACGTTGAACACCGCGCAGTACGGCGAGAACCGCCGTTGCAGGTCGAAGTCCTCCTCCGGGGTACGTCCCTCGGTGAACCAGCCGATCGGGGCCTGCGGGGACGCCAGGGTCGGACAGAGCAGCACGTCGCAGCCGGCGGTGCGGCGGGCGCCGAGGCGTACCTGCGCCTGGATCTCGCCCAGGGTGGCGGTGAGGGTGCCGGCGGAGATCCCGGCCCCCCGGGACCGCAGGAAGCGGGTCAGCGGCAGCAGCTCGCGCTCCCGCTCGAGCGGCACCGGGGCGAGCGCGAGGACGTACCAGACGACCTCGAACAGCGGCCAGACCTGTGGCCCGAGCGGCGGTGGCACCTCGACCACCTCGTGACCGGCGGCGGTGAGCAACGCGGCGGCCCGGTCCACGGCGGCGACGCAGTCGGGGTGGACCGGTTCGTCGGCGAGCATCGGGGCGGTGAACCGGCCGACCCGCAGCCGACCGGGTGCGGCGCCGCGGGCTGCGGACAGGTAGCCACCGGGGGGCGGGACGGGCGGCAGGTACGGCTCGCCGGGCACCGGCTCGGCCAGGACGTCGAGCAGCGCGGCGACGTCGGCGACGGTCCGACCGATCGGGCCGTTGGTCGGCAGGCCGAAGGCGCCGGAGCCGAGCGGGCCACCGGAGACCAGGCCACGGCTGGGCTTGTAGCCGATCAGGCCGCACAGCGACGCGGGGATGCGCAGCGAGCCACCACCGTCGGAGCCCTGGGCCACCGGCACCAGGCCCGCGGCCACCGCCGCCGCCGCGCCGCCGCTGGAACCACCGGCGGTGTACGCAAGATCCCACGGGTTACGGGCCGGCGGAGCCACCAGCCCTTCGGAGTAGAGCGAGCAGCCCAGCTCGGAGGTGGTGGTCTTGCCGAGGCTGACCAGACCGGCCGCGCGCAGGAAACGCACCACGTCGGCGTCGACCGGTGGCACGAAGTCGGCGAACGCGGCCGAGCCGAAGGTGGTGCGGACCCCCGCGGTCAACGTCAGGTCCTTGATCGCGGTCGGTACGCCGTGCAGCGGCCCACGCTCGTCGGCCGGCGCCGCGTCGGCGGCCCGCGCGGCCGCGCGGGCCAGCTCAGCGGTGACCGTGACGAACGCGCCGACGGTGTCGCCGAGCGCGTCGACGCGGTGCAGGTGGTGTTCGGCCAGCTCCAGGCTGGACAGCTCACCACGGGCGATCGCCGCGGCCTGCTCCAACGCAGTCAGGTCGTGCGGCTCGGCCATATCGCCATCCTGCCCCGAGGGTGCGTCGGTTGCACACGTCACGCGCCGGTCGATATGGCCCGGCTGTTAGCCAGCCGGGTGCGGCCCGGCTGTTAGCCGGTCGGGGGGCGCCCGGCTGTTGGCCCGGCTGTTAACAGGGGGCCCCTTCCATACAGCAGGCGTTAAGAGGGGGCCCTTCCTTCACTGCCGTGCAGGAAGTGCAGGGCGTTGCCGCCGAGCAGTTGGTGACGCTGGGCTTCGGTGAGGAAGTCGGCGTCGTGGATCACCCGGCCGACCGGACGCTCGCCCAGCGGGTACGGGTAGTCGCTGCCGAGCAGCACCCGGTCGGCGCCCATGGTGTCGACCAGCAGCCGCAGGGCGGGCGGCGAGAAGACCACCGAGTCGACGTAGAACCGGTCGATGTAGGAGCTGGGCGGGGCGGCGGAGGCACCGCGTACCAGATCGCCCCGGCGGTGCCAGGCGTTGTCGGCGCGGCCCAGCCAGAACGGGAAGCTGCCGCCGCCGTGGGCGAAGCAGATCCGCAGGCTCGGCGGCACCTTGTCGAAGACCCCACCGAGGATCATCGAGAGCACCGACAGGTGCGTCTCGGCCGGCATCCCGGTGAGCCACCGGGCCATCCAGCGGTCGAGCCGCGGGCCACCGGGCATGTCCCACGGGTGAACGAAGACCGGGGCACCCACCTGGGCGCAGTGGGTCAGGAACGTCACGATCCCGGCGTCGTCCAGGTCCCGGTCGCCGACGTGGTTGCCGATCTCCACGCCGACGTGCCCGGCGGCCAGGCAGCGGTCCAGCTCGGCGCAGGCGGCGTCCGGGTCCTGCAACGGCACCTGGCAGAACGGCAGCAGCCGGTCACCACCGGCCGCGGTCACTTCCAGGGTCAGGTCGTTGAAGATCCGGGCCACCCGCACCGCCTGCTCGGCCGGACGGTCGTAGCTGAAGAACACCGGCGTGGGCGAGACCACCTGCACGTCCACGCCGTCGGCGGCCATGTCGGCCAGCCGGGTCGGCGCGTCCCAGCATTCGGCACCGATCGGCCGGAACTCGGTCTCCCCCACCATGATCATTGCGGCGCGCTCCGAGTCGACCCGCAGCCAGGGCCAGCCGGACCCGCCGCACGCTGCGGCCAGATCCGGCCAGCCCTTCGGTACGACGTGCGTGTGCACGTCCACCACGGGCGACGCCGCCGACACCCGGCCCGCCATCAGCCCTTGCCCGGGTGCAGCGTGCCGCAGTTGTCGCAGGTACGCGCCGACTCGTCGGCGTAGAACGCGCCGAAGACCGGGGGCAGGTCGGCGGCGATGTCGCGTACCTGCAACTCGACCTCGTGCACCTTGTGCCCGCACTCGGGGCAGTACCACTGGAACTTCTCCAGCGTCCCCTCCGGACGGACCCGCTCGACCACCACGCCGATCGAGCCGGGCTCCGGCCGCTGCGGCGAGTGCGGCACGTTGCGCGGCAGCATCCACATCTGACCCTCGCGCACGTGCACCGTACGCGGCCCCTGCGGGGTCATCAGGTTGATGTGCATGTTGCCCTTGACCTGGTAGAAGAACTCTTCGTACGGGTCGACGTGGAAGTCGGTGCGCTGGTTGGGCCCACCCACCACCATCACGATGAAGTCGTCGGAGCCGGGGAACATCTCCTTGTTGCCCACCGGTGGCTTGAGCAGGTGCTGGTTCTCGGCGATCCAGCCGGGAAAGCTGAACGGCTCGGCGATCTCACTCACGGCTGCCTCCTGTCGTTAGCAGGGCCACGGCCTGCATCTCGATCAACAGGTGCGGATGCGGCAACTGGTGCACGGCCACCGTGGTTCGGGTCGGCCCGGTGGCGTCGAAGAACTCCGCCCACACCTCGTTGTACCCACCAAAGTCGTTCATGTTGACCAGGTACGACGTCACCTGCACCAGGTCGGACAACTCGGCGCCGACCGAGCGCAGCAGATCACCGATGTTCTCGATGACCGCCCGCGTCTGCTCCCGGATGTCCAGGTCCGTCGTGCCGAACTCGTCCACCGACACACCGGCGAACGTGTTGTCCGCCCGCCGGGACGACGTCCCCGACACGAACACGAACCCGCCCGCCACCTTCACGTGCGGGAACGCCCCCCGAGGCACGGCCTTGCCCGCCACCACCCGAGCCCCGTCACCACTCACGACACACTCCGGAACGAGACCGTACCGAGCTTCTCGACAGTCGCCCTCACATGAGCACCCGCACGCAACGGCACAGCAGCCGTGGCGGCGCCGGCCAGGAACACCCAGCCGGAGCGCAACCGCACCCCGTGCCGCCCGGCCAGCCGGATCCCCTCGTCCAACGCGCGCCGCGGATCGCCGAGGATGGCCGCGGTCGAGCCGACCTGCGCCACCCGCCCGTCGATTTCCAGCAGCACGCCGAGGTTGTCCAGCCCGTTCGGCACCGGCGACCACGGCCCGATCACGAACGCGGCGGCCGAGGTGTTGTCGGCGATCACGTCCGGCAGGGAGAAGGTGAAGTTGGCGTACCGGGAGTCGATCAGCTCGATCGCCGGGGCGACGGCGCGTACCGCGTCGGTGAAGTCGCCGACCGGTTCGCCGGGCTCGGGGAGCCGGTCCAGCAGGAACGCCACCTCCGGCTCGACCCGGGGGTGGATGAAGGCAGCCACGTCGACGCTGCCGCCGTCGGGCACCCGCATCACGTCGGTGAGCTGCCCCCAGATCACCTCGTCCACCCCGACCTGGGCCATCTTCGCCTTGCTGGTCAGCCCCATCTTGAGGCCGACCAGCCGCTCACCCCGGTCGAGCCGGCGTTGGAGCAGGGCGGCCTGCACCGCGTACGCGGCGTCGACGTCGAGGCCGGTCTCGGCGGCCAGTTGCGGGATCGGCGAGGCGTTGTCTGCCGCCGCACCCAGCGTCTGCGCGATGCCGGCGATGTCCGGCCCGATCATGATTCCCCCTTGCCGGTGGCGAGGTCCAGCGCCACATCGACGATCATGTCCTCCTGGCCGCCGACCATCCGCCGCTGGCCCAGCTCGACCAGGATCGAGCGGACGTCCACCCCGTAGCGCGCCGAGGCCCGTTCGGCGTGCCGCAGGAAGCTGGAGTAGACCCCGGCGTACCCCAGGGAGAGGGTTTCCCGGTCGACCTGGACCGGCCGGTCCTGCAACGGGCGGACGACGTCGTCGGCGGCGTCCATCAGCGCGAAGACGTCGCAGCCGTGCTTCCAGCCGTGCAGTTCGGCGACCGCGACGAAGACCTCCAGCGGTGCGTTGCCGGCCCCGGCGCCCATCCCGGCCAAAGAGGCGTCCACCCGGACGGTCCGGCCGGCCGGCGATCCGACCGGGCCGTCGCCGGCGATCCGGCCGTGCTCGACGGCGACCACGCTGTTGGCCACGCCGAGCGAGAGGTTGTGGTGGGCGTGGATGCCGATCTGCGTGGTCGGTTCGAGGACCTGCCGGTACGCGTCGATCCGCTGCGCCACGTCGGACATCAGCAGCCGGCCGCCGGAGTCGGTGACGTAGACGCAGTGTGCCCCGTACGACTCCATCAGTTTGGCCTGCGCGGCCAGCCCGGCCGGGTCGTTCATGTGCGACATCATCAGGAAGCCGGCCACGTCCATGCCGTTCTCCCTGGCCCAGGAGATGTGCTGGGCCGAGATGTCCGCCTCGGTGCAGTGCGTGGCGATGCGGACGCTGGTCACCCCGAGCGCCCTGGCCGCCTTCAGGTCGGCGATGGTGCCGATGCCCGGCAGCAGCAGGGTGGTCAGCTTCGCGTTGGTCATCACCTCGGCGGCAGCGGAGATCCACTCGGCGTCGCTCGCCGCGCCGTGACCGTAGTTGACGCTGGCCCCGGCCAGGCCGTCGCCGTGCGCCACCTCGATCGCGGCCACCCCCGCGGCGTCCAGCGCGGCGGCGATGGTGCGGACCTGGTCGACGGTGTACCGGTGCGCGATGGCGTGCATGCCGTCACGCAGCGTCACGTCCTGGATGTACAGCTCGGTCACGCGATCCCCCCGTCGCTCCGGGCCGCCACGGCGACCTGCGCCGCACGGTGGGCCACCAGCCGCTCCGCCGTCCGCAGCGCGGCCGAGGTCATGATGTCCAGGTTCCCGGCGTACGCGGGCAGGTAATGCCCGGCACCGGAGACCTCCAGGAAGACCGAGACCTGCAATCCGGTGAGGTGCCGACCGAGCGCCGGCACGTAGGTGTCCACCCGGTCGAACTGCACGTCCTGCTTGAGCCGGTACCCCGGGACGTACTCCTGCACGTCGGCCACCATCGCGGCGACCGAGTCGGCGATGGCGGACCGGTCGGCGTCGGCGTCCGGGCAGAGACAGTAGACGGTGTCGCGCATCAGCAGCGGCGGCTCGGCCGGGTTGAGCACGATGATCGCCTTGCCCCGGTCGGCGCCGCCGACCACCTCGATCGCCCGGGCCGTGGTCTCGGTGAACTCGTCGATGTTGGCTCGGGTGCCCGGCCCGGCCGAGCGGGAGGCGATCGAGGCGACGATCTCGCCGTACGCCACCGGGGTGACCCGGCGCACCGCGGCGACGATCGGCACCGTCGCCTGGCCGCCGCAGGTGACCATGTTGAGGTTCGTCTCGTGCAGGTGTTCGTCCAGGTTGACCGGCGGCACCACGTACGGGCCGATCGCCGCCGGGGTGAGGTCCACCACCGTGCGGCCGTGCGCGCGCAGCACCGCGTCGTTGTGCCGGTGCGCGCCGGCCGAGGTGGCGTCGAAGACCAACTCGACGTCGGCGAACTCGGGCATCGCCACCAGCCCGTCCACGCCTTCGGCGGTGGTGGCCACGCCGAGCCGGCGGGCCCGGGCGAGCCCGTCGGAGGCCGGGTCGATGCCGGCCATGGCCACCATCCGCAGGCTCGCCGGGGAGCGCGAGGAACGCAGCGAAGCGGAGTCCCGCAGTCGCGACCCGTCGGGATCACTGCTGAGCCGGAGCACCTTGATCATCAGGTCGGTGCCGATGTTGCCCGACCCGATCACCGCCACACCCGTCATGGGGCGACCTCCCTGGAAAAACATGCCCGGACCGAGCCGAGGCCGGAGATCCGGGCCTCGTACGCGGCGCCGGGCGTCACCGGCACCATCGGGCCGAGCGCGCCGGAGAGCACCACGTCGCCGGCGCGCAGCGGGTCACCGGCGCGGGCCATGGTGCCGGCCAGCCAGGCCAGCGCGTGCAGCGGGTTGCCGAGGCAGGCCGCGCCGGCGCCGACCGACACCGGCTCACCGGCGTGCTCCAGCACCATCCCGCACAGCCGCAGGTCCACGTCGCCGAGGCGACGCGGGGTGGTGCCGAGCACGAACAGCCCGCTGGAGGCGTTGTCGGCCACGGTGTCCACGATGGAGATGTCCCAGCCGGCGACGCGCGAGTCGACGATCTCGATGGCCGGCAGCAGGTGGTCCACGGCGCGCAGCAGGTCGGCGGTGGTGACCCGGTCGTCGGGCAGGTCGGCGCCGAGCACGAACGCCACCTCCGCCTCCACCCGGGGCTGGAGCAGCCGGCCGAGGCCGACCTCGACGCCGTCGGGCACTGCCATCGCGTCGGTGAGCACCCCGAAGTCCGGCTCGTACACGCCGAGGCTCTCCTGCACCGCCCGGGAGGTCAACCCGATCTTCGCGCCCACCCGGCGCTGCCCGGCGGCCAGCCACTCGCCCACCTGGCGCTGCTGCACCCGGTACGCGGACTCGACGTCCCCCTCGGGCAGCAGCCGCCCGCGCAGCGGCGGGCAGGGCTTGCCGCTGTCCCGGGCCTCGGTGAGTTCGCGGCTGGCCGCTTCGATATCGACGGTCATGACATGTCCAAGCAGACGTTGGTGAGTTCGGAGTAGAAGTCGAGCGAGTGCAGACCGCCCTCACGGCCGATGCCGGAGGCCTTCATCCCGCCGAACGGGGTACGCAGGTCGCGCAGGAACCAGGTGTTGACCCAGACGATGCCGGCGTCCAGTCGCGCGCCGGCCCGGTGCGCCCGGCCCACGTCCCGGGTCCAGACCGCCGCCGCCAGGCCGTAGTCGGTGCCGTTGGCCAGCGCGTACGCCTCGTCCTCGGTGTCGAACGGGGCCACGTGCACCACCGGACCGAAGATCTCTTCGGTGTTCGTCCGGGCGTGCGGGTCGAGCCCGGTCAGCACGGTCGGCTGCACGTACGCGCCGCCGTCGCGAGCGTCGCCGAAGCGTGGCACCCCGCCGCCGGCGAGCACCTGCGCGCCCTCGGCGCGAGCCAGGTCGTAGTGGCCGAGCACCTTGTCCCGGTGGGCGTGCGAGATCAGCGGCATGTTCACCGTCGCCTCGTCGGTCGGCCACCCGTACGCCAGTTCGTCGGCGCGCTTGACCAGCCGGGCGGTGAACTCCTCGAACAGCGGCCGCTGCACGTAGATCCGTTCGGTGCAGAGACACACCTGCCCGCCATTGGTGAAGCTGGAACGCACCGAGCCGGCGACCGCCGCGTCCAGGTCGGCGTCGGCGAAGACCAGGCCGGCGTTCTTGCCGCCCAGCTCGAAGCTGACCGCCTTCACCCCGTCGGCGGCGGCCCGCATGATGGCGCCGCCGGTGGCGGACTCGCCGGTGAAGGTGATCGCGTCGACGCCCGGGTGCCGAGTGAGGAACTCCCCGGCCGAGTCCGGGCCGAAGCCGTGCACCAGGTTGAACACCCCCTCCGGTACGCCGGCCGCGGCCATCACCTCGGCGAGCAGCGTCGCCGAGGCCGGCGTCTCCTCGCTGGGCTTGACCACCACCGCGTTGCCGCAGGCCAGGGCCGGGGCGACCTTCCAGGTGAGCAGGAGCAGCGGCAGGTTCCACGGCACGATCACGGCAACCACCCCGACCGGTTTGCGTACCGCGTAGTTGAGCGCCCGGCCGCCGGTCGGGGTGACCGTGGTGAACGACTCGGTCGGCGCGGTCGCCACGATCTCGGCGAAGGCCCGGAAGTTGGCCGCGCCGCGCGGGATGTCCAGGGTGCGGGCCTGCGAGATGGCCTTGCCGGTGTCGGCGACCTCGGCGGCGACCAGGTCCTCGAAGCGGCGTTCCAGCTCGTCGGCGACCCGGCGCAGCACCTCGGCGCGCTCCCGTTCACCCATCCGGCCCCACCGGCCGCGCAGCGCAGCGCGAGCGGCGGTCACCGCGTCGTCCACCACGGACTCCGACGCCTCGACCACCTCGAAGACCGGCTCGCCGGTCACCGGAGAACGTTTGGTGAAACGGGTGCCGGTGTCGACGAACTCGCCGCCGACGAAGTTGCGCAGCAGGCCGGGCCCGTCCGGTGCCCGTCCGCTCATCAGCCGGGGATCCCAGAGGGTCATCGGCGCCTCCTGCGGCCGAGGGCCACCGCCGCACCGGCCAGCGCCGCCAGCACACCGACGGCCATCGCGCCGACCGCCTGGTACTGCCGGCGGACCCGGCGCTGCACCTGCGCGTACGGGAGGGTGGAGAAGGAGACCAGCTCGTACTCGGAGACGTACCGGCCGGGCAACGCCCGTTCCAGCGCGTGCTCGATCTTCTTGCGGGTCTGGTACACGGGCGAGGCGACCTTGTCCCGCATCTCCACGAAGTTGGTCAGCGCCATCTGGGCGATCGCCTCGGCGTTGTCCTGCCGGCGCTGCTGGAACAGCGGCAGCGCCGCCGACCAGTCGTCGGCGCACTCGTCCAGGCAGCGGTCCAGCTCCACCACGTCCTCGAAGGCGCAGTTCGCGCCCTGGCCGTAGAACGGCACGATGGCGTGCGCCGCGTCGCCGAGCAGGCCGACCCGCCCGCCGGCCTGCCACGGGTCGCAGCGCACCGTGCCCAGCAGGCCGATCGGGTTGTGCTGGTAGTCGTCGACCAGGGTCGGCGCGAGCGGCGGCACGTCCGGGTAGTGCTGCGCGAAGTATCGCTCGATGGCCGCCTTGCTGCCCAGTGAGGCGAAGCTGGCGGTGCCGTGGGTGGGCCAGAACAACGTGCAGGTGAAGGAGCGGTCCGGGTTCGGCAGCGCGATCATCATCGAGGTGCCGCGCGGCCAGATGTGCAGGGCGCCGGGGTCGAGCGCGAAGTCACCGCCGAGCGGCGGGATGGTGAGTTCCTTGTAGCCGTAGTCGAGGAAGTCGGCGCTCTCGGTGAGCAGGTCGTGTTCGAGCAGCTGCCCGCGTACGGCCGAACCGGCGCCGTCGGCGCCGAGCACGACCTGGGCGTGCGCGGTGACCGTGCCCTGCGGGGTTTCGAAGGTCATCTCGCCGGTGGCCGGGTCGAGCCCGACCAGCCGGTGGTCGAAGGCCACCCGCACCCCGGGCAGCTTGGTGGCGGCCTCCAGCAGGGTGTTGTTCAACGCACCCCGGCCGATCGAGTTGATCGCCAGGTCGCCGGAGGCGCTGTACGGCTGGAGCTGCGGCTCCCCCACCACCGGGTGGATCATGCGGCCGCGCATCGGCAGCGCGTCGGCCAGCACCTGTTCCTCCAGCCCGATCCGGCGCAGCGCGTCCAGGCCCCGATCGGCGAGGGCCAGGTTGATCGAGCGGCCCCGCTCGGGCGTCCCGACACGCGGATCCGGCCGCCGCTCGTAGAGTGCCACCGGGTAGCCCCGACGGGCCAGGTAGCAGGCCAGCAGGCAACCGGCAAGCCCCGCCCCCACCACGGCGATCTCATCGCGTTCACTCATACAGCGGCCTCCACGGTTGCGGCCAGCGCGTCGGCGACCCGCCAGCAGTCGTGGTACGTCGAGTAGAGCGGCACCGGGGCGAAGCGGACGATGTCCGGCTCGCGGGCGTCGGCGATCACGCCGTGCTCGTGCCGCAGCCGCTTGGTCAGCTCGTTGGCGCTGCCCGCGGCGATGCGTACCGAAAGTTGACAGCCGCGCCGGCTCGGGTCGCGCGGGGTGATCACCTTCAGCGGCCGGTCGACGGTCACCTCGTCCAGCAGCCGCTCCAGGTAGCCGGTGAGCCGCAGGCTGCGCTCGCGCAGCGCGGGCATGCCGACCGAGTCGAACAACTCCAGAGAGGTGCGGACCGGGCCCATCGCGAAGATCGGTGGGTTGGAGATCTGCCACGCCTCGACGGTGGCCGGCGGCCGGGACACCGGGGTCATCTCGAAACGGGTGTCCGCCGCCGTGCTCCACCAGCCCTCGAAGCGGGGCAGCGCGGGGTCACCGTGGTGCCGCTCGTGCACGAAGACCCCGGCCAGCGCGCCGGGACCGGAGTTGAGGTACTTGTACGAGCACCAGGCGGCGAAGTCGACGTCCCAGTCGTGCAGCGCCAGCGGCACGTTGCCCGCCGCGTGCGCCAGGTCCCAGCCGACGGCCGCCCCGGCGGCCCGGCCGGCGGCGGTGATCGCGGGAATGTCCATCAGCTCGCCGGTGAGGTAGTTGACCCCGCCGAGCAGGACCAGCGCGACGGTGTGCCCCTCGGCCGCCAGGAACCCGGTGATGTCCTCTGTGCGCAGGTTCTCCTCACCGGGGCGGGGCCGGAGCCGGACCACGGTGGTGTCCGGGTCGAGCCCGTGGAACCGGGCCTGGCTGCGCACGGCGTAGCTGTCGGACGGGAAGGCGGTGTCCTCGATGACGATCCGCCTCCGTTCGCCGGCGGGCCGGTAGAAGCTGACCATCAGCAGGTGCAGGTCGACCGTGAGCGAGTTCATCACCACGGTCTCGGTGGGCCGGGCACCGACCAGTCGCGCGGCCGGCGCGGTCAGCAACTCGTGGTACGGCAGCCAGGGCCGTTCCCCCTCCAGGTGGCCTTCGACACCGAGCCGGCGCCAGGCGTCCAGGTCGGCCAGCAGTTCCGCGCGGGTGGCCGTCGGTTGCAGGCCGAGCGAGTTACCGGCCAGGTACGCGGCATCGGGATAGCGCCCGCCGTCGGCCGGGGGCACGTGGAACAGGTGCCGGTGCCCCGGATCGTTGTCGTCCAGGCGGAGAGCCTCGGCCTCACCGGAGCGCGGCGGCTCCGTCTTCCTCGTCGTCATTTCCGCTCGCCTCACATCGCCGTCCGGGCCGACCACAGCTCGGGGAAGACCACCCGGGCCATGCTGCGCTGCAACCACGCCAGCCCGGCCGAGCCGCCGCTGCCGACCTTTGCGCCCATGGTGCGCTGCACCGCCTTGATGTGGTGGTGCCGCCAGTCGCCGAACTGCTCGGCCACCTCGGTCAACGCTTCGCCGAGCAGCCGCAGGTGGTTGTCCGGGCCGGCGTCGGCGTAGATCCGCACCCAGGCCGCCTCGACGGCGGGGTGCGCCTCGTGCTCGGTGGCAACGTCCCGCTCCAGCAACTCGGCGGGCAGGTCGTGACCGTGCCGGGCGAGCAGGTCGATCACTTCGTCCCAGACACTCGGCGTGGTCAGGGCCGCGGACAGCGCGGCGTACACCTCGGTCTGCCGACGGAACGGCCGGATCAGCGCGGGGTCGCGCAGCCCGAGCAGGAACTCCAGGTGGCGGTACATGGCCGACTGGAAGCCCGACCCCTCACCGAGCAGGTTGCGGAAGCGGTTGAAGTCGGCCGGGGTCATCCAGCGCAGGCCCCGCCAGGCGGCGTTGAGCGCTTCCAGGTGCAGCGCGGCCCGCCGCAGCGGGGCAAGCGCCTCCCACACCCGGTCGGCGCGTAGCAGCCGGACGGTGTCTCGCAGCTCGTGGCAGGTCAGCCCGAAGTACAGCTCCATGATCTGGCTGACCATCAGGAACGACATCTCGCCCGGGTCGTCGCTCAGCGGCTGTTGCAGCCCGTGCAGCGTACTGGCGTGCACGTACGCGTCGTACGGCACCCGGTCGGTGAACTCCAATGTCGGCTCGCCGCCGTTGCGGGCGGCGCGGGCCGCGCGCTGCCGGGGCGTGACCGGACGCACCGCCGCTCGGGGGCGCAGCTCGGTCTGCTCCATACGTCCGCTCCTTCCTGGCTCCCGTCCAGTCATGATCTCCCGTCCGCCACGCCGGATGGAATGCCTCTTCAACGGCACTCCCGGCGATCGACCTGCCGAACGAAAGGCGCTGGGCCGACTCGACTTTTCGGGCGTAAGGTCGAGCGGTGGACGAGATGGACTGGGCCCTGCTGCGCGAGTTGCAGGCCGACGCGCGGTTGTCCTTCAGCGAACTGTCCCGGCGGGTGCATCTCTCCCCGCCGGCAGTGGCCGAGCGGGTCCGCCGGCTGGAGGAAACCGGCGTGATCACGGGCTACCACGCCCACGTCGACCTGGCCCGCGCCGGGCGCACGGTGGTGGCGCTGATCCGGATGTCCTGCTACGGCTCGCGGTGCATTCTGCACGACCCGGATATCGCCGGCTGGCCGGAGATCCTGGAGATCCACCGGATCACCGGCGACGCGTGCAGCGTGCTGAAGGTGGCGGCCGGGTCGATCGGCGAGTTCGAGGCGGTCATCGACCGGCTCGCCCCGTACGGCCAGCCGTCCAGCACCATGGTGCTCTCCACCCCCCTCGGCTGGCGCCCCCTGACGCGGGAGAAGGAAGGGCCCCCTTTTAACGCCTCCGGTAGAGGAAGGGCCCCTTCTTAACATCCGCCCTTCCTCCGGTGCCGGGTTAGCCCCGTGGACAGGGGGAAAGCGCCCCGGGTCGCCCCAGCAGGACCGGTACGCCGGTGCCGGGAGGGAGGATCATGCGGGATCTGCGACCGTACGGAGGCGTGCTCCACGCCTCGTCCGCCATCGTCCGACTGCTCGGGGCGTTCGCCCTGATCGGGGCGTTCGTCCTGATCGGCGCGGCACCCGCTCGGGCGGGTGACAACACCTTCATCGAGGTGACGCCGAACAGCGTGCAGGCCGGCTCCCGGGTGCACATCCGGGCCAGCTGCGACAACGCCAACAACCGGCAGGCCGAGGTGACCTCGGATGCCTTCAACCGGGTCTTCCTCCGGCCGGACAACGGCTTCCTCACCGGCGACGCCACGGTTCCCGGCAACAAGGCGGCCGGGGATTATCCGGTGCATCTGCGCTGCAACAACGGCCGGACCGCCAGCACCAACCTGAACGTGCTGAACATGGAACAGCCGACCAAGGGTCCGGCGACCGGTGGCGGTGGTACCGCCGGCCGGAGCATGGGCTCGATGCTGCTGCTCGGTGGAACTGCGACGGTGGCCGCAGCGGTGGTCTTCGGGCTCTTCAGCAGCCGACGCCGGGCCGGCTCCTGACCCACCGCCGCCATGATCGGCTGCCGCGTACCCGCGCCGGAACCGGGTCCGGGCTCGCCCCGGACCACCGCCCGCCGCAGGCGCCGCGCCTGGCCGCGGCGGGTGGCCACGGCCGCCGGCCGGCTGTGCCGGATCGCCGCGCAGGTGGGCTCGGCCGGCGTCGCCACGCCCGATCCGTCGGCCCCGCCGCTGCCGCCGCGACCGCGCCACGCCGGGTCGCCGGGGCCCCGGCGCCAGTTCTCCGGTCCGGGGCTGCCCGTACTGGTGATCGGCACCCTGATGCTGTTGATCGTCGCGATGCTCGGCGTCGAGCGACTGACCGGCGTGAGCGTTCTGCCGGACCGCTTCATCGCCGGGCTGGCGCCACCGCCGAAGAAGTTCCCGCTGCTGGCGGCGAGCCAGCCACTCGGCATCGAGATCAGCTCGATCGACCTCGACGCGCCGGTGCACAGCGTGGGCATCGCCCCGGACGGCAGCATCGCCGCGCCGACGGCGCAGCGGGCACAGGAGGCAGGTTGGTACGACCAGGGCCCGACACCCGGCGAGTACGGCCCCGCTGTGATCGTCGGACACGTCGACACCGACACCGGCCCGGCGGTCTTCGCGCACCTGCGGGAGCTACGACCCGGGGACCGGGTCGAGGTCGCCCGTTCGGACGGCTCGGTGGCGATCTTCGAGGTCGACCGGGTCGGCCGGTACGACAAGGAGCAGCTGCCCGCGGACGAGGTCTTCGGTGACTTCAGCCGACCCCAGCTACGGCTGATCACCTGTGGTGGCCGTTGGGTGGGCGGGGCGACCGGCTACGCGGACAACGTGATCGTGTTCGCCTCGTTGGTCGAGGCGCGGTGAGTTCGCGCTCCCGACGTCTCGTCAGGCGGCTTCGGGTTCGCGGAGGTCCAGCCAGTCGACCCAGCGCGGGTCGGGTGCGCGGTGGCCGAGGACGCGCCACGCGATCCCCTTCGGCGCGGTGGGCGGCGCGGGCAGCCGCCAGCCCAGCTCGGCCGGGGTCTTGTCGCCCTTGGTGTGGTTGCACCGGGCACAGGCGGCCACCACGTTCTCCCAGGCGTGCCGGCCGCCGCGGCTGCGCGGGAAGACGTGGTCGATCGTCTCGGCCGGGCCTCGGCAGTAGGCGCACCGCCAGCCGTCCCGGGCGAAGATCGCCCGGCGGGACAGACCCACGTGGGTGCGGTACGGCACCCGGACGAACCGGGTGAGCCGGACGACCGAGGGCACCGGCAACGCGCTGCGGGCGCTGTGCAGGATGCCGTCGCCGTCGGCGACACAGACCGCCTTGGCCGAAAGTACGAGGATCGCGGCCCGACGTACCGACACGACACACAGCGGCTCGTAGGTGGCGTTGAGGACCAGCGCGCCGGAGCCCACCGTGGGTCGTATGTCAGGCATCGTGTCACTCTCCCGGTCAAGCGGCTGTCAACTCGCCACCGCCGACCGGTGCCGGACACAGCCCACACCGCGCCGACGCCGGCCGAATCACCGACGTCCGTTGCGCCAATCGTCCCTGATCGGAACCGCGAATGCACGCACTAATCCGGGGTACCTGGCGGGGCCTTCGGCGTCGGCGTCCTCGGCGCGGCCCGGGTCACCCGTCCGGTGGGGTCGATGGCGGGTCCACCGGGCGGTTGCGGTACGAAATCAGGCGTGACCCTCAGCATGCCCAGCCCCGCACCAGTCACGTCGAGCCCGACCTCGACCGAGACGGCCGACGCCCCCAGTCCGGAGTGCCTCACCGAGAGCCTGAGCCTGTGCAAGTGGGCCTGGGACCTGACCGGCTCGGTGTGGTTCGCCGAGGGCAGTTACTGGATCCTGATCAAACCGCTGCGGATCATCCTGATCCTGCTGCTGGCGGTGGCCGCCCGGTGGCTGGTGCACCGAACGATCCGGCGGCTGGTGCGGACCACCAGCGACGCCGGCGTACCCACCATGCTCCGCCCGCTGCGCGAGCGCATCCCGTCCGCCGCCGAGCCCGGCGAGTTCGTCCCGGAGCGACGCCGCCAGCGCGCCGAGGCGATCGGTTCGGTGCTGCGCAGCATGAGCACCGCCTTCATCTTCGGCATCGCCCTGCTGATGCTGCTCAAGGAGTTCGGCTTCGACCTGGCGCCGCTGCTGGCCAGCGCGGGCATCGCCGGTGTCGCCCTCGGATTCGGCGCGCAGAGCCTGGTGAAGGACCTGATCGCGGGGTTGTTCATGCTGATCGAGGACCAGTACGGGGTCGGCGACACCGTCGACCTCGGCGAGGCGACCGGTGTGGTCGAGGCGGTCGGCCTGCGGGTCACCACCGTCCGTGACGGGCGGGGCGTGCTCTGGTACATCCGCAACGGTGAGGTCGTCCGGGTGGGCAACAAGAGCCAGGGCTGGGCGCTGGTGGTGGTCGACCTGCCGGTCGGGTTCGCCGGCACCGAGCAGGCGAGCGCGGTGCTGCGTACCGCCGCCGCCTCGATCGCGGTGGATCCGGAGCTCGCATCCTCTGTGGTCGAGCCGCCGCAGGTGCTGGGCGTCGAGCAGATCACGGTGGAGGGGACGGTGATCCGCACGGTGGTCAAGACCACCGCCGACGGCCAGGCCGCCGTGGCCCGGGAGTTGCGCCGCCGGCTCATCGAGGCACTGGAGAACTCCGGCATCACGGCGAGGATCGCGGCCGGGCGCGGCTTTCCCGGCGCCCCTACTCCAGCAGACACCGAGACCGGCCGGGGCGGGGCCTGACCCGACCGGCGAGGGGTCGCGGCCGAGCGGCCCCTCAGGTATCGTCCGTTCGGTTCAGTCGGGGATGTGACGATCAAGCCGTTCGCCCTAGCCAGCTGTCAGACAATCGGGCAGAATCCGGTGCACGCGCTCCCCGAGCGTGGTCACGTCCTCGCTGATCGGTAGATCTGACGATGGCCCCGGGGCAGCCATCACGAGTGGCGCGCTGCCGGGGCGATGGAGGCGATGGTGTCGGACGAGCAACCTCCTCGAGAAGGACCAGCCACCTTCCGGGAGGTTTTCGCCCAGGGTGAGTACCGTGCCGTCTTCACGGCCGCCATGCTGACCTGGATCGGCGACTACATCGCCAAGGCGGCGGTCACCCTCCTCGTCTACCGGGAGACCGAGTCCGTCGCCCTCTCCGCCGCCGCCTTCGCGGTCAGCTACCTGCCCTGGCTGATCGGGGGGCCACTGCTCGCCGCCGTCGCCGAGCGGCACCGCTACCGACAGGTCATGGTGGCCTGCGACCTCTTCCGCATGGCGTTGATGCTGCTCATCGCCATCCCGGGCATGCCGGTGGCGGCAATCCTGGTGCTGATTTTCCTCGCCACCCTGGCCCACTCGCCGAGCCAGGCCGCGCGCTCCGCGCTGACGCCGGTGATCCTGTCGAAGGAGCGGCTCGTCCTCGGGCTCTCGCTCCTCACGAGCGGGGGGCAGGCGGCCCAGGTCGTGGGCTACCTCCTCGGCGCCGCCGTGGCGACGCTCAACCCCTCCGCCGCGCTGCTGATGAACGCGGGCGCCTTCGCCGCGTCGGCCTTGATCATCCGGTTCGGCGTCGACGACCGGCCGCCGGCGATGAGCCGCACGCACCGCAGCCATCTGCTGCGGGAAACCGCCGCCGGGTTCAATCTGATCTTCCGCACCCCGGTGCTACGGGCGATCGCCGTGCTCGTCTTCAGCGCCGCGCTCTTCTCCATCGTGCCCGAAGGGCTGGCCGCGGCCTGGGCCAACGAGCACGTTGGCCGGATGAACGCAGGAACGGCCCAGGCTCTGATCATGGCTGCCAGTCCGGTGGGGTTCATCCTCGGCGGCCTGCTGGTCGGGCGGGCCCTCACGCCGGCCCGCCAGCAGGCCCTGCTGCGGCCATTGGCCGTCCTGGCCCCGCTGGCCCTGGTGCCCGCCCTGTTCGACCCGCCGCCAGTGGTGGTGGCGCTGCTCGCCGCCGCCTGCGGATTCGCGGTCGCCGGCATCTTTCCGGTGTCCAACGGCCTCTTCGTCCAGGCCCTCCCCAACGGCTTCCGCGCCCGGGCCTTCGGCGTGATGGCGACGGGCCTCCAGGTGATCCAGGGTGCGGCGGTACTGGTGACCGGGCTGCTCGCCGAGCGGTTCCCGATCCCGGTCGTGGTGGGCGTGTGGAGCACCGTCGGCGTGGTGCTGATGGCGTTCGTCGCCCGGAGCTTTCCGGACCAACAGACCGTGGCGGCCGCCATCGACGACGCCGGGCGCGACCCGACCGGCAGCGCCGGGGCGCAGCCGTCGTCCGGCGACCCGGGTCCCGGGCACGTGGGCCCGGACCGACCTCGGCACGCGGTGACCTGAACCACGCTCCGCAGGACGTCCCGGCCCGGCTGTTCACCGACGAAGCCTGGCAGGATGGAACGGTGAATCCCGCAGCTGAGTCCGAACCCCGCGGCGAGGCGGTCACGCTCTTCGACGCCGTCGGCGGCGAGCCCACGTTCCGCAAGCTGGTCGACGAGTTCTACGCCGGCATCGCCACCGACCCGCTGCTGCGCCCGATGTATCCAGAGGAGGATCTGGGCCCGGCCAACGAGCGGATGCGCCTCTTCCTCATCCAGTACTGGGGTGGCCCGAACACCTACTCCGCCCAGCGGGGTCATCCCCGCCTGCGGATGCGGCACGCGCCGTTCCGGATCGGCCCCGCCGAACGCGACGCCTGGCTAAGCCACATGCGTCGCGCCGTCGACAGCCTCGATCTGCCGCCGGCGATCGCCAGCGAGCTCTGGAACTACCTGGAGCGCGCGGCGTACTTCATGGTGAACGTGATGGAGGACCCGGCCGGCCCCGCGTGACCCGACAGGCTGCGTGACCCGACAGGCTGCGTGACCCGACAGGCTGCGTGATGCGGGGCCTGCCGGCGGCGTCAGAGCAGGGCGCCCTCGTCATGCAGCCAGTCGACGAAGCTCGTCGCCACGGCGGCCCCGCAGTCGAGCAACTCGACCAGGAGCGCGTCGTGGGTCCCCGCGGCGAGCGGCACCTGCAACTCGGCGTAGATCGGCAGTTGGCCCCGCTCGGTGGCGTCACCCACGTACGCCTTGCAGAAGCGTCGGGTGTGGTTCCACTCGTTGACCACCCGGTATGCCCGGTCCGCCCAGTCCGGCGGCACGGTGGCGTGCGGTCGCGCCCGCAGCACGAGGATTTCGTCCTCCGGGCCCTCGAGGGTGACCAGCACGGCGTGCCGCTCCCACATGGCCAGCAGGTTGCCGTCACCGTCGGCGAGATAGCGCACGTCGAGCAGGTCGAGCGCGTCGCAGATCCGGCGCAGGGTGACCGGTTCGACGGTGGCCGGCATATCGGCGATCAAGGGATGATCACCGCCTGAACAGTCGTCCCCGGGCTTACGGGGCGTCGGCGGTCCGACCCGAACGGACCCCTCGGCCGCGATCCTGCTTCGAGTTTCCGAGTCGCCGCCACTGGCGGGACCAGGGCGCCATGACCACCACGGCATCGCTCGCGCACCTCACTCCCCAGCGGATCCAGTCGCCTACGGTGGGTTGGATCCGAGGATGGACGGTACCCGGACAGCCGGAACGAAGCATCCCCCCAACGCCAGCCCCAGGCCGGATTGATGATAGGTGGTCATCCGAACGTATGAGTTCCAGCGGGCCGTACGACAAGATCCGTGGCCTTCTGCGACCAGACGGCTCCGTACGGTCCCACCAGGCCGACCCATCGGCCAGCCGCGCGGACCTGTACCTGGTCCGGGCCCGGCGAACCCCCGGGACCGAGAAACCCCATCCGGATCAAGCCCTGCACCGTCCGCTGGGTCACCCGCACCGGGTGCTCCGGTTCGTCGTTCGGAGTCACCACCACCGCGACGTGGTCCAGCAGGGCGTCGCGCAGCGCCCGCTGCCCGACCGCCCGGCCCGCGACCCCGTGCGTGCCCGCCGTCCGCAGGGTGTCGGCCGCCGCTTGGGCGAGCCGGCGCAGCTCCGCGCCGGGCAGGGTCTCGATCCGTCGACTGGCCGCGGGCGGGAGCGGCCACCGCCACCGGGCGTCGTGGCGGGTCGGCAACGCGGCGCCTCCGGCGGCCAGTTCGGCGAGCAGCTGCCCGGCCGCGACCGTGACGTCTCCGGCGCCCGCGCCGGCCACCGTGCGCACCGCCAGCACCCCCCAGGGCAGCCGGGCCCAGAGGGCGGTACGTGCGGGCGTACCGGCCGGACGCAGCCGGACCAGAGCGGTGCGCTCCAGCCGGACGAGCCGGGCCAGGAACGCCTCGGCGTCGTTGACGCCCTCGATCCCGTGCCGCGTATCGGCACCGGCGCCACTCACGCCGAATACCCGAGCAGGAAGGCGTGCTCCTGTTCGCTGAGCCGCCGGGGCAGTTGCCGGGCCAGGTCGAACGGGACCAGCACCGAACGTGCCCGGCTGACCAGCAGCTCGCCGTCATACATCTCGTAGCCCAGCGTGAAGGAGCCGGCCCGGACCTGCTCCACCCACAATTCGATCCGCACGGTGGGGGCCGCTTCGTCGGTGGCCCGGCTCAGGGCGTAGCCCACCGGGCGCAGGTAGTCGATCTCGTGCCGACGGATCACCACACCGTCGGCGAACGAGTCGACGCCCTGCGCCCGGGCACCGACGAACATCAACGCCACCCGGGCCTCCTCGTAGAGGGTGAGGAAGCGGGCATTGTTGACGTGCCCGTAGGCGTCCAGGTCGGACCACCGCAGGGTGCACTCGAAGACGAACCGGTCAGCCACGGTTACCGGCCCCGGTCAATCGCGGGTCAGCTTGCGGTACGTCACCCGGTGCGGCCGGGCCGCCTCGACGCCGAGCCGCTCGATCTTGTTCTTCTCGTACGCCTCGAAGTTGCCCTCGAACCAGAACCACTTGGCCGGGTTCTCGTCGTCGCCCTCCCAAGCCAGGATGTGCGTGGCGACCCGGTCCAGGAACATCCGGTCGTGGGAGATCACCACGGCGCAGCCGGGGAACTCCAGCAGCGCGTTCTCCAGGCTGGACAGGGTTTCCACGTCCAGGTCGTTGGTCGGCTCGTCGAGCAGGATCACATTCCCGCCGATCTTGAGCGTGAGGGCGAGGTTGAGCCGGTTGCGCTCGCCACCGGAGAGCACCTTGGTCGGCTTCTGCTGGTCCGGTCCCTTGAACCCGAAGGCGGCGATGTAGGCCCGGGACGGCATCTCGACCTTGCCCACCATGAGGTGGTCCAGCCCGTCCGAGACGACCTCCCAGACGGTCTTGTCGCCGGCCAGGCCCTGCCGGTTCTGGTCGACGTACGACAGCGAGACCGTCTCGCCGACCTTGACCGAACCGGCGGTCGGCTGCTCCAACCCGACGATGGTCTTGAACAGCGTGGTCTTGCCGACGCCGTTCGGGCCGATGATGCCGACGATGCCGTTGCGGGGCAGCGAGAACGACAGGTTGTCGATCAGCACCCGCTCGCCGAAGGCCTTGGTCAGGTTGTGTGCCTCGATGACGGTATTGCCCAGGCGCGGACCCGGCGGGATCTGGATCTCCTCGAAGTCCAGCTTGCGGGTCTTCTCCGCCTCGGCGGCCATCTCGTCGTACCGGTCGAGACGGGCCCTGGACTTGGTCTGGCGGGCCTTGGCGTTGGAGCGGACCCACTCCAGCTCGTCGGCCAGCCGCTTCTTCATCTTGGCGTCGCGGCGCCCCTCGACGGAGAGCCGGGCGGCCTTCTTCTCCAGGTAGGTGGAGTAGTTGCCCTCGTAGCCGATGGCCCGGCCCCGGTCCAGCTCCAGGATCCACTCGGCCACGTTGTCCAGGAAGTACCGGTCGTGGGTGATGGCCAGGACGGTGCCGGCGTACTTGGCCAGGTGCTGCTCCAGCCACTGCACGCTCTCCGCGTCCAGGTGGTTGGTGGGCTCGTCGAGCAACAGCAGGTCCGGCGCCTCCAACAGCAGCTTGCACAGCGCCACCCGGCGGCGCTCACCACCGGAGAGCTGGGTGACATCGGCATCCGGGGGCGGGCAGCGCAGCGCGTCCATGGCCAGTTCGAGCTTGGAGTCGATGTCCCAGGCGTCGGCGTTGTCCAACTCCTCCTGGAGCCGACCCATCTCCTCCATCAGCTCGTCGGAGTAGTCGGTGGCCATCTGCTCGGCGATCTTGTTGAACCGCTCCAGCTTGGCCTTGGTCTCGGCGACTGCCTCCTCGACGTTGCCGAGCACGGTCTTGGCGTCGTTGAGCGGCGGCTCCTGGGCCAGCATGCCGACGGTGTAGCCGGGCATCAGCCGGGCCTCACCGTTGCTCGGCTGGTCCCAGCCTGCCATGATCTTGAGAAGGCTGGACTTACCAGCACCGTTCGGGCCGACCACACCGATCTTGGCCCCCGGCAGGAAGTTCAGCGTCACGTTGTCGAGCACGACCTTGTCGCCGTGCGCCTTGCGCGCCTTATCCAGGACATAGATGAACTGGGCCACGGTGCGGGCTACCTCCGTCGGTTGCGATCGCCGAATTGCGTGGTGCGGGGCGCGGGCCGCGCCGCCACCCGCCGTCGGCGGCCGGGGGCCGGCCGCGCGCACGCCATCGTCAATCCTGACAGGTACGCGGCCCCGCGCCCACATCGCCCCGCCCGAGCGCGGTGGAGGTGGGGCGGCGGGAAGCACCGAGGGCGGACCTGTCACCATGATCACAGCGGCGCTTTCGGCCAGTCTGGGACGGGTACGTGACTCCGGCACGGGGGATCAGACACCGCGGCTACGCTCATTACGCTCATCGCGGTGGACCCGTCAGCACCCGGAGGTGGCCGATCGTGACCGTCCGTAGCTCCTTTGTCGTAGTGGCGAACCGCCTGCCGGTCGACGAGGTGAGCACACCTGAGGGACGGCAGTGGCGACGCAGCCCGGGCGGGCTGGTCACCGCGCTGCACCCCGTCCTCGCCGAGCATCACGGCACCTGGGTCGGCTGGGCCGGCGGCACCGGTGCCGCGCCCGAACCGTTCGACCTGGAGGGGATCCGGCTGCACCCGGTGCCGCTGAGCGCTGAGGAGTTGGAGCGCTACTACGAGGGCCAGTCCAACGCGACGATCTGGCCGCTCTACCACGACGCCGTCGAGACGCCCGCCTTCAAGCGCCGCTGGCGGGAAGCGTACCGCCTGGTCAACGCCCGCTTCGCGGAGGCCGCAGCGGATGTCGCGGCCGAGGGCGCCACGGTGTGGGTGCAGGACTACCAGCTCCAACTGGTGCCGGCGATGCTCCGGGAGTTGCGCCCCGACCTGCGGATCGGCTTCTTTCTGCACATCCCCTTCCCGCCGATCGAGTTGTTCATGCAGATGCCGTTCCGGAGCGAGATCCTGCGCGGGCTGCTCGGTGCCGACCTGGTCGGCTTCCAGCAGCGGCTCGCCGCGCAGAACTTCGTCCGGCTGGCCCGGCACCTGCTCGGCCTGCGCTACGAGGGGCAGATGATCCAGGTGGACGGCCGCCGGGTGAAGGCCGGCGCGTTCCCCATCTCCATCGACACGAAGGAGATGGAGCGGCTGGCGGCGGACCCGGCGATCCAGTCCCGGGCCAAGGAGATCCGCGAGGAGCTGGGCAACCCTCGCACGATCGTCCTGGGCGTGGACCGCCTCGACTACACCAAGGGCATCGAGCTTCGACTCAAGGCGTTCCGCGAGCTGCTGGCTGACGGAAAGTTGACAGTGCCGGACGCCGTCATGGTGCAGGTCGCCACACCGAGCCGGGAGCGGGTCGAGCACTATCAGGCGCTTCGGGTCAAGGTCGAGCGCGAGGTCGGCCGGATCAACGGCGAATTCGGTCGGGTCGGCGTGCCTGCGGTGCACTACCTGCATCAGTCGTACAGTCGCACCGAGCTGGCTGCGATGTACGCCGCCGCCGACGTGATGATGGTGACCCCGCTGCGAGACGGTATGAATCTGGTGGCCAAGGAGTACGTCGCATCCAGGGCGGACCACGGGGGCGCACTCGTACTCAGTGAGTTCGCCGGCGCGGCCACCGAGCTGCGCCAGGCGTTCCTGTGCAACCCGCACGACCCGGACGCGGTCAAGGACGCCCTGCTACGGGCCGTGCATGTGGAGAAGCCGGAGGCTCGTCGCCGTATGCGGACCATGCAACGCCATTTGCGCACCCACGATGTGGGGCACTGGGCGAAGTCCTTTCTCACCGAACTCGGTGTGCCCGACATGGAGGTGCCGTGAACGCCGCCTCAAACGAGATCATCACCCCGGCGGCCGGCAGCATGGATCCGGAGCTGCGGGCCGCCATCGGACGAATCGCCCGCGTGCCGCAACTCCTGGTCGCCTGCGACTACGACGGCACGCTCGCGCCGATCGTGGCGGACCCGAGCAAAGCCGTACCGCTGCCGGAGTCGGTAGCGGCGGTGCGCGCCCTGGCCGCGCTGCCGCAGACCACGGTGGCCGTGGTCTCCGGGCGCGCGCTGCGCGACCTGGCCGCGCTCTCCCGGCTGCCCAGTGAGGTCCACCTGGTCGGCAGCCACGGCTCCGAGTTCGACATCGGTTTCGTCGAGCGCCTCTCCCCCGAGCTGATCGCCGTGCGCACCCGGCTACGGGAGGCGCTGCGCGAGATCGCCGCGGCCCATCCGGGCGTACGGCTCGAACGCAAGCCGGCCAGCGTCGCCGTACACACCAGGGGGATGGACCCCCAGATCGCCGCCACGGTCATCGAGGCGGTCCGCAACGGCCCCGCCACCTGGCCGGACGTCACGGTCACCCAGGGCAAGGAGGTCATCGAGCTCTCCGTGGTGGCCACCCACAAGGGCACCGCGGTCGATCAGCTGCGCACCCAGCTCGCGGCCAGCGCGGTGCTCTTCATCGGCGACGACGTCACGGACGAGAACGCCTTCGGCAACCTGAGCGGCCCCGATGTCGGCATCAAGATCGGACCGGGCGAGACCAAGGCCGGCTACCGGGTGGCCGAGCCGATCGAGGCGGCCCGGGCGCTCGGTCTGCTCCTGGAGACCCGCCGACACTGGCTCTTCGGCGAGCGCGCGGTGCCGATCGAACGGCACTCCATGCTGGCCAACGGGCGTACGGTGGCGCTGCTCACGCCCGACGCGAAGGTGACCTGGCTCTGCAACCCCAAACCCGACTCGGCGGCGATCTTCGCGGACCTGGTCGGCGGCAGCCCGGCCGGGCACTTCAGCGTCGCCCCGGAGCGCGGCGGCATCCCGCTGGGCCAGCGCTACCGGTCCGGCACGATGACCGTGGAGACCCGCTGGTCGGGGCTGACCGTCACCGACTGGCTCGACAAGCCCGATCCGAAGGCCACGCCGGACGGTCCGGCGATCATCTCCGGGGACTCCACCCTGATCCGGGTGCTCACCGGCACCGGCCGGGCCCGGGTGGAGTTCGCCCCCCGGCCGGAGTTCGCGCAGGTCGCGGTGCAGCTTCAACCGCTCGGCGACGGTCTGCTGGTGCTCGGTTCCAACGAGCCGGCCGCGCTCTACTCCCCCGGCGTGCAGTGGGAGGTGAGCAACGACGGCGGGTACGCCAGCGCCAAGGCGGTGGTGGACCTCTCCGCGCTCGGCGGGCAGGTGGTGCTGGAACTGCGCTTCGGCACGCACAGCCTGGAACACCACCGGCTGCCGATCCACGAGCGCCAGGCCGCGGCGGAGCGGCCCTGGAAGGAGTGGGTGTCCACGCTACGCCTGCCCACCACCGCGCGGGATCTGGTCGCCCGCAGCGCGCTGACGCTGCGGGGTCTCTGCCACGAGGCGACCGGTTCGATCCTGGCTGCGGCGACCACCTCGCTCCCCGAGGAACTGGGCGGCGTCCGTAACTGGGACTACCGCTACTGCTGGCTGCGCGACGCCGCGATGACCGCCCGGGCCCTGGTCGACCTGGGCTCGATCACCGAGGCCGAGGCGTTCCTACGCTGGGTGGACGGCTGTGTGGAGCGCACCGGGGGGCACCCCGAGCGGCTGCACCCGCTCTACACGGTGGACGGCTACGAGCTGGGCGCCGAGGCCGTCATCGACACCCTGCCCGGCTACGCCGGCTCCCGGCCGGTACGCGTCGGTAACCTCGCCAACCACCAGCTCCAGTTGGACGTCTTCGGCCCGATCGCCGACCTGATCGCCGCCACCGCCGATGTGCGCGGCTCGGTCCGGTCCGAGGAGTGGCGGGTGCTGGAGAACATGGTCGAGGCGGTCCGCCGCCGCTGGCACGAGCCGGACCACGGCATCTGGGAGGCTCGGCTGCCACCCCGGCACCACATCTTCTCGAAGGTGATGTGCTGGATGACCGTCGACCGGGCGCTGCACGTCTCGCGCCAGCACGGCGGCGGAGACCGGTCGGAGTGGGTGGAGCTGCGCGACCGGATCGCCGCCAACGTGCTCGAGTACGGCTGGCACGAGCACGCCGAGGCGTACAGCGTCGCCTACGGCGACGAGGACATGGACGCCTCGTCGTTGTGGATCGGCCTGTCCGGCCTTCTGCCCGGTGACGATCCACGCTTCCTCTCCACTGTGTTGAAGATCGAGGCGGATCTGCGCAGCGGCCCTGTCGTCTACCGCTATCACTGGGACGACGGTCTGCCCGGCCGCGAGGGTGGCTTCCACATCTGCACGTCGTGGCTGATCGAGGCGTACCTGCGTACCGGCCGGCGCACCGACGCCGAGGAGCTGTTCCTCCAGATGATCGACACGGCGGGTCCGACCGGGCTGCTGCCCGAGCAGTACGACCCGCTCGCCGAGCGCGGGCTGGGCAACCACCCGCAGGCGTACAGCCACCTCGGGGTCATCCGGTGCGCCCTGCTACTGGACGACATGCTCAAGTAGTCGTAGGTAGCGCTCCGTTTCGCCCGAATGGCGGTATCCGCATCAGCGCGATACCGCCATTACGGCGAAACGGAGCCGGCTCGGTCAGGCCGGGTTGAGGGCGGCCACCACGTCGCCCACCACGACCACCGCCGGTG
Source organism: Micromonospora qiuiae (assembly GCF_016863555.1). Lineage (GTDB taxonomy): Bacteria > Actinomycetota > Actinomycetes > Mycobacteriales > Micromonosporaceae > Micromonospora > Micromonospora qiuiae. The sequence goes on along the minus strand of NZ_BOPC01000034.1, from coordinate 58,627 downwards.
GGCGCAGCCCCGCGGCGGCCACGTCGGCGGCGACCTGACCCAGCGTCGAGCGGACGACCCGCTGGGCGCCGGTGGTCGCCTCCTGGACGACGGCCGCCGGAGTGTCGGCGGGCCGGCCGTGTTCGAGCAGGGTGGCGGTGATCGCCGGCAGGTTCTTCAGCCCCATCAGGATCACCAGCGTGCCGCGCAGCTGGGCCAGCGCGTCCCACCGCACCAGCGAGGACGGGGAGTCGGGCGCGACGTGCCCGGTCACCACGGTGAACTCGTGCGCGACCGCCCGATGGGTGACCGGGATCCCGGCCGCCGACGGGGCGGCCACCGAGCTGGTCACTCCGGGCACCACGGTCACCGGGATCCCGGCCTCGGCGCAGGCCAGCAACTCCTCACCGCCACGACCGAAGACGTACGGGTCGCCCCCCTTGAGTCGCACCACGAGAGCACCCGCCTGCGCACGGTCGACCAGGATCCGGTTGATCTCCTCCTGGGCCCGGGACGGGCCATACGGGATCTTGGAAGCGTCCACCAGTTCCACACCGGACCGCAGCTCGTCCAACAACAGGCCCGGCACGAGCCGGTCGGCCACGACGACGTCCGCCTCGGTGATCAGCCGCCAGCCCTTGACGGTGATCAGTTCCGGATCGCCGGGGCCGGCACCGACCAGCGCGACCCGCCCGGTATGGGTCTTCCCGCCGGCGGAGGGGTTCCCGCCAGCGGAGGGGTTCCCGCCAGCGGAGGGGTTCCCGCCAGCGGAGGGGTTCCCGCCGGCGGAGGGGTTAAGAGGGGGCCCTTCCTCTACAGAATCCGTTAAAAGGGGGCCCTTCCTTGCACTCAGGAGGGTGCGGATGGCGTCGCGGACGGTCATGGCGCGGCGCGGGTCGCCGCCGCCGAGGACCGCCACGGTGACCGGCCCGTGCCGGGTCACCGCCGGGGTCCAGGCACTCGCCGCCTGCCGATCGTCGGCGCGTACGCAGAAGATGCGGCGTGCGTCGGCCACGGTGCTGACCGAGGCTGCGGCGGCCGGGTCGTCGACGGCGACGTGCACCAGCCAGGCGCCGTCCAGATCGTCGGGGGTGAACCGGCGCGGCAGCCAGCGCAGTCGCCCGGCGTCGGCGTGGGCGCGCAGCGCCGGGCTGATCTCCGGGGCCACCAGCAGCACGTCCGCGCCCGCGTCGAGCAGCGCCGGCACGCGCCGGGTGGCAACCGCTCCCCCGCCCACCACGACCACCCGTCGGCCGGCCAGCCGGAGCCCGAGCGGATAGGGATTCGCCGTCACTTTTCGACCACCCCGGCGGAGTCGAAGGTGGCCACCTCGTGCAGGACCCGGACCGCGCCGGTGACCACCGGCAGGGCGAGCAGTGCGCCGGTGCCCTCGCCGAGCCGCAGCCCGAGATCGATGAGCGGGGTGAGGCCGAGCCGCCGCAGCGCGACGGCCGCACCCGGCTCGGCGGACCGGTGACCGGCGATCATCGCGCCGACCGCGTCGGGGGCGAAGGCCACTGCGGCGAGCGCGGCGGCGACCGCGATCACCCCGTCCAGCAGCACCGGTACGCGACGCGCCGCAGCGCCGAGGATCAGCCCGGTCAGCGCGGCGTGCTCCAGGCCACCGACGGCGGCCAGCACACCGAGCGGGTCCGCCGGGTCGGGGTGGTGCCGGCGCAGCGCGGTCCGCACCACCTCGATCTTGTGCTGGTACGTCGGGTCGTCGACCCCGGTGCCCCGGCCGGTCGCCTCGGCGGCCTCGACCCCGGTGAACGCGGCGATCAGCGCGGCGGCGGGAGTGGTGTTGGCGATGCCCATGTCGCCGGTGAGCAGGATGCCCGCCCCGGCGTCGATCAGTTCCCCGGCGATCCGGATGCCGATCTCGACCGCCGTTCGTGTCTCGTCGCGGGTCAGTGCGGCGGTGCCGGTCATGTCCCGGGTGCCCCGGCGGACGACGGCGCTGACCAGCCGGGGCGCCCCCGGACCGGCCGGGTCGCCCACGTCGCCCGGACCGGCCGGCTCGGCCGGGTCGCCCGGGTCGCCTTCGGGCTGGGGCAGCGGGGTGGCCACCCCGACGTCGACCACGGTCACCGTGGCACCGGCCTGCCGGGCGAACGCGTTGACCACCGCGCCGCCGGCCAGGAAGTTGCCGACCATCTGGGCGGTGACCTCCTGCGGCCATCCGGTGACCCGCTGGGCGTGCACGCCGTGGTCCCCGGCGAAGATCGCCAAGGCGGCCGGGGTGGGCAGCGGCGGCGGGCTGGCACCCGCCAGGCCGGCGAGGCGTACGGAGAGCTCCTCCAGGGCACCGAGTGAGCCGGCCGGCTTCGTCAGCCGGGCCTGCCACAGCCGGGCCGCGGTCATCGACGGCTCGTCGAGCGGAGCGATCTCCGCGATCGTGGTCTCCAGCATCACACTCCCAGGGTCTCGGTCAGCACCGCAATGAACGCGTCGGTGGTCGCCCGGTCCCGCACCGCGATGCGCAGCCAGTCCGGGCCGAGGCCGGGGAACGTGTCGCCCCGGCGTACCGCCCAGCCGCGTCGGCGCAGCTCGGCGCGTACCCGGTCGGCGCCGGGCCGGTGGATCAGCACGAACGCGCTGGCCGGGCGGCCGGCGACGCGTACCCCGGGCAGGGCCGAGAGCCGGGCCACCAGGTGGTCGCGGTCGGCCGCGAGTCGCGCGGCGATGGCGCGCTCGGCCCGGACCGCCTCGGGGCCGGCGCAGGCGGTCGCGGCGGCCAGGGCCGGCGTGCCGACCGCCCAGAGCGGCTGTACGGCGGCCAGCCGCTCCAGCAGCGCGGCCTCGCCGAGCAGGTAGCCGATCCGCAGCCCGGCCAACCCCCAGGTCTTGGTGAGGCTGCGCACGACCAACAGTCCGGGCAGGTCCCGCCGGGCCGCCAGTGACTCGGGTTCACCCGGTACGCCGGGCGCGCAGGTGGTGTCGGCGAACGCCTCGTCGACGACCAGCACCCGACCCGGTCGGGCGAGGGCCGCCAGGTCGGCGGCGGGGTGCAGCACCGAGGTGGGATTGGTCGGGTTGCCGATCATGACCAGGTCGGCGTCGGCGGGGATGCGATCCGGGTGCAGCCGGAATCCGTCCGCCGGGTCGAGCAGCACCCGCTCGACGGTGTGTCCCGCTGCCCGCAGCGCGGCCTCCGGCTCGGTGAACTGCGGGTGCACCACCACCGGCCGGCAGGCCCCGCGCAGCGCCTGGGCGAGCAGCACGAAGCCCTCGGCGGCACCGGCGGTCAGCAGCACCTCGGCCGGCGGCCGGCCGTGCCGGGCGGCGACAGCGGCCCGCGCCGGCCGGGGGTCCGGGTACGCCGCGAGGTTGGCGAGCGATGCCGTGATCGGCTCGGCCAGCCAGCTCGGCATGGGGGCGCGCCGCACGTTGACGGCGAGGTCGACCAGGCCCTCGCCCACCTCCGCGTCGCCGTGGTGGGCGAGATCGACCAGATCGTGGCCCGCCCGCGTGTCGGCGCCGGGATCCGGCTCGGCCGGCGAGGCGGCGGGGGCTCCGGTCGACTGAGCGTGCATGACCGCGATCCTGCCGGGAAGCCGGCGCGGGGGACAGTCGCGTCGGGGGTGGGCCGCATCACCACCGATCACTTCATGAGTATTTCTCATGGAAGAATCGGAAATGTCATAACTTGGCGGTGTGAGCAATCGACCCCTTGCTGCCGCTGGTCGTCTCGTTCCTCTCCTCCGTGCCGGGCTCATCGCCGGCATCGTGGTCGCCGCCGTCGCGTACCCCGTGGTCGCCCTCACCGGCATCGGCGCGAAGGCCACCACGCACGCCGTGGAGAGCAAGACCAGGCTGCTGGCCAGCGCCATGCCCGCCGAGACCTCCTATCTGTACGCACCCGACGGCCGGACCGTGCTGACCATGTTCTACGAGGAGTACCGGCAGTACACGAAGCTGATCGACATCTCTCCCCACATGCAGCAGGCCATCGTCGCCGCCGAGGACAACCGCTTCTACCAGCACCACGGTGTCGACCCGAAGGGCGTCGCCCGCGCCTTCGTGGCCAACGCCCGCTCCAGCGGCGTCTCCCAGGGCGCCTCCACGCTGACCATGCAGTACGTCCGGATGGCGTTGCGGGACAGCGCCACCAGCCCACGAGAGGTGCAGGAGGCCACCGCGCAGACCCCGCTCCGAAAGATCAAGGAGATGCGCATGGCGGTCGACCTGGAGAAGGAGTTGAGCAAGGAGGAGGTCCTGGAGCGCTACCTCAACTCGGCGTACTTCGGGCACCGGGCGTACGGCATCTACGCCGCCAGCGAGATCTTCTTCTCCAAGACCCCGAAGGAACTCACCCCGGTCGAGGCGGCCACCCTCGCCGGGCTGGTGAAGTCGCCGTCGCAGTACGACCCGGCCAGCTCGGACCAGAAAGAGGCCACCGAACGCCGCAACTACGTGCTGGACAACATGACGCGGCTCGGCTACCTGTCGCCGGACTCGGCGGCGGCGGCGAAGACCGAGCCGATCCGACTCAAGCTGAGCTACCCGCCCAACGACTGCGCTGCCGTGGGAGAGAAGTGGAACAGCTGGGGCTTCCTCTGCGACTACCTGAAGAACTGGTGGAGCGCGCAGCCCGCGTTCGGGGAGAACCGGCTGGAACGGATGGACAAACTGCGCCGCGGCGGCTATCGCATCGTGCTCGGCATGGACCCGAAGATCCAGAAGGTGGCGGAGCAGAACGTCGGCACCGAGGGCAACACCGGCAGCCCCTTCGCCAACGGGATCGCGGTCGTCGAACCGGGCACCGGGCGGGTGAAGGCAATGGCGGTGAACCGCACCTACTCACTGGAGGTGGACGAGAACCCGCTCAGCTCCAACCCCGAGGCCGGGCCCAACGTGCGCGCCAACTACCCGAACACCGTGGCACCCCTGATGGGCGGTGGCGACCTGCCGGGCTACCAGGCCGGGTCGACGTTCAAGATGTTTCCCATGCTGGCCGCGCTGGACTCCGGGATGACCCTGAACACCACCTTCAACGCGCCGCACCGGTACCAGTCGGAGATCTACGACGGCTGGGCGCCGACCAACGCCAGCGGCGCGATGAGCGGCCCGCAGACCATGTGGTCCGGCTTCGGCAAGTCCGTCAACACCTACTTCGTCTGGCTGGAGGAGCAGGTCGGGGCAGAGAAGGCGGTACGCCTCGCCGAGCAGTTGGGGTTGCGCTGGCGTACCGACGTGGACCGGGAACACGCCTCCCCGTCGAAGGCCAACAAGTGGGGCGCGTTCACGCTGGGCGTCTCGGACGCCACCCCGCTGGAGATGGCCAACGCGTACGCCGCCGTCGCCGCCGAGGGGCGGTACTGCGAGGCGATGCCGGTCTCCGCGATCTACAACCGGGACGGCACGCCGGCCACGTACACCACCGCCGGAGGCATCGAGCGGGAGGTCGCCAAACCCCGCTGCCGCCAGGTGGTCAGCGCCGATGCCGCGCGCGCCGCGACCGACGCCGCGCGCTGCCCCACCGGCGACAGCCCGGCCAAGGGCGGCTGCGGCGGCTGGTCGACCGCGGACAGCGTCCGCGGCACGGTGGGCCGCCCGGTGGCCGGCAAGACGGGTACCACCGACAGCACCCGGTCGGCCTGGTTCGTCGGCTACACGCCGGAACTGGCGGCGGCGAGCTTCATCGCCGACCCGGACAACCCGTTCAACGCCGTCGGTGACGGCCAGTCGGAGGTCCCGATCGCGGCGGTCGCGAACACGCTCCGCGACGCGCTCAAGAAAAGACCGGTCCGGGACTTCACCCCTCCGTCGGACCGGATAGTCGGCTGACCCGCCCGCCCTACCGCGCCTCGTGAGTTCACGCCGACGGCCCGGCCGACCCCACCTCGGCCGGGCTGGTCGGCGTGACCTCGGCTGCCTGGTCCGCACCGGTCGGGATCGGCACCGGCTCGGCCACCGCTGCGGCCACCAGCCGCTGCGCGAACCGCGGGTACGCGGCCCAGTGCGACACGAGCTGCGAGGCCTGCACCCCACGCCAGACGAACCCCTCCGGCGCCCCGCCCGGCCAACTCCACGCCGGCCGCTGCCCGCCCCGAGGGCTGAGCACCGTCCGGTGCTCCTTGTGCCCGGTGACCACCTCGCCCCGCCTGACGATCACGCTGTCGCTCTGGGCGATCGCGTCCCGGTACCCGACGACCAGGCCGTCGCGGATGCTGCCGATCGCGTCGAGCACGCCGCACATGGGCAGCCCGTCCACCTCCCGGGCCAACCAGAGCAGACCGGCGCCCTCGGCGACCACCGGACGGCCGGTCCGCGCCAGCTCGGCGACGGCGATGCAGAGCCGGCGGTTGGCGGAAAGCTGCTCGACGTACGACTCCGGCAGAGCACCACCGACCACCAGCGCCCGGGTGCCGGCCGGCAGCACCTCGTCGGCGAACGGGTCGAGGGTCACCACCTGCGCACCGGCGGCCCGCAGCAACTCGGTCGCCTCGACGTGGCCGAAGCTGCCCCCCGGTCCGCCGACCACCGCCACGATCGGCCCAGCGGCACCGACGGGAAGGCCCGACGGCGGCTCCGGCGACCACGGCTGCCCGCCCAGCGGCGGGGCGGAGTTGGCCAACCCGAGCAGCCGGTCCAGGTCCACGGTGGCGGTCACCGCCTCGCCCAGGCGGCGTACCGCCCGGGTGGCCTCGCCGGCCCCGGCGAGCACGGGCACCACCCCGTGCCGGCGTGCCGGCAGCACCGAGGGCAGATCCTGGCGGCGCAGCGCGCCGTAGACCGGCACGCCGATATCGTCGAGCGCCTCGCGCAGCAGCGCCTCGTGCCGGGCGGAGGCGACCCGGTTGAGGATCACCCCGCCGAGCCACAGTTGCTCGTCGTACGCTCGGAAGCCGTGCACCAGGGCGGCCACCGACTGACCCATCGCGGCGACATCGACGACCAGCACGACCGGGCTGCGCAGCGCGGTGGCCACCGCGGCGGTCGACTCGGTCTCGCAGCGGCCGGTGAGGCTGTCGTAAAGGCCCATGCTGCCCTGCACCACCGCCAGGCCGGTCCCGGCCGCGCCGTGCAACAGCAGCGGGGCGAGCCGTTCGGTGCCCACCAGCCGCGGATCCAGGGTGCGCCCGGGCCGGCCGGCGGCGAGCCCGAGATAGGCCGCATCGACCTGGTCCGGCCCGACCTTGAACCCGGCCACCTCCAGCCCTCGGTCAGCGAGTGCGGCGAGCAGGCCGATCGCCAAGGCGTTCTTGCCGTGTCCGGAGGAGGGAGCGCTGAGCACCAGACGCGGCACGACGGTCATCATCGACTCCTCGCGAGCGGACGGCGTGCCGACCGTCGGCGCGCTCCGCCCGCGTGACGATAGCCGACCCTCGCGATGCGGTCGCGCCGCCCGGTCCCCCTCCCACAGCCGCCCGGTCCCCCTCCCACACCGGCGCGCGGCCGCCCGATCGGCGTGGCGACGGCCACAGCGGTAACCTCGCAGGTGTGTACCGGTTCCTGCTGACGCCACGCTGGCTGGGCATCCTCGCGCTGACCCTGGTCGCCGCCACGGTCATGGTGCTGCTCGGCAACTGGCAGCTGGACCGCTACCACGGTCGTACGGCGGTCAACGAACGCATCGACGCGGGCCTGCGGATGGCGCCGGTGCCGCTGCGCGACGCGTTGCCCGCGCCGGCCGCCGGGCCCGGCACGGTCGGTCCGCCACCGGCCGAGGAGCGGACCTTCACCCGGGTCACCGTGACCGGCCGGTACGACAGCGACCACGTCGTTTTGGTCCGGGGTCGCACGGTCGACAGGAACGTCGGCTTCGAGGTGGTCACCCCGCTGGTGCTGGCCGACGGCACCGCCGTGCTGGTGAACCGGGGCTGGATTCCGCCCGCACCCGGCGGGGCGACGGCGCAGCCGGAGGTGCCGGTGGCACCGGCGGGCGAGGTGACCGTCGAGGGGCGGGTGCACGTGAGCGAGAGCGGCGCCGGCAGGGTGACCCGGCGCGACGGCCGGTTGGAGACCCGTCGCATCGCCCTTGACCACCTCGCCCGGGAACTGCCGTACCCGGTGCACGGCGCCTACCTGCTGCTCGACGAACAGACCCCGGCCGCCGACCCGGTCTTCAAGGCGGTGCCGGTCGGGCACGCCAACAACTGGCAGAACCTCGGCTACGTCGTACAGTGGTGGATCTTCGCCGTGATGACCCTCTTCGGCTACGGCTGGGTCGCCCGCCGGGAGGCCCGCCGCCTGGCCGGCGTGACCGACGACCGCCCCCGCGACCGCGCCGCCGAGGTGTAAGGAAGGGCCCCCTCTTAACGCCTCGTGTATAGGAGGGGGCCCCTTTTAACATCCGGCCGGGGTCTGGGACGGGAGTCAGGCCGGCACCGGTTCCTCGACGCGCAGGCCGCGGGCACGAACCTCCTCGGCGATGCGGGACAGCGACGTGTCCAGGGCGACCAGGGCGGCGGACAGCTCACCGAGCTGTTCCTTGAGCGTGTCCTCGGGCCACGCGGAGACATCGACGTCCCCCAGTGCACTGACGGCGGCCTGCAGGCGGGCCATCACCTCATTCGTACGCATGTTCGAGAGGCTACAACAGGCTTCCGCCCGACACGCCGAAAACCGCCAGCTCAGCCACGCCCCACCTCGGCCACCTTCGCCAGCAGCAGCGCCTCGGCCAGGCAGACCTTGGCGAACTCGCCCAGATGCAGGCTCTCGTTCGGCCCGTGCGCCCGGGCGTGCGGGTCCTCCACACCGGTCACCAGGATCGCCGCCCGGGGGAACATCTCCTGGAACGTGGCGATGAACGGAATGGACCCACCGACGCCGATGTCCACCGGGTCGGTGCCGTCCCAGGCGGTGCGGAAGGCCGACCGGGCCGCGTCGAACATCGGCCCGGTCGCGTCGATGACGCACGGAGCGCCGTCATGCTCGAAGGTGACGCTCACCTCCGCGCCCCACGGGACGTGCCGCTCCAGGTGCTCGCGCAGCGCCGCGTACGCCCGGGTCGGGTCGTCGCCCGGCGCCAGTCGTACGCTCAGCTTGGCCTTGGCCGCCGGGACCAGGGCGTTCGCTGCCTCCGCCGTGGTTGGGGCGTCGATGCCGAGCACCGCCAGCGCCGGCTTGGTCCAGAGCCGGTCGGTGATCCGGCCGGTGCCGATCAGCCGTGTGCCCGGGGCCAGCCCGGCCTCGGCGCGGAACCGGGACTCGGGGTAGTCGACCTCGGCGGTCTCCCGGCTGACCAGCCCCGCCACCGCGACGTTCCCCGCGTCGTCGTGCAGCGTGGCGAGCAGCCGGACCAGGGTGATGAGCGCGTCGGGCACCGGACCGCCGAACATGCCGCTGTGCACCGCGTGGTCCAGGGTGCGCACCTCGACGAAGCAGTTGACGATGCCGCGCAGCGACGTGGTCAGCGCCGGTACGCCGACGTCCCAGTTGGCCGAGTCGGCGATCACGATGACGTCCGAGGCGATCGCCTCCCGGTGCTCGGCGAGCAGCCGCTCCAGCGAGTCGGAGCCGTACTCCTCCTCGCCCTCGACGAACACCACCACGCCGACCGGCAGTTGGTCGCCGAACGCGCGCAGCGCCGCGACGTGCGCCATGATGCCGGCCTTGTCGTCGGCGGCTCCCCGACCGTAGAGCCGACCATCCCGCTCGACCGGCTCGAACGGGTCGGAGTCCCACAGCGTCCGATCTCCGACCGGCTGCACGTCGTGATGGGCGTAGAGCATGACCGTCGGTGCCCCGGGCGGCGCCGCCTTCCGGCCGATCACCGCCGGCTGTCCACCGGCCCGCACGATCTGCACGTCGAGCCCGCAGCCGCGCAGCAGCTCGGCCACCGCCTCGGCGGACCGTTCCACGTGCGCGTGATCGAAACCGTCAAAGGCGATGCCGGGAATACGGACGAGCCGCTCCAGGTCGGCCCGGACGCCGGGCAGCTCCCGTGCGACGGCGGCCCGCAGCTCGGCCTCGGTCATGATCGGTGTGGTCATGCCCGGCATCGTATGCCGGTCGTACCGGGTGGTACCTCCGGGTTGGCAGCCCGGCCGCCACCGCCGGGGCTTTCAAGCCGGCCGGGGATGGCAGGAGAGGCGCAGGTAGTAGCGGGCGGTGTCGTGGGGCAGCGTGGGAGCGCCGTCGACGATCAGGTCGGCGCGGGCCTCGGTCTGGTCGGCGGCGAAGTGGGCCCGTTCGCCGTCGTGCCAGCGGCGTAGCTCCGGCAGGATCGCCGGGCCGTCACGCGCCACCGCCCGGTCAAGCCGCAGCGCTGCCGGGGCGGTGACGAAGACCGCCAGGGACAGCTCGGGGTCGGCTGCGGCGCGGGCCACGCTGACCCCCTCCAGGATCAGCACCGGCGCGGCCGGCACCGGCACCGGACAGGGCAGGAAACGGCGACGTACCCAGCTGTACCGGTGGTAAGCCCCGGCCCGCCCGGCGCGTACCGGCGCCAGCACCGACTCCTCCAGCCGGGGCCAGAAGGTGAACTGGTCGTCCCACCCGTCGAGCAGGTCGTCGGTGTTCACCACCGGCGGCCGGTCGCCGCCGAGGCGGGCGAGGGCGTCGGCCAGGCGCGCGGCGAAAACGGTCTTGCCCGCGCCGCTGGGCCCGTCGACCGCCACCAACCGCGTACGCCCCAGCCGTGCCGGCCGGGCCAGCACCCGACGCGCCAATCCGGCGTACGCCTCGAAGACCGCCACCACCACGGGCACCGACGTTACCGATCGGGTTGTCCCGCGCCGCTTCGGAGCGCAATTCGGAGGGCGGGCGGGCATGATCGTGCCGTGTCCCATTCCGTGATGAGTCCCGGCGTCGAGGCGTTGCTGGAACAGGCCCGCGCGGGCATGACCCGGTTGTCCCCGCAGGAGACGGTGCAGGCCGCCGGCCGGGGTGCACTGGTGATCGACACCCGCACCGACGCGCAGCGCCGGGAGCAGGGCGAGTTGCCCGGCGTCATCGTGATCGACCGGACCGTGCTGGAGTGGCGGCTCGACCCGGCCAGCGACTGGCGCATCCCCGAGGCCACCGGGTACGACATCGAGATCGTGGTGGTGTGCCGCCAGGGCTACAGCTCCAGCCTTGCCGCGGCGAGCCTGCGCGCCCTCGGCCTGCACCGCGCCACCGACATGATCGGCGGGGTGGACGCCTGGCGCTCGGCTGGCCTGCCCTTCTCCGATCAGCCGGCGGACGTCCGCTACTGACCCGACGGGCGGGCTCAACGTGGTGGGACGCCGGGTGGGACGAACGGCAGGTCGGCGGGGGGTCCGGACTCGATCAGCCGCCACAGCGCCGTCGTGTCCAGGTGTTCCTCGACCAGATCACCGAGCAGGTCGAGGGTGCCTTCGCGGGCGGCGGCGAACGAGTTGCCCGGCGCGACCCGGAATCCGGTACGCCCCGCGAGGCGGGCCACCCGGGTCAGGAACCAGCGGCGGAACTCGTCGGACTCGAAGGTGCCGTGCCAGTGGGTGCCGTGCACCACGCCGTGGATCGCGCCCTCTACGGCACCGCCGACCTCGTGCAGCAGCGGGGACAACTCCGGGTCGGCGGCCGAGACGTACCCGTGGTGGATCTCGTAACCGCGGACCGGAAGATCGCCGGCGGCGCTGCCCACCGAGGGCCGGACGGTTTTTCGCGGGTCGAAGGTGATCTCGATGGGGAGCAGGCCGAGGCCGGGAACGCTGCCCTGCCCGCTCTCCACCGGATCGTGGATGGCACGGGCCAGCATCTGGAAGCCGCCGCAGATGCCCAGCAGCGGCCGGCCCGCCGCCGCGTGTGCGGCGACCGCGTCGGCCAGGCCGGTCTCGCGCAGCCAGGTCAGGTCGGCCACGGTCGACTTGGAGCCGGGCAGCACCACCAGGTCGGCGGCGGCCAACTCGGCCGGCTCGACGGTGAGCCGCACCCGCACCCCGGGCTCGGTCGCGAGGGCCTCGACGTCGGTGGCGTTGCTGATCCGCGGCAGCCGGATCACGGCCACGTCCAGCCACTCGGTGCCGTGCGGGGCGGCCGGGCGGCCGAGCACCCGCCCGTAGGCGAGCGAGTCCTCCGCGTCCAGCCACAGGTCCAGCGCCCAGGGCAGCACGCCGTACGTCGGTCGCCCGGTGAGCTGACGCAGCATCTCCAGCCCGGGGGCGAGCAGGCCACGGTCGCCCCGGAACTTGTTGACCACGAAGCCGGCGAGCAGCGCCTGGTCGGCCGGGTTGAGCAGGGCCAGGGTGCCGAACATGGCGGCGAACACCCCACCCCGGTCGATGTCGCCCACCACGATGGTGGGCAGCCGGGCCTGCCGGGCCAGGCCCATGTTCACGTAGTCGCCGTCGCGCAGGTTGATCTCCGCGGGGCTGCCGGCACCCTCACAGATCACCACATCGTACGCTTCCCGCAGCTCCGCTAACGCGGCGTACGCCGTCTCGGCCAGCCGGGGTCGCAGCGACCGGAACGTGTCGGCGGTGATGGTGTCGACCGCCTCGCCCAGCAACACCACCTGGCTGGACAGGTCGCTGCCCGGCTTCAGCAGCACCGGATTGAACCGCAGGTCCGGGGCGATTCCGCAGGCCGCCGCCTGCATCGCCTGGGCCCGGCCGATCTCCCCGCCCCGGCCGTCGGGCCCGAGGACGACGGCGGAGTTGTTGGACATGTTCTGCGCCTTGAACGGCGCCACCTTGACACCCTGGCGATGCAGCCAACGGCAGATGCCGGCGGTGAGCACGCTCTTGCCGGCATCCGAGGTGGTCCCGGCGACCAGCAGCCCCCCGCTCACCGTCAGCGCCCTGCCCGATCGGCAGCGGCCCGGGCGGCGCGGCGGGTGAGGGCGCCAGCCGCCCGGCGGGTGAGGGTCCCAGCGGCCCGGCGGGTGAGGGTTCCAGCGGTCCGTTGGGTGAGGGCGCCGGCCAGGCGGCCGACGGTCAGGGGGTACGCCGCGGCGAGCCCGAGCGCGGCCAGCCCGACCGCCCCGGAGAGCCGGGCCGCCCGTTTCAGGTGGCGCGCCTCCGGACGGGGGCCGTCGCCGAGGAACGGGCGCACCTCCGAGCGGCCGAAGTAGACGTTGCGCCCACCCAGCCGTACGCCCAGGGCTCCCGCCATCGCCGCCTCGCACTGCCCGGCGTTGGGGCTGGGATGATCGGCCCGATCCCGCTGCCAGATCTGCCAGGCCCGCTCCCGGTCGCCGTGCACGACCGGCGCCAGGGCCACGATCAGAAGGCCGGTCAGTCGCGCCGGCACCAGGTTGAGCAGGTCGTCCAGGCGGGCAGCCGGCGTGCCGAAGCGGGCGTAGCGGGCCGACCGATGACCGATCATCGCGTCGAGCGTGTTCGCCGCGCGATAGCCGAGCAGACCAGGCAGCCCGGCGACCGCACCCCAGACCAGCGGGGCGACCACGGCATCGGAGGTGTTCTCCGCGACCGACTCGACGGTCGCCCGGGCCAGTTCGGGCTCGTCCAGGGCCGACGGGTCCCGCCCGCAGAGATTCCCGAGCCGCTGCCGAGCGGCCGGCACGTCACCGGCGCGCAGCGCCCGGCCCATCGTTTCCGCCTCGCGGCGCAGACTACGTCCACCGAGCACCGCCCAGGTGCCGGCCGCGACCAGCACCGCCCGAGCCACCGGCCGACGCCGGGTGCCGAACGCGGCAGCAGCCCCGACCAGCACCGGCCCACCGACGGCGAGCACGGTGAAGGCGGCCCCGGAGAGCCGATCGGGCCGGTAGAGACGGCGTTCCAGGGCGGCAGCGGCACGACCGAACCCGGCAACCGGATGCCCACGACGCGGGTCACCGAGCACCGCGTCCAGCGCGTACCCGGCCACCAGTCCCGCTGCATTGGCCGCCGCACCCGCGTACCGCACCCGCACCACCCCCGACCCGCCAGCCTACTGCCGCCCCGCCCCCACTCCCCGCCCCCGCCCCCACTCCCCGCCCCTGCTCGCTGCCCCCCGCTCGCTGCCCGCATCTCGAGAGCAGCAGATCTTGGTCCGAAAGCGCCCCCAGGAGGGCGCTAACGCACCAAGATCTGACGGGGCCGGAGGACACCGGCAACCGCTGACCTCGGGCGGTGGGCTGGCAGGGCGTGCGACGGCCAGCCCAGGCTGTCCCCGGTCGACCTGGCGAGCACATCTGACCGACAGACCGAACCACTTCGCCCGATACACCCGAAAGATCACCCCCACTTCAGTAGATCTTGGACTCGGAAGGCCCCTCTGGGGGCAGCGAGCGTCCAAGATTGCCGGCTGGGGTGATCCGGCCAAGGGGGTGGGCGGCAGTGATGGAGGGCCGAGATAGACAGAGCGCCCGCCCCGGCATGGGGACGGGCGCTCCCGCGCGTCTCGGTCAGGCCCGCTCGGCGACCTGGGCGACGAACGCCTTCCATGCCATCGGATCGAAGGTCAGGGTTCCGCCGTCGCGGTCCTTCGTGTCCCGGACGAGGACCACGCCGGGAAGGTTGTCGGCAACCTCGACACAGTTGCCGCCGCTGGTACCGCTACGGGTGGCCTTCCGCCACTGCGCGCCGTTCAAGTCCATTGGTTCGCCACTTCCTTGATCAGGTCTAGAGACTGCTTCCAGGGCAGGGCCTCGGTCCGGACGCTCTCCCATCGCTCGAAGAGCGTATCCAGATCGGCTGGCCGGTCCACGACATCGCCGCCTAGCTGGCTTTCAAGGTGTCCTATCCAGCTCCCATCTGGCATGTGCGCCAACGACAGCGGGCCGGACAGCCCGGCATGGAGGCCAGCGTCCGCCGGGATGACGTGAATTCTGATGTTGGGTCGCTCTGCGCATGCTAAAACGTGGCACAACTGCTCGGCCATCAGCTTCTCGGCCTCGTCACCAACTCGACGAATCGCACCTTCGTCAACGACGACCACGAGTCGAGGCGGGGACTCACGCGTGAGGATGGCTTGCCGTTCAAGTCTACTGGCGACCCGGCGGTCTACTTCTTCATCGGTGAGGCAGGGGTCAAGCCGTAGTACGGCGCGAGCGTACGCCTCACTCTGCAACAGCCCCGGAATCAGGTTCGGCTCGAAATAGCGAAGCTGTGTCGCTCCGCGTTCAGCGTCGAGCCAGGGCAGAAACCAGGATGGGGTGCCAAGTTCTCCTGCTAGGCGCTCGAACAGTCCACCGTTGCTCAGCGCGCGGTCGGCTCCTCGGATGAAGTCCACCGTCAATGCCCGAGTGCCGCCTTCAACGGCGCTGACATGGGACGCGCTAAAACCCGCGCCACGACCAAAGGCCTCCTGCGTCATGCCTGCTGCCCCTCGGCCACGACGGATCTCGCGAACGATGAAGGCCGCCACGGGGTTCGGTACATCAGGCATTCAGGACTCCTCAAACTGGAGATCGACTACCCAGGCTGCCGCAGAATCCCGGGCAGCTCAGCCAACTCCGCCCGGACGCCGGAGACACCTTCCGAGAGTAGCGACCTCCACACCAGAGTGTCACTAAGCGGCATCTGCGGGCGGATCGGCAAACCCTCGCGGGTGCTTGCAGGGACCGCCCCGCCACGGGCGAGCACCTTTCGCGGGGCGGTCCCCTCCTACACGGACGGAGGAGGCGCCCTGTGCCCGCGCAGAGACCGACGAATGCCATTCCTGACGCCCGATGGCATACCCCCGGACGCCGGGGCGCGCCTACGATCCGCGCGACGACGGGACACCCCGGGTCACGCCCGGCGTGTATCTGCTGACCCGGGAGGCGTCGGTGCAGTTCCGCCGGCCGACCCTGGTCCGCGTGATCCGTGAGCTGACCGAGCGACGCACGTACCACGGATGGACCTGGGTCGACTGTTACGTGCTCGACCGGCACGGCGACGCGACCGACAAGCGACAGTTGTTCGTGATGCCGGCCGGACTGCGCCCGGTTCGGGTGCCACCAGTCCCGTACGCCGAACGTCCGCGTGGCCGCACCAACGCCGCGAGGGCCGACCGGTGACGCCCCGCCCGCACGTACGGGATCCCGTCGCGACCCGCCCGACGTGGCGATGCCGGGCGTGCGGCGCCGGGTGGCCGTGCTCTCCGGCGAAGTTGCTGCTGCTGGCGCAATACAGGGGCAACATGCCGGGGCTCATGGTCCACCTGGTGGCCCTGCGCGAAGAGGCCGCCACACAACTGGCCGAGCTGAACTCCGGCGAACTCCCGGCGAACCTGCACCGGCGCTTCACCGACTGGGTCCCTGTCCGGTCCGACTAGACGCCCGCCCCGGTCACTGCCATCCGTACCGCGCGGCTGCCTCTGGTCCAGGGTTGATCGTCCCGAGTCGGCGGATCAGGGGCCGCCAGCCAGCCGACGAGCGACCCGGAGGCCGACGACTTCGGCGGATGGCTGGCGGACCACGCCCAATGCTCAGACCGGCTGCGGCTGCCGTCCGCGTCCCCGCCGACCTCGACCGGTGCCGACGACGCCCGCCCCCGATTCCTCCGGGCGTCCCACCGATCCGCCGCCGGTCACGCTCGTTTCGGTGTCCATCGACGCCGGCTCGTCCGCAGACGCCGCCCGGCCGTCGGTGCCCACGGCAGCCAACTCATCGACCGACGCCTCCTGCTGGTCCTCGGCATCGATCGCGGCCAGCTCGTCCGAGGACGTCTGCCGGGATTCGGCATCGACCGGGGCCAGCTCGTCAACGCCGGCTTGCCCACCGTTGATCAGGTCGTCGAACGGATCGCTCGGGAAGATGCCGTCGCGGGCGGGACTGCGCCGTGCCGCGTCGACCGGCGACGGCATGGAGGCCGGCAGCTCGAAGTCGTCGTCGATCGGCTGGTCGTCGAGCCGGGCAGGCGCCTCGACGTCCGGCACCGGCTCGGTGGTCTCGCCGTGCACCCGCTGCTCGGCCTCAGCGTCGGAGACGACACTCGTGCTCAGAGTGGGCCGGTTGCGCAGGAACCGCCCGCGTCCTCGGGACAGGTCGTGGCCGACCGCGACCGCCTCCAGCTCGTAGAGCGTGCGGTGGTTGCCGGCATCGTCGGTCCAGTCCCGGGTGTAGAGCCGCCCGCAGACCACCACCGGGTCGCCGAGCGCGACCGAGGCGGCCACCCCCTCGGCGAGCTTGCGCCAGCAGTTCACGCGTACCCGCAGGCTGTTGCCGTCCACCCAGCGCCCGCTGTCGCGGTCGAGACGCCGGGCGGTCGACGCGACCTTGAAATTGGCCACCAGAGTGTTGCTCTGGGTGGTGCGACGCCACTCCGGCGCCGTGAGAACGTTACCGACAATTGTTACATAAGTATCGAACATCGCCCCTCCAAGGGGATCGGGGTCCTGCCTTCGCGAGCCGGCTCGGGACCGAGCGTGCACCGCCGCACCACCCAGCGGCAGCCCCACACCCCGCACCTGTGGACAACCGGACCGACTGTGGACAAACGCCTGATCAAGGTCCCGATGTGGTAGGGCTTGCGGCCCTGGAGCGCCGCCAGCCGGTGACCGATGATCAAAGAAAGGCAGCGGGAATGGTCACGTTCCGGACGGATCCGACCTGGGTAGGGATCTTCCAACCGCACCTGTGAACATGACGTCGAACGAAAGGTCAACGATCATGAAGATGACCGCCATCCGTTCCACCCATGTCCCCCGGTCAGGTGCGGCGATGAGCGCGAACCCGGCCACCGCGGCGAAGTGCCTCCGGTTCAACGCCGGCTTCACACAGGCCGACCGGGACTGGATCGTCGCGCAGTTCGCCACGCTCGACGCCCGCCTGGCCACCTTCGACGCCGACGCCACCGACCTCGAACTCTCGATCAAGGACCGCGAGGCGAAGGGACAGCGAGTCACCCTGGAGTGCCGGATCGCCGGCTGGCCCAAGATCGTCACCACGTCGAGCGAGGAGGATCTGCGCGCCGCGCTCAACGGCGTCCGCGACGACCTGCGCCGCAAGCTCAACGACGCGAAGACCCGGAAGGAGCCGCGCAACAACAAGCACCTGCGGGTCAACACCCCACCCGGCCAGACGGGGACGCCCGCCGATGACCCGGCCGGCGCCGGGACGACGACCGACGAGAGGTGACCGCAGTCCCCAGGCCCCTGCCCGCTGGATCGCGGCGGGCAGGGGCTACCACTCGGTAGCTTGCCGGCGTACCGTTCCCGAAATGGAACCGGACCTGCTGGGCCCGCCCTACGAGCGGCACACCATCGACCTGGGCAGCGACGACGAGGGTCCGGTGATCGCCACCCTGGTGCGCCGCCGGGCCGAGCGCCCCACCGGCCGGGCCGTGCTCTACGTGCACGGCTTCGTCGACTACTTCTTCCAGACCCACGTGGCCGACTTCTTCGCCGCCCGGGGCTGGGACTTCTACGCCCTCGACCTGCGCAAGTACGGCCGCAGCCTGCTGCCGCACCAGACCGCCAACTTCTGCCGCGACCTCGGCGACTACTTTCCCGAACTGGACGCCGCCGCACGGATCGTCCGCACCGAGGACGGGCACGACACCCTGCTGGCCATGGGCCACTCCACCGGCGGCCTGATCGTCTCGCTCTGGGCACACGCCCGTCGGGACGCCGGCCTGGTCGACGGGCTCTTTCTCAACAGCCCCTTCTTCGATCTCAACGCCCCCTGGTTCGTGCGTCGCCCCCTCGCGGCCGCCGTCGCGCGCCTGGGCCGCAGGGCGCCGCACCGGGTCCTGCCGCTCCAACTTCCCACGGTGTACGGCGAAAGCCTCCACGCCGACCATCGCGGCGAATGGACGTACGACCTGGCCTGGAAGCCGCTCGCCGGCTTTCCCGTCCGGGCCGGCTGGCTGAACGCCATCCGCACCGGTCAGCGGCGGCTGCGCGCCGGGTTGGACATCCCGGTGCCGGTGCTGCTCGCCTGCTCGACCCGCTCGTTCCGGGGCAGCAAATGGCACGAGTCGGCGACGCTCGCCGACGCCGTCCTCGACGTCGAGCACATGGTCCGCTGGGCACCCCGCCTCGGCCGGCACGTCACGCTGGCCCGCTTCGACGGCGGCCTGCACGACCTGACGCTCTCCGGCCCCGCCGTACGGGAAAAAGTCTTCGCCGAGGTCGGACGCTGGGCCGAGGCGTTCCTCGCCGCCGGCCCGACGCCCGACCAGCCCGAAATCCCCCGCATGCGACGCTGACCCGGCCACCCGTTTCAGCGCGCCGGCCCGGTGCGGCGGTACCCTTCTCGCGCGGTACCACGGCGCCCGTAGCTCAGCGGATAGAGCAGGGGACTTCTAATCCCAAGGCCGCAGGTTCGAATCCTGCCGGGCGCGCAGACACTTCCCCAGCTCAGCGGCGCGCCGGTCCCGGTCGAGTCGATCTTGCCGAACATCTCCCGCTCCGTCTTGCCGTGGCCCCGGCCCTCCTCAGAGATCCTTCGCTCTTGACGTTGTTGATGGACAGCGATGCACGCATCGCCGGACGGCCCGCCGTTCAGCCCAGCGTGATCGCGGAATTCAGGGCCACCGCGGTTAGCTGCGCGAGGGTGAGGGGTGAGTTCTCCCCGTCGGCCGACATGCTCACGATCAGGAAGGTCCCGTCCGGCCGCTCGACCGCGACGCCGTAATGGGTCGAGAACCTGTCGCTGGTCGGTGCGGCGGGCTTCCCGTGGAGCATCCGGTTCTTGTCCGACGACGTGATCGGAGCCTGGTTCGACCACGTCTGGATCTTCTCGCCGGCCGGTCCCGTGCTGTTGACGCAGCCGTTTTCCTGGCTCTTCTCCGCATTGCAGAAGGCGACCCGACGGTCCCAGTCCTGCTGCAGCTGCAGCTTGAAGTATCCGGTCCGCTCGCCAGCCCGGATCGGACCCTGCCCGAAGTAAAGTTTCGCCGAGTCAACAGGGTGCCACATCACCAGGTCGCCATCCGACGGCCAACCTTCGGTGATCCACTCGACGTCGGGTGCCTCGCGCGCCAGCGCCGCGAACACGGCCAGGTCCGTCGCGCTGAAGGTCGCCCCCGGTTCCGGGCGTGGGGTCCGCGCCGACTGTGCAGACAGGCTCGGGGAAGGCGACAATGCCGGTAGGTCCGGCCCGGACCCGCCAGCGATGGCGAGCGGGACGGTGACCCCGAGGACCGCAGCGCCCACCATCGCCGCCAGCCCGGTTCGGTTCAGCCGGTGCCGGCGGCGCTGCCGGCGGATGACCTGCTCTACGTCGATGGAGGTGGGCGGGATCTCGCCGACCGCCTCCCGGAAGAACGTCTGATAGCTCATGCTTCCTCCCCGTTCCCCGCGCGACTCCCCGCGCGATCCAACGTTGCCAGCAGGCGTAGGCTCTCCAACCCCGTGCTGCCTGGCTCTTCACCGTGCCGGTGCTGATGCCCAGGACCCGCGCCGTCTCCTCGACCGATAGGTCGCACCAGAACCGCAGGACGACCACCGCCCGCCTGCGGGGCGGCAGTTGGGACAGCAGGTCGAGGAGGTGTTCCCGGTCGGCCAGCAGATCCTCGGAGTGCGCCGCGTCCGCTCGGTCAGGCACCTCGTCGGTGCTCCGTTCGCGCCGCCACGGCCGGCGTCGCTCGTCCAGCCAGGCATTGGTGAGCATCCCCCGGATGTAGGCATCCGGGTTTTCGATCACGCTGATTCGGCGCCAGTGCCGGTAGAGTTTCCCGATCGTGATTGACACGAGGTCGTCGGCGGTGTGCCAGTTATGGCAGAGCAGGTACGCCGCCACTCGTAACGGTTCCAGGCGGGCCGCCACGAACTGCCGGTACTCGTCCTCGTCGGCGCGGTTCACCGCGCCGCACCTCTTGTCGGTCTCATATCTGGTGAACGGTACGGCTGACCGGCGAGGTTGCCCCGGCTGGAAAGGATCGCCACGGACGCCGGTGGCAAGCTCACGAGCCAAGAACCACAGGCGTCCGCGCTCTTGGCCAAGCGGCGATCGGGTGTTCAGAATCTACGGATCAGACGGTCAGCGCCGGACGGTCGTACAGCCATCGATACAGCCAAGGAAACAGCGCTAGCCGCCACGCTTCTCCATCTCACGGTAGCGCGCGCACGGCTGCTCAGTACTAACGTGCCAGATGCTCCCCGTCAGGGCGATGGGGTAGCTGACCTCTCTGATCTGTCGATCGGCGGTCTCGACCGAAAGTCGTATCGGCAACGGCTCACTCCCGAACGCGGTCGTGCATTCGAGGCGCAGCTTGACATCGATCCAGCCGGTACCGCCGGGGCGTAGCAGCAGAGACCTGCCGGTGTCACTGACCAGGGCACCCGGTCCTTGTCCAGTCGCCCCATGAACCGTAATCGGCGCTGGGGGTGAGCGGCAGCGCTGCCGGCCCGGTCCTCACCTGTGTTTGTTGTGGCCGCTTTGCTCTGCTTCAACCTACGCAACGGTTTGCCGCCGAACCCATTGCATGGATTGAAGCAGAGCAAAGGAAGCACTGGAGGGGGTGAGGGGAGGGTGGGTCTTGAATCCTGTGCCATTCGGTAGTGGAGGTCGCCGGTTCACGCTCCGGACCTGGCCCGCTGCCCCGCAGCCCTGCTTGCGCCGACCGCCTTATCAACGATTCGGCCGACTACCAGCCATTGATGCGCACCGTTAGCGTAGAGGTACGTTCGGCGTCAGGGGTGGCCATGCACATCTCGCCAATCACGTACGTCTTGATCTTCATCGGCTTCTTTGCGGCCTTGGTCGCGTTCGCGGCCGTGTCTGCTCGTCGCGAGCAGCGGAAGGGCTGGATTCACATCCCGAAGCCGCCACGCACCTCAGAGGAGCGCCGGCACGACATCGACGTTGACCGGCCGCGCGCCTCGGAGGAGCGCGGCCGGCAGGACGTCAACGATGACCCCGATGACCCGGATGATCCCTATGACGCCAGTGGGCCTCTGACTGGGTTCTGACCACGAAACCTGGCGCTGCCGAGGCGGCAGCGCGGGCCGGAAGGACATGGCCGCGGCGGCGCCCGGGCCGGTCAGGCGGTTTGGCAGGGGTTGTTGTTGAGGCGGAAATTGGCCGGCCGGTTGTTGGTGCCGGAGTACGTGGCCTGGAGGCCGAAGCTGGCCGTGCCGAGGGTCGGCACGTTGCCGTTCCACGCCGCGTTGCGGGCAGTCACGTTCTGCCCGGACTGGGTGATCTGGGCGTTCCACCCGCCGGTGACCTGCTGGTTGCCGCTGAACGACCAGGTCAGTGTCCAACTGGTCAGGGCGGGCCCGCGGTTGGTGACGCGGACTTCGGCGGTGAAGCCGTTGTTCCACTGGTTGACCGTCCAGGTGACCGCGCAGGCGTCCGGTCCGAACGTCGGCGGCTGAGTGGTCGAGGGCAGCATGGTGGGCGTCCGCGTGGGCGTCGGCGTCGGGGGCTGCGTGGTGCCGTCGCGGGGCGGGAAGCGCAGGATGCGGTCGTCGTTCGCCGCCGGGGTGCCCCGGCCGTCGCGGTTGCTCGTGGTCACCCAGAGCCAGCCGTCCGGGCCGTGCTCCACCGTGCGCAGGCGACCGTACGTGCCGAGCAGTTCGGCGGTGGGCGTGCCGACGCCACCGGAACCGTTCAGCGGTACGTTCCACAGTCGGGTGCCCCGTAGGGCGGCCACGAAGAGCCGGTTGCCGGCGATGGCGGCACCGCTGGGCGACGCCTCGGCCGGGGTCCAGGTGAGCAGCGGGTCACGGAACCGTGGGTCGCCCGCCCGTCCCTCGACCGTGGGCCAGCCGTAGTTTCCGCCCGCGACGATCAGGTTGATCTCGTCCCAGGTGTTCTGGCCGAACTCGGTGGCGTACAGCCGGCCCTGGGCGTCCCAGGCCAGGCCCTGCACGTTGCGGTGCCCCAAACTGTAGACCGGCGAGCCGGCCATCGGGTTGCCGGGCGGGATCGAGCCGTCCGGCCGGATTCGCAGGATTTTGCCGTTGCGGCTCTGCGGGTCCTGCGCGCTGGCCGTCTGCCCGGCGTCACCGACGCCGACGTAAAGCAACCCGTCCGGCCCGAAGGCGATCCGGCCACCGTCGTGGATCGACGCCCGGGCCAGGCCGGTGAGGATGGGCTCCTGGTTCTGCGGCGCGGTGAGCCGGAAGCGGGCGATCCGGTTGTCGGTCGCGGTGGTGAAGTAGACGTAGATCCAGCCGTCCTGCGCGTAGCTCGGTGAGACGGCGAGGCCGAGCAGGCCGCCCTCGCCGGTGGCGGTCACGCCGGAGATCATCGCCACCGGCTCGGGTGGCTGCCCTGGGCGTACCCGTACCACCTGGCCGGGGCGTTGGGCGACCAGGGCGCTGCCGTCGGGCAGGAAGTCCATTCCCCACGGCACCTGGAGCCCGGTGGCGACCGTCTCCGGCCGGGTGAAGTCGAAGTCGCCAACGGCGAGCGCCCCGGGCGGCTGGTCGGCCGCGACACCCGGCATCGGCTTACCGGCCGCGACAGCCGGCATCGGGTCGCCGACGGTGGCGGGCGGCGCATCGGTGGTCGGTGTGGCGCTGGCGAGACCGCCGACGCCGGCGACCAGCCCGGCGGCGAGTGCGGCACCGAGCGCGAGTCGGATCTTCATGCCACCCTCTCATGCATAGATGTTGATGGATACCATACCGCCGGGATGCTCCGAACGTCCGGCGAGCCGGCGACAGATACCGCTGGAGCGGGCCGAACCCCCGCCGTACGGTCACCGCCATGCACCTACGCAACGAGCGGACGGCCGACCACGACACCATCGACGAGCTTCATCGGCGAGCCTTCGGCGACCACGGGAGTGTGGTGGCCAGCCTGGTGGATGCGCTGCGTGCGGACGACCCGGACGCTCTCGGCCTGGTCGCGGAGGCGGGCGGCGAGGTCGTCGGGCACGTGATGTTCAGTCGCAGCCTGCTCGATGCACCGCGTCGGCTCGTACCGGTGCAGGTGCTCAGCCCGCTCGCGGTCCGCCCCGACCGGCAGCGGCGAGGTGTCGGCGGCGCCCTGGTACGACATGGTCTACGGCTGCTCGACGAACGGGGCATGCCGGCGGTCTTCCTGGAGGGCGACCCCGGGTACTACCTCCGTCTCGGCTTCTCCCCGGCCGGCGATCTCGGCTTCCGCCGGCCGTCGCTGCGCATCCCGCCGCCCGCGTTCCAGGTGGCCACGTTGTCCGGGTACGAGCCGTGGATGACCGGCACACTCGTGTACTCGGCCACCTTCTGGGCGCAGGACTGCGTCGGGCTGCGCAAGGAAAAGGCCGGCTGACCGGTCCGGGCGGGGAAACGCATCGCCGACACGACCATCACCCAGCGTTGCCGACGCCCCTGCCCGTGTTATTCTCCGGCGTCGATCTCCGCAGCGCGGACCCGGATCGGGTCGATTGTCGCAAAGGACGCCTACCCCGATGCCGGCCTTGCCCCACCTGAGCGCGCCGCCGCTCGGACCGGCGCTGCCGGCCCGGTCAGCACCCCACATGGTGGAGCGTCCGGCCGCCAGCGCGTTCGCGTTCGCGTTCACCCGGCTGCCGGCGCTGTTGCGGCTCTCCTGCGGCCTGGTCGGTGCGGCGGTGGCGCTCGCCGTGCGCACCCCGCCGGTGCGGACCGAATTGCTGCTGCCGGCGACGGCGGCGCTGGCGGCATGGTCGATCTGGTACGCACTGCGCGCCTGGCGGCAGGGCATCGGCCCGGCGCTGGTCGCCGGGGACGTGATGCTGACCAGCGTCGCCTGCCTGGCGATCCCGGTCCTGGTCGCACCGGAGGTGCTGCCCGGCGAGGCCAGTTGGATCGCGGTGCTGGCCAGCACCACCGTGATCAACGCGCAGGCGGCTGCACCGGTGCGCTGGTCGATCCCGGCAGGGCTGCTGGTCACCGTCGCGTACGTGATCGGCGCTCACACGGCCGGCGCCAGCGCCGAGGCCACCGCCCACGCGGCGACCCTGCTGACGCAGACCGGCTGCGCGGCGATGTTGACCACGGTGATGCGGCGGCGCATCGCCCGGGCCGACGCCGCCTTCCTGACCAACCAGCGAGCCACCCGGGAGGCGCTGATCGCGCGCACCGCCCGGGAGGCGGAGCGGCAGCAGAACCGCGACCTGCACGACACCGTCCTGGCCACGCTCACCATGGTCGGGCAGGGTGCGGTGGCCGGCCCCACCGTGGCACTGCGCGAGCGGTGCGCGGCCGACCTGCGTACCCTCGCCGCGCTGGCCGAGGCGCGGTCGATGCCGGGTACGGCCCGGGTGGACGAACGGCTGCGGGCGGTGCTGAAGCGCCTGCCCCACCTGCCCGTCAACGCCGATCTTCCGCCGTGCACGGTGCCGCCGCCGGTCGCCGAGGCGATCGCGGAGAGCGCGCACGCCGCGCTCGCCAACGTGGCCCGTCACGCACCCGGCGCCTCGACCCTGCTGCGGCTGCGACGCCTCGCCGGCACCGTCTCGGTCGAGGTGATCGACGACGGCCCCGGCTTCGATCCGGCCGCGGTTCCCGCACATCGGTACGGCCTACGGGAGGCGGTACGCGGCCGGATGGCGACGGTCGACGGGCGGGCCGACATCCACTCCGCGCCCGGTCACGGTACCCGGATCCGGCTGGAGTGGTCCGATGTCGACTGAACCGGGCACCGCCGGCACCCAGACGCAGCACGTTCCGGTGCCGCGTACCCCCGAACTGGTCATGGCGACCCGGGCCGGACGGGCGGCGGCCGCGGTGGTGCGCATCTCCGATCGGGGTGCCCGGATCGCGGTGGTGACCATCGCGCTGGTCTGGCACCTGGCGATCGGGCTGCCCGCGGTGCTGGCGGCCCGGTCGCAGCTGGCGGCGCCGCAGGTGGTGGTCGGTGCCTGGCTGCTGGTGGCGGCGCTCGGCGGGCTCGCCGGAGCTTGGCTGCTGCGCGACGCTGCGCTGCCCGCACTCCCGTTGGCCGCGCTGCTGCTCGCCGTGGACGTGGCGGTCTTCGCCGCGGCGGGCCGGTCGCAGCTGTTCGGCCCGGCCAACTGGGTCTGGGGCGGGCTCGCCTGGTTCTTCGTGGTGGTGCTCTGGCGACGGCCGGTGCACTGGCTGTTCGCCCTGCTGGCCGCCCACGCGTGCACCGGGGTGGCCGCCGTCGTGCTGTACGGCGCCACCGAGGCCCCGGATCTGGCCCGCGCCATCATGGCCCTCTACGCAACGTCCTCGTTGCCGGCGGCCGTCTTCGCCGGGGGCGCCACGCTCACCGCGCTCTCCCGGGACCGCGCCGCCACCGCCGCCACCACCAACGCGATGGTGGCCGAACGCGAGGCCGCCGAGCAGGCGAGGCGGGACCGGCGCGAACGGCTGGCACTGGTCAGCGCCGCCGCCGGGGAGGTCCTGACCGAGTTGGCGCAGGGCCGGGCCGATCCGGCCGACCCGCAGGTACAGCGGCGCTGCACCCACGCCGCCGCCCGGCTACGCCGGCTGATCGCCGAATCCGACGACGTGCCCCATCCACTGCTGCACGAGCTGCGAGCCGCGGCAGACCTGGCCGAACGCAACGGCCTCCCGATCGAGCTGGTCACGATCGGCACTCCCCCGCCGCTGCCGGTGCAGGTCCGCCGGAGTCTGACCGACCCGCTCATCGCCGTTCTCGCCGACGCGCGGGACTGGGCCCGGCTGACCGTCGTCTCCAGCTCGGACGAGGTGGTGGTCGCGCTGGTCACCCCCGACGCAGCGGGTCCCGAGGCCAACGCGCCCCCGGCGGGGGATGGTGATGGACGGGTCGAGCACCGCTATGAACGGGACGGGAAGATCAGATGGACGCAGACTCGCTGGCACAGGTGAAGCCGGAGCGGCCCGTCGGCGTGGCGATCGTGGACGATCACCCGGTGGTCATCGACGGGGTACGCGCCTGGCTGGCCACCGAGCCGCGGCTGACCGTACTGGCCACGGGGGACGACCCCGACGAGGTGCTACGGGCCGACCCGGCCGCCGACGTCATCCTGCTCGACCTGCGGCTGCACGGCCGGACCGTGCTGGACAAGCTGGCCGAGCTGAGCGCCGCCGGCCGGCGGGTGGTGGTCTACTCCGAACACTCCGACCCGCAGACGATGCTGGCCGCCCTGGATGCCGGCGCAGTGGCTTTCCTCGCCAAGCACGAGGGACGGGAACACTGTGTGGCGACCGTCCTGGACGCGGCGGCTGACCGCCCCTACGTGGCACCCGCGCTGGCCGGAGCGATGGTCGGTGATTCGCGGCCGGACCGGCCGGTGCTGTCCGACAAGGAACGCGAAGCCCTGCTGCTGTGGTTTCAGTCCATGTCGAAGGCGTCGGTGGCCCGGCGGATGCGGATCAGCGAGCACACCGTCAAGCAGTACGTGGACCGGGCGAGGATCAAATACAGCCGGGTGGGCAGGCCGGCGGCGACGAAGGCGGCGCTGCTGGCGCGTGCGATCGAGGACGGGCTCATCCGACCGGAGGAGATCGGCATCTACCGGTCACACGCGGCGACCGATTGGCCGACCCCCTAACGGGCGTCATGACACGGATGTCGGCCTGGGCAAAGCTCGTCCGTAGATGCCGTCCGCCCCGGAGGTCCGTGACGATGCACGATGACGCGTCCCCCTTCTTCATCGCGCCGCATCGCTTCGATGCGGCCGACGACGGCACCGGCCCGCTGCTGGACCGGCGGCACGAACTGGTGCCGGAGGGCGGTGAGCGGGTGCTCGGGCGCCACCGGCTGCACGTGGCGGGCCACCTGCTCGGCCCGAGCCAGGCCTGGCTGCGCTGGACGCTGCCCGCCCCGGTCGCCCTCACCGTCACCGATCGCAGGATGGCGTACGTCGGCACCGGCTCGCAGCTGGCGCTCGTCGGCGCCCGACGCCGCGGACTGCGGAGGCCGGCCCTGGTGAGCGGACAGCTCCGCTGGCAGTGGCCGTCCCGGCTGGAGTCGGTGCCGGCCACCGAGGACGGTGACGCCCGATTGCTGGTGGTCTGCGACGCGCTGCGCACCATCCAGCAGCCCGCGCTCGCGCTGATCGGTCCGAGCGCGCAGGTCAACGAGCTGACCCAGCAGGTGCGCCGGGCAGTGGCCTCGTTCCGGTTGACCCGGCCCGAGCTGGTGGACCTGTCTCCACCGGAGCGCGACGCGCTGTCGCGGCTCACCCTCGTCGCGCCGCACCCCGGCCAGGCGCGGGTGGTGCTGCCCGGCTCGCTGCCGGTCGAGTTCCACTCCCGGGACGACTACTACCGCCCACGGCACGCCGACCACCTGTCCTACGACGCCGCATCAGGCCAGCAATAACCCACCCCACCCCACCCCATCCGCCCCGCCGATCATGGAGTTTCGGTCGCCGTTTCGGGCCTTATGTCCCTTATGCGGCGACACAAAGTCCAAGATCGACGGGGTGGAGGACGGTGCGGGGTGAAGGGTGAGGGGGTGAGGGGCAGGGGGGTGGTTTTAGGGGGTGTCTAGGGCGGCGGCTTGCTCGGGGGTGGGCGCGGTGCCGCCGAGGTGCGCCGGGAGCCACCAGCGGTCCGTCGGCCCGGTCGGCCGGTCCGGATACTCCCGCTGGGCCTGGTCGACCAACGCGTGCAGCCGCTTGCCCAACTCCACGCTCATCGCGGCGGCGTCCGGGTAGGCGGCGGGATCCATCGGCTCACCGACCAGCACGGTGATCGGCGTGTGCCGGCGGGTGAGCGTACGCGGACGCCCCTTGGTCCACAGCCGCTGCGTTCCCCAGAGCGCCACCGGCAGCACCGGAACGGCGGCCTCGCGGGCCATCCGGCTGGCCCCGCTCTTGAGTTCCTTGACCGTGAAGGAACGACTGATCGTCGCCTCCGGGAAGACCCCGACCACCTCGCCGGCCCGCAGCGCGGCCACCGCGGCGCCGTACGACTCGGCGCCCGCGCGCCGGTCCACCGGAATGTGCCGCATCCCGCGCATCAGCGGCCCGGACACCCGGTGCCGGAACACCGAGTCCTTCGCCATGAACCGGACCCGCCGCCCCGACTCCAGCGCGCCCAGGCCGCAGAAGATGAAATCCAGGTAGCTCACGTGGTTGCTGGCCAGCACCGCCCCGCCGGCGCGCGGCACGTGATGGGCACCCTCAACGGTGAGCTTCAGGTCGAGAACCCGGAACATCATCTTGGCGGCGGCGATCACGGGCGGATACACGAGTTCCGGCATGCCGGGACCTTATCCCGGGTAGGTTACGCCCCGGTAGGGAACGTGACGCCGGGGGGAGCACGATCACTAGGCGAGTTTGTGCAGGTCCAGGCGGCCCCGGGCGAAGGCGTCCATCCGGCCCCAGTGGCCTGGGATGTCCAGCACCTCGATCCGGCCCATGCCCACCGGCAGCCGGGGCTCGACCGCCAGGTGCCCCTCGTGCGGCTCCAAGCCGAGCATCGTACGCAGCAACAGCAGCGGCGCGCCGGTCGACCACGCCTGCGGACTGCATGCCGTCGGGTACTCCACCGGGAACTTCGTCAGCTCACGTGGGTAGCCACCGAAAGCCTCCGGCAGCCGGCCGTCGAAGTAGCGGGCGGCGTCGAGGATCCCGTTGGCGATGATGGCCGCCTCCTCGGCGAAGCCGTACCGGCGCAGCCCCCAGGCGCAGAAGGAGGTGTCGAAGGGCCAGACCGCGCCGTTGTGGTACCCGATGGGGTTGTAGCGGACCTCCCCCTCGGCCAGCGTCCGCACCCCCCAGCCGGAGAAGAGCCGCTCACCGACCAGATGCTGCGCGACCTGCTCGGCCCGGTCGGAGTCGACGATTCCGCTCCACAGCAGGTGGCCGATGTTGGAGCTGAGGATGTCGCACTGCCGTCCGTCCGGGTCGAGCGCGAGCGCGTAGTAGCCGCCGTCGGCAACCCACCAGTCCCGGTTGAACCGTTCCTTCAGCGCCGCGGCCTCCCGCTCCAACTCATCGGCGTACGCCGGGTCGTCCCAGAACTCGCGGGCCATTCGCGCCGCGCGCACCTTCGCGTCGTACGCGTACCCCTGCACCTCGCAGGTGGCCCGGGGGAACGGCGGCAGCGTGCCGTCGGCGTACGAGATCGAGTCCCAGGAGTCCTTCCAGCACTGGTTGTCCAGCCCGGTCTCGGTGTTGCGCCGCTGGTACCAGATGTAGCCGGTGCCGACCAGATCGGCGTACTCGTCGATCCACCGCAACGCCCGGCGGCACTCCTGCTCCAACTCCTTGACCAGCGCCACGTCCCCGCTCCACCGCTGGTACTCGTCGAGCAGCACCACGAACAGCGGCGTGGCGTCCACCGAACCGTAGTACGGCGAGTGCGGCTGTTCCTCGAACGCGACGGTCTCGCCGTAGCGCATCTCGTGCAGGATCCGGCCCGGATCCTCCTCCCGGAAGTCGTCGAACCGGGTGCCCTGCAACGCGGCCAGGATCCGCAGCGTGGTCATGCTCAGATCCGGCGTGAACGGCAGCGTCTGCAGACAGGTCAGGATGCTGTCCCGACCGAACATGGTCATGAACCAGGGCAGACCGGCGGCCGGGAGCGTCTGGCCGCCGAGTGACAGCGGCGAGAAGCGCAGTGCGGCCAGGTCGATCAGGCTCCGCCGGTACGTCGCGGAGATGTGATCGTGCTCGCTGTTCACCGTCGGCGCGTTGGCGAGCCACTCTGCCAGATCCGCCTGCAGGGCCGGCCGCTCCCTGCGCTGCACCCGGAGCCCCATGCGCAACTCCCGTCCGCCGGGGCCGAGCGCCGCGGTCCGCACGTCGATGGCGTTCTGCCACTGTTCGTTCGGTTCCAGGTGGATGGTGTGGGCGAAGCCGTTGCGGTCGTAGCGGGCCGGCTCCAAGGAGGAGATGATCGTCTCCCGCCTGAAGTTGCCGCGCCGGTAGCCCAGGCGCAGCCGATCCGGCTCCACCTCGGTGTAGAACTCGCCTTTCTTGTTCAGGATCTCGTCCTTGACCTCGAACAGGTCGGCGAAGTCGGCGGCGGCGTCCATTCTGATCTCCAGGTCGACCGCCTTCTCGTCGTGGTTGAGGATGGTGAGGCACTCCCGGAAACTCCCGCCGATGACCCGCTCGCGGATGATCGACAGCTTTGCGTCGATGTAGTGCGTGGCCGGACCGGGCACCAGGAAGAAACGTGCCTCGTAGTACTGGAGGTCGTCGTAGGAGAGTTCGGTGAGCCGCTCACCGTTGACCGTGAGCACCCACTTCGACAGGAAACGGGTGTCGAGGGAGAAGAAGCCGGTCGGTTCGCTCGGCGTCGC
This sequence comes from Micromonospora qiuiae, assembly GCF_016863555.1. Lineage (GTDB taxonomy): Bacteria > Actinomycetota > Actinomycetes > Mycobacteriales > Micromonosporaceae > Micromonospora > Micromonospora qiuiae. The sequence goes on along the minus strand of NZ_BOPC01000034.1, from coordinate 27,735 downwards.
CTCGATGTCCCCGGTGGTCTCCGAGACGACGAAGGTGCTGCCGTCCAGGATCCGGACATTGTGTCTCGGTGCCATCAGCGGGCCCCCTCGCGGTAGTAGAGCGGCCCCCTCGCATGCGGCGACGAAGGAAAGAGGCGTTCCACCCGCACCACCAGGCGGGGGTTCCCGGTGACCGTCAGGTCCCCCCGCAGCAGCGCCGCCAGCCCGTGCTCCCGGCCGGTGACCAGTTTCTCGAACAGGTCCTGGCTCGCGTGGAGGACGGCGTCCGATTCCGCCTCCTCCTGGCTGACCCGGATGTCACCCCGGTCGATGCGCAGCAGCCAGTGCGTGGTCTGCGGCCCGTCGTGCAGGTCGAAGCGCAGAACTCCCGAGGTCTTCGCCAGCAGGGGTTCGTACCCCCGGTGGTCGAGGTCCTCGAAGAACCGCGTGGTGGCGTCCGCCATCGGTTCCTGTCCTCCCCGTCGGTTCCGGCCACCAGCCGCGACCGCGTCTGCTCGGCCGACCGGTTCCTCGCGTCCGACGACGGGTGCCCGCCCGGCGCGGAGTCAATCTCGCCCGGATCGGGTGAGTCCCTGCCGCCGGGCGGAAGCGACGAGAGCCGGCTTCCCGGGATCGGGAAGCCGGCTCGCCTGCGACACAGGTCAGTTGTTGGGCTCGTCGGCGCTGATGTCGGCGAGCACCGACTGCGGCTCGCGCTCGACCGCCAGGTCGCCCATTGACACGAGGCCGATCAACCGTCCGTCCTCGGTCACCGGCAGCCGCCGTACGGCGTATGTCCGCATCAGGTCGGCGGCGGCGACGGCGTCGTCGTACCGGCTGACCGTCACCACGTCCTTGGTGGTGATCTGGTTCAGCCGGGTGGTGTCCGGATCCATGTTCTCCGCCACGCCCCGGACCGTGATGTCCCGGTCCGTGACGATGCCGACCACCTTGTCGCCGTCGGTCACCACCACGTCGCCGATCGCGGAGTCACGCATCTCCTGGGCCGCCGCGACCAGCGTGTCGTTGCCGTCCATGGTCACCAACCGGGTCGTCATGAACTCTCCGACCGTTGTCATGGTGCCTCCCTCTCGGGTGTAGGGCAGCCATGCGTCTACCCGACGGCCACGACCAGTAACGTCAGCCTCGCGGCGGGAGGCCGTAGAGGCGTTCGACGTGCAGCCGCAGCACCAGCCGCCGCTCGCTGACCATGGCCCGGCGGTAGTCGTCCCAGTCCGGATGTTCCTCACCCCGTACGGCCTGGTAGAGCTCGACGAGTTCGGAGACCGTCGCGTCGCCCGGTTCCGCCGCGACCGCGGTCAGCTCGGCCCGCGCCTCGGCCACCGCGTACGCCCAACCGTCCTCGCTGCTGACGTGGAAGCTGGCCCGTGGATCGCGGCGCAGATTGGCGGTCTTCGCCCGACCGTCGGTCACCGACACCCGGATCAGGTCGTGGGCCCGGTCGAACGCGTACACCACGTTCGACAACTGCGGTCGCCCGTCGCGCTTGATGGTCGCCAGTACGCCCAGCGACCCGTTCGCGATGAGATCACCCAGCGCCTGCCGGGTACGGTCGTCGGTCACGGCTTCTCCTCCAGGTCAGCTCTCGGCGGCCACCAACTCGGCCAGTTGCACGGCGTTGAGCGCGGCGCCCTTGCGCAGGTTGTCGTTCGAGCAGAACAGCGCGAGCCCGTGCTCGACGGTTTCGTCGGCGCGGATCCGGCCGACGAAGGTCGGGTCCTGCCCGGCGGCCTGCAACGGTGTCGGCACCTCCGACAGCGCCACGCCGGGCGCGTCGGCGAGCAGCTCGTGGGCCCGCTGCGGGCTGATCGGGCGGGCGAACCGGGCGTTGATCTGGAGCGAGTGCCCGGTGAAGACGGGGACCCGGACGCAGGTGCCGGAGACCTTCAGGTCGGGAATCTCCAGGATCTTGCGGCTCTCGTGGCGAAGCTTCTGCTCCTCGTCGGTCTCCGCCGAGGAGTCATCGACGATGGAGCCGGCGAGCGGGAGCACGTTGAACGCGATCGGCCGGGCGAACGAGCGGGGGGCGGGGAATTCCACCGCGGTGCCGTCGAAGGCCAGCCCCGAGGCGCTCTCGGCGACCTTGCGGACCTGCTCGTCCAGCTCGGCGACGCCGGACAGCCCGGCACCGGAGACCGCCTGGTACGTCGAGACGACCAGGCTGACCAGCCCCGCCTCGGCGTGCAACGGGCGCAGCACCGGCATCGCGGCCATCGTGGTGCAGTTCGGGTTGGCGATGATGCCCTTCGGGCGGCGGAGGGCGGCCTGCGGGTTGACCTCGGCGACGACCAGCGGCACGTCCGGGTCCATCCGGAAGGCCGACGAGTTGTCGATGACCACCGCCCCGGTGGCGGCCACCCGCGCCGACAGCTCCTTCGCGGTGCTCTTGCCGGCGGAGAAGAGCACGATGTCCAACCCCGAGTAGTCGGCGGTGGCCGCGTCCTCGACGGTGATTTCCTCGCCGCGCCACGGCAGCGTACGCCCTACCGAACGGGCCGAGGCGAACAGCCGCAGCTGCTCCGCCGGGAACTCCCGATCCGCCAACACCTGTCGAATGACGCCACCGACCTGGCCGGTGGCCCCCACAATGCCGATCCTCATGCCCGCGAGGCTACCCAGCCCGGCAGGTGGACCGGGAACGGTTTCCCACCGCCCGGGCCCGTAACCGGTCGGCTCGGGCCGCCGCCCGACGGACAGCCGGCCCGCGATCGGTCGGATCCGACGGAAGAACCGGCCTCGTCACCCTCCCCCGCCGCAACTTCTCAGTCCCACTCCATCACCACCGCGACCAACATCACACTCACCCGCCTTCTGCAGTTGATCAAGAAATTTGCGTCTGGATCCCGCCGATGTCCGACGCAAACTTCTTGATCGACATCGAGTCGGGGGTCAGGGGGTGTGGTCGACCAGTTCGCCGAGGTCGGTGGCGGCCAGATCGTCCCGGATCAGCGCGGCGTCCCCCTCCACCACCAGGGTCAGCGACTCCGGGTGCAGGTGCGCGGCGGCGGCCGCCGAGACCTGCGCCACGTCGGCGGCGAGCAGGGACTCTCGCAACCGGGCGTGGTAGTCGTCGGGCAGGTCGTGCACCACCAGCGTGGTCAGCGCCCCGGCGATCGCCCGTGGGCTCTGCAACTCGACCGAGAGCTGCCCCGCCCGCCAGGACCGGGCCACCGCCAACTCGTCCTCGGTCACCCCGCCGGCCTGGGTACGGGCGATCTCCCCGACCGCCTCCACCAGGGCGGGCGCGGTGACGGCGGTCTGCACACCGGAGCTGACCGCGAACCGGCCGAACCGGCGGGACGAGGCGAAGTCGCCTCGGATGCCGTACGTGTAGCCGCGTACCTCCCGGATGAGGTGGTTGAGCCGGGAGGTGAAGGCACCGCCGAGCACCGTGCCGGCCAGGGCGATCGGCACGTAGTCCGGGTGGGCGCGGTGTGGTGCGGGGTGGCCGAGGCGCAGCGTGGACTGCACCGAGCCGGGCCGGTCGACCAGGATGATCCGGCGGTTGGCGTGCAGCGGCACCTCGATCGGCGCACCCCGGTCCACCGGCCCGCCGACGGTGCCGGCGAACGCCGCCGCGGCCAACGCGTCCAGGTCGATCCGGTCCAGGTCACCGGCGACCACCAGGGCCCCGGGCCGGATGAACCACTCGGAGTGGAAGACGGTGACGTCCTCCGCGTCCAGGGCGGCCACCGAGTCCGGGGTGCCGTACATCGGGCGGCCCCACCGGTTGTCGACGCCGAACAGGTCGGCGCGCAGCACCGCGTCGGCGCGGGGCCCGGGGTTGGCCCAGTCCATCCGCAGCGCGGTCGCCTCGTCGTCACGGACCCGCCGTACGTCCTCCGGGTCCAGCTTCGGAGTGCGTACCGCCTCGGCGAGCAGTTCCACGGCCGCCCCCAGCCGGTCCACCGGCACCTGCACGCTGGCCTGGAAGGTGTCCCAGTCCAGCCCGGTCACCAGTTCGGTGCCGAGCGCCTCGATGGCGAGCGCGTACGCGGTGGCGTCGCGCTCGACGGTGCCCTCCTCCAACGCCTTGGCCAGCACCCCACCGAGCCCTTCGGAGCCCACCGGCTCCCGGCCGGCCCCCGCGTCGAGCAGCAGCAACGCCACCGCGAGGTTCTGCCCGGGCAGGTGCGCGGCGACGACCTGGCCGCCCGCGACGGTCCGGCGGACCACCTGCGGGAAGCGGTACGGGCGGGCCGCACCCGGACCGGGACGATCGGCGATCAGAGTCACGGCTTCTCCTCAGGGTGGTAGATCAGGGTCACCCGATCGTCGGCGGCGAGCACCTCGGCCGCCGCCTCGGCGATCTGGTCGGCGGTCACCGCCAGCCAGGCCGGCAGGCGGTCAGCGACGGTGGCCGGGTCGCCGAACTGGGTGGCGTACCTGCCCAGCGCGTCCGCTCGACCGTCCACCGTGGACATCTGCCGCCACCAGGCGGTGGTCAGCAGCGCCTTCGCGCGGTCCAGCTCGGCGGCGGTCACCGGCACCGTGACCAGCTCGTCGACCACCTCGGCCAGCCCGGCGGCCAGCCGCTGGCCGCTCACTCCGGGGCGGGCGGTGACGGTGGCGATCAGCGGCGCCGGCGCGTGCGCCAGGTCCACCCCGTACGCCCCGACCAGATCCGGCTGGGCGATCCGCTCACCATCGGCGAGCCGCTGGTAGAGCCGGCTGCCCCGGCCGCTGCCGAGCACGGCGGCGAGCACGGTCACCACGTCGTAACCCGGGCTGCCGAACGGGTGGGTCCGGTGCGCGACGTACACCCGGGGCGCCGGCACGTCGGCGACCACCGTCTCGGTGGCCGGCACACCGGTGGACGGCACCACCCGGCCGTCCGGCGCGGGCGGGATCTCCGCCCGGGCCGGGATGGCGCCGAAGTACTTCTCGGCCAGCGCGACGACCTCGTCGACGCTGGTGTCGCCGACCACGGTGAGCACCGCGTTGTTCGGCGCGTAGTAGGTCTGGTGGAACGCCTGGAAGGTGGCCAGGTCGGCGGCGTTCAGGTCGGCCATGGAGCCGATGGTGGCGTGGTGGTACGGGTGGCCCGGCGGATAGAGCAGGGGCAGCAACCGCAACCAGGCGTCGCCGTAGGGCACGTTCTCGTAACGCTGGCGGCGCTCGTTCTTGACCACGTCCCGCTGGTTGTCCAGCGTCTCCTGGGTCAGCGCCGGCACCAGCCCGCCCATTCGGTCGGCCTCCAGCCAGAGCGCCAGCTCGAGGTGCTCGGCGGGGACCGTCTCGAAGTAGTTGGTGCGGTCCGGGTTGGTGGTCGCGTTCAGCGACCCACCCGCCCCCTGCACCAGTTTCATGTGCTCGGTCTTCGCCACATTCATCGAGCCCTCGAACATCAGGTGCTCGAAGAGGTGCGCGAAGCCGGTCTGTCCGGCCGGCTCGTGCCGCGAGCCGACGTCGTACCAGAGGTTGACCGCCACCGCCGGGGCGGTGCGATCCTCGCTGACCACCACACGCAGGCCGTTGTCCAGTCGAGTCATCGAGATGGGCCAGGGGTAACCGCTGTCGGGCATGGCCCCGACGCTATCCGATCTCCCACCCCTTCCCCGCGCGCCGCCCCACCCCCACCCCTGTTGATCATCAAGTCAGCGACGGCGGTTGCGATCAACATCGGCTGATCAACCCGGGGTGGGGTGGGCGGTATCGATCGGTTCGGCCTGGGTAGACGTGGAGGGTGTCGAGGACATCCACTCCATCGCGCGCCGCTGCCCTCGTTGAACGCGCGGCCAGAGTGCTGGCGCGGCTGCGCCGGGGCCGCCTGCTGCACCCGGCCGGCCGGTCCTTCTCCGGCGAGGTGTTCGTCTGGGGTGTGCCGGCCCCGACCGGTGTCCGGCTGCTCGACGAGCCGGGACGCTATCCGGCGACCGTCCGGCTCTCCAAGGGAGTGCCCACCCCGGCCGGCTGGCCCGACGTGCTGGGCCTGGCCGTCCGGTTGCACCGCCCGTCGGGGCGCCCGTTCGACCTGCTGGTCAGCTCCAGCGCTGCGGCGCCGCTGCTGCGACACCTGCCGTTGCCACGGCGCCGGTTCGCCGGCACGTACAGCTCGATCATGTCGTACCGGTCGGCCCGGCAACGGCTCTGGTTCGCCGCCCTGGCCGACCCGGAATCGCCCGACCTCGGGTGCGACCTGACCGAACTGACCGCGTCGGCCCGGGCGGACGCGCCCCGGCTGCTGCTCGCGGTCGCCTCCGCCCTCGGACCGTGGCAGCTCTTCGGGCAGGTCACGCTCGGCGACCAGCTCGGCGCGCGGGAGGACACCGCGCTGGCCTACGACCCGGTGGGCAACGCGCCGGAGGACCTGTGCTTGGCGGGACCGCTGCGCTGGCTGCGGGAGTATTCGTACCGGGGATCCCGCCGGGCGCGTAAAGCCAGCGCTCAGTCGGGGGGTTCGACCGGGGTCACCGTCTGATCCGAGGTGCGCCGCTCCAGCACGGTGTCCGGGGCGGCGTTGCGGTCGGTCTCCCGGACATCGGATTCGGTGAGGATCGCCTCGGCCTGCGCCTGCGCGTCTTCGCTGCCGGCAGCCGCCTCCTCGGGCAGCAGGTGGGCGCGGGACTCCATCCGTTCCTGGTCGCTCAGTCCATCAGTCATAACCGCTCCCATACCCCACCCCACCCACCCGCACGCCGCAAGGGACGGGAAAGGAAGGGCCCCCTCTTAACGCCTCCGGTAGAGGAAGGGCCCCTTTTTAACGCGCTGCGTTAAAAAGGGGCCCTTCCTTTCACCTTCAGCGGAACGGGCCGCGGACCTCGTAGGTGATCCCGCCGGAGGACGATCCGGACGTGCCGCGCTGCGAGGAGAAGTAGAACCGGGTGCCGTCCGGCGAGAAGGCCGGCCCGCAGATCTCCGAGGAGGACTGGCCGGTGATCTTCAAGAATGGTGCGACCACCTCGTCGGGCGTGATCAGGCAGATCTCCATGTCACCGCCGTCCTCGGCGACGTAGAGGTCGCCGGAGCGGGCACCGGTGATGTTGTCCACCCCGGTCAGCGGCGCGGTACCGGAGACCAGCGAATCGTCGTACGCCAGGGAAATGCGCTGGTTGACGGCGTCGTACGCCCAGACCCGGTTGTCGCCCTTCGTGGTGAACCAGCAGGTGCCGTCGGCGTACCAGCAACCCTCGCCGCCGTTGAAGCGCTTGGCACCGGAGACCTGGCTGCGGGTCAGCGTGCTCGCCGCCGAAGGATCGGGCACCGGCGCCCAGGTCACCGGACCGCTGGTGGCGGTGCCCGCGACCAGCACCTCCAGCGTGCCGGCGGAGAGGTCGCCCCAGTTCGTCGGCCGGAAGCGGTAGAAGCAGCCGTTTGTCTCGTCCTCGGTCAGGTAGATCACCTTGCGGTCGGGGTCGCACGCCGCCGCTTCGTGCTTGAACCGCCCCATTGCCGCCCGGCGCACCGCCGTCGTGCCGCCCTGCGGGTACGTCTCGTACACGTACCCGAGGCTGACCTCCTCGCAGGACAGCCAGGTCGCCCACGGGGTGGCGCCGCCGGCACAGTTCTGGTTGGTGCCGGAGAGGATGCGGTACGCCGAGGCGATGCTGCCGTCCGCGTTGAAACGGACCGCCGACGCACCACCATTCGGGGTGATCTCGGAATTCGAGACGTAGATCCAGCCCGTGCCGGCGGGGAAGCAGGCGCCGCCGTCGGGCGCGTCGTGCCAGGTGTACGACGTGCCGGCCACCGTCTGGCGGGAGCGGGCGATGATCCGGCTGGTGAATCCGGCGGGCAGTCGGATTCCGTTGGCGTCGGCGGTGCCGAGCGGCCCGTACGGGCTGGGGCCAGGCTGCGCGGGGGCGGCCACGGCCGCACCGGCCCACAGGCTGCCGGAGAAAGCGGCAGCGCCACCGGCGACGGCGGCACGCAGCAGGGTACGACGGTCCATCGAGACCTCCGGTCGATGACGTTCGATGGGAACTACCGGCAGACTCATCGACCGGGATGAACGCGGAACGAGGCGGCGCCGACGAGGGGGTGAGGACTCGGCCACCGTCGGGTACGCTTACCGGCGTGACAAGGTCGTATCGATGGTTTAGGCAGCCGGCTCGCAGGCCGGTGACCTCACCATGATCTGACGTCACCGTTTTCGAGCCGGCCGGGCAGGAGCTTTCGTTCCTGCCCTTTCGCGTACGAGCAGCCGGCTCGACCCGGGCACCGGCCCCGGGTGCGGTCGGCGAAAGGATGCCCACCGTGACGACCCCGGACAATCACCGGGTCATCGACCAGCGGATCGACCGTGTCGTACCGCTGACCACCCCGGCCCTGCTGCATCACGAACTACCCCTCGACGACAGCCTGACCTCGGCCGTGCTGGCCGGCCGGCGCGCCGTCGGTCGGGTGCTGGACCGGGACGACGACCGGTTGCTGGTGGTGGTCGGCCCCTGCTCGGTGCACGACCCGGCCGCCGCCCTTGAGTACGCCCACCGACTGCGCGAGGCGGCCGCGCGGGTTTCCGAGGATCTGCTGGTGGTGATGCGGGTCTACTTCGAGAAGCCGCGCTCCACGGTGGGTTGGAAGGGCCTGATCAACGACCCCGGGCTGGACGGCTCCGGTGACGTCAACAACGGCCTGCGGATGGCCCGGGCGCTGCTGCTCGACGTGCTGCGCCTCGGCCTGCCGGTGGGCTGCGAGTTCCTCGACCCGATCACCCCGCAGTACATCGCGGACACCGTGGCGTGGGGCGCGATCGGGGCCCGCACCGTGGAGAGCCAGGTGCACCGCCAGCTCGCCTCGGGCCTGTCCATGCCGATCGGCATGAAGAACCGCCCCGACGGCAGCATCGCCACGGCGGTGGACGCGATCCGGGCCGCCGGCGTGCCGCACGTCTTCCCCGGCATCGACGTCTCCGGCACCCCGGCGATCATGCACACCCGGGGCAACGCGGACGGCCACCTGGTGCTGCGCGGCGGTGGCGGGCAGCCGAACTACGACGCGGCGTCGGTGGCGGGCGCACTCGACCTGCTGCGCGCCGCCGGGCTGCCGGAGCGGCTGGTGGTGGACGTCAGCCACGGCAACAGCGGCAAGGACCACCGCAACCAGCCCACGGTGGCCGCCGACGTGGCCGCGCAGATCGCCGCCGGGCAGTTCGGCATCGTCGGGCTCATGCTGGAGAGCTTCCTCGTACCCGGCCGGCAGGATCTCGACCCCACCCGGGATCTGACCTACGGCCAGTCGATCACCGACGCCTGCATCGGCTGGGACACCACCGAGGAGGTCCTCACTCACCTCGCCACCGCCGTACGCGCCCGCCGGGCCCACGCGGCCCGCCTGGACCCCACCCTCGCCTGACCACACCTTCCCCCTCCCGCCCTCGGCGATCCGGGCTGTGTCCACGTCAGACAGGCGTCGCGTTGATCATGAAGTTGTTGCCATGGGAACACGCTTTCCAGCACAACAACTTCATGATCGACGGGATCAGGGGTGGGAGGGGGCGGGGTGGGAAGGGGCGGAGTGGGTGGGGTTTGCTGGGTGGGGGTGCGGGTAGCTGACGGGGGTGAGTGACGACCTACCCGTGACCAAGGCACCCCCGGCAGACACGGCGCCCTCGGCGGCCACGCGTGACGTGCGGCTACCGGACGCCATCCTGGCCGACGTGCCCGTGGTCGACACCGCCGCGATCGACCCACCCGTCACCGACCTGCCCGGCACGGCCGCCGCCGTGCCCGACGAGGTAGGGACCGAGGAGGTGGACACCCGGCCGCTCGACGAACTGCTCGATGAGCTCTACCACGGCCAGGAGCGGATCAGCCAGGTCGACATCTACCGTCGCGCGGTCGCCGCGGAGCTGCCGGCACAGCTGCTCTCCCGGCTGAACGCGGTGCCTCAGGGCGAGTACGCGGTCGACGAGCTGGCCGACCTGCTGGGCGGCTCGGCAGGCTGACCTCCGAAGCGCTGCATCTCACGCGCCCGGCGGGAAAGCACAGAAGAGGAGCACCATGTCGCAGCCCGAGGAACAGCACCACCACGAGCGGAGGCCGGCGCTCGGCCAGCCACCGGAAGGTACGGACACCTTGCCCGAGCCGGACTTCGCCAACGAACACGACCGCACCGCCGTCGACCGGGACATCATCACCGGGGCGGATCAGGACGAGCGTGAGCCGGAGTCGCCGCGCGGCTGGTCCGGCATGCAACGCTGACCCTGGCTCTCCGCCAACTGCGGCACGGCGATGCCGCCGGTCAGAAAACCCGATGCCGCCGGTCGGGAAAACCCGAGCCGGCTGGGTCGGCTGGTCAGTCCCTGCGGCCCTCCGCACTCTGCTGGGCCTTCGCGTACGCCATCTGAAGGAAGTCCGACGCGGCGACCGCGGTCAGCGCGGTGGCGACCAGGCGCGTCAGTCGCGGCGCGAGCACGAGGCCGCCGGTGAATCCCGTGGCCACCCAGACCGCCAGGCAGAACGGGCAGCTGAGCAGCTCGCCGATGGCGTGTCGGGTGGCACTGCCCGAGTCGCGGACCTGCTCCATCACCTCGCCACTGCCGATCGGTCGGTCGTAGCGGGTGAAGGGTGCGCGCAGCGGACTGGTCACCGCGTCCTTGGACAGCAGCCGGCTGAGCTTGTGGGTGGCGATGGAGAGGAGCACCACGTCGGAGGTGGCGGGCCGCTCCGGCACCGTGCGGCCGGCCGCCTTGACCAGCGTGGCGATGGCAGCGGTCACCCCGGCGTAGGTGCCCATCGACGCCAGGTAGCCGCCGAGCGGGCGGTGCTCGTGCGGAGCGTACGCCTGGCGCAGCCGTGTCACCTTCTGCTTGAGTTCGCCCACCCGGCCTCCTTCGGGTCATGCGTGATCGGTCGCCCCGCCAGCGGGACGGGCACGGCCGGGTCAGCCGGCCTGCAGGTTGTCGGCCACCGCCCGGACGAGGTTGGTGAGGGCCTCCTCGGCCAGCCGGCCGGCCTCCTGGCCGCCGCCGGCGAGATCGAGCCGGAGCCGGGCACCGCCGGCGTCGACCGGCTCCACCCTCAGCTCGGCCGACCAGTCCGTGTCCGGCGCGTCCCAGCGGGCCCGCAACCGCGCGGTGTCGCCGTTGCCGATCGCGGACAACAGCGGCTCGGGCAGCCATGCGCCGACCCGGTCCGGGTCGATCGCCGTGTTGAACACGACCTCGGGCGGGGCCGACATCCCCTGCTCCGCGTACGCCATCACACGTCCCGCAGCCGGCTCGGGTCGACCTCCCGCCCGGGGTGCCGAGCGAGGTACTCGGTTTCCAGATCGGCGGTACGGCGTAGGTGGTTGGCCAGCGCCGAGTCGGTGGCGTGCCGCAGCGTGTCGAGCCGGGTGCGGTGCAGGCTCTGCATCTCGCGGATGAGATCCTCGTCGGCCAGCTCGACCGGGTCGATGCCGGGCAGGTCTTCGTCGAGCGCCGGGGTCGCCACCCGGTCTCCGCTCCATTCGGGGATCCGCTGCTCGGGGCTCACCTCGGTGCCGCCGGCGGGAAATCCGTCCTGTCGTCCCGATGCCGTCATCTCGCGCCCCCTCGTGCGTCATGGGCTGGCGTCTGTACGGTTGCCCACACCGGCTGCGGCCAAACCAACGCCACCACTACGACACGTCGTCGGAGAGCAGCGGCCGTGGGCGGTACCCTCGTCGCATGAAGCGGCTCTGGACCCCGGCGTGGATAGCTCGCCACGTGGCCATGGTCGTGCTGGTGGCGTCCTTCCTCGGGCTCGGCTGGTGGCAGGTCAGCCGGGCCGCCGCGGGGAACGCGATCAGCTGGGGCTACGCGGTGGAATGGCCCATCTTCGCGGGATTCGTGGTGTTCGTCTGGTGGCGTGAGGTCAAGCACGCGCTGCGCGGGGCGACGACGACCGGCGAGTCGCACGCCTCGGGCACCGGCCCGACCGCCACCGAGCAGGGCGGCGGTGCGGGCCGGCCGCGACCGGTGGTCCGCCGGCCGGTACGCGTCACCCGGGTCGCCGTCGACGACGGCGGGGAGGACGCCGACGTGGCTGCCTACAACCGTTACCTGTCATGGTTGAACGCCAACCCGGGCGCCAAGCCCGGCGACTACCCCGGCTGAGCCGGCCCGGAAGGACGGACGAGAAGTGCGTGCTGCCCTCACCCGCTACCGAGTGATCGCCTGGATCGTCGGTGTGGTGCTGATCCTGCTGGTCGTGATCGGCATGCCGCTGAAGTACGGCTTCGACAACCCGGTCGTGGTGGAGACCGTGGGCCAGGCGCACGGCTTCCTGTACATGGTCTACCTGGTCGCCGCCTTCGATCTGTCCCGGCGAGCCAACTGGCCGCTCAAGCGCATGGTCCTGGTGATGCTGGCCGGCACCGTGCCGTTCCTCTCGTTCTGGGCCGAGCGCCGGGTGAGCTCCCTGGTCATCGCCGAGCAGCGGGAACGCGAGCAGGCCCCGGAGCCGGTCGCCGGCTAGCCGGCAGGCCAACGGGAGCGGTCAGCATCGCCGACCGTTCAGCGCTGCGGCCGCCACGGGCGCGCGGTGGCGAGCGGGTCGTCCCAGCCGCCGTAGCTGTTCATCTCCCGCGCCCGGCGCAACGCCCGGGTCACCTGGCCGAACTGCTGCTCGTCGTCGCTGCTGAACAGCAGCTCCTCCGTGTCGCCGCGTCGGCCCCACAGCTCGTAGGCCGGCGGGCGCCACCGGTCGCCGGCGGCGGCGAGCAGCACCGGCACCAGAAACACGGCGCCGAGCAGGAGGTACGCCCCGGCGGTGAGCCGTTGCAGCCCTCCGGTGAAGCCGAGCACCAGGCCGGCACCGACGATCATCGCTGTCGAGACCAGGACGGCGCGGACCGCCACCCGGTCGTGTGGTCCCCGGGTGGTGTGCAGGTGGGTCAGTTCGGCGATCCGCCAACTGGTGCTGCCCACGGTGAACCGGTCCGCCGTGACGATGATGCCCGGTCGGGCGTAGATCAGCGCCGGCCCTCGGCCGGCGGTGCCGCGCGGTGAGCGAGGCGTTCGCGTCGTCGTACCGTCAGGATCCACGGCCCCTCCCTTCACGCTCGGTGAGGCCGGGCCGGTCCCGCCCGCCTGCCCATCGAATGCCGGATGGACGGGAATGTGCGGCCGTGCGATTCATTGTGTGCACCGTTCGCCACCTGCGCCGGGACATTTCCCGTGGTCACCGGCCTTCTCGGCGGACCGGCTCGGTGAGGATTCGGGACCCAAGTCCGGCTTGTCGGTCATCGGCGTCAGCGGACCGGCGTCATGTGTCGAGAGCGACCCTTCCGGCATTTGGTTGATAACCGGATCTATCCACCGTAACCGAATGAGCTTCGTCTCAGGGTTCCCACCGGTCTCGCCTTTCCCTGCGGATGACACCTGCCCCGTACTACCTTGGGCGGGTCGGCCCGGTCGGCCGCCGTCCATCCGGACGGCACCGGGTCGGTGCCGCCGCCGGGCCTCAGCAGCCCGCGACGGCCCTGGGAGAGGAGCACTCGAGCTCTTGTCGCCCCTGATACACACGCTGCGTGCTCTGACGCTCGCCGCCTTCACGCTGGTGCTGGTCGCGCCAGCGACGGTGGCCAGGGCCGAGCCGTCCCCCGCCGAACTCACCCGGCGGATCGAAAAGTCCTCCGCCGAGTTGGAACGGGTGGTGGAGGCCCACAACGAGCTACGCGAAAAGATCAAGGAGAACCGGGTCGCCGTGGATCGGCTGCGGGAGCGGATCGGCCCGCTCGAGCAGCAGGCCGCGCAGAGCCGGGCGGACGTGGGCGAGATGGCCGCCACCGCGTACAAGACCGGCAACCTCGGCACCGTCGACGCGCTGTTGCACGGCGGCGACGCGGTGTCGGTGCTCGACCGGCTCGGCACGCTGGATCACCTCACCCGGCAGCGCCAGGCGAGCATCGCCGGTTACACGGCCGACCAGCAGCGGCTGCTCGAGGAGAAGACCCGGCTCGACGTAACGCTCAGCCAGCAGGCGGCGCGCTCCAAGGAACTGAGCGCGACCAAGCGACGGATCGAGCGCGACCTGGACAGGCTGTACGAACTGCGCCGGCAGGCGTACGGCCGGGCCACCGAGCGCCCGGCCAACCGGTCGAACAGCGTTGAGGACGCACCAGCCGTCTCCGGCCGGGCCGGCACCGCCGTCCGGTACGCCTACGGTGCGCTCGGCAAGCCGTACGCCTGGGGTCAGGACGGGCCGAATGGCTACGACTGCTCGGGACTGACCTCGGCCGCTTGGCGGGCCGCGGGCAAGCAGCTGCCGCACAACACCCGGATGCAGTGGGGCGTGGTGGCACACATCAGCCGCAGCGAGCTACGCCCCGGGGACCTCGTCTTCTACCGCAGTCTCGGCCATGTGGCGATCTACGTGGGCGACGGGCAGGTCATCCACGCGCCCACCTTCGGGCGCAACGTGGAGAAGCGGAACGTGGATCTGATGACGCCGTACGGCTACGGCCGGGTCCGCTGAGCCCTCCCAGCAGAGCGACGAGCGGCCGGCGTCCCCTGTGGGACGCCGGCCGTTCGTCGTCATGAGTATCAGGTCAGGCCGCCTGCAGACCCTCCGCACGGGCCAGCTCCCGGAGCCGGCCGAGCGCCTGGATCTCCAGCTGCCGGATCCGCTCCCGGGACAGCGAGAACCGCGAAGCCACCTCGGTCAGCGAGTGCTCCCGGCCGTCCTCGAGCCCGTAGCGGGCCCGCATGATGCCGGCGGAGCGGTCGTCCAGGTGGTTGAGCAGCCCTTCGATCCGCTGCCGCTCCAGCCCGGTGAGAACAATGTCCTCCGGCGACGGCGCGTCGCTGTCGGCGACCAGGTCGCCGAGGTTGGTGTCGCCGTCGTCGCCGACCGGCGTGTCCAGCGACACGGTGTCCTGCGACCAGCGGACCAGCTCGTTGACCCGCTCGACGGTCACCCCGAGGGCCGCCGCGATCTGCTCCGGCTCCGGGTCGCTGCCCAGCTCACGGGTGAGCTGGCGGGCCATGTTGCGCATCCGGTTGACGTCCTCCACCAGGTGCACCGGCAGTCGCACGGTGCGCTCCTGCTGGGCGATGGCCCGGCTGATCGCCTGCCGGATCCACCATGTCGCGTAGGTGGAGAACTTGTAGCCACGCTCGTAGTCGAACTTCTCCACCGCCCGCACCAGGCCGGTGTTGCCCTCCTGGATCAGGTCCAGCATGGGCATGCCCGACCGGACGTAGCGCCGGGCGATCGAGACGACCAGCCGCAGGTTGGCCCGGATGAACAGGTCCTTGGCCCGCTCCCCCTCGGCCACCAGCCAGGCCAGTTCGGTCCGGGTGGCATCGTCAGGGACGCGGTCCTCGCCGAGCAGGTGCTCGGCGTAGAGGCCCGCCTCGATGGCCTTGGAGAGGTCGACCTCCTTGGCGGCGTCCAGCAGCGGCGTCCGGGAGATCTCGTGCAGGTAGACTCCGACCAGGTCGCGCTCCTCGGCGACCTCGTCGGTTCGCATACCGATGTTCTTGTCCACGTTGCCCACGGTCCCCTCGCTCGCGCCGGTTGCCCGGTTCCTAGCCGTCTCCACGCTCATCAGCCCTCCCCCGTAACCTCCGCTGTGCCCACCGGTGCTGACACCTACACAACAGATGAGACGTGTCGGGGATTCCATGTCATGGTTCGAAAGTGTCACGAATGCCTGATAATCAGCTGAGAGTACGGTCCATGTTTGCTGTCACCCTGCCCGCCGACGCTGACAGGTAATCCGTGAGGTCGACGGGTCGACGCGGATCGCCGGCCGTCCCATTTCCATGGCAACATTGCCTGGTCACGGGCACAGCGACCCGGGTCACCCGCCGTGCTGCGATCCTGGTCACTGCCAAATACGCGTACGGGGACCGCTTGGTTCATCCACGCCGGTGGTAATACCCCACGCCCAGTTGAACAATCGACGGCCCGCTCCTATGCCCGCTCCGGCACACCAGTCGCATCGGTGGGCCCGATGGTCGCGATGGCGGGGCCAGGTGGGCTCCGGGCGAGATGTCGGCACCGTCACGTAATAGCGTGTGTCCATGGCGGATCGCAGTGTGCTGATAACCGGGGGTACGGGCGGGCTCGGCGCGGCGGTCAGCGCCGTGTTCGTCGAGGCGGGCTGGCGGGTGGTCGCACCACAGCGCCGACCGCCGACGGTGACCACCGACCCGGGCGCCAACGCGCCGGTCCGGCTGGTCGCGGACCTCACCGACCCGACCGACGCGGCGCGGGCGGCCGAGGTGGCCGCCCGCGACCCGGAGGCGCCGCTGCGCGCCGTGATCAACCTGGTCGGCGGGTACGCCAGCACCGGCCTGGTGCACGAGACCCCGGTCGACGAGTTCGACCGGATGCTCACCCTCAACCTGCGCCCGACCCATCTGGTCACCCGGGCGGCGCTGCCGCACCTGGTCGCCGCCGGTGGCGGCGCGGTGGTCTGCGTCGCGGCCCGCGCCGCGCTCAATCCCTTTCCCGGCGTCGCCGGCTACGTGACCGCCAAGGCCGCGGTGCTCGCCTTCGCCTCCGCCGTGGCGGTGGAGTACAAGGCGACCGGCGTACGCTGCAACACGGTCCTGCCCAGCGTCATCGACACCCCGGCGAACCGGGCCGCCATGCCCGACGCCGATCACTCTCGCTGGGTCGAGCCGGCCGAGATCGCGTCGGTGATCCATTTCCTGGCCTCGGACGAGTCCGCGCCGACCAGCGGCGCTGCCGTGCCGGTCTACGGTCGGGCCTGAGCCGGGATCAGTCCCGGCGGCGCCGGGACGACCATCCGCGACCTGTCGCACCCCGAGGGCCGGCCGACCGGCCCGCCGCCGGCCGCCAGCCAGCCGGCCAGATAGCCCTGGATCTCCCGGGCCACCTCCTGCACCGACCGGCCCGCGTCGATCACCACGAAGGTGGGGTACTCCGGCAGGGTGCGGTAGGCGAGGTCGGCGGCGGTCAGGTAACCCAGGCTCTCGTGGTCGGTGCCGCGCCGCTCGATCCGCCGGTACGCCTCCGTCGGGTCCACCGCGAGCAGGAACGTCACCTGCGGTCGCGGAAAGAGCCGGTACGCGGCACGGACCAGCCCTTCCCAGCGCTGCGTCCCGCCGTGTGCCCGCAGGCTGGCGTACTGGCAGGCGGCGTAGCGGTCCATCACCGCCACCCGGCCGCTCAGCAGGCCGCCGAGCAGCGCGCTCGCGATGGCCAGCCAGCGCAACACGGACTCCACCACGAGCATCCCGGTCCGCCCGAGCAGCGCCTGGGCGTCCGGCCGTCCCAGTCGGTACGCCGCCCGGCCCAACCAGCGCCGGCCGCCAGCGTTGCGATGGTAGGTGGCGGGGTGCCCGGCCACGGTGAGCATCTGGGCGAGGTGACGCGCCTGGGTGGTCTTGCCCGAGCCGTCGATGCCGATCAGCGCCACCGTGCGAAGTCGCGGTCTGTTGCCTGTCACGCCTGCCCGCACCGACCGCCTGACTCGCGTTGATCTGGCCACTCTCGACAGGCTATCGGGCCGACGCACGCAACCCGCGTGGTTAATCCCTTCAGATGCTGTTCGCGCCCTTCCGCAAGCCGCTCAGGTGTGGACGACCGGAATGCCGGGTACCGGTCGGTCATCCACCCGGTGACGAGTCGACGGGAGAGGCGAGATGGCCGAGCGCGACGACGAGACTCTCCTGCACACCCTGAAGAAGGTCGCCGCGGTGCTCAAACAGGCCGACATCCCGTTCGCGCTCGGCGGCAGCTTCGCCGTCTACGCGCACGGCGGGCACTCCAGCGAACACGACGTCGATTTCCTGATCCGGGAGCCGGACGTGGAGGCCGCGCTGGAGGCGCTGGTGGCGGCCGGTTTCACCGCCGAGCGGCCGCCGGAGGACTGGCTCGTCAAGGTCTACGACGGCGGCCGGATGGTGGACCTGATCCACCGGCCGATCGAGACGCCGGTGACCGAGGAGACCTTCGCCGACACGGTGGTCCGCTCGGTCGACGCCATCCACATGCCGGTGCTGTCGGCCACCCAGCTGATGGTGCACAAACTGCTCAGCTTCTCCCAGCACTACTGCGACTTCGCGCGCGGGCTGCCGCTCGCCCGGTCCTTGCGAGAGCAGATCGACTGGGAACGGGTACGCAAGGAAACGCAGCACTCGCCGTACGCCGAGGCATTTCTGGTGCTGCTGGAGAGGCTGGAGGTCGTGCCGCAACCGGGCACCGCCGACGGGAGGGGATTACCGTGACCAGGCACCGCGACCTCGGCACCGGGCCACCTGACGAGTACGTCGAGGCGGAGATCCACCGGCTGCTCACCGAGGATCCGGCCGTCGCCGAACAGGGCATCAGCGTGGTCCGCACCGAACGTGCCCTCGTGCTGTACGGCGAGGTCGAGAGCGTTCATCGGCGGGACGAGATCCTGCGCCGGGTCTCCGAACGTTTCCCGGACGTGCCGATCACCAGCGATATCGGGGTGATCCGTACGCAGGCGCCCACGGAGATCGAGCAACTGCCCTGAGGGAGGTTCGATGGTTATCCGGATCGCCGCCGTGGGCGACGTGCATCTGGACGAGGACGTGGTCGGTCGGTTCCGGCCGGCACTGGAGGAACTGCCCGGCAACGCCGACGTACTGCTGCTCGCCGGTGATCTGACCCGGCACGGGACCGAGGCCGAGGCGCGCTGCGTGGCGCGGGAGTTCGGCGGCCTGGGCGTGCCGGTCATCGCCGTGCTGGGCAACCACGAACACCAGTGCGACCAGGTGCCGCAGGTGGTCGGGGTGCTGGAGGAGGCCGGCATCACCGTGCTGGAGGGCAGCGGCGTGGTGCTCGACACCCCCGGCGGGCGACTCGGCGTGGCGGGGGTCAAGGGCTTTGGCGGCGGCTTCGCCGGCCGCTGCGCCAGCGACTTCGGTGAGCCGGAGATGAAGGCGTTCGTCCGCACCACGACCGAGAGCGCCGACCGGCTGGCCCAGGCGCTGCACTCGCTGGACTGTGACCTGCTGGTGGCGCTGACACACTACTCGCCCGTGCCGGACACCCTCGCCGGTGAACCGTTGGAGATCTACCCCTTCCTGGGCAGCTACCAGCTCGGGCAGGCGATCGACTCGGCGCCGACCGCGCTGGCTCTGCACGGACACGCGCATCACGGCTCGGAGCGGGGCACCACCCCCGGCGGAGTACGGGTGCGCAACGTCGCCCACCCGGTGATCAAGCAGGCGTACAGCATCTTCCATCTGGGCGATCACCTTGATCAGGCCCAGGTTTCCGGAATCGGGGCCGGGGGTATTTCGCAAACATGGAGCTGATTCTCTGGATTCTCGCAGTAGTACTGGTGGTCGCCGGCGTGCTCGCGCTGTTCCGCCGGCAGATCCTGTGGGGCATCGTCCTCATCGTGGTCGGGCTGTTGGTCGGCCCGGGTGGTGTCAGCATCTTCAATTGACGCTGCGGCGCAGGGCGCCGCGGCGTACCGGACCGCCGGGGTCGTCGTGACCGGATCTCCGTCCTCCCGACCGGAGCCACCGGCACGGCGGCCTCGGCGTCTCTGGCGTCGTGACCGGCGGACCAGCCGGCCCGCAGCGGCCCTCATGCCGCCCTACTGGGCCTGGGTCACCTTCGCCGCCGCGCTCAACTACTCGGTGCGGCAGCTGAACCGCTGACCTCAGCCAGCGAACCCGGCGAGAGGGCGGCCGGTGGTGGTCCCCGTCGCGGCCAGCCGCATCGACTGCCCGACCCCATCGACGGGCACCCTTCCGCCTGTGGGAGCGTGCTCAGCCACAGCCAGCGGGTCTCCGGATTGTTACTCGGTCGTGTCCGTCTAGGGCTGGACCACGCCTCATGCAAGCGCTTACATGTGGAAACGCCCATCGGACCGGCGCGAGGTCAACCGGATGCAACCCTGGCCAGCGCCGGCTAGGAAGGAGGACGGCATGGCGTTCCACGCCAGGCCA
Organism: Micromonospora qiuiae; assembly: GCF_016863555.1. Classification (GTDB taxonomy): domain Bacteria; phylum Actinomycetota; class Actinomycetes; order Mycobacteriales; family Micromonosporaceae; genus Micromonospora; species Micromonospora qiuiae. The sequence goes on along the minus strand of NZ_BOPC01000034.1, from coordinate 7,925 downwards.
CGCCAGGCCCTCGCGATCGCTGGCGCGATCGGGCTGGCGCTCGCCGCCACCGCGTGCGGCACCGGAAGCAACGACAAGGGTGGCAGCAGCAACGCCGGTTCCGCCGAGTGCGCCCCCTATGAGAAGTACCAGGGCCACGACGGCAAGAAGGTCAGCATCTACTCGTCGATCCGGGAGATCGAGGCCGATCGGCTCGACCAGTCCTGGAAGCAGTTCGAGGAGTGCACCGGGATCGACATCAACCACGAAGGCAGTGGCGAGTTCGAGGCCCAGCTGCCCGTACGCGCCGACGGCGGCAACGCCCCGGACATCGCCTTCATCCCGCAGCCGGGTCTGCTTCAGCGGTTCGCCGAGCGCGGCCAGATCAAGGCGGCCAGCGCCGAGACCAAGGCGATGGCCGAGGAGAACTACCCGGCCGACTGGCTGAAGTACAGCACCGTCGGCGGCACCTTCTACGGCGCGCCGCTCGGGTCGAACGTGAAGTCGTTCGTCTGGTACTCGCCGAAGATGTTCCAGGAGAAGGGTTGGACCGTCCCGACCACCTGGGACGAGATGATCAAGCTCAGCGACACGATCGCGGACAGCGGCGTCAAGCCGTGGTGCGCCGGCATCGAATCCCAGGACGCCACCGGCTGGCCGGCCACGGACTGGATCGAGGACGTGCTGCTGCGTACGCAGGGCCCCGAGGTCTACGACCAGTGGACCACCCACGAGATCCCGTTCAACGACTCGCGGATCGCCGAGGCGGTGGACCGCGCCGGCACCATCCTGAAGAACGAGAAGTACGTCAACGGCGGCTTCGGTGGGGTACGCAGCATCGCCACCACCGCCTTCCAGGAGGCCGGCGTACCGATCACGCAGGGCAAGTGCGCGCTGCACCGGCAGGCGTCGTTCTACGCCAACCAGTGGCCGTCGGGCACCAGGGTGGCCGAGGACGGCGACGTCTTCGCCTTCTACTTCCCGGCCATCGACCCGGCCAAGGGCAAGCCGGTGCTCGGCGGCGGCGAGTTCGTGGTCGCCTTCAGCGACCGCCCGGAGGTGCAGGCGGTGCAGACCTACCTCGCCTCGGGTGAGCACGCCAACAGCCGCGCGAAGATCGGCGACTGGGTCTCGGCGAACAAGAAGCTCGACCTGGCCAACGTCGCCAACCCGATCGACAAGCTCTCCGTGGAGATCCTCCAGGACGAGAAGTCGGTCTTCCGGTTCGACGGTTCCGACCTGATGCCCGCCGCCGTCGGCGCCGGGACCTTCTGGAAGGGCATGGTCGACTGGATCAACGGCAAGGACACCGCCACCGTGCTCCAGGGCATCGAGGGCAGCTGGAAGTGAGCCCAGTGGGGGGCCGGTCCGCGCGCGCGGACCGGCCCGCCGGCTCCATTCCCTGGGAGGGTTGATGAACTTCGACTTCGCCGACCAGGCCCCGAAACTCATGATGCTGCTGTGGGGGCTGGTCGCCTTCGCGGTGGTGGTCGGCGGCCTGCTCGTCCTGCTCGACGCGGTACCGGCGTTCTTCGCCCGGCGTCGGGAGGCGCAACTCGTCGCGGCGTCCGTCAGCGGGGCCCCACTGCCTCGCCGAACCAAGCCCCGGGAGGGGCTGTTCGCGCTCTTCTTCCTGCTACCGACGGTGCTGCTGCTCCTGATCGGCCTGGTCGTCCCGGCGATCCGGACCACCCTGCTGTCGTTCATGGACAGCAGCAGCCAGAACTGGGTCGGCCTGGACAACTACCGCTGGATGTTCGCCGAGGACGCGATCGTACGGGTGCTGCTCAACACGCTGGTCTGGGTGACCCTGGTCCCGCTGGTGGCCACCGCCATGGGCCTGCTCTACGCCGTACTGGTCGACAAGGCCCGGCTGGAGTCGCTGGCAAAGTCACTGATCTTCATGCCGATGGCGATCTCGTTCGTCGGTGCCAGCATCATCTGGCGGTTCGTGTACGCCTACCGGGGCGAGGACCAGGAACAGATCGGCCTGCTCAACCAGATCGTGGTCAGCCTCGGCGGCGAACCCCGGCAGTGGCTGCTCGACTCACCGCTGAACACACTGCTGCTCATCGTGATCATGGTGTGGATCCAGGCCGGTTTCGCCATGGTGGTGCTCTCCGCGGCGATCAAGGCCATCCCGTCCGACATCATCGAGGCGGCCCGCCTCGACGGGGTCAACCCGTGGCAGATGTTCCGGCAGATCACCCTGCCCAGCATCCGACCCGCGCTGATCGTGGTGGTGGTCACCATCTCGATCGCCACGCTGAAGGTCTTCGACATCGTCCGTACCGCGACCAACGGCAACTACGACACCAGCGTGATCGCCAACGAGATGTACAACCAGGCGTTCCGGTACGGCGAGAACGGGCAGGGCTCCGCGCTCGCGGTCTTCCTCTTCGTCCTGGTGGTACCGATCGTGATCTTCCAGATCCGCAACCTGCGTCAACAGCGCCGGGAGGGCTGAGATGACCACCACCACTCCCCCGGCTGCCATCGGCACCCAGGCCACCGAGCAGCGGTCCACCCGGGCCGCCCGGGTGAGCAGGCGGCTGAACAGTCGCATCGCCACCCTGGTCGCGATCGTGATCGCGATCGTCTGGACCATCCCGACCTTCGGTCTGTTCGTCTCATCGCTTCGCCCCGAGGCGGAGATCAAGACCACCGGCTGGTGGAACTTCTTCGGCAACCCGGAATTCACCCTCGAGAACTACCAGGACGTACTGTTCGGGCAGTCCTCCTCGTCCGGGCAGCTCGCCAGCTACTTCATCAACTCGCTGGTGATCACCCTGCCGTCGGTGTTGTTCCCGCTCGCCTTCGCGTCCCTGGCCGCGTACGCGCTGGCGTGGATGAACTTCCGGGGCCGGGACTGGGTGTACATCAGCATCTTCGCGCTACAGATCGTGCCGCTGCAGATGGCCCTGGTGCCGCTGCTGAGCTTCTTCTCGCGCGGAGTCAGCCTGGGCGGCGTCACCCTGCTGCCCGCCTGGAACCTCGACGGCGCGCAGAACTTCGCGCAGGTGTGGTTCGCGCACACCTGCTTCGCACTGCCGTTCGCTGTGTTCCTGCTGCACAACTTCATATCGCAGCTACCGAAGGACCTGATGGAGGCGGCCCGGGTCGACGGGGCCACCCACCCCAGGATCTTCCGCACCATCGTCCTGCCCCTGGTCGCGCCGGCCCTGGCCGCGTTCGGCATCTTCCAGTTCCTCTGGGTCTGGAACGACCTGCTGGTCGCGCTCATCTTCGCTGGCGGCAGCGACGTCACCGCGCCACTCACCGTCCGCCTGGCCGAACTGGCCGGCACCCGGGGCAACGAGTGGCAACGGTTGACCGCGGGAGCGTTCGTCTCGATCGTCGTACCGCTGCTCGTGTTCCTGTCCCTGCAGCGCTACTTCGTTCGTGGGCTGCTCGCCGGCAGCGTCAAGGGTTGATCCCTCGTGGTGCCGCCGCCGACGCGGCGGCGGCACCACACGGGCGTGATCGGGGTTGGTGTGACGAAGATCGACGACGTCGCCCGGCTGGCCGGAGTCTCCACGGCCACCGTCTCCCGGGCGCTACGCGGACTGCCGACGGTGTCGGCGGCCACCCGCCGTCGGGTGCTGGCCGCAGCCGAGCAGTTGCAGTACGCCGTGTCGCCGAGCGCCTCGCGGCTGGCCGGTGGCCGGACCGGCAGCGTCGCCGTGGTGGTCCCCCGGATCACCCGATGGTTCTTCGGTGTGGTCGTCGAGGCGGTCGAGGACTTCCTCCACGAGGCCGGCTACGACCTGCTGCTGCACAACCTCGGCGGGCGGGAGCGAAACCGGCAGCGACTGCTGCGCACCGCCGCCCTGCACAAGCGGGTGGACGCAATCATGCTGGTCGCCACCCCGCTGCGCGCCGCGGAGATGAGTGCCCTGGCCGCACTCGACCTGCCCGGGGTCACCATCAGCTCCGGCACCGAGGTGCCGGGCTGGCCCTGCGTACGCATCGACGATGTGGCCGCGGCGCGGACCGCGACCCGGCATCTGCTGGAGCTGGGCCACCGGCGGATCGCGCACATCTCCGGCGACCCCGACGACGAACTCGCCTTCAGCGCGCACCTGGACCGACGCCGGGGTTATCAGGAGGCGCTGCGCGCGGCCGGACTGCGGCCGGACCCGGCGCTCGACGTGGAATCCAGCTTCGACATCGACGGCGGCACCCGGGCCACCGAGGAACTGCTGCGCCGCGGGGACCCGCCGACGGCCATCTTCGCCTCCTGCGACGAAATGGCGATGGGGGCGCTGACCGCGCTGCGGGAGGCCGGTCTGCGGGTCCCGCAGGACGTCAGCGTGATCGGCATCGACGATCACGCTCTCTCCGGCGTACTCGGCCTGAGCACCATCGCCCAGCCCGCCGCCGAGCAGGGCCGGCTCGCGGCGAAGATGCTGCTGGATCCGCTCGCCGGGCGGAGCCCCGAGGCCGGCATGAGCACAACGGCGGCACCGGTGATCCTGCCCACTCGGCTCGTCGTGCGTGAATCGACCGCACCGGCGCGGGCACACTGAACGACAGCAGCCCGGCGGACCTGCCGGCTCGAGCATGGGAGCACGCCCTGAACGACACCGCGACGCACCAGGAACAGCCCGCCGCCCCTGCCACCGGCTGGTGGACCGAGGCGGTGATCTACCAGATCTACCCACGCTCGTTCGCCGACTCCGGCGGCGACGGCATCGGTGACCTGCCCGGCATCACCGCCCGCCTCGACCACCTGGTCGAGTTGGGAGTCGACGCGATCTGGCTCTCCCCGTTCTACCCCTCACCGCAGGCCGACGCCGGCTACGACGTGGCCGACTACCGGGACGTCGACCCGCTCTTCGGCACGCTCGCCGACGCCGACCACCTCATCGCCCAGGCTCGGGCCCGTGGTCTGCGGGTCATCGTCGACCTGGTGCCCAACCACACCTCCAGCGCTCACCGGTGGTTCCAGGCCGCCCTGGCCGCCGCGCCGGGCAGCGCCGAGCGGCAGCGCTACATCTTCCGCGACGGTCGTGGGACGGACGGCGCCGAACCGCCCAACGACTGGCAGAGCGTCTTCGGCGGGCCGGCCTGGAGCCGGGTCGCCGACGGGCAGTGGTACCTGCACCTGTTCGACCCCGGCCAGCCCGACCTGAACTGGGACAACTCCGAGGTGCGGGCGGAGTTCCTGGACGTGCTGCGGTTCTGGCTGGACCGTGGCGTCGACGGCTTCCGGGTCGACGTGGCGCACGGCCTGGTCAAGCAGGCCGACCTGGCCGACTGGCACGAGCCGCAGGAGATCCTCTCCGGGCAGGAGGCGGAGAAGCCCCGCCCGCCGATGTGGGACCAGGACGGCGTACACGAGATCTACCGGGAGTGGCGGCGGCTGCTCGACGGCTACCCCGGCGAGCGGATCCTGGTGGCCGAGGCATGGGTGGAGCCGGTCGAGCGGCTGGCCCGGTACGTCCGCCCGGACGAGATGCACCAGGCGTTCAACTTCGAGTACCTGCTCGCCTCGTGGACGGCCCCCGCCCAGTACGCCGTGATCACCCGATCGCTGGAGGCCACCGACGCCGTCGGTGCCCCCACCACCTGGGTGCTGTCCAACCACGACGTGGTGCGGCACGCCTCCCGGCTCGGGCTGCCGATCGGCACCGCCCGCCCCAACGGCATCGGCATCGGCGACGAGCAGCCGGACGGGGCGACCGGCCTGCGCCGCGCTCGGGCGGCCACCCTGCTGATGCTCGCCCTGCCCGGCTCGGCCTACCTCTACCAGGGTGAGGAACTCGGCCTGCCGGAGCACACCACGCTGCCCGACGAGGCCCGCCAGGACCCCACCTGGGAGCGAAGCGGACACACCCAGCGGGGCCGGGACGGCTGCCGGGTGCCGATCCCGTGGGAGGCCGACGCACCGTCGTACGGCTTCGGGCCGACCGACGCCAGTTGGCTGCCGCAGCCACCGATCTGGGCCGAGTACGCGCTGGACCGCCAGCGCGGGGTGCCCGGCTCGACGTACGACATGTACCGGAGCGCGCTTCACCTGCGGCGCGAGCACGGGCTGGGCCGGGGCACCCTGGAGTGGCTCTCCTCCGGCGACGAGGTGCTGTCGTTCCGCAACGGCAACCTGGTCGTACTGACCAACTTCGGCGCCGCCGCCGTACCGCCGCCCGCCGGGAAACTGCTGCACAGCAGCGGCCCGCTCGACCCCGACAACCAGGTCCCCACCGACACCACCATCTGGGTCGAGGTGTAAGGAAGGGCCCCTTTTTAACGCCTGGTGTATAGCAGGGGCCCCTTTTTAACATTCGGCCGACACGGCGGCGTGCCGGACGCACTTTGTTAAAAGGGGGCCCTTCCTCTACCGGAGGCGTTAAAAGGGGGCCCTTCCTTTCGTCTCCTACAGCTTTTGGGCGCGGGTGTGCAGGAGGTGGCGCACGTCGGCGATGTCCTTGGGCGAGCTACGGGCGGCCAGCCAGTACATGATGCCGGTGGGGATGAAGAAGAGCTGGAACGCGGCCAGCCCGACCGCGTAGTTCAGCGGCGGTGGGAACGCCGACCGCAGGGCGTGGAAGGCCACCCCGACCAGGCCGTTGCCGGCGGCCCGGCCGACCCCGTTGACCAGGTTGCCCAGGCTGTAGACCGTGCCGCGATGCTCGGGCGGGTTCGCGTCGGCGATCAACGCGAACCAGTTCGGCGAGTTGGCCGAGGTCAGCGCCAATGCGAGGAGCGCGGCGAGCAGGCTCAGCCCGACGGTGGGCTCGGTGAACACGCTGCTCACCACCGCTCGCACCACCGCGCCGGTCCCGGCGCCGTCGGGCACGTCGATGCGCATCGGCACGAAGAACAGGACCAGGTAGAACGGGACCGCGGCGAGGATGCCGACCGCCGCGACCAGGGCCCGACCCGAGGGCGTACGCCGTTGCAGCGCGTCGCCGACCAGGCCGCCCACGATGGAGAGCACCCCGCCGAGCTGGAACAGGGTGGCGAAGACGCTGCCCACCATGATCGCTGTGGACGACGAGTAACCCTGGTCCCGGGCCCGTTCGGCAAAGAGCACGGGTAGCCAGACCAACGAGCCGAACGCGGCCTGGGCGGTGAGACCCTGGAAAACGAGCCAACGGTTGGTCCGCCGCCCGAGGATGACCGGCAGGTCGCCCCGGCTGATCCGGTGGTCGTACTCGGCGCCGGTGGCGAGCGCATCGGCCAGTTCCGGTTCGCTCTGCCCGCGCCGGATGTCGTACGTGAACAGGTACGCCGCAGTGGCGGCCAGGCCGACGACGGTGAGCAGCAGGAACGGCCGGCGCCAGTCGGTCGCGCCGAGCAGCCCGCCGACCAGCGTGCCGGCCAGGGTGCCGATGCCCTGAGAGAGCCCCCAGAAGCTCATCACCAGGCCCCGACGGCGGGGCGAGATCAGGTCGGTGACGACCGAGAAGCCGACCGACCCGACCGCGCCGAGCCCGATCGCCGCCAGCAACTGCGCGGCGAGGAACGTGGAATAGTTTCCGGCCAGGCCGCTGCCACCGGTGCCGGCCGCCCAGATCAACGTGCCGATCATGAGCAGCGGCTTGCGGTTGGTGCGGTCACCGAAGTATGCCCAGCCGACCGCTGCCACCGCGCTGACCAGGAAGCTGACTGCGGTGACCAGGCCGAGCAGGCGCTGCGGCACCGCGAAGGAGTCGGCGATCGCGCCGTAGAGCGGCGGCACCAGACCAATCGCCACGTTGTCCAGCGAGGCGAGCAGCACGAAGACCACGACGCTGTAGAACCGGTGCCCGGCGCCGCCACCCCACACCCGCGCGGATCTGCCCCTGGTCATGGTCATGCGGGCAGCCAACCAGGGCCGGACGAGGAGCCGATCACCGGGTCGGGCCGCGCGCAATGCCCACGCCGGGCGCCAGGCCGGACCGCGCAATGCCCACGCCGGGCGCCAGGCCGGACCGCGCAATGCCCACGCCGGGCGCCAGGCC
>NZ_BOPC01000033.1 GCF_016863555.1 Micromonospora qiuiae | reverse complement strand
CGGACCGCGCAATGCCCACGCCGGGCGCCAGGCCGGACCGCGCAATGCCCACGCCGGGCGCCAGGCCGGACCGCGCAATGCCCACGCCGGGCGCCGAGTGCTGGTGACGGGCACGGTGTGCCGTCCCGGATCGAGCGGCCGTCGCACAACGTCGAGGCCACTCGATCCGGGATCGAGCGGTTCACCCCTGGGCCGGCCGGTCCAGGTGGCGTTCCCGGGCCTGCGCGTAGCGCTCCCGGATGGCGGGGACCGGTACGGCGGCGTACTCCTCGGTGCCGGCCGGAGTCCAGGACGGCGGTTCCGACCCCCCGAGGGCGAGCCAGGCGGCCTGGCGGGCGGCGCCGTCGGCGACGTACTCGCCGGGCGGCGGAACGACCACCGGGTAGCCGAAGACCTGCGGGGCGATCCGGCGTACCGCGGCGGAGCGGGCGGCGCCGCCGACCAGGATCACCCGGCGGACCACCGCGCCCTGGGCGGCCAGCGCGTCGAGCCCGTCGGCGAGTGCGCAGAGCATCCCCTCCACCGCCGCCCGGGCCAGGTGGGCCGGGGTCGACGTGCGCAGGGTCAGGCCGTGCACCGACCCGGTCGCGTCCGGCCGGTTCGGCGTACGCTCGCCCTCCAGGTAGGGCACCATGACCAGACCGTCCGCGCCGGGCGACGCGGACAGCGCCAGGTCCGCCAGCTCGTCCAGACCGACCCGGAGCAGGCCGGCGGCGGCGTCCAGCACCCGCGCGGCGTTGAGCGTGGCGACCAACGGCAGGAACCGGCCGGTCGCGTCGGCGAAACCGGCGACGATGCCGCTCGGATCGGCCGCCGGGCTGTCCGCGACGCTGAACACGGTGCCGGAGGTGCCGATCGAGACCACCACGTCGCCGAGGCGCGCGCCGACGCCGAAGCCGGCGGCGGCGTTGTCACCGGCACCCGGCCCGAGCAGCGCCCCGCCCGGAGCAGCCACCCCGCCCGGAGCAGCCGCCCCCGGGCCGGTGGCGGCGGTGCCGGCACCCGCGAGCACCGCCGGATCGAGCTGACCGGCGGCCTCGGCCGGGCCGAGTACGGCCGGCACCCGCAGCCGCCGGCCGAAGGCCCGCTCCAGCAGGTCGAAGCGGTACTCGCCGGTGGCCGGCGACCAGTAGCCGGTACCGCTGGCGTCGCTGCGGTCGGTGCGCAGCGCCTCCAGCCCGGGTGCGCCGGCCAGTCGCCAGGTGAGCCAGTCGTGCGGTAGGCAGACCGCGGCCACCCGGTCGGCGTTCGCCGGCTCGTGCCGGGCCAGCCAGCGCAGCTTGGTCGCCGTGAAGCTGGCCACCGGCACGCTGCCCACCGCGTCGGCCCAGAACCGGCGTCCGGCCTCGCCGCCACCCGCCTCCTCGATCAGTTGCGCCGCGGCGTCGGCGGAGCGGGTGTCGTTCCACAGCAGGGCCGGGCGGACCACCTGCCCCGCCTCGTCCAGGCAGACCATGCCGTGCTGCTGGCCGGCTACGGAGACCGCGGCGACGTCGGCCAGCCCACCGGCGGCGTCGACCGCCGTCTGGAGGGCGGACCACCAGGCCGCGGGGTCGACCTCGGTGCCGTCCGGGTGCGCGGCCCGCCCCTGCCGGACCAGGGTGCCGGTCTCCGCGTCCCGGACGACCACCTTGCAGGACTGGGTGGAGGAGTCCACCCCGGCGACGAGCGGCATGCCGACCGCCTCAGCGTGCGCCGAGCACGTGCTCGACGGCGAGCTGGTTGAGCCGGACGAAGCCGAAGCCCCGGGCGGCCGTCGCCTCGACGTCGAAGTTCTCGAACGCGGCGGTGTCGGCGAGCAGTTCGGCGTAGCCCTCACCGTCGCCCAGGGTCGGCACGCCCAGCTCGGCGACCTTGCTCGCGGCCAGTGCCTCGGCCACCTCCGGGTCGGCCCGGAACGCCGCGGCGCGCTCCTTCAGCAGCAGGTAGGTGCGCATGTTCGCCGCCGCCGAGGCCCAGACCCCGTCGATGTCCTCGGTGCGGGAGGGCTTGTAGTCGAAGTGCCGCGGCCCCTCGTACGCCGGGCCGCCGCCGGGTGCGCCGTGCTCGAGCAGGTCGACCAGGGCGAACGCGTTGATCAGGTCACCGTGGCCGAAGACCAGGTCCTGGTCGTACTTGACGCCGCGCTGGCCGTTGAGGTCGATGTGGAACAGCTTGCCCTGCCAGAGCGCCTGGGCGATGCCGTGGGCGAAGTTCAGCCCGGCCATCTGCTCGTGGCCGACCTCCGGGTTCACGCCGACCCGCTCGGGGTGCGCGAGGGTGGAGATGAACGCCAGGGCGTGCCCGACGGTGGGCAGCAGGATGTCGCCGCGCGGCTCGTTGGGCTTGGGCTCCAGCGCGAAGCGCAGGTCGTAGCCGCGGTCGATGACGTACTGGCAGAGCAGGTCGACCGCCTCACGGTAGCGCTCGAGCGCGGCCTGCACGTCCTTGGCCAGGTCGTACTCGCTGCCCTCCCGGCCGCCCCACATGACGAAGGTCTTGGCGCCCAGCTCGGCCGCGAGGTCGACGTTGCGCAGCACCTTGCGCAGCGCGTACCGCCGTACGTCGCGGTCGTTGCTGGTGAAGCCGCCGTCCTTGAAGACGGGCTGCTGGAAGAGGTCCGTGGTGACCATCGGCACCACCAGGCCGGTCTCGTCCAGCGCCTTGCGGAACCGGGCGATCTGGGCGTCGCGGGTGGCGGCGTCGGAGCCGAAGGGGATCAGGTCGTCGTCGTGGAAGGTGACGCCGTACGCGCCCAGTTCCGCGAGTCGGTGCACCGACTCCACCGGGTCCAGCGGGTCTCGGGTGGCGTGGCCGAACGGGTCTCGGCCCTGCCAGCCGACCGTCCAGAGCCCGAAGGAGAACTTGTCGGCAGGGGTGGGACTGGGTGCCATGGCTGACCTCCGGTGGTGTTGTCCGCTATTTGTTCAGTGGTTGAATTAAATGGCTGCGATGTGGCAGTGTCAAGGGGTGAAAGCAACCGCAGCCCCGGCCGGTGCGGTGCGACAGGGCAGCCTGCGCGAGCTGAATCTCGCCCTCGTGCTCGGCCGGATCGCCGCCGCGCCGCGCCCGCCGTCCCGGGCCGCGCTGGCTGCCGAGACCGGCCTGACCCGGGCGACGGTCTCGGCGGTGGTGGAGGATCTCGTCGCCGGCCGGCTGGTCACCGAGGCGGAGCCCACTCCCCGTGCCGGCGCCGGCCGGCCGGCCCGCGGGCTGGTGCTCGCCGGTGACGGCCCGGCCGGGCTCGGCCTGGAGATCAACGTCGACTACCTGGCGGCCTGCGTCGTCGATCTGTCCGGTGAGGTGCGGCACCATGTCGTGCACCGCGCCGATTTGCGGCCCGTCAGCGCGGCCGACGCGCTCGGCCGGCTGGCCCGACTCGCCGCCGGTGCCCGCGCCGCCGCCGACGAGCAGGGTCTCACCCTGGCCGGTGCCGCGCTCGGGGTGCCGGGGCTGGTCGACGCGGCCGGTCAGGTCCGGCTCGCGCCGAACCTGGGCTGGCGGGACGTACCGGTGCCGGAACTGCTGGCCAGCCACCCGCCGTTGGCCGAGGCCGTCGACGGTGTGCCCGCGCTGGTGGTGGAGAACGAGGCCAACCTGGCCGCGCTGGCCGAGCTGCACGCCGGCGCCGGGCCGGACAATTTCCTGCACGTCTCGGGCGAGGTCGGCATCGGGGCGGGAATCGTGCTCGACGGGGCGCTCTACCGGGGCAGTCGTGGCTGGAGCGGCGAGATCGGCCATATTCCGGTCCGCCCGGACGGTCCGCCCTGCCGCTGTGGCGGCCGCGGCTGCCTGGAACGCTACGCCGGGCAGGAGGCGATCCTCTCGGCGGCCGGCCTGGCGGGCGCCGACCTTCCGGCCGACACCGCGCCGACCCGGTTGGCCCAACTCGCCGAGGCCGGAGAGGCCGCCGCGCTGGACGCCCTGCACGAGGCCGGCACGGCGCTCGGCGTCACCGTGGCCAGCGTGGTCAACCTGCTGGACCTCGACACCGTGGTGCTCGGCGGCGGCTACGCCCCACTCACCCCGTGGCTACGGCCGCCGATGCTCGCCGAGATCGATCGCCGGGTGCTGACGGCGGCCTGGTCACCGGTCACCGTCCGGCCGGCCACCCTCGGCGCCACGGCCGCCGCGGTGGGCGCGGCCGGATCGGTGGTACGCCGCATCATCGCGCGTCCCGCCGGCTGGCTGGCCCGGGTCGGATCCTGAACGTACGCAAAAATCTCGTGCCCGGTTCCGCCGCGGCCGGCGCTGCTGCGGCGAGGTCAGGCCGTCCGGACGACCGCGGTCTCCCCCGCCGACCAGCTTCGCAACGGCTGCTCGGCGCCGCCGTGGGCCTCCGGCAACTGCGGCCTGCGGGGCTCCTCCTCCGGCTGCGGCACCAGCGGTGACACCGGCCGGACGACGCGTGCGCGAGCCACCTCGTCGAACTCCCGCAGCCCGTGCAGCAGCGCCTCCCGCCCTTCGGGCGTCATGTCGGCCAGGATCGCCGCCAGGTGCTGCCGACGGTCGTCGCGCAGCTCGGCGAGGAGCCGACGGGCCTCGGCGGTCAGGTGCAGTGAGATCTCCCGCCGGTCCGCCCGGCCGGGCTCCCGCTCCAACATCCCGGCGGCGACCAGCCGGTCACACAGCCGACTGGCCGAAGAGAGCAGCATGTCCAACCCGGCGGCCAACCGGCGCAAGTTGATCCCGTCCTGCCGCTCGACGAGCATGACGGCACGAAGCTGGGCGGTGGAGATCCGGTTCGCCGTACGCTCCCGGGCGCCGTCCCAGACGGTCAGCAGGGCACCTGCCACGGTGTCCAGCTCGGCAGCCATACTCATCTCGGGTCCTGGTGGACCATGCAGTTCCGCCATGGTGGGCCTGAGCGTACTCCGATTCTGTCGGCGAATGGGCTTGTGATCAAGGAGTGGCCATGAGCGAGCCGGTCGACCGAGCCCGCGCCGCCCTTGTCGCCGCCCCGGTAGACCTCCTGATCAGGCGCGTCGCGGCGCTGCTGGAGCAGGAGTACGGCAGCACCGACATCGAGCTCCTCCAGGTGGACTACCGCCTGTCGGCCCTGGTCCCGCTCGGCGGCGGGGAGGAGGTGCGGGCGCCGGGGCACCCCGCCTGGCGCTGCTTCGACCACCAGAGTCCGGTGTACGCCGACGGCACCGGCTACCTGCCGGTGAGCATGCGCGGAGAACGGCGTGGCGTGCTCAGGGTGGCCCGGGTCGCCGACGAGGGCCAGCTGGCCGGATTATCGGAGATCGCCACCGCGCTGGCGCACGAACTCGTGGCCGTCGACCCCGGCACCGACGTGTACCGGGTGGCCCGGCGCAGCCGGCGCCTCACTCTCGCCGCCGAGGTGCAGTGGGAGCTGCTACCCGGGCGCAGCCGGAGCCGGCCCTCGTTCAGCCTGGCCGGCCAACTGGAACCGGCCTACGCGGTGCGCGGCGACAGCTTCGACTGGTCCGACGACGCCGTGGTGGTCTGCCTGGACTGGTTCGGACCGCAGGCCGACCAGCAGCTCCGACCAGCTTGATCAGTACGCCCCCCGAGCGTTGATCACCGCGCCGACGGTCTTCCAGAGAATGCTCAGGTCGGCCGCCAGCGACCAGTTCTCCACGTAGTAGAGGTCCAGCCGGATGCCGTCCTCCCAGCTCAGATCGGACCGGCCGCTGACCTGCCAGAGCCCGGTCATCCCGGGCTTGACCAGCAGCCGGCGGGCCACGTCGCCGTCGTAACGGGCGACCTCGCTGGGCAACGGCGGCCGGGGGCCGACCAGGCTCATCTGCCCGCAGACCACGTTGAGCAACTGCGGGAGCTCGTCCAGTGACCACTTGCGCAGCAGCCGGCCGACCCGGGTCACCCGCGGATCGTCCCGCATCTTGAACATCAGGCCGTCGGTCTCGTTGCGGGAGGCCAGCTCCGCCAGCAGCGCGTCCGCGTTGATCACCATGGTCCGGAACTTGAAGACCCCGAACTCCCGGCCGCCCAGCCCGACCCGGATCTGCCGGAACAGCACCGGGCCGCGGCTGTCCAGCTTCACGGCCAGCGCGATGACCAGCAGCACCGGCAACAGCAGGGTCAGCGCCACCAGCGACACCGACCGGTCGACGAAGCCCTTGACAAGTTGGCGCGATCCGCGGAACTCCGGCGCCTCCACGTGGATCAGGGGCAGGCCGGCGACCGGGCGGGTGTGGATGCGCGGGCCCGCCACGTCGGTCAGCGCCGGGGCCAGCACCAGGTCGATGCCGGTGCCCTCCAACTGCCAACCGAGGCGGCGCAGCCGGGTGGCGGTGAGTTCGCCGGAGGCGGTGACGGCCACGGTGTCCGCGCCGATCGCGTCGGCCGCCTCGGGGATGCCCCGGAAGGAGCCGACCACCGGTACGTCGCCGAGCCGCTGGGCCACCGGGGCCAGCAGGGCGTCCGGGATACACGCGCCCACCACCTGGTAGCCCGCGTACGGCTCGCGACGCAGGGTGTGCACCAGGTCGAGCACGTGGGTGGCGTCGCCGACCACCAGCACCCGCCGCGACCAGCCCGTGCCCCGCGATCGTGCCCGGTGCAGGCGCTTGCGGGCGGCGAACCGGGCCACCTCGAGACCGATCGTGCCGACAGCGAACGAGATCGCCAGGAAGCCTCGGGAGACGCCGACGTCGGCCACGTAGCCGGCGATGGCGACGGCGCCGGCCAGTCGGAGGCTGGCCATGCTGACCCGGCGGTACTCGTCCGCACCGTAGCCGACCACCCGGTCGTCGTAACAGCGCATGATCTTGAGGCTCGCCAGCCAGGCCAGCACCAGCCCCGGGGCGACCAGAACGTACGGCACGCCGCCCGGAGAGGAGTCGCCGAACCTGGCCGCGTAGCCGACGAGCACCGCGCCGGTCAGCACGATGGTGTCCAGCACGACCAGGCTCCGCAGGTAGCTTCGCTGATCGCCGCGCACGGGGGCGCCGGACGGGGCGCCCGCCGGTCGCGGTGACGATCTGGCGAGGGTCAATAGCGTCGTCGAGGTCACCAGGCCTCCCACATCGCTCGCCGACGGCATGGACCCGCCCTGATCGAGGCCGGATCCACCGGTGCACGACGACATCCTGCCCTGACAACTATGACAACCGATTACGTCGGACTTATTGCCGTCACTTTCCGAAGCAGCGGACGAGCGGAAAAGGGCCGGGTGATACCGGTTCTTCCGGTATCACCCGGCCCTCGCCGGTCGGTCGGATCAGGCAGGTGCCTTCCGCAGCGCGATGGCCCGCAGGAAGATGTCGCCGATCTTGGTGGGGTCCTGGGCGATGAAGGCGTGGCCGCCGGCGCCCTCCTCGGCGATGGTGTCCAGCTCCGACTTGCTGACCTCGTCGCCGATACCGATGATGATCACCTGGATCGGCTGTTCCGGGTCCCGGAGCTGCTTCAGCTGAGAGAGCAGTTGCTGCTGGGAGATGCCGTCGTCGTCCTCGTTCTTACCGTCGGTGAAGAGCACGATCGAGTTGACCTTGCCCGGTTCCCACTTCTGCTGGACGTCCTTGTACGCGGCCAGCAGCGTGTCGTACAGGCCGGTGTCACCGTTCGACGAGACGACCGTGTCCAGGGACCGCTCCAGGGTGCCACGCTGCCGTGACAGCGGGCCGATGGGCACCACCTCGCGGTAGTCGCGGGAGCCCTCGAGCCTGGTCGAGAACACCCAGAGGCCGATCGACCAGGAGTCGTCGAAGAGATTCAGGCCGCGCCGGGCCGCTTCCACAGTGACCTGCTGCCGGGTCGCGCCGTTGGCGGTCGGCACCGGCTTCTTCATCGAACCGGAGACGTCGATGATGCAGAGCATCCGGCCGGAGAGGGTGGCGATGGACCAGCTGGAGACGGCGCGTTCCACCGCGTCCGGCGCCAGCCCGCCGGCGGCGATCCCACCCTTGGCGGGCGGGGTGGCCGAGGAATCCCCGCCGGCCGGGCTCGGTGCGCCCTGCGGCGGGTCGAAGCCGTCGCCCCAGTTACCGTCCGGCGCCCGCAGCGACTGCGCGGCCAGCCGGTTCCTGAACGACGCCGTGGTGAGCGCCTCGAACAGCACCCGCGCGGCGGAGGCCTTGGCCGGCTCGATGCCCGGCAGCACCGCGTACGGGTAGTCCAGCGGCAACGGCGCCGGCTTCAGGTAGAGCGCCGCCAGCGGAACGGGAGGCTTACGGGCGTTGTACTGGATGACGTCCTCCTCGGACAGCGCCGCCGCGCCGAGGGCGCTGGCCAGCGTGGTGCCGTCCGCGGAGGTCGGGAACTTGGCGAGCAGGTCCTGCCGCAGCGCCGAGGCCCCCGAGGCCAGAGCCCGCAGCGCGCCGACGCGGTCGGCCTCGGCGGTGGCACCGCCGGAGGAGGCGGCGGCCGTCATCAGCGAGAGCAAGCCGGACAGCCCGGCAGCGTCCCGGGTCGGCTCGACGATGCCGGTCTTCAGTGGGCGGTCGCTGTTGACCCGGGTCAGCAGGTCGGTCCAGCCCAGCTCCTTCTGCGGCCAGCCCAGCCGGGTGGCGATCGGCTCCGGCATGGCGACCACCACCGGGCTGCTCGCGACGGACGCGCCGTTGCCCGGTTCGAAGGCGGCGGCACCACCGGTCTTGAGCCGCAGCAACCAGGTCGAGGAATCCGGGATCCAGACGTCCGGGCTCACCGCAGTGCCGCTGGCCTGGCCCACCCCGGCCAGGGTCGCGCCGTGCTTGGCCGCCACCACCGCGGCCACCTCGACCGGATCGGAGGCCGCCACGGTCACGTCGATGCAGGTCCCGTCGACGGCCGCGCCCTTCTCCTCCCACTCGGTGGCCGCCTCGTCCACCGCTGGCGCAAGCTCGCTCGCCACCGCCACCGACAGCTCGATCTTGCCGGAGCAGTCGGGACCGGCGAGCTGGCGGTAGCCGAACCACCCCCCTGCGGTGACGACGAGAACGCCGACCGCCGCTACGGCGGCGGCGCCGTGAAAACCTGAACGCATGCGATGGCGGCCTGCTGACACGCGACCATCTTGCGTACCCGAACGAGGGACTGCCACGGCCGTTCGGACGAAAGTTACAGAGGAGAAACAGTTTACGGGGATTTAGTAACCTTGAGTGACGAGTCAGCGGCGTAATGTGGAGGTATCAAGGCCCACCGTCCCCGATCAGGGCAAGACGCATGTAGGACTCGGAACCACCATCGGCTCGCCGATCGCCACCGGTACGCCGGTCTCCCGGTCCACCCGGAAGGTGCGGACCATGTCCGCCCGCTCGTCGGCGACGTAAAGATGCTCCCCGACCAGCACGAAGTGCCGGGGCCACTCACCGCCGGTCGCCACCTCGTCGACCAGCTCCGGCAGGCCCGATCCGAGCGCGAAGACGGCCAGCGTGCCCACCCCCCGGTTGGCCACGTAGAGGAAGCGACCGTCCGCGCCCACGGCGAGCTCCGACGGCTGGACGTGCCCGGCCCGGCCGCTGGCGTCGACGCGGCCCAGCTGGTGCAGGGCACCGTCGTCGGTCAGCTCGTAGGCCAGGACCGACCCGTCCAGCTCACCCGAGACGTAGCAGCGCCGCCCGTCCGGGTGCCGGACGAGGTGCCGTGGCCCGCTGCCGGACGGCGTATGCACCCGTGGAGCCCGGGGCACCAACCGCCCGGAGGCGACGTCCAGGCCGTACCGGTAAATCGAGTCGGTGCCCAGATCGACCGCGAGCAGCGGCTGGCGTCCGGTGCCCGGCGAGACCATGTGCGTGTGGGCCCGTTCCTGGCGCTCGGGGTCGGCCCCGTGTCCCTGGTGCTCCACCAGATCGGTGCGCTCGCCGGGCACCCCCTCCGCGTCCAGCGGGAAGACCGACACGCTGCCGCCACCGTAGTTGGCCACGAACAGGTGCCCGCCGTCCGCGCCGACCGCCAGGTGGCACGGCTCCGCCCCGCCCGTCGGCCACGAGCCGATCGACGTCAGACCGCCGTCACCGTCCACCCGCCACGCGCTGACCTCGCCGGTGGGCAGCTCGTTGACCGCGTACAGCACGGGCCGGCTCGGATGACGGGCGAGGAACGACGGCGACGCGGTGGCCGCGACGGTGCCCAGCGGGGTCAGCTCGCCGGTGTCCGGGTCGCGCCGGGCCGCGACGATGCCGGTGGCGCGGCCCCCACTCTGCGCGGTGTACCCGCCGATGTGCACGACCTCGTCCCGACCTGCCATTAGTCCCGCCTTCCGCCGTTTCCGCGTCATTGCCACCACTTGCCTTCCCCCGACAGCGACGGGTTAGGCATCCCATCCTCGGCGCTGCCGTGACGTGCCGCCGTTCAGGCCGCCGGGACCGGCTCGCCCCGCTGCCGGGCCACGTGCTCCACCAGGGAGATCAGCACCGCCTTGCCGGACTGCCGGTCCCGGGCGTCGCAGAGCACCATCGGCACGTCGGGGTCGAGATCCAGGGCCCGACGCACCGCCTCCAGGCTGAACCGGCGGGAACCATCGAAGCAGTTGACCCCGACCACGAACGGGATGCCCCGCTGCTCGAAGTAGTCGATCGAGGGGAAACAGTCGGCGAGCCGGCGGGTGTCGGCAAGCACCACCGCGCCGAGGGCACCGAAAGCCAACTCGTCCCACAGGAACCAGAACCGGTCCTGTCCCGGCGTACCGAAGAGGTACAGCTGCAGATCTTCGTTGATGGTGATCCGCCCGAAGTCCATCGCCACCGTGGTGGTCGACTTGGTCTCCACGCCGGAGAGGTCGTCTGTCTCGATGCTGGCACCGGTCAGGATCTCCTCGGTCTGCAACGGCCGGACCTCGCTCAACGCACTCACCAGCGTCGTCTTGCCGGCACCGAAGCCACCAGCGATGAGAATCTTCAGCGCGATCGGGACCCCATGGCCCCGTCGCTCGGCGTCATAACGCACGGAGTCCATCGACCACCGCCTTGAGAATGTCGTTGTCGGGCAGGTACGTGGCGCGCGGCGGCTGGTGCACGGACACCAGTCCCCGGGACAGCAGATCACCGAGTAATACCCGGACCACACCAACGGCGAGATCCAGATCGGAGGCGAGTTCCACCAACGGCGTCCCCCGTCTGGCCAATTCCACCAGCAGTCGGTGCTCCGGGTGCAGCTCGGGGTAGGCGGCAAGGTCCGGCTCCGGCCGGGCCAGCACGTACGCCACCAGGTCGAAGCCGTTCGCGTCGGAATACACCCGGCCACCGGTCAGGGTGTACGGCCGCACCACCGGACCGGCGTCGTCGTCGAGCCACTCGTGCTGGTGCCCGGGTAAGTCAGTCCGCATCGGCGGCACCCACCGATGCGCGGGCTGGCACTTGCAGGTTCTCACCCACCCGGGTCACCAACATCGCCATCTCGTACGCCACCAGGCCGATGTCCGCGTCGGTGTCGCTGGCCACCGCCAGGCAGGTCCCCTGCCCCGCCGCGGTGACGAAGAGGTACGCGGACTCCATCTCCACCACCGTCTGCCGGACCGGCCCGCCGTCGAGATGCCGGCCGGCGCCCCGGGCCAGGCTGGCGAGGCCAGCGGCCAGGGCGCACAGGTGCTCGGCGTCGGCCCGGTCCAGCCCTGCGGAGGCGCCGAGCAGCAGGCCGTCCGCCGAGAGCACGACGGCTCGCCGCGCGGCCGGCACCCGCTCTACCAGATCGTCGAGCAACCAGTCGAGATCGGCATTTTGCTTCGTCGATCGCATCAGGCTTCCCTCTCAGTCGTGGTCGGGGATTGCGGGGTCACCGGACCGCTGGTCGGCGAGTCCGTCCGCGCAGTGTTCCGGTCCTGGTGCACGCCATCGGCCACGTGCTCTGCAGCGGTCACGTCGGTGCGGGCGGCGGCGGTGCTCGTGCCAGCGGCGGTCACCTCGGTGCGGACGGCAGCGGTGCTCGTGCCAGCGGCGGTCACCTCCCGGCCTGCGGTCACCTCCCGGCCTGCGGCGGCGAGCCGGCCGCGCGCTGTCCCGGCCTGGAGGGCCGACATGACCTGGCGCGCCTCCTCCGGACTGCGCGGTGTGGGGTCGCCGACCGGCTCCGTCCGGCGCATCACCACGGGCTGCCGCACGGTCGGTTCGTCCAGGATCGCCCTGCGCGCCGTTCGCGCGATCACCGCGGGCAGCCGGATCGTCGGCGCGTCCACCCCGCTTCGCTCGCCGTCGGTCGCAGACGGCGCCACCCGCTTCGTGGACGACCCACGGCCCGCCGAGGACACCGGCGCCGCCGAGGACGCGGACCCCGCTTGAGCGACCGATCCCGCCGGGCGCGCCGACCCCGCTTGAGCGGCCGGCTCCGCCGAAGACGCGGACCCCGCTTGAGCGGCCGGCTCCGCCGAAGACGCGGACCCCGCTTGAGCGATCGGCTCCGCCGGGGACGCGGACCCTGGGGCGGTGGCCGGCGTTCCGGCGACGGCGGCCGGGCGTTGCCGCCGGATCCGACGGGGCAACCCGTCGGCTTCGGCCGCCCCGACCGTCGAGCTCTGGTCCGGGCTGCCCGGATGCGCCGCAGGTTGGTCGGGCGACCGCTCCGAACCACCGGAGGGTGCTGGTCCGGAGCTGGCCGCCGGGCGGGTCCGCTTCCGGGGCACGGTGATCAGTCGCGTGGCCCGAGTCAGCCGCCGGTGCTGGCGGGTGGCGGCAACGTCCTCCACCTGCGACGCCTCCGGCTCGGGCAGCGGCGAGGGCTCGACGGTGATCAACTCGGTAGGGATCAGCACCACCGCGGTCAGGCCGGTGCCGTCCGACGGGCGCAGCCGCACCCGGACGTTGTGCCGCGCGGCCAGCCGCGCCACCACGAAGAGTCCGAGCCGGGCGGTTTCCGCCGGGTCGAACTCCGGCGACCGGGCCAGCTTGCGGTTGGCCTCCTCGATGGCGGCAGGACTCATGCCGAGGCCTCGATCGGAGACGGACAGAGCGTACCCGTGCGCGACGTGCTCGCCGGACACCTCCACCCGGGAGTCGGGCGGCGAAAACGCGGTGGCGTTCTCCATCAGCTCGGCGAGCAGATGGATGATGTCGCCCACCACCCGCCCGAGCGTGCCGGCGGGCTGCACGGTGGTGATGTCGACCCGGTCGTACGACTCGACCTCGGAGATCGCCCCCCGGATCAGGTCGACCATCGCGACCGGGTCACGCCAACCCCGGCCGGGTGCGGCATCGGCGAGGATCACCAGGTCCTCCGCGTGCCGCCGCAGCCGGGTGGCGAGGTGGTCGACCCGAAACAGCTCGGCCAGGTGATCCGGGTCCTCCGCGTCGCGCTCCAGCCGGTCGAGCAGGGCGAGCTGACGGTGTACCAGACCTTGGCTGCGGCGGGCGATGTTCAGGAAGACCTCGTTGAGCCCGCGGCGCAGCGAGACCTCGACCATGGCGGCCTGGATCGCGACCTTCTGCACCTCCGTGAACGCCTGTGCCACCTGGCCGATCTCGTCAGCGCCCCGATCCGCTACCAGCGTCTCCCGGGCGACGTCGACCTGCTCGCCGCGGCGCAACCGCTCCACCACGTCCGGTAGCCGCCGCTCGGCGGTCTCTCTGAGCGTCCCGCGTACCAAGGTGAGCCGCTGCGCGAGGGATCGACCGACCCGCAGCGCCACCACCAGCGAGACCACGACGGCGATCATCCCGAGCAGTCCGGCGGCGGCCAGCCGCGCCAGGGTGCGTACCGCCATCGGCACCGACCGGTCGGCCAACCCGTCGGCCTGGGTCAGTTCGAAGTCCCGCAGCGACCGCTGAACGGTGTCGTAGCTGACCTGCCACGCCTGCGGGTCGATGCTGGGCCGGGCCGACGGGCCGGCGGCGATCAGCTCGTCCTGCATCGTCCGCAGCCGGCCGAACGCTTCCTGCTCGGCCAACCGCTGGTACGCCGCCTGGTCCGGCTCGGGCAGGTCGGCCACCGCGGACTCGACCAGAAACCACTGGTTGCCGATGCTTCGGGCGAGCCTCGTGTGCTCGCCCTTGGCGAAAGCACCGCTGGCCAGCGCCCCGGCCAGCAGAGCGTCCGTCTGCCCGAGCATCTCGCGCGAGCGTCCAAGGTCGGTCAGGGCCAGCGCCTCCCGGTTGAGATCCTGGTCCGGCAGGCTCGCCAGGGCCTCGAACGTCTGGAACGCCGCCGCGACCATGTCGCTGTAGAGGTCGATTGCGCCGACCCGGTCCAGTTCCCGTCGATCAATGGAGCCGCGTTCGGCCGGCAGCGCCTCGAGCCGCTCCATCAGCCGGTCCAGTCGGGCCTCGAGCAGTTCGCCGGCGGCGTCGCGCAACTTCTCTCCACCGGCCCGGCGGCGCAGCTCGGCCACCGCCGAGTCGGTGCGGGTCCGCTGTTCGGCCAGCGCGGGCAGCACGCACCCCTCCGGCGACCGGTCGCAGGTGGAGCGAGCCGTGGCGAGGTGCACCACCGAGAGTCGCCGCTCCCGTTGCAGCTCGGCCACCACGGTCTCACCCGGTCTTCCCAGGTCATAAAGGAGGGTGCGGGCGGCGAGCAGATCGAGCGCCGGTCCGAAGGTGAGGGTGGTGGCGAATATCCACAGTGCCAGCAGCGCGGTCACCGGCACCACGACCAGCGCGGTCAGCTTGGAGCGAATCGGCCAGTCGCGGGTGTTCAATCGGACCTCGCCCGGAAGGGGTGGCTGGAAGGGCTCCGGCACGGCCGGGCAGCGCCGTCGCCGGTGCGCGACCCGGTTGCCCCACCGGGACGCCGGCTCGGGCGCCTTGGGCAGGATACGTAATCTGCGCCGGACGCACTACCGTCCGTCGAGATTACCGGTACGGTGACGACCTCCGGAGTGCCGACGCCTGCTCGAATCCCACCGCCCGGCACCTTCGAGATGGCCGCCTGGTGCTCCTTCCCGGTTGTCTTCTCCGCGTTCTTCGTCCGTGCGGCCAACGCATCACGCCTTTCGGCCCGATTCCCGTGCTGCCCAGGGTCACCCGTTGGCCGGCATCCGCCCGCCGCCGCCCAAGCCGGGCGAGGAAAGTGCTCCGGAACGGGATTGGCGATCAGTGGACGGAGGGAATACCTGCAGGCGAAGGAGGAGCCATGTCGCCCACGCAGATAGTCGTCACCGTCCTCGTCGTCCTGCTCGTCGCCGCAGTCGTCGCCGCCGCAGTCGTCGCCGGCCGCCGCCGGGCGCTGAGACAGCGCTTCGGCCCCGAGTACGACCACGTCGTTGCCGAGCGGGACAGCCGCGGCGAGGCCGAACGGGAACTGCGCGACCGGGAGCGCCGGCACGCCGAACTCCAACTGGTCCCGCTGACCCCGGACGCCCGCGCCCGGTACGCCGAGGCCTGGGAGGAACTCCAGGTCCGGTTCGTCGATTCCCCCGCCGAGACCGTCGGCCAGGCCGACGAACTGGTCACCCGACTCATCGCCGACCGGGGATACCCGACAGGTGACTTCTCCGACCAGATCGCCCACCTGTCCGTCGAACACGCCCGAACGCTCAGCCACTACCGGGACGCCCACGAAATCTCCCTGCGCAACTCGCAGGGAGAGGCCAGCACCGAGGAACTCCGCCAAGCCGTCGTCCACTACCGCGCCCTCTTCGCCGACCTGCTTGGTGGCGAGCCGGCCACGCCCCGGACGTCGGACGAGCCGGCCACGCCCCGGACGCCGGAGCAGCGTCGCGCCGACGCCACCCAGGACGCCACCAACCGCTGAGGAGACCACCATGCGGCAGCAAGAGCAGCAGCTCAACAACGACCACCCCGAGGCCGTCCGGTCCGCCCCCGTGGCGGTGCCACCGGTCGACGACCACGATGCGGCCGACGATGTCGACGAGTCGACGGACCGCGACCGGTCCGAGGCCGGCGCCGACGGTGCCCGTCCGTGGGACGGCCGTCCGGGCGACGACGGCGAGCGTGTCGAGTTCAACGAGCCCGCTCCCGTGCCCACCACCTTCGGCGCGACCACGGTCGGCGGCGCGGTGGCCGCGTCGGCGATGGCCAGCCCGCGTCCGGAGGACGAGCGGGACCCCCGCGAGGAAGACACCGCCCGGCCCGGCGACGGCGCGATCGACGGCGAGCGCGAGGGACGGCGAGCCGACCCTGAGGCCGAGTTCGACCGGACGCACAACCTGACCGACCAGGACGTCAATGCGACATCATCGGTCGGCGGGACCCGGGAGGTGAACGCGCAACGCAGCGGTCACGGCCCGACTGGCGACCCCGACCGGGCTTCCGGTACGGGCGAAGCCGCCGAGGGCACACCGGCACGGACGGCGGGCGCCGAAGCGGTCGAGGCGGCGGCGGCCGGCGGTGCCGGCTACGGCAGCGCCGCCCCGACGATGGTGGATCCGGACACCCGGCCCCCGAACGACGGTGGGCCGGGCACCGGGGCAGCGACCGTGCCGACAGGTGCGGCCACCCTGTTCGACGAGTCGACCGCGCAGGGCTTCCGGAACCGCTGGCGCGACGTCCAGCTGCGTTTCGTGGACGACCCGCAGGCCGCAGCCGGCGAGGCGCAGTCGCTGGTCGACGAGGCCATGCAGGCCCTGTCCGCCGCGCTGGCAGAGCACAAGAACAAGCTCGGCGGCTGGCAGGAGGCGGGCTCGACCGACACCGAGCAGCTGCGGGTGGCCGTACGCGAGTACCGCGATTTCCTCGACCGGGTGCTCGGGCGCTGATCACGGACACGGGGCGGGCGTTCCGAGCGGACGCCCGCCCTCGTCGTGCCGGCGGCAGGCATGGCGACCGATCAGCCGGGTACGCGGAAGCAGCCGCGGAGGACCGGCTGCGGACAGGAGGGCAGCAACGATGACAGATCGGAACCGGCAACGGCCGCTGGAGGAGCGCCCCGAGGTGGCCGCGGCGGTGGACGACGACACCGGTGTTCCTGAGCTGATGACCGAGGGCGGGCCGGGCCGGGACAGCCCGGCCTTCGCCGAGCCCGAACAGGCCGACCGCGGCGCGCCGACCGAGGACATCATCGGCGACCCCTACGCCGCGGGTACCGGGGCGACGGGAACCGGCACCGGCGCTGCCGGCGACAACATCCGTACCGGCGCGGAGCAGCCCTGGGATCCGGAGGACCTGGTGATGGCCCGGGGCCAGGACCCGACCCCGGAGAACATCGAGCGGGCCCGACGGGACCTGGCCGAGATCGGCCGAGCCGCCATCGAAAGAACCGTCCCGTAAGGAAGGGCCCCTTCTTAACGCCTGGTGCATTGGAAGGGCCCCTTTCTAACATCCGACGGGGAGTGCGCGTTCAACGTCAGACGGCGTGTGCGGCGAGGGGCCCCTGGTCCGACCGGTGCGAGCGGTCGGACCAGGGGCCCGGGGAACCTGCCGCCACAGTGCCTCACCTACTGCTGGCGGCGGGTGTGCCTGGCCGTCAGGAAAGCGGCGGGTAGGCGTTGCGCATCAGCTCGGCGAACTGCGCCGGGAACCAGGCGCCCGAGATCGGGGCGTCCGCCAGGGCGCCGCTGCGGTTGTTGCCGTTGCGGGCGTTACCGGTGTAGGTCGGGTCGCACATCCGGTCGAAGCCCTTGCCGTCGTTGTTGGGAATCTCGCGGCTGGAGCCGTCCGACTCACCCGGGGGCTTGATCCAGACGTACGCGTCGATGCCCGGCTCCGGCGCGGCCTTCGGCCGCTCGCCCAGACCCGCACCGGCCTGGTTGCACCAGTTGCCCTTGTGGATACGGCGGTCGACTCGGCCACCGTCCACGTAGGCGTCCACGCTGGTCGTCGGGCCAGCGGCGGTGGGCCGGTTCGGGCCGCCCCAACCGTTACGGGAAGTGTCGATCAGCATGCCGATGTTGCGGTCGAAGCCCCTGCTGATCAGCTCCTGGCGGAACGCCTGGGCGAAGGACAGCTCGTCGTTGTACTGGTTCCAGTCGATCCACTTCGACTGCCGCACCGTCTGCCCGTTGACCGAGTCGGTGACCTTCGCGTACGGCTCACGCAGCGCCGAGTAGTTGGCGGTGTTGACGATGAAGCCGTGCACGTTGGCGACGGTGGAGCCGGAGGCACCCGCGGCCTCGCGCAGGACGGCGGCCGACGGGCCGAAGTTGGTGTCCCAGCCGAGCCAGCCGTGGTGGCCGGCGTCGATGTAGTTGTAGACGTTCGGGATCGCGCCCAGCTTGGCGAGGGCGTAGCCGACACCCTGGACGTACGCACCGTTGGCCTTGACCGTGTCGCACATCACGGTGCCGCCCGCGTTGCCCGTGGTGTTGGTCACCAGGTTGGGCAGCGAGTCGATCTCGATGATGTTGATGATCCGCAGGTTGCGGTACTTCGCGTCACCCTGGATCGCCGCGATCGGGTCGATGTACTCCGCCTTGTACCTCGGCAGTTCGTCGGCCTTCAGCTCGCCGTTCGAGGCGAGCGCCGAGCAGTCGCGGCCGGGCAGGTTGTAGATGACGATCTGGATGTACTGGGCGTTCTGCCGCAGCGCCTCGTCCAGGTGGTCACGCAGGCCCATCGGGCCGTTGGACTGGCTGTCCGGGGTTCCGTTGATCGCCGCGATGCGGTCCAGCCACACGCCGGTCGGGGTGTTCGACACCCGGTTGCCACCGCTGACCGACTCGGCCTTGGCCTTCCACTCCGGGTTCACGTAACCCCGGGCGTTGAGGTAGGGGTTGTCGACCTTCGCACCGGCGGGCGGCGGCGTGGTGGTCGGCGGCGGGGCCGTGGTGGGCGGCGGGGCCGTGGTCGGCGGCGGGGCCGTGGTGGTCGGCGGCGGCGGGGCCGTGGTCGGCGGGGTGCCGCCGTTGCAGGTGACCCCGTTGATCGTGAACGAGGTGGGCCGCGGGTTGCTGCCGCTCCAGCTGCCGTTGAACCCGATGGTCGTGCTGGCGCCCCGGGCGAGCGAGCCGTTGTAGGACTCGTTCTGCGCGGTGACGTTACGGCCCGACTGGCTCCACCGGGCCGACCAGCCCTGGGTGACGCGCTGGTTGGCGTCGGGGAAGGTGAAGCCGAGGTTCCACCCGTTCAGCGGGTCACCGATGTTCGTGATGGTGATGTTGGCGGTGAAGCCACCCTGCCAGTCGTTGGTCGTGTAGGACACGTCGCACTGCGTAGCCGCGTGCGCCGCGGTGACCGGAATCGTCACCAGACCGCCCGCGACCAGCGCGCTCGCGCCGGCCAGCGCGACGGCCCGGCGTGGGCCGGACAGTTTTCTCCACACATTCATTGCCACTGATCTCCTTGGGCGAGACCGGATCCGCGTACGGCCCGGCACGTGGCGCCAAGGCGTCCTGCAGGGACCGCCTCCGGTGCCAACGGGAATTTCGGAGCGCCCGACCCGGACGGGCGTTGGTGGTGGTGCGACGACCGGTGGTTCACCGGTCGGGCGGCGGGTGGTCGTCCGGTCAGCCCGGTTGCCCTCGACACCCTGCCTACGCGGTGTGGGCTCCCCGAACCGCGTGCAGCGATTCTTGCATGGGAGCGCTTCCATGGCAATGGTTCGATATTTTCGAAACCCGGCCGGGCATCGGCCCCCGGCAAGGCGGTAGGCCGCATTGGGGATCATCCCGGGCCGAACCCTCCAGGCATCAACCAAGAGGGCTTCTGCCGCAGAAGCGGACTAATGCCAAAACACGAATCTTCCCCTTCATAAGTCGTGAAACGGTCTAACGTCGGTTCTGGCTCGGTTGTTGCCGGCCACAGGACAACCAGGGATGGGAGTGACGCAGGTCATGGCTAAGAAGGTGCTTGGGAAAGTGGTGGCGGGGGCGGCCCTCGGCGGTGCATCCCTGCTGGTGTTCGCGCCCGGGGTCGCGTTCGCCGACGGCCAGCATCATGAGGACGAGGGCAAGATCCACGCCAAGCCGCACGCCGTCAAGCCCGGCGAGAAGGTCGAGTTGGTCGAGATCTGCGCGAAGCCGCAGGAACACGCCTTCGTCTGGTCCAAGGTGACCGGGAAGGTGAAGCTCGAGCCGGCCCGCCACGGCCGGGGTGACGACCGCGGCGATTGGACCGGCAAGGACCGCGACGAGTGGCGGGGCGACTCAGGCGAAGAACACGGCAAGGACGAGAAGGACTGGAAGGGCGGCGACGACTGGAAGGGCGACAAGGACTGGAAGGGCGGCGAGGAAGGCAAGGGCCACGAGGAAGGCAAGGGCCACGAGGAAGACAAGGGCCACGAGGAAGACAAGGGCCGCGAGAAAGACAAGGGCGGCCACGAGGAAGGCAAGGGCCGCGAGGAAGACAAGGGCGGCCACGAGGAAGGCAAGGGCGGCGAGGAAGGGCACAAGCCGGAGTCGGAGGGCGGCGCCGGTGGCGGTGCCGCTGATGACCGCGACTGGAAGGGCGAGGAGCACGGCCAGGATGCGAAGGGCCGCGAGCGGACCGGCTACGAAGGCGACAAGCGCGACGAGTACAACAAGCACAAGGAGTACGACAAGCGCGACGAGTACAACAAGCACAAGGAGTACGACAAGCGCGACGAGTACAAC
>NZ_BOPC01000032.1 GCF_016863555.1 Micromonospora qiuiae | reverse complement strand
ACCCGACATCTCACGCAGACGACGCAAGGGGTGCGCGGCTTGTGGGTGCGTTTCGCCGCCAGGGAAACAAGAATCCACCCGCAACTCGACGCCTCCCCGCGTCGGCCGTCAGGTGTGGCGTCCAAGGGCCCAATTTCGGCCTTGACGGGTTTCCGACAGCCACCCGGGCGGGTCCAGGCGCGCCTGAGCGGACTTGATCGGACAACGGCGTAAGGGTGGTTCGAAGCGGTGGCGGCTAGTCGGAGACCAGCCGGGATTCTTCGTCTGCCGGGTGGACACCGGGCGGTAACGGGGATTCCTGGACCAGACCGTTCGGGTGGCGACCACGCCTCGGTTTGAGCGACGCCGGCCACGCCGAACGACGTCCCGCGCGATCGCGGACGATGGGGAGGCGAGAGCCGCATGAGAGCGAGCAATGTCCTCGTACCGTTGGCGGGTGTCGCCCTCGGTCTTCTGCTGTCGGGTACCACGCCGGTTGGCAGCACGGCGTCGCCGTCACCCCTTCCGGTCGGCACCGCCACCAGCACGCGCACTGGGGCCAGCGAGGTCCGCCACGACAACGACGGCCACAGCGACGACAGCCACAACAAAGACAGTCACGGCAACGACGGCCACGGCAGCGACGGTCACAACAACAACCGGAACAGCGGCGACAGCCACGGCGTGATGACCGTGGCTGGTGGCGTCGTCCTGCTCGCCAACGCGCTCGGTGGCGTCGTCATCCTGGCCCGGCGTCGCCGACACGCGGTCGCCGCCGCGACGCGCTGACCCGCGGCCAGCTTCCGCTGTCGGTCGTGGTGTTTGACCGACCCGACGTCGGGAAGACCGTGCGCCACGCTAGATCCCGAGGAGCGAGGATGGCGCACGCAGGACGGGCCCGGAAGCAGACCGGGGCGCGCAAGGCGCCGCCGCCGGCCAAGGTGGCGGCGAAGAAGGTGGCCACGGCGACGAAGCGGGCCACCGGTGCCACGGCCGCGAAGTCGCCGGGCGGGAAACCCACGCCGACGTCCGCCCGTACCGCCCGTAAGAAGGCCGTATCCGCCACGGCCTCGCCGACCCGTCGGCCCACAGCGAAGGCCACCGCCGCGAAGGCGACCACTGTGAAAGCCACCACCGCGAAGGCCGCCCCTACGAAAGCCACCGCGAGGAAGGCACCGGCAGGCCGGAGGGCAGCGGCCGGAGCAGCCACCGCCACGAAGGCTCCCGCGAAGAAGAGCACCGCCACGAAGGCACCGGCGAGGAGACCCTCGGCGACGAAGGCACCCGCGAAGAAGACCACCGCCACGAAGGCACCCGCGGCGAAAACGACGGCCAAGAGGGCACCGACCAGGAAGACGGCCGCCACGCAGGCGGCGGCCGCCACCTCCCGCGCGGCCAGTACGACGCTGCCGCGCAAGGCGACGACGATGGAGTCGTTCGGCAACCGCCGCAGCGCCCGCACGACTGCCCGCTGACCGGCGGCTACGTCCCGGACATTCGGGCGAGGAAGCCTCGGACCCGTTCCCGAGCCTGATCGGTGATCTCCGGCCCGTGGGTGAAGGCGGCTACGTCGTACTCCAGCTCGCCGAGCACGTGGGCGGTCAGCTGGGTCATCCGGAAGTCGATGCAGAAAAGCTTCACCGGCCAGCGGACACCGGCCACGTTGAACAGCGCGTCGCCGGTGATCAGCACCCGGGTCGGCTCGTGCAGCAGCGAGACGTGACCGGGTGAATGGCCCGGCGTGTGCACCACGCGCAGCCCGCCGCCGACGTCGAGCAGAATCCCCGTCGGCGAGCGGCTGCGCCACCTCGAACGCGGGAAAACGCCCGGAGGAGAGCCGGGCGAACAACCGGGCGCCGCCGACCGTCGGATCTCCCGGTGGCGAGTGTCCGGCTTCGGCGTACGGGACATCGGCGGCATGCAGGGCCAGCGGCGCGCCGGTGCGGCGGGCCACCTCGGCGGCCCCGCCGACATGGTCGGGGTGGGCGTGGGTGAGCACGATCCGGGTCACATCGGCGGGATGCTTGCCGATCGCAGCGAGCCCGCGGACGATCCGGGCCGGTGCACGCTTCCCCCGCAGTCCATCAAGGTGACCGAACCGTCGTCGCCGACCAGGCGTAGAAGTTGATCATTGCCCGGCCGGCGGTGGGAATGCACCAGACGCCGGGCGGGAGGGGAACTGCGTGTGCCCGCGCCATCACCGCAATCCGCCATCCAATGTGTTCGATCTCCGCCTCTGGCCGAAGCGCCCCGGTGCGCCGAAGCGCTCCGGTACGCCGGACCGCCCCGGTGCGCCGGACCGATCGGGCAGCGGCGAAGATGACGGAGTGGCCAGACGAGACAGCCAGCGGGCGGAGCCGACCACGTGCCCGTGCGGGCAGGGCCTGCCGTACGCGGACTGCTGCCGGCGCCTGCACACCGGCTCGGCCGACGCGCCGACGGCCGAGGCGCTGATGCGGTCCCGGTACGCCGCCTTCGTCGTCGGCGACCCGGAATACCTGCTGCGCAGTTGGCACACCAGCACCCGACCGCCCCGGCTGCGCCTCGACCCGGGCCAGCGCTGGACCGGTCTGGAGATCGTCGACACCGACCGCGGTGGGCTGTTCGACAGTACGGGCACGGTCGAGTTCCGGGCCCACTACCGGGAAGCCGGCCGGCCCGGCACGGTGGCCGAGCGCAGTCGCTTCGTTCGCGAGGACGGACGCTGGGTCTACCTCGACGCCGGGTCCACCTGAGGCCTGCGTCACAGGCGGTCGCGCCGCGCCGTGACGGCAGGCCGGCCGGAGTTGGCGAGGTCGATGCGCCAGTCGTTGCTGCACATCAGGGAGCCGCTGCCCGGTGGGTACTCGAAGTTGCAGGGTCCGAGGAGAGTGAAGCCAAGGCGGTGGCAGAGTGCATTGGAGAGGGCGTTTCCGACTGAGGGGAAGGCATGAAGGCTGTGGGGTGCATCGGGATGGCGGGCAGCCTCGCGGACGATGGTGATCAGGGCGGTACCGGCTGCGGTGGCAATGCCTTGGCCCTGATAGGGCGGTAGGACGTTCCAGCCGGTTTCGTAGATCTGCTCGCCCTGCCAGTCACGCTGGTGGTAGGCGATGCTGCCGACCATCTCGTCGCCAAGCAGTACGGCGAACATGCAGCCGCGGCCAGTTGCCGGCATGGCGAGGTATCGGCGGTGCCGGGCTAGCAGTTGTTCCTCCGGCTCGGGACCGCCGACGTGTCGACGCATCTGCACAGTGTTGATCCGGCGTAGGAGGTCGAGCGCAGATTCCGACCACGGCGCAAGACGAACGTCCATGCCGCGCAGCCTGGCAGGCTTCGGAATCATCAAGCACACCGGATAGAGCAGGACCAGGTCGGTGAGGAACGCGTACGCGTAGAGGGGGTGGCCGCCAGTTTGTGGGCACCCGCCGGGGTGGGATCATCGATGCCTTTCGGAGCGGGACGAACGACGGACGCCGGTGCTACGGCGACCGCAGGCGGCCCACGGCCTCGAACAGGAAACTAATGTCGCCAGGTCATGGCGCTGATGCTAACCGGTGGCGCGGATGGTGTGCCAGGACGCCGGGAAGCCTCGCGGGACGGAACCAGGGCTTCCCGTCCCGCGAGGTCGCGGCCGTACCCGGCTCAACGCTGGTCGTCGGTCCTCGGCAGGATCATGGTCGACTCGCTGTCGTCGGAGCTGCGCTGCGCCGGCACATCCCGGCCGGGCAGCGGAGCGGTCGGGTCGCTGTCCGCCGCGCTGCTGGTGACGATCTGCGTGGCCCCCGGATCGTAGGCGGACCCGCCGGTGGAACCGGTCGGAGTGGCGGCGCCGGGTTCGCCAGCGGTCGGGGTGAACGGGGCGGCGCTCGCCGCGCCGGTTGCCGGGGGGACGCCGGCGGCGCTCGCCGCGCCGGTAGCCGGCGGAACGTCGGCGGCGCTGGGCTCGGCGGTACGGGGTGCGGCCACGCGGCGAGCGGCGGAGTAGGCGCGGGCGTGCTCGGCGATGCTGCGCGACTCCTGCTCGGCGCGGGACAGCCAGGACTCCCAACGCTTCTGCATCGGCCGGACCAGTCCGCCGCCGACGCCGACCACGAGGATGCCGCCGATGGTGGCCAGCACGGCGATCAGCACCGGAGTGGTCACCGCGGTGGCGACGCCGATCTGGTTGAGCGCGGCGATGATGCCGAGGCCGAGGAGGAAGGCCGAGGCGATGGTGGCCAGCAGCCGGCCGTACGACAGACCGCCGAGCGCGCCGGAGATGATGTCCTTGACGGCGCCGGCGATGGCGGCGGCCACGACCACGATGACGATCGCGACGAAGGCCCGGGGCAGCCAGGCGATGACACCGGCGATCAGATCGGAGATCGGGTTCGGCCCCCAGATGCCGAACGCCAGGTAGAGGGTGAGCAGCAGGACCCCGTAGTAGGCGAGGCGGGCGACGATGTCGCTGGCGTCGTAGCGGGAGCTGGCGAGGGCTCGCCGGATGCCGCCGCGCTCGACGGCACGGTCGAAGCCGACGCGTTCGAGCAGCCGGTCGACGAGCTTCAGCACCGCCTTGGCGACCAGCCAGCCGGCCACCAGGATCGCCACGAAGGCAACGGCCTTGGGTAGGAAGAGCAGTATCGACC
Organism: Micromonospora qiuiae; assembly: GCF_016863555.1. Taxonomy (GTDB): domain Bacteria; phylum Actinomycetota; class Actinomycetes; order Mycobacteriales; family Micromonosporaceae; genus Micromonospora; species Micromonospora qiuiae. The sequence continues at coordinate 116,269 of NZ_BOPC01000032.1, read as the reverse complement.
GGAGGGTGTCCCCCACCGCGTCACCGAAGTTGTCTCGCATCGGATGGTCCTCCATAGGGGCGGGTGGTTCGTCCGACCCGACCTACCCCGGCGGTACGCGAGGGAAACGCCCGCGGTGGCGTCTCTCAACCTGGGCAGGAGTAGACGACCTCGGCACTGGCCTGCGTCGGTGCCGGGGAGACGATGTTCACGGTGGCGGTCTCGGTGGTGGTGCCGACCCCGCTGAACGACCAACGCAGGGTCAGCTCAACGCTGCGCTGGCCCCAACCGACCCGCTCGTCGAGCAGGGTGCCGGGCGCGCTGCCGGAGCGGAGCCACTGATACTGGATAGTGCCCGCGCGGCCGTTGGTCCGTACCGTGGCGACCACGTCGATGCTGACGTCGCATCGCGCCCCGGCCGGGCTGGGTACGACGACGCTGACCTCGGTGATCTCCAGTGGGCTGAGCCGCTGCCAGATCCACAGCCCGACTGCGGCGAGCAGGGCGAGGGTGAGCAAGGTGGACAGCAGCGAGACGAGCCGGCGCCCGGCCGACCTGCGGCGTGCCGGCGGCACGGGTGTGGGCCAGGCGGGCGCCGGCGGCGGGGCGACCGGCACGCCGGGCCCGAACCGCAGCTCGCCGCCAGGACCGGCAATCGGGGCCGGAAGGGTTCCCCGGCTGGTACGCACTCCGGACGTGCCCGCCGTGTCGGTCGCGGTCCGGCCCGCCACGCCCTGGTCCTCCACCGCGGACCCGGTACCGGCGAGACGCGCGGTCGGTTCCCCGCCGTTCCCCGGCGCGGTCGACTCCGTCCCGGCGAGATACACGGTCGGTTCCACGCCACTCAAGTGCACCGTGGGCTCCGCCTGGCCGAGATACACAGTCGAGTCCGCGCCACTCAAGTGCACCGTGGGCTCCTCGGCCGGCACCGGAGGCGGCGGCGTGCCGTGGCGTGCGGTGCCGGCCGCCGGGTCGATCGGCAGGTGGTGGGTGGGCAGGGCCTCGGTCGCGTCGTCGGGCTGGGTCACGGCTGCATCTCCTGGTCGTCGTCGCCTGGAAGGTGGGGCGCGCCCGGTCAGCCCGGCGTGCAGAAGGAGTAAAGCGTCACGGACACCGTCGAGTCGCCGACGGTGGTGTTGCCGGCGCCATCGGTGGCGACGACTGTGACCGGGATCCGGGTGGTGGATGCGGGTCGCGGCAGGTCACCGAGCACGCCACGGAACTGGCTGCCGCCGAGCAGGGCCATGCTCTGCTCGTACGACCGCTTCTCGAGGGTGTAGCGGAGGCGGACTCGCAGGTCACCGGCGGCCGTGCGGTCGTCGTTGACGTAGGCGGTGATGGCGCTCGCCGTGGGCCCGAAGGGGCAGCCGGTCGGGTCCAGTTCCGTCGGGCTCGCCGCGACCCGGGCGATGGTGGGTGGGGTGCTGTCCGGCGGAGGTGGCGGACTGACCCTGGTCGACAGGGTGGGGATCGGCGTGGCGGACGAAGGGCCGCCGGTGGGTGTCGTGGACGGGGTGGGCCCGGCCGCAGTGGTGCCGCCGGTCGGGGCAGGTGGCGCGGCGGAGGTGGGCGGGGTGACGGGGCCGGGCGTGGGCGGGGTGAAGGCCTCTGGCGTGGGCGGGACGGACCCGTCGGGCGTGGGCGGGAGAGAGCCATCGGGCGTGGACGGAACGGATGCGCCGACGGTCGGGACGGCACCGCCGGTCAGCTCCGTCGTCACCTCGGGCGCCGCGCCGGAGGGGGCGACCGGCTCGTCCCGGGCGGCGTAGCTGAGCCCGGCCCCGCCGACCAGCATGGCCGCCACCAGGCCACCGCCGACGAGCGCCGCCCTGGCGCGGCCGGTGCGCCGCAGCGCAGGCCCGCTGCCGTCGCCCCCGTCTGAACCGATGGTGGTGTCGCCGAGCGCGGTGCTGGCCACGCTGATGCCGCCGCCAGCGCGGTCGGGAAACGGGAAGAGGGCGGCCAGCAGCGCCGCGCGCCGGGCCAGCTCCCGCAACCCGCGTTCCTCCCAGTCCGCCCCGTACGCCCCGGACGCCACCTCCTCCAACATGGCGAGGAAGACGTGTGCGGACTGCGGTCGCTCGGCGGGACGCTTGGCCATGCCGAGACGTAGCATGTCGTGCACCGGACGCGGGGCCGGATCGGTGGGGATCGGCGCGCGGGCGTGCTGCTGGCGCAGGGTGGCCAGGTCCCGCCCGTCGTACGGGGGATGGCCGGTGAGGCACTCGAAGAAGGTGGCGGTGGCGGCGTAGATGTCGCACGCCGGGCTGGCGGAAGCCCCGGTCCACTGCTCGGGAGCCATGTAGCGCGGCGTGCCGGTGACGCTGCTGCCGGAGCTGGCACCGACCGGCATGGCGATGCCGAAGTCGGCGAGTTTGCTGGTGCCCTCGGCGGTGACCAGCACGTTCTCGGGCTTGTAGTCCCGGTGCACCACCCTGCGGGCGTGCGCCGCGCCGAGCCCGGCCAGCGAGCCCTTGAGCACACACAACGCCGACTCCGGCGTGGTCGAGCCCTTCGCACGCAGCAACTGCCGCAGCGAGACGCCGTTGACCAGCTCCATCACGATCGCCGAGCCGCCCGGGGCCTCGACGTACTCGTAGAGACGACAGACGTACGGGTCGTCGATGCCGGCGAGCAGCCGGGCCTCGTCGCGGAAGGCGGTGCGGAACGAGACGTCATCGAGTCGACCGGTCAGGTATTTGATCGCCACGGGGGTGCCGGTGGCGGCGTGGACGGCGAGGTCAACGCTGCCGGACGCGCCGGCACCGAGCCGGCGGACCGGGGTGTAGCCGGAAACCCGCCAGCCGGTCACGCCACCACTTCCCGGGTCTTGCACAGCTGGGCATCGAGCACGCTGAACATTGTCGTCTCCACGGCCCGCGCGGCCATCGTCCCCACAGTCGCCGTCACCGGCCGACCGGATACATTGTGGAGCGTCAGTGGCCGCGGTAAAGCGCCGCGATCTCGTCGGCGAAGTGGTCCTGCACCGCCTCCCGTTTGATCTTGAGGGTGGGGGTGAGTTCCCCGTCGGCCTCGGTGAGATCCCGGGGCAGGATCCGGAAGGTCTTCACCTGCTCGGCATGGGAGACGCTCCGGTTGGCCTGGTCGATCGCGCCCTGGATCTCGTCGCGCAGCTGCGGATCGTCGCGCAGGTCGGCCAGAGACGCGCCGGGGCACCCGTGCGCGTTGCGCCACCGCTGCCAGGCCTGTGGGTCCAGGGTGACCAGTGCGGCCACGTACGGCCGGCCGTCGGCGACGAGCATGGACTGGCTGACCAGCGGATGGGCCCGGATGCGCTCCTCGATCGGCGCGGGCGCGAGGTTCTTGCCCGCCGCCGTGACCATGATCTCCTTGGTCCGGCCGGTGATGTGCAGGAAGCCGTCGTCGTCGAGCCGGCCGAGGTCGCCGGTACGCAGCCACCCGTCGTCGGTGAACGCCTCCCGAGTGGCGTCCGGGTTGTTCCAGTAGCCGGCGAACACCGCCTGGCCACGGGCGAGGATCTCCCCGTCGTCGGCGATGCGGATCCGCACCCCCGGCAACGGGCGGCCGACCGTACCGATCCGCATCGCCGTCGGCAAATTCACCGCCAGCGCCGGGGAGGTTTCGGTCAACCCGTAGCCCTCCAGTACGGTGATGCCGGCGCCTCGGAAGAAGTGCCCGAGCCGCTCCGCCAGCGGCGCCCCGCCCACGATGGCCATCCGGCACCGGCCGCCGAGGGCGGCACGCAGCCTGCGGTACACGGCGACGTCGAACAGCAGGTGCGCCAGGCGCAGCGGTACGCCCGGTCCGCGCGGCCGGTCCAGCGCCCGGCTGTACCGCACGGCCACCTGGTCGGCGAGAGTGAACAGCCAACCGCGATGCGTGTCCTCGGCGGCGTGCCGGGCCTGGTCGTGCATCTTCTCGAACATTCTGGGCACGGCGAGGATGAAGGTGGGTCGGAACCGGCGCAGCTGATCGAGCATCCCGGCCGGATCAGGGCTGTGTACCAGGGTGGCGTGGTTGTGCACCATGCCGATCTGGATCAGCCGGGCGAAGGCGTGTGCCAGCGGCAGGAACAGCACCGTCGCCGCCCCCGGGCGCAGCAGTTGCGGCAGCACCTCGGTGGCGGCCCCGACGTCGGCGGAGATGTTGCGGTGGGTCAGCACACAGCCCTTCGGCGGGCCGGTGGTGCCGCTGGTGTAGACGATGGTGGCCATGTCCTCGCCGGTGACCGCAGCCCGGCGGGCGTCGACCTCGGCGACGTCGACGGCATCTCCCTGGGTCGTCAGCTCGATGAGCCCACCGGCGTCGATGCCCCAGACCTGCCGCACCGCAGGCAGGTCCGGCCGCAGCCCGTGCACCGTGGCGGCGTGGTCGGCGGTCTCCACCACGCAGGCCACCGCACCCGAGTCGCCGAGGATCCAGCGGATCTGGTCGACGCTGGAGGTGTCGTAGATCGGCACGGTCACCGCGCCGGCCGACCAGAGCGCGTAGTCGACGAGGGTCCATTCGTAGCGGGTGCGGCAGAGCAGCCCGATCCGGTCGCCGTGGGCCACCCCGGCGGCGACGAAGCCGCGGGCCAGGGCCAGCACGTCATCGCGGAACTGCCGGCAGGACACCGGCAGCGGGCCGCCTCCGGTCGTGCCCGGGACGGGCCACGACCGGGGGTCCGGCTCGGGGCGGACGAACTGCACGGTCTCGGCGTACGCCACGGCGTTGCGCCACACCTGCTCGGCCAGGTTGACGCCACCGTCGCCGACGTTCGGCTCAACCGTTGTCTCCCGCACGCCCGCCCACCCGCCGTTGTGTTCCGTCGCGCTGCGCTAGATGGTGGCTCCCGGCGGACCGGCGGACCGGCGAAACACCGAAACCCGCCCGCCTTCTTGTCGCGCGTGCTATGCCCGCTCCACCCCGACCTTCGTCACCTGCGGAGAGCAACGGGCGGGGTGGAGCGGGAGCGGGGACGTTACGTCGTGGGCTCGGGAGTTGATCTTTCGGGTACGGCGAGGTCGAGCTGCTCGACCGCTGCGGCGACCAACGCCTCCAGGGGCAGTCTGAGGTCGAGGACGATGCCCGGTTCGTCCGGCCAGAGCCGCTCCAGGGTCTCGATCTGCGAGTCGAGCAGGCTGGCCGGCATGTACGGATGGGTGCGGGTCGACATCCGCTCCCGTATCACCTCCGCCGGCCCGTCCAGGTGCACGAACTCCACACCCGGCGGGCCCTGACGCAGCACGTCACGGTAGGAGCGCTTGAGTGCCGAGCAGGCCAGCACCGTCGAGGTGCCCTCCCGGTGGCGGGAGGCCATCCAGTCGGCCAGGGCGCGCAGCCATGGCCAGCGGGCCTCGTCGTCCAGTGGTACACCGGCCCGCATCCGGGCCACGCCGGCCTCGGAGTGGAACTCGTCGGCCTCGGCGAAAGTCAGCCCGGTCGACGCGGCGATGCCCTGGGCCACGGTCGTCTTGCCCGCGCCGGAGACACCCATCACCACGACGTGCCGGGTCGGCCGATCACCAGTCATGGACGGTGCCGTCCATGAGCCGGTTGAACGGCAGGTACGCCGGCTGGTACGGGAACCGCGCCGCGGCCTCCTCGTCCAGTTCCACACCCAGGCCGGGCTGCTCGCCCGGGTGCAGGTAGCCGTCGTTGAAGGTGAACGACTGGCGGAACACCTCGTTGGTGAGCGGCCCGTGCCGCATGTACTCCTGAATGCCGAAGTTGTGGATGGCCAGGTCCAGGTGCAGCGCGGCGGCCATGCCGACCGGCGAGATGTCGGTCGGGCCGTGGATACCCGACTTGATCTGGTATTGGGCGGCGAAGTCGAGCAGCTTGCGCATCGCGGTGATGCCCCCGGTGTGAGTGACGGCGGAGCGCACGTAGTCGATCAGCTGTTCCCGGATCAGCGTCTGGTAGTCCCACACCGTGTTGAAGACCTCGCCGATCGCCAGCGGCGTGGTGGTGTGCTGGCGGACCAGCCGCAGCGCCTCCTGGTTCTCCGCCGGGGTGCAGTCCTCCAGCCAGAACAGGTCGTACGGCTCGAGGTCCTTGCCCAGCTTGGCGGCCTGGATCGGGGTCATCCGGTGGTGGCCGTCGTGCAGCAGCGGCAGCTCCGGGCCGAACTCGTTGCGGACCGCCTCGAAGACACCGGGCAGGTGCCGCAGGTACGCGCGGGTGTCCCAGTCCTCCTCGGCTGGCAGCGGGGTGCGCTGGGCCGGCTCGTAGTCGTACCGTTTGCCGTCGGCGCTGGGCTGGGCGGCGACCCCGTACACCGCGTTGATGCCGGGCACGGAGGTCTGCACCCGGATCGACCGGAAGCCGAGTTCCAGGTGCGCGCGGATCGAGTCGAACAGCTCCGGCAGGTCCCGGCCGGAGGCGTGCCCGTACGCCATGATGCCGTTTCGGGACGCACCGCCGAGCAACTGGTAGAGCGGCATGCCGGCGGCCTTGGCCTTGATGTCCCACAGCGCCACGTCCACCGCGGCGATGGCCGCCATGGTCACCGGCCCACGCCGCCAGTACGCCGAACGGTAGAGGAACTGCCAGGCGTCCTCGATCCGGTGCGCGTCCCGTCCGAGCAGCAGCGGAACGACGTGGTCGCGCAGGTAGGAGGCGACGGAGAGCTCACGCCCGTTGAGGGTGCCGTCGCCCAACCCGGTGATGCCGTCCTCGGTTGTGATCTTCAAGGTGACGAAGTTGCGATCCGGACTGCAGACGATGACGTCGGCGGCGACGATCTTCACGAGGGGTGCCTTTCTCAGCGCAGGGTGGTGCCGGCGGCGCTGCCGGTGATCAGGGACAACTCGTCGCGGCGGGGCAGGCCCTCCCAGTCGCCGTGACCGGCGACCGCGAAGGCCCCGAGCGCCACCGCGCGTCGGAGCCGGTCGACGAGGTCCAACCCGTCGAGGTACCCGGATAGATAGCCGGCGGTGAACGCGTCCCCCGCGCCGACGGTGTCCACGGCGGTGACCGGCACCGCCGGGACGTGCCGCACACCGTCGGCGGTGTGCGCGCGGGCACCGTCGGCACCGAGCTTGACCAGCACCGCCCGCACACCACGGCGGAGCAGGTCGGCGACGGCGGCGTTCTCGTCGGCGTCGGGCTCGGCGACCAGGTCCAGCTCGTCGGTGGAGGCGACGATGACGGAGGCGCACCCGGCCAGCGGAGCCAGGGTCGCCCGGGCCCGCTCCCGGGACCAGAGTCCGGCCCGGTAGTTGACGTCCAGGCAGACCGGGATGCCGGACTCGGCCGCCGTGCGTACCGCCCAGGTCGCGGCGTCGCGGGCGCTGTCGGACAGCGCCGGGGTGATCCCGCTCAGGTGCAGCAGGCGGGCGCCGGCCGCGAGCGGGGCGCGCAGGTCGTCGACGCAGAGCGCCGCCCCCGCCGAACCGGCCCGGTGGTAACGCACCCGGGACACGTCGGCGGTACGCCGCTCCAGGAACATCAACCCGGTCGGCCGGTCCGGGTCCCGGCGGACTCCGGCGGTGTCGACGCCCTCGGCGCGCAACTGCCGCAGCACGAACTCGCCCAGCTCGTCGTCGCTGACCCGGCCCACCCAGGCGGCCCGGTGACCGAGCCGAGCGAGGCCGATGGCCACGTTGGACTCGGCGCCGGCCAGGTGCATGGTCAGCGGCCCGCCGGCGGCCAGCGGGCCGGGCGAGCGCAGCGACACCAGCGCCTCGCCGACGGTGAGCAGATCCCGCTCGCTCATGACGGCACTCCACCGATCGCTGCGAGGTAGGACCGGGCGCGTTCGCGCAGCGCGTGCAGGTCGCCGCCGGAGGCGGCGTCGCCCACCAGCGGGCCGCCGACACCGACGGCGATCGCCCCGGCCGACAGGTAGGCGGGCAGCTCGGCCAGGCCCACCCCGCCGACCGCGACGAACGGGATGTCCGGGAACGGGTCGCGCACCGCCTTCAGGTACGCCGGCCCGCCCACCGAGGCCGGAAAGAGTTTGACCACGCTGGCCCCGAGCCGCATCGCCGTGTACGCCTCGGTGGGGGTGAGGGCGCCGGCCGCGACCGGCAGACCCCGACGGGCCGCCTCGGCGATCGAGTCGACCACGGCCGGGGTGACCACGAACTGCGCGCCGGCCGCCACCACGTCGGCGACGTCGGCGACAGTGAGCACGGTGCCGGCACCGACGAAGGTGTCGGCCGGGGCGTTCGCCCGGATGGCCGCGATGGCGTCGAGCGCCCCGGGGGTGGTCAGGGCCACCTCGACGATCGAGACGCCCTCGGCGAGCAGGGCGGTGCCGGTGGCGATCGCGGCGGCGGTGTCGCTGCCCCGGATGATCGCCAGCAGCCGGGTGGAGGCGAGTTCGGCGGTGAGGTCGACCGACATGCTCACCACTCCGCGTACGAGCCGTCGGGGTGCCGGAAGGTGGGGCTGCGCCAGGCGTGGCCGCGCTTGTCGGCCGCGCGTACCGCCTGCTCGTCGATCTCGATGCCCAGGCCGGGGGCGGTGAGTCGCTGCACGTACCCGTCGACGAAGGCCAGTGGCTGCTGGTCGACGCAGTAGTCGAGCACCTCGGCGCCGAGGTTGTAGTGGATGCCGATGCTCTGCTCCTGGATCAGGTAGTTCGGCGTGGCGAAGCCGACCTGGAGGCAGGCGGCCAGGGCGATCGGGCCGAGCGGGCAGTGCGGGGCGAGTTGCACGTCGTACACCTCGGCCAGCGCGGCGATCTTGCGTACCTCGGTGATGCCCCCGGCGTGCGCGAGGTCCGGCTGGGCCACCGCGATGCCGGCCTGGAGCACCGGCAGGAACTCCTGCCGGTTGTAGAGCCGCTCCCCCGTCGACACGGGGATGGTGGTGGAGCGGACGAACTCCCCGATCAGGTGGGAGTTCTCCGGCACCACCGGTTCCTCCAGGAACAGCGGCCGGTACGGCTCCAGCAGCGGCGCCACCCGGCGGGCGTTGGCGAGGGTGAACCGGCCGTGGAAGTCCACGGCCACGTCGCGGTGCTCGCCGAGCACCTCGCGGGCGGCGGCGACCCGCTGCACCACCGCGTCGAGTTCGGCGACGGAGCCGAGCGGGCTCATCCGCCCGGAGGCGTTCATCTTCACGGCGGTCAGCCCCGCCTCCACCCGCGCGGCGATCTGGTCGCGGACCTCGTCGGGCTCGTCACCGCCGACCCAGCCGTAGACCCGGATCCGGTCCCGGACGGGTCCGCCGAGCAGTTGGTGCACCGGGGCGCCGTACCGCTTGCCGGCGATGTCCCACAGCGCCTGGTCGAGGCCGGCGACGGCGCTGGCCAGGATCGGACCGCCCCGGTAGAAGGAGCCCTTGGTCATCACCTGCCAGTGGTCCTCGATGCGCAGCGCGTCCCGGCCGACGAGCAGCTCGCTGAGCTGCTCGACGGCGGTGCGTACGGTCTCGGAGCGGCCCTCGCAGGTCGCCTCGCCCCAGCCGACGAGCCCGTCGGTGGTCTCCACCCGGACGAACAGCCAGCGGGGTGCGACGAGGAAGGTCTCGACACGGGAAATGGTGGTCATGTTCGATCAGCCCTTCGTCGCGCCCGCGGTGAGTCCGGAGACGATGTACTTCTGCACGAACAGGGCGATGAGCATGATCGGCAGGGTGACCACGGTGGTCGCCGCCATCAGGCCGCCCCAGTCGATGCTGGCGTAGCCGACGAAGTCGAAGATCGCCACGGGCAGGGTCTTCGTGTCCGCGCCGGAGAGCACCAGGGCGAACATGAAGTTGTTCCAGGAGAAGATGAAGGACAGGATGCCGGCGGTGGCGATGCCCGGCAGGGACAGCGGCAACGTGATCCGGCGGAACGCGCCGATCGGGCTGAGCCCGTCGACCTGCGCCGCCTCCTCCAACTCCTCCGGCAGGCCGTCGAAGTAGCCCATCATGATGTAGACGATCAGCGGCAACGAGACGAACATGTGGCTCAGGATCAGCACGCTGAAGCCGCCGACCATGCGCAGGTTCGAGAAGACGTAGTACCACGGCACCAGCAGCGAGACGCCGGGGATGACCCGGGCCATCAGCACCACCAGCGCTGACTTGCGCATGTTGAACCGGCTCATCGAGTACGCGGCCGGCACGCCGAGCAGCAGCGACAGCACGGTCGCCGCGAAGGCCACCCAGAGGCTGTTGATGATGAACTGGACGTAGTTGGCCTGTTGCAGGACCGTCTCGTAGTTGGTCAGGGTGGGTGTGAAGACCAACGCCTTGCCGGAGTCGTAGATGTCCACGTTGGTCTTGAACGACGCGGCGACCATCCACAGCAGCGGCAGCAGCAGCGCGAGCACCACGAACACCAGCGCCACCGCACGGAAGACCTGGAACCCGGTACGCGGCTTCATCGGCCGGCCTCCTTCTTTCTCCGGGCGGTGAGGGCCCACATCAGGCCGATGATGATCAAGAAGAACAGGATCAGCACCGTCGAGGAGAGGCCGTACTCGTTGTAGTCGAAGCTCAGGCCGTAGGCGTACACGTTGAGCGTCTCCACCTCGTGGAACGAACCGCCGCCGCGGCCCTTGGTCGCGTAGAGGATGTCGAAGGTCTTCAGCGCGTCGATGCCGCGCAGCAGGACCGCGACGATCACGGTGGGCATCAGCAGCGGCAGGGTGACGTGCCGGAAGCGCTGCCAGGCGCTGGCGCCGTCGATCATCGCGGCTTCCTGCGGCTCGTTGGAGAGCGAGGTCAGCCCGGCGAGCAGAATCAGCACCACCATCGGCGTCCACTGCCAGATGTCGATGAAGATGGTGGTGGGCAGTGCGGTGTGCTGCCCGGCCAGCCACGGCTGCGGGCCGATGCCGACCCAGCCCAGCACCTGGTTGGCCATACCGATGTTGGGGTCGAAGATGAGCCGCCACATCATGCCGACGGCCACCGGGGTGGCCACCAGCGGCAGAAGGATGGCGACCCGGACCCACTTCTCGCCCCGGAACGGTCGCCACAGCAGCAGGGCGATCGCCATGCCGAGGACCACCTCGAAGAAGAGCGCGACGCCGGTGAACGCGGCGGTCCGCCCCACAGCGGGCCAGAACCGGGTGGTGTCGCTGAGGACGTCGAGGTAGTTGCGGAAGCCGATGAACTCCGACTCGGCGCGGACCGATCCCGACGAGTCGGTGAGGCTGAGGTACGCGGTCCAGGCGAGCGGAAAGATGATCAGCGCGGCGACGAAGGCCATGGCCGGGGCCGCGAAGAGCCACTTGCGATGGTCGTTGGCCCAACGCGCCCAGCCGGGTGTGTCGGGCATGACAGAGGCGCCGCGTGACGCTCTGCTGGGTGCGGTTACAGCTGGCATCTGATCTCCGTGGTGGGGAGGCCGGGCGTGGGTGGCGGGGCCGAAACCCGCCACCCACGCGCACGGACTTAGCGGGCCTCGTCGTCCAGGAACTTCTGGAACGCCTCGTGCGCGGTGTCGGCAGAGGCCGCGGCGTCCTTACCGGTGATGGCGTCGACGATCGGCTGACCGACGATCTCGCGGGCCTGGGCGACCCGCTCGACCAGCGGCCGGTCGTGGCCCACGCCGTTGGCGAGGCTCACCGTGATCGCGTCAGCCATGTCCTTCGGGTAGGTGGCGATGCCCTCCGGGTTCTCCCAGACGGAGGTACGCGCACCGGGGACGCCGGCCTTCTGCTGCTCGAGCGTCTGCTCCTTGCCGGCCGCCCACTCGATGAACTTCCAGGCGTTGCTCTGGTTCTTCGAGGCGTCGTTGATGGCCAGACCCCAGGACGGGACGTTGTACGGCTTCGAGCCGGCCGGACCGGCCGGGAACGGCGCGAACCCGACGGTCTCGGAGACCTTCGACTTGGCCGGGTCGGTGGCGTTCTTGTAGAGCGAGTTGGCCTCCGGGTAGAAGGCGGCCTGGCCCTGGGTGAAGATCGCCATCGCCTCGGACCAGCTCATGTCGGTGCTGATGTTGGCCGGTCCGTGCTCGCGCAGCATGCCGCCGTAGTAGGCGTACGCCTGCTTGGCGGCGTCGCTGTTGACGGTGGACTTGCCCGATTCGTCGACGAAGTCGCCGCCGAAGCTGAACAGGAAGCTGGAGAACTGGGTGACGGCCGCGGCCTTACCGGTACGGGCGACGAAGCCCGCCACGCCCGGGTTGTCCGCCTGGATCTTCGCGGCCTGGGTCTTCAGCTCGTCGAGCGTCTGCGGCGGGGCGGTGAAGCCGGACTTCTCCAGAAGGTCCTTGCGGTAGTAGAGCACCTGCTGCTCGGTGATGATCGGAATACCGACCACCTTCTGCTCGTAGCTGGTGGCGCTCAGCGGCGCCTCCTGGAAGTCGCCGAGGTCGAAGTCGCCGCTCTCCTTGGCCTTGTCGGTCAGGTCGGCGAGGTACTTGTTCTTGGCGAACAGCCGGCCCTCCTGCAGCGGCCGGTACATCATCACGTCGATGTCGCTGGAGCCGGCGTTGAGCTTGACGTTGTACTGGTCCGAGAGCTGGTCCTCGCCGAGCTGGGTCACCTCGACCTTGAGGCCGGACTGTTTCTCGAACTCCGGCAGCGCCTTGCGGATGTTCTCGGTCCAGACGTGGTTGACCAACGTCACCCGAACGGTGTCCGAGGCACCGCTGTCGTCACCACCGCCGCCACAGGCGGACAGCGTCATGGCGGCCACAACCGCCAGAGATGTCCCAATTTTCGATCGACGTCCCACGTCCGTCTCTCCTTCTGTCCTGGCCAGCGCCTCGGGGGGACGGGGCGCAAGTCGGCCTCTTACATCCGCTTATCGTCCGGATGCTAGGCCGATAAAGCAGACTTATACAAGAGGTAGACCCAACTGATATGATCCAGCCCGTGGATCTGACCTCCCCCGGGGTTGCAGCACCCGTCCAGACCGCCCCTGCCGAAGCCGGGCTGCACGGACGCGTCCTCGACCACCTCGGCACCGCCATCTGCGGTGGCGAACTGGTGGCGGGAGCGGTGCTCAACATCGACGAACTGGTCGACCGTTACGCGGTCTCCCGGTCGGTGATCCGCGAGGTGCTGCGGGTCCTCGCGTCGATGGGCTTCATCGAGACCCGCCGTCGGGTCGGCGTCCTGATCCGCCCGGCCCGCGACTGGAACGTCTTCGATCCACAGGTCATCCGATGGCGGCTGGCCTCGGCCGGGCGCATCGCCCAACTGCGCTCGATCACCGAGCTACGCACCGCGGTGGAGCCGCACGCCGCCTGGCTCGCGGCGCATCGGGTCAGCCACGACGACGCCAGTGACCTGGTCGGTCTCGCCGCCAAGATGTGGGCCGCCGGCAAGGCCGGCGACGATCAGCGCTTCCTCAGCCTGGACATCGAGTTCCACTGTCGGGTGCTGCGCGCCTCCGGCAACGAGATGTTCGTCAAGCTCCAGGACCTGGTCGCCGAGGTGCTCACCGGCCGCCACCATTACCACCTGATGCCGCGCCATCCGCACGAGGAAGCACTCCAACGGCACGCCGACGTCGCCCAGGCGATCCAACGCGGCGACGGCGACGGGGCCCGCCACGCCATGGTGCTGATCATGGAGCACGCCTTCGACGAGATGTCCTCGATGTGGACACAGGAGGCCGTCCCGTACGTCACCGGGCCTGATCCCGGGGCCATCGACGTCTGATTCTGCCGCGTACGATGCGGCGCATGGCCCTGCTGCACCGGGCGGACGTTCGCCCCTCCAAGCTAGAACTGTTGGCGGCCTGGTTGCCCGGACGCGACTGGCACCAGGGCGACATCGGCGCCGGGCTGGTACGCGTGGCCGCGTACCGGTTCGACGACCCGGCCGGCGAGGTCGGCATCGAGACCCTGCTCGTCCGCGCCGGCACCGGGCCGGTTCACCAGGTGCCGCTGACCTACCGTGGGGCACCGCTCGACGGCACCGAGGAGTGGCTGGTGGGCACCATGGAGCACTCGGTGCTGGGCACCCGCTGGGTCTACGACGCCTGCGGCGACCCGGTGTACGTCGCCGCGCTGGCCGACGCCATCCTCGCCGGTAGCGGCCAGGCGGAGGAGCACTTCGAGATCGACGGCGGGCGCGAGGTGCGTCCGCCCAGCATGGACATCGCCACCGACGCCGCCGGCGACGCCGAGGTCCCGGCCGCGGGGACGGTACGACGGGTGGTGCAGGGCGACCCGACGGTCATCGTCACCGACACCGTCGAGCTGGCCGTGGTCCGCCGCCCCGGCGCCGGTGGCACCCCCTCGGGCAAGGCCACGCTGACCGGCACCTGGGACGGTGTCAGCGCACCGCTGGCGTACGCCTCGGTGCGCTGATTCCGGGCGCAGCAGGCGCCGGGTCAGGAGACGCGGATCGGTTGCACGGGGAATGACGGGAAGCCGGGCAGTTCGCTGTCGTCGAAGTCGTAGCCCAGCTCGTTGATCACCTCGACGACCCCGCCGACCCGCGCGGCGAGCCGTCCCGCGACATCGACCGCCGAGCGCCGATCCAGCTTCCCGGACATGGTCACCACACCGCCGTACACCTCGACCCGGACCGTCCCGTCGCGCACCGCAAGCACCCGACGCAGCACCCGGCGACTGCCGGAAGCCCCACCACGGCTACCGGCAGAACTTTCGGCAGCCTGCTTGAGCGGCGCCTGCCGGCGCGGTGTTAATAAGGGGCCCTTCCTCTACACGAGGCGTTAAAAGGGGGCCCTTCCTTTCGTCTCCTACGGGGGTAGGAGGTGCGGTCCGACGGGTGGCCGGAGCTGGGGCTTGAGGTCGGGCGCGGTGGGCGTACGCGCCGACCAGCATCTGGTGACATGAGTAGTTACCTGCGCCAGGGTAGGACCTGGCACCGTCCGTTGATGGTGTTCGTCTGGGCGATGGCGGCGCTCGCCGTCGTCTCCGCCGTCGGTATCGTCGCCGACGAGCGGGTGCTGACCGGCGTGCCGATCTGGCTCAAGCCGTTCAAGTTCTCGGTGTCGTTCGTGCTGTACGGCATCACGCTGGCGTGGATGCTCTCCCTGCTGCGGCGGCGCAGCCGGGTCGCGGAGTGGGCAGCCACCCTCATCGTGGCGATGGGGGTGGTGGAGATGGCCGTCGTGGTCGGGCAGGTGCTGCGCGGTACGACCAGCCACTACAACGTGACCAGTCCGCTGAACGCGGCCCTGTGGCAGCTGATGGGCGCCGCGATCATGGTGCTGCTCGCGGCGCACCTCGTACTCGGCGTCGTGGTGCTGCGGCAGTCGATCGCGGACCGGGCCGGCCGGTACGCGATCGGGTTCGGGCTGGGTCTGACGGCACTCGGGATGCTGGTGGCGATCCCGATGGTGCTGCCCGGCCAGGCCCCGGCCGTCGAGGGAATCGCCGGGGCGCACAGCGTGGGCGTGGCCGACGGCGGTCCCGGGCTGCCGTTGGTGGGCTGGAGCACCACCGGCGGTGACCTGCGGATCGGTCACTTCGTGGGAATGCACGCGTTGCAGGTGCTGCCGATCCTGGCGATCCTGCTGAGCCGGTTCCTCGGTGACCGTCTGGACGGACGCACCCGGGCCCGGCTGATGCTCGTGGCGGGTGCCGCGTACGGGGTGCTGACCATCCTGTTGACCTGGCAGGCGCTGCGGGGGCAGCCGCTGCTGCGGCCGGACGCGCTCACGCTGGCCGCCGGGGCGGCGCTGATCGTCGCGACGGTGGCCGCCGCCGGTCTGGTGCTGGCCCGTGGCCGCCGGCCCGAAGTGGCGCTGGTGGCGTGAGCGGGCGGAGCGGGCGAGGAGGAGAGCAGGCATGAGCGGGTTGTTGTTCACGCTGGCGTTCGCGGTGGCCGCGGCCGGCGGTCGCCACCACGGCGAACCCGACCTAGGCTGATGATCGTGGGCTGGGCGGGACGACTGTTCGACGTGCGGGACCCCCTCGTGCGGATGGTGCTGATCATCCTCGCCGGCGTCGGGTATCTGTTCGTCGGAGTCCAGGGCACACCGACGGCCGCCCAGTGGATCCTCGCCGTGATCGCGTTCGCCACCGGGCTGGTGCTGCACCGTCGACCGCTGGTCAACCTGCTCGGGCAGACCGCGTTGCTGGCCGTCGCGATCTGGCTGTTGGACGACTGCACGGTCAACCAGGTCGGCGCCAGCTGGGCGCTGCTGGAGCTGACCATGCGGGCCGACCGGAGGCGGGTCGTCTGGCTGGCCGCCGGGCTGCTGGCCGCGGTCGACCTGACCGACTCGATCGGCGACCCGCTTCCCCGCTTCGTCTCCGGCATGTTCGGGCTGCTGGCGGAGGTGGGTGTCCCGCTGCTGCTCGGCCTGGTCATCCGGACCACCAGGGAACTGGCGGAGCAGGCGCAGCAGCGGGCGGCGGAGGAGGAGCAGCGCCGGCGCGAGTCGGAGGCGCGGGCCGCGCGGGCCGACGAACGCAGCGCCATCGCCCGCGAACTGCACGACGTGGTCGCGCATCACGTGGCCTCGATGGTGCTGCGGGTCGGTGTGGCCCGGCACGTGCTGACCGATCTGGACCCGAGGGTGGGTGAGGTCTTCGACGACGTGCACGGCAGCGGCACCGCGGCCCTGGCCGACCTGCGCCGGCTGGTCGCGGTGCTGCGCAAGCCCGACGGTGTACGCGGCGACGCGGCGCTGACCGCGATCGAGCCGTCGGCGCTGCCGGCCGCCCTCGGCGCGGCGGTCGACCGGGCCCGCCAGGCCGGGATCACCGTGGAGGCCGACATCGATCCGGCGATCGGTTCGATCGACGCGGTACGGGGTCTGGCGGTGCTGCGCCTGACCCAGGAGTCGCTGACGAACGTGGCCAAGCACGCCGGGGCGTCCGCGCTGGCGCGGCTGTCGGTCCGGCTGGTCGACCGGGCCGTGCACTGGGAGGTCGCGGACAACGGGCGGGGCTGGGTGCCGGCCGCGGTGCCGGCCGGTGGCGGCCACGGCATCATCGGAATGCGGGAACGCGTCGAGGTCCTCGGCGGCCGGTTGGAGGTGGGAGCGACGGGTGCGGGTTGGCGGGTGCGCAGCGTCCTGCCTGCCGCACCGGCCCCCTCCCCTACCCGAACGGAGCCGGCATGATCCGCGTCCTGCTCGTCGACGACCAGCACCTCATCCGCGCGGGGCTGCGCATGCTCTGCGACGCCCAGCCGGACATCGAGGTCGTCGGCGAGGCCGACAACGGCCGCGAGGCGATCACCCTCGCCGACCGGCTCCGGCCCGACGTCGTGGTCATGGACCTGCGCATGCCGGGCGTCGACGGGATCACCGCGACCAGCCGGATCCTCGCCGACCGGCCCGGCACCCGCGTGCTGGTGCTGACCACGTTCGGCGACGACGACCACCTCTATCCCGCGCTGACCGCCGGTGCCTGCGGGTTCCTGCTCAAGGACGCGCCGCCCACCGATCTGCTGGACGGCATCCGCCGCGCCGCCGCCGGCGACAGCCCGTTCAGCCAGGAGGTGCTGCGGCGCCTGGTGCAGCGCGCGGTGCACGCCCGCGCCGAGGTGCCTCCGCCGGTGGACGGGCTGACCGCCCGCGAGCAGGAGGTGCTGGACCTGGTTGCCGAGGGGCTCTCCAACGCGGAGATCGCCGAGCGGTTGCACATCGGCGTCACCACGGTGAAGACCCACATCACCAGCCTGATGACCAAGACCGGCAGCCCGAACCGGGTGCGCCTGGCGCTGTTCGCCCGCGGCGTCTGAGCACCGTCGCCGGCGGCCTATCCACCGGCCATCGCACCGAGGATGATCAGCGGTTCCTCACCGGCGACGACCCGCTCGGGCAGGGGTGCGTCCGGTGCGGAGTTGGAAAGATCCTCCTCGCAGGCGTAGAAGCGGACGAACGCGCGGCGCTGGCCGCTGTGCCGGTCGCGGATGGTGCCGAGCAGCATCGGATAGCGCGCCTCCAGGGCGTCCAGCACCCGGCGCTGGGTGGCCGGCTCGGGGCCGGCCACCTCGACGCGTACCTCGCCGGTGACGTTCGCCAGAGTCTTCAGGTGCGCCGGAAGGACCACTCGGATCACGGAAGCACCTGGACTTCGACGGAGAGCACGGGCGGCAGGTCCCGGACGATGGGCGCCCAACTGTCGCCGCCGTCGGCCGAGTGGTAGACCTGCCCGCCGGTGGTGCCGAAATAGATCCCGCACGGGTCCAGCGTGTCGACCGCCATCGCGTCGCGGAGCACGTTGACGTAGCAGTGCGACTGCGGCAGGCCCGTGGTCAGCGGCTCCCACTCGTCGCCGCCGGTGCGGCTGCGGTAGACGCGCAGTTTGCCCTCCGGCGGGTAGTGCTCGGAGTCGCTCTTGATCGGTACGACGTAGATCGTCTCGGGGTCGTTCGCGTCCACCGCGATCGGAAACCCGAAGTCCGACGGCAGGTTGCCGCTGATCTCGCGCCAGATCCCCCCGGCGTCGTCGCTGCGCATCACATCCCAGTGTTTCTGCATGAACAGCGTGTCCGGCCGGGAGGGGTGCTGGGTGATGTGGTGCACGCAGTGGCCGACCTCGGCGTCGTCGTCGGGGATCTCCCCCGAACTCAGCCCCTTGTTGATCGGTAGCCAGCTGGCGCCGGCGTCGTCGCTGCGGAACGCGCCCGCCGCCGAGACGGCGACGTAGATCCGGCCGCGGTGCACCGGGTCCAGGATGATGGTGTGCAGGCAGAGGCCACCGGCGCCGGGCTGCCACGACGGCCCGCTCGGGTGGGTACGCAGGGCGGTCAGCTCGCTCCACTGCTGGCCGCCGTCGGCGGACACGTAGAGGGCGGCGTCCTCCGCGCCCGCGTACACGGTGTCGGGGTCGTCGCGCGACGGCTCCAGGTGCCAGACGCGCTTGAACTCCCACGGCCGCAGCGTGCCGTCGAACCACAGGTGCTCGCCCACGTCACCGGCGTAGGCGAAGTCGTTGCCGACCGTGCGCCAGCTCCGGCCGCCGTCGTCCGAGCGCTGGATCAGCTGCCCGAACCAGCCGCCGGACTGCGAGGCGTAGAGCCGGTCCGGGTCGGCCGGTGACCCGGTCAGGTGGAAGATCTCCCAGCCGCCGAAGTGCGGGCCGTCGACCGTCCAGTCGCCGCGCCGGCCGTCGGAGGTCAGGATGAACGCGCCCTTGCGGGTGCCGACGAGCACCCGTACGCCGCTCATGCCGCCCTGCCTTCCACCGCAGCAAGCCCGGCGATGGTGTTCGTGCGGCCCGGCGGAATCGCTGGCTGCTGGTCGCTCATGTTCGGTGCGTCCTCTCGTCCGGTTCGGCGACCTGCCCGGCGGACCGGCCCGGCGTGCCGAAGCTCCTGCGTCACGTCCTACCCTCCGGGTACGACGATTTCGCCGCGCCAGTGCCGGACCACGAGCACGGTCAGCGGTCGCGGGACGCCCGGCGGGCGTCGGCGGGCCAGATGACCGTGGTCGGGATGGACCGCTGCCGGGCCATGCGCACGGTCCGGTCGGTCGACGCCGCGTGGCAGCCCGGCTCGCCGTCCCAGACCGCCACCAGCCGCTCCACCCGGTTGAGCAGTTCCCGGTTGGCCGCCACGTAGGCGGCGGTGCCGGAGTTGCGGTGGCCGGTGTGCACGACCAGCGTCGCCCGGTCCAGCAATTCGTCGAAGGCGGCCCGGTACGCCGGGTCGATGGTGTCCCGGTAGTCCAGGGCCGGCAGGACCACCTCATAGCTGCCGCCGGTGGCCAGGACCACCCGCGCGAAGACCTGGTCGGTGCCGGCCGCCAGGCAGGTGACGCCGTGCACCGGCCGGGCGCTGATCCGGCGCAGCTCGACGCGGAGGGCGTCGGCCACCAGCCGTTCGGTGGCCGGAGTCAGGTTGATGTGCCCGGCGACGCCGACGCGAACCGGCGCGGGATCAGTCGCCATCGGCCGATCCTCTCCGCTGCCCGGGCACGGCGGAACTCAGCCGGATCAACTCGAACCCGCTGTCGGACAGCACGTCCGGCAGCGTACGGATCTCCTCCCGGTTCTGCTCCTGCACGGCAGGGCTCAGCTCCTCCCACGGCCGCAGTTCCGGGTGCCGCTGCCGAACGTCGTCGCGCGGCTCGCCGTAGCTCCACCCCTCGCCGCGCCGTTCCCGGCACCACCGCTCGTGTTCGAGTCGGGCCAACTGGTCGATCCGGTCGTCGATGGCCTGCCCGGCCGCCGAGGCGTCGCCGCTGCTGCCGTGCCGGGGAGCCACCACGCAGCCGAGGTCCAGCAGCTTGGCCGCGATGTCCTGGACGTAGCTGCGGTTGGCCTGCCGCAGCGACTCGGGCAGCCGGGCCCAGCTGACCATCGCGGGCGCCGCACCGAGGCGGACCCCGGCGCGCATCCTGGCGTGCAGGTAGCGTTCGTGGATCTGTTCGGCCAGTCGCTCGGTGAGGTCCTCGGCGATCAACCGGGCGTCGCAGGCGTGGGTCAGCACCGGATACAGACGCAGCTTTCCGTGCACCTCGTCGAGCAGGTCGTGGTGGGGATCGCCGTGAAAGGCGGCGGCGAGCGCGGCCTGCCGGTAGACCGGCACGAACACCGCGCTGCGCGCTTGCTGCCACAGCGCGGGCGTGTCCAGCACGAACTGGAGGCCGCTGCTCTCGTCCGGGGCGCAGACGTAGATCCGGTCGTAGCCGCCCGCGCCGAACTGGTCCGGCTCGGTCAGATCGCCGATGTCCCGGTCGTACGCCGAGCCCTGGCAGACCGTGTTCAAGAACGGGTAGCGCGAGGTGGCGAGGGCCAGTTCGACGCTGGCGTCCGGAGCCAGGAGTTCGACCCGTAGCGGCGGCGGCGAAGGGCGGCCGGGCTCGGTCCGGTGCCCGCGCCAGTGTCGGGCCGTCTCCACCAGCAGCGCCCGCCGGAAGCTGCCGCTGCCGACGATGAGCACCCGGGTCGGGCGACCCGCGGCGGGCAGCAACGGATGGTGTCGGTACAGCGCGCGGGCGGCGATGTCGTCGACGTGGAAGTAGTCCAGCCGCAGCCGGCTGGACCCGGCGGCGCCCAGCCGCCGGGCCTGCAACGACAGGCACATCTCGGGGTCGTGGACCTGGACGTAGACCCGGGGCGGTCGACGGTTGTCGGCGATCAGCCGGCTGGCGGTGTTGGCGATCGCGTGGTTCAGGTCGTCGTCGTGGGTGCAGGCGTAGATGGTGTGGGCGCGGGGCAGGCCGGCGCCGCGCAGCACTTCGGCGCTGGTCGGGTCGCCGATGACGCCGAGGTAGCGGCGTCGGCGGTACTCCAACGGCCCGAACGGTTCGGAGCGCACCACGACCACCCGCGCGCCGTCGGCGAAGAGCCGGTCGGCGAGCATCTGGGCGAACTGGGAGTCGCCGCAGACCAGCGCGTGACCGCTCGCCCGCCGGGCGCGCAGGCGGCGGATCTCGGCGGCCAGCAGCAGCCGGCTGGCCTCGGCCACGGCGAGCAGGGTGAACAGCGGGGCGAGGAAGCGGGCCACCTGCAGCTGCCACGGCAGCGGGCCCGGTTCCTCGAAGGGTTCGGCGCTGAGGACGAAGAGTTGGAGGGTGTAGTAGTGGACGTCGTACTGGTCGTTGATGGTGCCCGGCCGCACCTGCCCGAAGCGCTGGAAGCCGAGGTGGCCGAGGACCAGGGCGGTCAGCCCGACGATCGCGAAGGCCAGCCGCAGCCACCACACGGCCGGACGGGCGAAGCCGGTTACCGGGTGCGTCATCGAGCGGCGCCCTCGGCCGACGGGCCGGGGCGAGACAGGCCGGCCCGCTCGGGCGAACGACGCCGGCTGCGCGGCCACCGGATCGCGACCATTGGCCCATCGTATTTGACGTAGTCGATCAAGAGAAGCTTCGACGTCCTGCCCTTTTTCGCAGGTGAGACTGAGCCGCCCACCGACGGGGGCCGCCGAAATGGCTACCGAAGGCTACGATTTGAGGACGTTCCGGAGGCGGCGGACGAGGGGCCGGCCTGCGACGTGGGACTGCCTGGTGCCCAGAGCAGAGCTACCGGAGGATCAGGGGGTAACAACTGGTGCCGTGTTGGGGATCTTTAGCGCTCTCTGGACTCCGATAGTGGCGGTGTGAACTTGAAGGAATGGGCAGCGTCTACTGGCGTGGCGTACATCGCCGCCCGGCGGCAGTACGCGGCTGGGACGTTGCCTGTTCCGACGTACCGGGTCGGTCGCCTGGTCCTGGTCGGCGAGCCGGTGACGGGCACCGCGCCGGGTGGCGGGCAGGTGGTGGTGTACGCCTGGGTGTCATCAGCCGAGCAGGAGGCGGATCTGGAGCGGCAGGTCGCCCGGGTCACGGTGTGGGCCACCGAGCAGAAGTTCTCTGTGGATCGGGTGGTGACCGAGGTGGGCTCGGCGCTCAACGGGCACCGCGAGAAGTTCCTCGCCCTGCTGCGTGATGCGCAGGTGTCGACGATCGTGGTCGAGCATCGCGGCCGGTTCGCCCGATTCGGTGCCGAGGGCGTCGAAGCCGCGCTGTCGGCGCAGGGTCGCCGCCTGCTGGTGGTCGACCCGGCCGAGGTCGATGACGACCTCGTGCGCGACGTGACCGAGATCCTGACGTCGCTGTGTGCCCGACGGTACGGCCGCCGCGCCGCCGCGAACCGCGTCCGCCGCGCCGTCGAAGCGGCCACCGGGGGCGGCCCGGTGTGAAGACGATCCAGGCATACCGATTCGCCCTTGACCTCACACCCGGTCAGGAACGCGATGTGCTCGCGCACGCCGGAGCCGCGCGGGTCGCGCACAACTGGGCGCTGGCCCGAGTCAAGGCGGTGATGGACCAGCGGGCGGCGGAACGTTCCTACGCAGTGCCGGAGGAGTTGTTGACGCCGTCACCGTCGTGGTCGCTGGCCGGTCTGCGTAAAGCGTGGAACGCCGCGAAGGACGAGGTGGCACCGTGGTGGCGGGAATGCTCCAAGGAGGCGTTCAACACTGGTCTGGACGCGCTGGCCCGCGCACTCGTGAATTGGCGCCCCAGCTCCGTGGTCGGCGTGGACGTCGGGATCACGCACCTGGCGGTGCTGTCCACCGGTGAACTGGTGGATAACCCACGCCACCTGGCAGCCGCGCATGCCCGGCTGCGGCAGCTCGGCCGGGCGCTGTCGCGCAAGACCGGTCCGGACCGGCGTACGGGGCGGCGTCCGTCGAAACGCTGGCAACGCACGTCCGCCCGACTGGGCCGCGCCCACGCCCGCGTGAGCAATCTGCGCCGTGACGGGCTGCACAAACTCACCACCCGCCTTGCCCGAGAGCACGCCACGATCGTGGTGGAAGACCTCAACGTGGCCGGGATGCTACGCAACCGCAGACTCGCCCGACACATCGCCGACGCCGGGTTCGGCGAGATCCGCCGCCAGTTGACATACAAGGCGCAATGGAACGGCGGCCAACTGATCGTGGCTGACCGCTGGTATCCATCCAGCAAGACCTGCTCAGGCTGCGGCGCGGTGAAAACCAAGCTGGCCCTGTCCGAGCGCGAGTACGAATGCAAGACGTGCGGCCTGGTCATCGACCAACGCCTCGCTCAACCTCGCCGCCCTCGCGGCAGCAACCGCCGGGAGTGGCCCGGTGGCAGCACGTGGAGCCAACCAGAAGACCCGCACACGCGGGCAGGTGGCCGTGAAGCGTGAACCCGGCACGACGCCAGTCGATCAGACCGGGACCGTCCCACCGCAAGACGGGACTATCGATCGTGTGCTCACCAGAGCGCGCTGAAAGGTAACGGCAATGGACGCAATGGAAGATCCTCCGCCAGCCGTCGGCCCGGTCAATCCGTTCTCCCCCACGGCGGTCGCCCGGGTGTCCGAAGGTGACCCGCAGGCGACCACCGTGGTCACCGTGGCCATCCGCGACGCGCTCGCCCACCTCGACAACTACCTGCACACCGGCACCGGCGGGGCGGTCGCCGTGGTGGGCGACTACGGCACCGGCAAGACGCATCTCGCGGCCGAGTTGCTGGCCCACGCCCGCCGGGTCACGGACACCGCCGACCAGGCCGTCTACCTCGACGCCCCGGCCGACACGTTCCTGTCGCTGAGCCGCCGCTTCCTGGGCCGGCTGTCCCGCGACGCGGTGCGCGCCCTGCTCGACGAGTACCGAGCGGATCCGCCCGCCACCGCCGAGACCGGCGGGCGACACCCGGCCATCGAGCTGCTCGCCGAACGGCTGCGCGGGGAACTGACCGAGGTCACCACCGACCCGTCCGTCGGCACCGTGCTGGCGATGCTGGTCGATCCCGCCACCGAGGTGATGGCGTGGGACTGGCTGATGGGTTATCCGCCGGGCCCGGCCCTGACCGCCAAGGGAGTCACCGCGCGACCGGACGTGGAGTCGGCCGCCGTGGAGACGATGGGTGCCCTCGCCCTGCTGTACGGGCGCCGGCACGAGCGCTTCGTGCTCGTGCTCGACGAGCTTGACAAGATCCTCTCCGCGGCCGGGCGCCCCGCCGAGGAGACGATGGCCCGGTTCTCGCGGATGATCGGAGTCTTCGCGTCGGCCGGCGCGTTCCTGGTGATCGCCGGGCTGCCGGACATGCTGCACCTGCTCAGCCCGGAGGTGCGCCAACGGATCGGGCCGATCGTGCGGATGTCCGCGCTGACCGCGGCGGACGTGCGGGACTTCATCCGGCAGAGCCAGGCGCGGGCGTTCGGCCAGGCGCGGCTGACGCCGTTCACGGTGGAGACCACCGAGTACCTGACGAACCTGACCGACGGGGTGCCACGCCGGTTGATCCGGCTCTGCTACCACCTCTACCAGCGGGCGGTGCAGGCCGGTACGCCGGTCACCCACCTGATGGTGCGCGAGGCGGTACGCATCCAGTTCGACCTGGCCAGCCGGCAGGACGTCGCCGCCGACGTCCGGCGGGTGCTCACCCAGGACGGCTGGTCGTACCAGCGGGATCATCTGCTGGGTTCGCTGCGCGACCTGCCGGTCGACTTCTGGGTGCCGCTGGACGAGTTGGGCGCCGGCTGCTGTGTGCTGCTCTCCGAGTCGGTGCTCAAGTCCGAGGAGGTCGACGAGCTCAACCGCCGGGTCGTGACGATCCGGGCCGCGATGCCGGACAGCGAGGTGATCCTGGTCGTCGTCGGGCACCTGCCGGCGGAGTTCGCCGCGGACCTCGCCGAGACGTTCAGCGTCGAGCCGATCGTCTACGACCCGCAGACCTTCGCCGAGGATCTCTCGGGCAGCGTCAAGGCCTCCATGCGCCGGCTGGAGCAGGCGTTGGGCGCCGACGCGCTGACCTCCGTACGGCAGCGGGTCGAACGGATTCAGCGCCAACAGACCAACACCCAACGCTCCATCGAGCGGCTGTCGTACCAGCTCGACGAGATTCGGGGCGACCTGCGCCCCGACTCCCGGGCCTCGGCGCACCGCGACGGTGACGCGGCCCGGCGACGACCGGTGACGGCCGGCGGCACGACCCCGCTGCCGGGCCGGGTGGCCCGCGTCTTCGTCGAGGCCATCAAGGCGTTGGACCAGCTCACCGGCTTCGAAAGCCACCTGCGGGACGCGTTCGCGCCGCCGCGGCCCGAGGCCGGCGGTCGGGCCGGCGGCGGGGCGCCGCTGCGCTCGGGGCTGCGTTCCCGGGACGTACAGCGGGCGTTGGGCACGTCGCTGGTGCTGCGTCGGCTGATCGAGGCGTTCCGGGACGGCGTCCAACAGTGGTACGAGAGCCACCACCGCATGCCCCACCCGGCCGACCTGGAACGGCTGGACCGGCTCTGCGAAACCTACGACGGCATCGCCGAATACCTGCCCCTGTTCCAGCTGGACGTGCTGGGTGACCTGGCCGTACCCGGCCACGACGGCGCGGTCGAGCCGGTGGACCGGTCGCGCAGTTGGTCGGAGGCGCGTTCGGTGTTCGACGGTTTGAGCGGCCGGGTGCGGCAACTGGTGGTGGACGGCTGAGCGGTGCTGCTCGGGCCGCCGACGCTGTGCCGCAGCCGCCGCTGCCCGCCGGGTTCAGCCCGCCGCAGCAGCGAGCTGCCGTCCCAGGGCCGACATGTCCTGATCGGCCTGGCTGACCCAGTCCTGGTCGAGGACCACCCCGAAGAGATAGTTGTCCGGAGCGATCAGGTAGTAGAAAAGCGCCCCGATCTCCAGGTCGAGCACGAGCCGCTCGACCTCGCCCGGAACGGCGCGGCGCAGGTCCCGGGCGACCTGCAACGCCACCAGCGAGAGATCCTCACCCAGGCGCTCGTAGCTGGCTCGCCGGTCGGCCACGGTGCTGCCCCGACTGAAGAACGGTTCCAGCTCCGGGTGGTGCAGGATGTCGACCGCCGCCGTCTGCTCGCCCAGCCGGTGGTGGCTCAGGTAGTGCAGCCCGGTGGTCCGCAACGCCGCGGCGAGCGGCGCGGCGACGTCTGCGGCCCCGTTCACGTACGGCGGCACCGTCTCGCCGTCCGGCGCGTGCGAGGCCGGTTGGCCGTCGGCGGTCGACCAGCCGCCCGGGTTCTGCGAGGGCAGCCGGACCAGCTGACGCAGGTCGGTGGCGAGTCGGGCGGCGGCCCGGTCGATTTCGCTCGCCCGGGCCGGATCAGCCACCTCGTCGGCCGCAGCCGGAGGCAGCGTCGCGAAGCCCACCACGTATTCGCCACCGACCACCGTGTTGCAGAAGACGTAGTCCGTCCGGGTCTGGACGGCCAACCGGACCAGCCCGCCGCACTGCAGCTCCCACACCCGCCGGCTGAGTTCGGCTGCCCGGTAGGCCAGCTGGGCGCCCACCCGGCGGTGGGCGTCGCGGCGCTGCGCCGGGTCGGCCCCCTCGACGGCGGGCGGCGCGCAGGCGTGCGCCAGCAGGTCCAGCGCGAAGTCGAGCACCCCGCCGGTGTAGTACGCGACGTGGTAGCCGCCGCAGCCGCTGAGCAACAGCTGGCGGCACAGGTCCCGCTTCCGGCCGAGGCCGGGTATCTCCTGTTCGGCCGTCTCCTCCACCAGGGCGTCGAGCAGCTGCGGATCGGTCACGTCGTGCTCCTCAGCTTCTCGGCACGTCGATGTCGGTGTCGGTCAGGGCGGCCAGGCCGCCCTCGGCGGTGCCGTCGCGTAGCGCGTGGACGGCGGCGAGGTTGGCGACCGCGTCGATGCTGCACGGGTGCTGCCGACCGAGGTAACGCAGGCTGGTCCGCCGTGCCTCGTCCTGGATCCGGGCGGCATCGGCCAGGTCGCCTCGGGCGGCGAGGTGACCGGCCTGGGCCGTCGTCGCGGTCAACGTCCACGGATGGGCGTCACCCAGCCGGGCGCGCAGCGTACGCAGGCCCCGTTCGCCGTCGCGCACGGCCTGGTCGTACTCGCCGGCACCGCGCTGGAACAGCCCGAGGTTGACCGAGCAGACCGCGGTGAACGGGTGGCCCGATTCCAGCGTCCGCTCGTAGCCGCGCAGACAGCGGAGGGCGTGCTGGACGGCGACCCCGGCGTCGCCGGTCCGGTAGTAGTCCACCGCCAGGCTGAGCAGGCTCGCCCGGGTGAGGGGATGATCCTCGCCGAGCTGGTCCCGGTAGCCGCGGAACGCCTCCGCGCTGCGTTTTTTGGCCGCGATGGTGTGGCCCAGCCGCCGCTCGGTCACCGCGAGGCTGCGGTTGACGTGCAGCTCGTCGAGGTGACCGGCGGAGCGCAGCTCGTGCACCCACGCCAGCGCCTCACGCAGAGTGGCCAGCGACAGGTCGTACTCACCGGCCTCCCGCTCGAAAGTGCCCACCAGGCACGACGCCCGCCACGTCCACGGATCCTCCGGGCCGTACAGCGCCATCAACCGGCCCCGCAACTCGTGGGCGAGTCGCAGCGCCTCCCGCGCATCGCCGGTCAACAGGAACGAGATGGCGAGGTTGTTGATCGCCATCCGGGTGTTCGGGTGATTGTCGCCGAGCACCGTCTGGAAGCCGACGAGGGTGGCCTGGTCCTCGACGAGGGCGTCCTCGAAGCGGCCCAGGCCGCGCAGGTCACCGCCCCGGCCCCGGCCGGCGATCAGCGTCCGGAAGTGCCGCAGCCCGTAGCGGCGGCGCTGTTCGGTGAGCACCTGCTCGTCGAGGCGCAGGGCCTGCGAGTAGTGGCCCAGCGCCCGGTGCAGGTTCGCGGTCTGCACGAACAACCGCATGGTCAGCTGGTCGAACTCGCCGTTGGCCGTCCACCGCTCGCAGGCCGGCTGCGCCAACTGCACCGCGGACTGCCAGGCGTCGCTGTCGTTGAGCAGATAGAGGTAGCGGATCTGCTTGACCACCCAGTGCCGGATGGGTCGCTCGTCAGCGGTCAACGCGTCGGAGGGCACCAGATGCCGTTGCAGCTCGTCGAAGACGGCGGCGTAGCGGGGGTCGTCGGCCTCCGGGTCGGTCGGCGCGTACCCGGCCAGGCCGTAGAGGACCTGCCGGTGCCGTTCCTGCCGCTGCGGTTCCGGGATCGTCTCGCGCAGCAGGACCTGGACGGCCCGGTGCATCCGCAGCGCGGCACCGCGTCCCCAGTCGACGTCGAAGAGCGCGAACCGGGCGCCCACGGTCAGCACCAGGTCGATCTCTCCGGCGGTGAGCAGCAGTTCCTCGGCGTCCACATCGGCCGCGGCGGCGAGTTGGGTGAGCATCGACACCGACCGCAGCAGGGGCAGCCCGATCCCCTCGGGCGAGAGGAACGCGCCGAGCTCGGCCACCCGGATCGCCAACGGCCCGAACTCGGTGTCCCGCAGCGTGGCCAGGGTGATGTCCAGGACCTTGGCGACGGTGGCGGTACGCGAACCCGGTATCCGCTCGGCCGGCTCGCCGTCGGCGCCGCCGCGCAGTCGCTCCAGCAGCTCCGCCACGCACCGGTTGACCGCCTCCAGGTTGGGTACGCCGTCGTGCTCCAGCGACCGGATGCGCTCACGGATCCAGGCGGTGGCCAGCCGCAGGGCCAACGGCAGGTGCTCCAGCGCGCCCGCGATGGCCCGCGCGTCGTCGGCTCGGATGCCCAGCACCCGCCGGAGCATGGCGATGCTCTCGTCACCGCTGAACGCCGCGACCTCCAGCGGCGCGGGCAGATTGGAGGAGCCGTCGTCCCGCGAGGTGATCAACACATGCCCGCTGCCGGGGCGGGGTTGCAGCCCGGTCAGCACGTCCGCGTCGTCGGCGTTGTCGTAGATCAGCAGCCAGCGGGCCACGGCACCACGCGACGCCGAGAGCGCCGCCAGGGCCGCCTCCGCCGCGCCGGCACCGTCGACCGCGTTGATCTCCTCGGCCAGGTCGCCGAGTGCCGCCTGCACCGTCTCCCGATCCTGCGCCGGGATCCACCAGACCACGTCGTAGTCGTAGGCGAAACGGTGGGCGAACTCGCGGGCGAGTTCGCTCTTGCCGACGCCCGCGCCGCCAGCGAGGGTGACCGGGCCGCCGCCGTCGGTGAGCCGGTCACGCAGCCGTTCCAGGTACGCGCCGCGCCCGACGAACGCCTCGTTGCGGGGCGGCAGGTTGCTGCGCAGGCGGCGGTCCATCTCGGCCGGGTACCGGGGCGCGGTCCGCGAGTCGTCAGCGGGCTGCACCGGCGCGATGAGTCCGAGCCGGCTGAGCAGCACCGGCTGGGCCCGACCCGGATCGGCCTGCCGTAGGTCGATCACCCGGCTCGGGTCGAGGTGCTGCTCGGGGTGGTGACGCGGGGTGAGCACGCCGAGCAACTCGGCGTCGTCGGGACCCGGCGCGGTGGAGAGGTCGGCGCCGACCAGCCGGAGCACACGTTCGGACACGATGGCCAGCACGGTGGCGTCCGCCGGGTAGGCCGGCTCGACGCCGGACCGGACGACATGGCGGTGGACCCGGACGTTGGCCCGCCGCAGCTGCCCACCGATCCAGTCGGCCCACGGCCGGTCCACCGGCTCGTACAACACCACGATCTCGTCGGCGCTCTCGGCGCGCTCGAGCAGCACGCCGCGGCGGTAGCGGCGGCGGATCCGCTCCGGCACGGCGGCGGTGCGGGCCACCGCGCCGCCACTGATCCAGGAGGTCATCTGTTCGTAGGCCGCCAGCAGGCTGGTCTCCGCACCGGGCGGATCGGCCAGCACGGCCAGTACGTCGTCGTAGGTGTCGTACGCCTGCTCGGGCACCTCGACGATCTCCACCGCGGGCGACGACGAGGTGCCGTGGGCGGCCTCGTCGAGCAGCTTGGCGAACGCCTTGCGGGCCGAGTCGCGGACCTCGCCATACCACGGTTGGCTGACGTCGCGCAGGGTCGGCGCCGCGAGCACCCGGATGCCGCCGGTGGCATGCCGCTGAAGCTGACCGGCGAGCTCGGCGGCCTGCAGCATCGCCTGGCGTCGAGGCGGCATGCAGACCACCGCGACATCGCTGAGCAACGCGGTGTAGGTGATGCCCGGCAGGCTCAGATCCACCGGGGTGTCGATCAGGACGTAGTCATAGGAGGCGTGCCGCTGCAACATCTGCCGGATGCGCGCCGGGTCGCCGGCCGGCACACCGTCGCTGTCCAGGCCGACACCGACCATGTCGAAGGTGAAGCCCGACCCGGGAATCGCGTAGCGGTAGAGGATGCCCTGCTCCGGCGCGGGCGGGGCGATCACCGGGGCGCTGCGGTGCGACGGCCCGTCCGAATGGGGGTTGATCACGGCGCCGAGATCGCCGCCGAGCACCTCGGCGGCGGCGACGGCGTCCACCCGGAACGGACGAAGGTAGTCGTAGATCCGAGGGGTCCGGGTGCACCAGTCCACAGCGAGCACCCGCTTGCCGTTCGAGGCGAGGATCCAGGCGATGTTGGCCAGCGCGCTGCTGCGCCCGGTGCCGCTGGCGGGTGAGACGAACGAGACGATGGTGCAGGTGCTCGCCGCTTCGTCGCCGCCGGCCGGGCCGGCCTTGCCGGGCGCGGGACGGCGCTGCGGTACGCCGGCCCGGGTGGCCGGACCGCTGCGGGGCTCAGTCTTCGCCATCGAGTGCACTCTGGAAACCGGCGTACTGGTCGCCGGGGTCGGCGCTGCGCCGCTCCAGCCGGCGCAGCGCGGCCAACAGGACCGCGCTCGGCACGGCGTCGAGCGCGGCCGGATCCACCTCGGCCAGATCGATCAGATCGGAGCGCAACATGTCCTCCCCGGTCTCCATCCGGCGATCACCGCCCGTCTGCGTCTCGCACCGATCGCGTCGCCATGAAGCCGGACATCGACCGTTGGCCAGATCCGCTGCGTATGCCCATGATAACGGTGCGCCGCAGCGGCCATCGCCCCCACACCCCGCGAGCCGGACCGTGGGGAGCGGAAAGTACGCCGATCCGCCCCGGGCACCGGCGCCTTCGCAGACGCCGGCCCGGTCGAGCACGGTCACGGACAGCCGATCGAGCGGTCCACATCGATGTATGCTGGTCATCTTCGACGGTGGCCGAAGCGGCCGCCGCCAGAAGGGCGGAGCCCCTGATGCCCGGATCCGACGACGGCCGCCGTCGCGCCGCTGGTCCCGGTGCGGCAGCCCCGCGCACCCCGCCCGTCGCGTTCCGGCAGTTCGTGCTCAAGCTGCACAGCCGGTGCGACCTGGCCTGCGACCACTGCTACGTGTACACGATGGCCGACCAGCGCTGGCAGGCCCTGCCCCGGGTCATGCCGCGGCCGGTGCTCGACGCGACCGCCCGGCGGATCGGCGAACACGCCCACGCGCACGGGCTGCACCGGGTGGAGGTCATCCTGCACGGCGGCGAGCCGCTGCTGGCCGGGCCGGCGATGATCGAGCACGCCGTGGTCACGCTGCGCCGACAGGCGGCACCGGTGCCGGTCCGGGTGACGGTGCAGACCAACGGCACCCGCCTGGACGAGACGTACCTGCGCTTGTTCGACCGGCTCGACGTACGGATCAGCGTCAGCCTCGACGGTGACCGGGCCGCACACGACCGGCACCGGCGCGGGCCGGACGGGCAGGGCAGCCACGAGCGGGTCGAGGCGGCCCTGCGGCGGTTGCTCGCCGGGCCCCGCCACCTGTTCAACGGTCTGCTGTGCACGGTCGACCTGCGCAACGACCCGCTCGCCACGTACCGCGCCCTGCTGGCGCACCGTCCGCCGGCGATCGATTTCCTGCTGCCGCACGGCACCTGGAGCACACCACCGCCGGGTCGTCTCCCCGACACCCGACAGGTGCCGTACGCGCGGTGGCTGACCGCGATCTTCGACCGGTGGTACCGCGAGCCGGGTCCGCCGGTGCGGATCCGGCTCTTCGACGAGATCATCCAGGTGCTGCTCGGTGGCGTCTCCCGGCTGACCGGGGTGGGCACCAGCCCGGTCGCCGTGGCGGTGGTGCAGACCGACGGCGCGATCGAACTGGACGACACGCTCGGCGCCGCGTACGCCGGCGCGGCCCGGACCGGCCGGCACGTGACCCGGGACCCGTTCGACGCCGCGCTCGCCCTGCCGGCGGTACGCGCACAGCAGGCCGGTACGGCCGGGCTCAACGCCACCTGCCGCGCCTGTGACCTGGGCCGGGTGTGCGGTGGTGGGCTGCGCACCCACCGCTACCGCGCCGGCGACGGCTTCGACAACCCGTCGGTCTACTGCCCCGACCTGTACGCCCTCATCAGCCACATCCGGCGCGCGGTGGCCCGGGACGCGGCGCAGTGGCGAGGAGCAGTGCGGTGATCCCGGACGGCCACCGGCTGCCGACCTGGGTGCTGGACGAACTCGCCGCCGGCCGGGGCGGGGCGGCGGCCGTCGAGCGGCTGCGGGCCGCGCAACGCAGCAAGACGCTGCTGGCGGTACGCACGCTCGTGCTGCTCGTCCGCGAGATTCGGCATCCGGATGAGGCGGCGGTCTGCTCGGCGTACCGTCTGTTGGCGGCACTGCCGCCGGCGGAGCGCACGACCGCGCTCGGGCATCCGCCGGTCGCCGCGTGGGCGTTCGACACCGCGTCCCTGCTGCGGCGGGGCGAACCCGGAGCGACCCATCCGGGGTTGCTCGCGGCGGTGGCGGCGACCGCGGCCGTACGCGCCGGCACCGACGCCGACCTCGACGTCCCGCTCGACCCCGGCGCGGCCGGCCGGCTGGACCTGCCCGGCCTCGGCACGGTGCTGCTGCCCCCGTCGGCCACCCGCGCCCGGGTCCGGGTCAGCCACGGCCGGGCGCGGGCGTACGGCGCGGGCGAACGGATCGACATCGGCACCGACCGGCCCGACCCGCGATGGCGGCCGGCGCCCCGGCTGGACGTCGCGCACCGCGGGCTGCCGCTGTCCCTGCTGGTGGACACGCCGACCTGGCGGCATGTCCCGGCCGCCGGTGCCGGCCACCGGATCGGCGGCACGGTCACCGGTGCCTGGCGGGCCCGCCTGGCCGGGGCGTGGCGGCTCCTGGTCGAGCACCATCGGCCGGTCGCCGGGGAGATCTCCGCCGCGCTGCGCGCGCTGGCCCCGATAGCCGCGCCCCCCACCGGTACCCGCAGCGGCACCTTCCACCACGCCTTCGGCTCGGTGGCCATGTCGATGCCGCCGGACGCCCGGTCGGCGGCCGTCACCCTGGCCCACGAGATCCAGCACCTCAAGCTGGCCGCGTTGACCGACATGTTCGCGCTGCTGGAGCCGGGCCCCCGGGAGCTGTTCTACGCGCCGTGGCGCCGCGATCCACGACCGTTGGACGGCCTGCTGCACGGCGCGTACGCCCATCTGGGGGTGGCGGACTTCTGGCGCCGGCAGGCCCGGGTGGTCCGGGCCGGTGCGCCGCGGCACCACGCCGAGGTCGAGTTCGTCCGCTGGCGCCGGGCGACCGATGAGACGATCCGGGTGCTGATCGCGCAGCGCCGGTTGACCCCGGTGGGTCGACGCCTGGTCCACGGCATGGCCGGGGTGCTCGACCAGTGGGCCGACGAACCGGTGTCGCGGGAGGCGACGACCGAGGCCGGCCGGTTGCTGGACGCGCACCGGGCACGCTGGGAGCGGACCCGGGCACCGACCGGGCCGACACGGGGTTGACCGGTCTCCCTTACGCTGTGTCCATGGGGGAGGGTAACGGTGAGTCCGCACGTCGTGAGTGTTTCGTGATCGCACCGATCGGCCCGGAGGGGTCGGAGATCCGCAAACGCAGCGACCAGATCCTCAAGCACGTCATCCGCCCGGTGGTGGAGGAACGGGGTTTCGTCGCTGTACGGGGCGACGAGATCGAACGCGCCGGTCTGATCACCTCGCAGGTGCTGGACCGCATCATCCGCAACGACCTGGTCATCGCCGACCTGACCGACCAGAACGCCAACGTCTTCTACGAGCTGGCGGTCCGGCACGCGCTGCGCAAGCCGTTCGTGCAGTTGATGGCGAAGGACCAGCAGCTTCCCTTCGACGTGCAGGGCATGCGCACCATCCTCGTCGACCACACCGATCTCGACAGCGTGCACGCCGCGAAGGAGCAGCTGGGCCGGGCCATCGACGCGATCGGCCGGGAGGCCGACATCGTCACCCCGATGTCGGTCGCCCTCACTCTCCAGGACCTGCGCGGGTCCTCCAGCCCGCACGAGGCGGGCCTGTCGCAGATCATCGAGACCCTGCCGCAGATGATGGACATCCTCCAGGACGTGCAGCGCCACCTGGGCACGGGCGGCTACCGCGACGGGTCGGCCGAGGACGACCACCGGCGGTTGCGGACCCTCGTCGAGGCGCTGGTCGCCCGGGGCGGGGTGAGCGCGTACGAGCTGTCCGGCCTGCTCGGTGGGGGCAGCAACAAGTTCGAACGCTGGGTGACGCATCTGATCCAGGTGGCCGGGCCCGAGGCGACGGGCCCCGCCAACGACCATCCACCGGGTGACGCCTAGTACCGGGCGGCGTCGCGCAGATCGTCGAGGAGGAGGGCGAGCAGGCGCTCCTCCATCACGGCCCGAAGCAGGGCGTCCCGGGCCACCGCTTCCCGCTTCGCCTCGGTGGGCCGGCTGCGCAGCGGCACCGAGGCGGTGAGCAGATCGCGCAGCCCGACCCCGTGGACCGCGCGAAGCTGGTCGTCCACGTCGGCCAGCCGCACGGTGAGTCGGGTCGATCCGGCGAACCGGTGGGCATCGGTGATCCCGATGATGACGATCCGCTCGTCGTCGCTGGGCGACTGGAGGCTCACCGTGCCGTCGAGTCGTCCACCGTTGCGTTCGAGGCTGCGCCGCGCTGCGGCCAACAGCCGCCGCCAGCCCGGATCCTCCACCAGCCGCTGCCACCCCGCCCCTCTCCCGCGAGCCCTTTGCTCTGCTTCACCGGACGCAACGGTTTCGGCCGCCGGCCGTTGCGTGGGTTGAAGCAGAGCAAAGGGCGGCGGTGTGGGGGCGGTCGCCGCCCGGCTGCGGCCCGCGGCCACTGGCCGGGGGCGAGGTCGAGGACGAGCGGCGGCCAGCACCGGCGGCGGGGCGGGCGGCGGCCGGTGCCCGGCGGGTTTCCGGGGAGCCGATTTCCGGGGAGCCGAGCGCGCAGGCCAGCGTCCCGTCGAAGTCCCAGCATGTGGTAGAAGCGGGCCGCACGCCGGCTCGGAGGGCCGGGCAGCCGATCACTCGAAGCGGGACGGATCGCCGGCGCCCCGGCGCAGGATCTCCGGCTCGTCCTCGGAGAGGTCGACCACGGTGGTCGGCTCCTTGCCGCACTCCCCCGCGTCGACCACCGCGTCGAGCTGGTGGTCCAGCCGCTCCTTGATCTCCCAGCCCTGGGTGAGCGGCTCCTCCTCCCCGGGCAGGATCAGCGTGCTCGACACCAGCGGCTCGCCCAACTCGGCCAGCAGCGCCTGGGCGACGGTGTGCGCGGGTACGCGGACGCCGACGGTGCGTTTGCGCGGGTGCAGCATCCGGCGCGGCACCTCCCGGGTGGCGGGCAGGATGAAGGTGTAGCTGCCCGGGGTGGACGCCTTCACCAGGCGGAAGATCGCGTTGCTGACCTGCACGAACTGGCCGAGCTGGGCGAAGTCCCGGCACACCAGCGTGAAGTGGTGCCGGTCGTCCAGGTGCCGGATCTCGCGGATGCGGTCCAGCCCCTCCCGGTTGTCCAGTCGACAGCCCAGGGCGAAGCAGGAATCCGTGGGATAGGCGATCAGACCGCCGTCGCGGACGAGGTCGACGGCCTGCCGGATGATCCGGGGCTGGGGATTGTCCGGGTGCACGTCGTAGTACCTCGCCATGCCCACCACCCTAGAGTTCCGGCCCGAGACGGCAAACCACGCCGGTCACGGCCGGTCGCGGGCAGGCGACACGGTGGCCGCGGAGGGCGGCGGCGGGGCCGGCATCAGCGGAGCGTCGCGCCCGGTGCCCCGGCGCTCGTCGCGGCGGGCCGTCTCCTCGTGGTAGTCCTTCTCCACGTTGACCGACCAGACGTCGTGGCCGGCGTCGTGGGCGATGTTCTCAGCGGTCAGCATCGCCGTCAGCATCGAGTGGTCCTGGTTGTTGTAGCGGTGCATGCCGTTGCGCCCGACCGGGTGCACGTTCGGCACCTCGCGCGCCAGCCACTGCCGGATCACGTCGACGTTGTGCTGGTAGCGCTCGTCGTAGACCGGGTACGCCTTCGGCATCCGCACCACGTAGCCGGCCTCGACGGCCCCGGGCCGGATCAACCCCAACTGCTCCAGCTCCCTGGTCGCGGAGGCGATCAGGTCGGCGTCGGGCGTACGCCAGGTCTCGTCGTCCACCGACACGAAGTACTCCAGCCCCAGGCAGGTGCGGCCGTCCTTCACCAGGTACGGCGACCAGGAGCCGAAGTTCTGGATCCGGCCCACCCGCACATCGGGGTCGTGAACGTAGATCCAGTTGTCGGGGAAGGAGAACTCGGCGGGCACCACCAGCGCCACGGTGAGGAAGTCCCGGTAGCGCAAATCCTCGGCGGCGGCCCGGACCTCCGGCGGCGGAGCAGGACGCAGCGTCGCCACCAGTTCGGAGATGGGCATCGAGGAGACCACGTGGTCGGCCGCCTCGGTGCGCGGCCCGCCGGCGCCCTCGACGCTGACGGCGACCGCGCGGCGCCGCTCCGGGTCGCGGTGCACGGCGGTCACCCGGGTGCCGATCTCCACCGTGCCGCCGCCCCGGCGTACCTCCTCGGCGCAGCGTTCCCACATCATCCCGGGTCCCAGCTTCGGGTACTGGAACTCCTGGATCAGGCTCGCCACGTCCTTGCGGTTACGTCTCGGCAGCACCGCGTTGCGGACCGCCTTGGCCAGCGACAGGTTCTTGATCCGCTGCGCCGCCCAGTCCGCCTGCAGCTGGTCGGCCGGGATGCCCCACACCTTCTCCGTGTACGTCTTGAAGAAGATCGAGTACAGCCGCCAACCGAACCGGGCCGAGACCCACCCCTCGAAGTGCGACTGGTCCGCCGGTGGCCGCAGCCGCGCCCGCGCGTACGAGCCCATGCACCGGGCCGCCTCCCAGAGCCCCAGGTTGCGCAGCGCGTTGCCGGCGTTCAACGGGTAGTCGTAGAGCGCCCCCCGGTAGTAGATCCGGCTCATCCGGGGCCGGAGCAGGAAGTCCTCGTCGGGCAGGATCTCGTGCCAGAAGTCCTCGACCCGGGACACCTTCGTGAAGAACCGGTGCCCGCCGATGTCGAAGCGCCACCCGTCGCGCTCCACGGTCCGGCTGATGCCACCGACCACCTCGTCGGCCTCGAACACCCGCACCGGGGCGCCACGGCGGCGCAGCTCGTACGCCGCGGTCAGCCCCGCCGGACCCGCGCCGATCACCACGGTGCCGTGTTCGTCGCCCATGCTTCCGCCGCCTCCGTACGCCCATCGGCCAGAACGGTTGGCCGGTTACCCGACCTGCCGCAGATGTCACCTGCGGCGGCGGGCGTGATCGGCTCCGGCGCGGGTACGCGGCACCGGTTCGAGGCGGGTACGGTCGGGGGGCGGATGGTCGGGACGGGCCGGATGCGCCGGCTGCTCGCGCGGGTGCCCGCGCCCTGGCCGTACGTGCTCATCGTCTTCGTCGGCACGAAGATCATCCTCAGTCTGGTCGGGGTGCTCGCGCTCGCCGCCTTCGACGCGATCCACTGGGCGCCGCCGCCCGACGACCTGACCCGTCACCAGCAGCGGGACATCTCGCCGCACCGGTGGCTGTCGCTCTGGTTCGCCTGGGACTCGTTCCTCTACGACCACCTGGCCCGGCTGCCGCTGGACGAGCCGTGGCGCGAGTTCGCCTTTCCCCTGCTGTACCCGTTCCTCGCCCGGCCGCTCGCCCCGCTGCTGGGCGGTGACACCGCGCTGGCGCTGCTGGTCGTCGCCAACGCGGCCTTCCTCGGCGTGCTCTACTACGCCTACCGACTCGGCGAGCGCCTGCTGATCACCGCCACGGGTCAGGACGCCGCCGGTCAGGACGCCGCTGGTCGGGACGCCGCCGGTCAGGACGCCGCCGGTCAGGACGCCGCCGGTCAGGACGCCGCTGGTCGGGACGCTGCCGGGCACGGCCAGGCGGCCCGGCGGTTCGTGCGGTACCTGGTGCTGCTGCCCACCGCCTTCCTGTTCCACGCGGCGCTCACCGAGTCGCTCTTCCTCTGCCTGGCGCTGGCGACCTTCTACTACGCGGAGAAACGGCGATGGCTGCTGGTCGGCGTGGTCGGCTTCTTTCTCGCGCTGAGCCGGTCGGCCGGGTTCTTCGTGGCCCTTCCGCTGGCCCTGGTACTGCTCGGACAGGGCGGTTACCGGCTGGGCCCGCGCGCCCTGAGGGGCTACCTGCGGTCCGGCTGGCCGCTGGTGCTGCTGCCCGCCGGTTGGCTCACCTTCATGGCGTTCTGCCGTTGGCAGGGCGGGGACTGGTTCGCCTACAAGCACGCGCAGGAGCAGGGCTGGAACATCCGCGTGCAGAATCCGCTCGGCGTACTCTGGGGCGGTCTGACCGGGGCGGCGCCGGACGCGGCACGGGTCTGGGTCGCCGTCGGGGTCCTGGCCGTTCTCGTCGCCGGCACCCGTCGCCTGGGCCTGCCCTATCTGGTGTACGGGCTGATGATGGTGCTGGTGCCGCTGTCGATGGGCCAACCCGTCTACAAGAGCCTGCTGCGCTACCTGCTCGCCGTGTTCCCGGTTGCTCTCGTGCTGGCCGGCTGGGCGCGGCGGCCGATGGTCGACGTCTGGTTGACCGCCGCGCTCGCGCTGCTCCAGGGCGCCCTGTTCGTCGTCTGGCTCGCCTACTGGACGCGCTTCATCATCTGACGCGGCGCCGCCTCGCGCGCCCGTACCGCGACGAACCCGCTGGCTCCGATCGTCAGGTACAGCCCGCCGAACAGCCAGAAGGCCGCGAAGAGCAGGCCGGGCTGGACCATCGAAAGGATCATGACCAGGGCGCCGGCCAGCGCGGTCACCGCGTACCCGGCCCGGAGTCCGTACCCGCACAGCACGCCGAGGACCAGCGGCCCGACGCCCCACAGCGCCACGCCGACCCAGTCCACACCGACCGTTCCGGTGGCGATCGAGGACCCGACCAGTATCGCGGGCAGGGCCACGAACGCCGCGGCGACGAGGTGCCACGCCCGTACGGCGACCCGGCCGATCCCGCGCCGCGCCGCCGACGGCACGATCACCGCCGCCCAGAGCAGGAGCACGAGCGGGAAGTAGTACAGACCGATCTCGCCCGAGACGAACGTGAAGGCGGTGAGAACCACGGCGCCGACCGTGCCGGCCACCCGGCGTGCCCGGGCGGGCAGCGCGAACGGCGCCGCCGCGATGAGCGCCGGCAGCAGGGTGAGCAACGCGAACCCGGGGCCGTACCGCTGCACGATGCTCTGCCCGTCCGGACCGACCTGAGCCAGGTCCAGCGGCAGAGCCGCGAACGGCAGCAGGAAACTCACGCACACAGCGGCCAGCACGCCGACCGCCACCGCGACCGCGCGCAGGGTCCGGCCGGCACGCTCCGCGTGGTCGGCAGCGCCACCGGCAAGTGCGAGCTCGTCGCGCGCCTGGCCCGCCACGGCCTGCGGGCTGCCGAGCCCGGCCAGCGCCTGGTCCATGGTCCGGCCGCTGCCCAGCGCGTCGGTGAGGTGCGCGCGGACGTCCTCGACGATCTCCCGTACGGTGTCGGGCGGCGCGTCCGACAACTCCGCACCGAGCGCCCGCAGGTAGGTCTCCGCCGCCTCGGGTAGGGCGTGGCTGGTCATGCTTCCTCCGTTATCAGTTCGTCCACGTGCGGCTGGATGTCGCGCCACACCGCCGCGAACACGCGCAACTGCGCCCGCCCCTGGTCCGTGATCGCGTAGTACCGCCGCGCATGCCCCTGCTCCGGGGTCAGCCAGCGGGTCTCGACGCTGCCCGCCTGCCGCATGCGGGCGAGCAGCGGGTACAGGCTGCCTTCACTCGCGGTCAGACCGCGGGCGACGAGGGTGTCGGCCAACTCCAGGCCGTACATGTCGCGCTGGGAGAGCAGCGCGAGGACGCAGTATTCGAGGACGCCCTTGCGAATGTTGGTGGTGATCCGCTCGCGCGCTCCGTCCATGCCGACAAGATACCTTGCATAACAAGATAACTGTCAAGCCCGCATCCAACCCGTGATCGTTGGCGGCTCAGCGGTCATCGCCCCGGCGTGTCGAACCGCTGAGCTGCCAACGATCACGACCGCGTCTGTTCTGGGGAACCTGCCAGCCCGCTGGTCAGTTCGCTCGCGGAAACCGGAAGCCGAAGTGGGCGAGCTGCCATTCGCTCTGAAGGCGTCATGTCACACAGACATGTGTCACCGCTCAACCAGACAAAGCACCTCCGACCAGGGCGCCCTACGGCATGGGTGTGCCATAGGGCGCCCACAGGCGTCGGAACAAGACCGCTAGCGATAGCCGGCGGCGA
Source organism: Micromonospora qiuiae (assembly GCF_016863555.1). Taxonomy (GTDB): domain Bacteria; phylum Actinomycetota; class Actinomycetes; order Mycobacteriales; family Micromonosporaceae; genus Micromonospora; species Micromonospora qiuiae. Next base: position 75,838 of record NZ_BOPC01000032.1, on the reverse strand, counting down.
TGATGTTGGCGTGCACGGCGTTCTCGGTGGCGTCGGAGGGGTAGCCGGCGACCATGGCGCCCTCGTAGAAGGTGCCGGCGCTGAGGTTGGCCCCGCCGTCGGGTTTGCAGCAGTCCCCGCCGCTGCCCAGGATGATCGCGCCCTGCTTCTTCATCGGGCTGTATCCGGGAGGAAGCGGTCCTTCGTAGAGCGTGTAGAGGCTGCCGGACTGGGCGTTGCTGCCCTTGATGGCGAAGCGGGTGGTGCCGTTGTTCTTCAGGGTGGCGGTGACGAACTTGTGGGGGAAGGCCCGCTGGTTCGGGTTCCAGGACTGGCTGCCGCCGGGGTAGAGCCCCCATTCCAGGTCAGCCTGCACCCACGGACCCGACCCCGAGCAGCCGCCGAACCAGCACTGGGTGCTGAAGTTGATCGCGTCCATCGCGCCGGCCGCGTCGGCTTTGCGGGTCGTCTCGCTGTTTCCGTAGTCGAAGCAGCAGCCGTTGTTGACGTGCGTGCCACTGGTCACCATGTACATGCCCTCGGGGGCGCTGCCGGTCGGCACACCAGTGAGGTGACCGTCGCGCCAGTAGCTGTTGCCCGGATTGATGTACAGCGAGTATGCCTTGCTGCCCCCGATGGTCAGCGACTCGGAGGTGGCGATCGCCGGCCGGCTCTGCGGAGAGCCGGGGACGACGCTGGAGCCCTGGTACCACAGGTCGTTGCCGCGGCCGGACTGGTCGTAGATCACGGTGATCACACACTGCGTGCCGGCGCAGAACGAGTCCTGGGTCGCCGCGTTGGACGTACCGCCGGTGGTCAACAGGCCGATGTCGCGGGTGGTGTTGTCCGACGAGCGCCGGACCTGGTACAGGTTCCCGCGGTACGCGGCATACAGCGCTCGGGTCGTGCTGTGCGCCGCCACGCACGGCGTGCCGCCGGCCGCGTAGATGTCACAGGGCAGTGACCCGGCCGGTGGCGAGGGCGGTGGGCTCGTCGGCGGGGGCGTCGGCGAGGTCCACTGCTGGTTGGTGTTGCCGTGGCAGGACCAGAGGATGATCTTCGTGCCGTTGCCGGTGCCGGCGCCGTTGGCGTCCAGGCAGAGTCCGGACTGTACGCCGGTGATGGTGCCGTTGGCGTTGACGTTCCACTGCTGGTTGGTGCCGCCGTGGCAGTCCCAGATGATGACCTGGGTGCCGTTGCTGGTGCCAGCGCCGTTGGCGTCCAGGCACTTGTTGCCGTACACCTGAAGTTGCCTCGCGGCGGTGTAGGTCCAGGTCTGGTTGGTGGCGCCGGTGCAGTCCCACAACTGGGTCTGGATGCCGTTGCTGGTGCTGGAGTTCGGCACCTCCAGGCATCGTCCGGACGCCACGCCGGTGATCGCGGCGCTCTGACCGGGGGCGATGGCCGCAGCGACCGGCGCGGCGATCGCGGCATGGAGCTGGGGAGCCAGGACGGCGCCGCCGACCAGGGTGAGCACTGACGCGCCGATCACCGCCAGCCGTCGGGGGCGATGGCGCCGAAATCTCGCAACGATCATGATGCTTCCTCGGGGTGGTGGAGGGCTGGGTCAGTTGCGTGATCTTGCCTCGATAAGGGTGACCGATTTCCGCAAAGCATAGAGCAACTTAAACGTCATTGGTATGACGTCTTCGTCGTGGCGCAGATGCCGGCGTTCCGGGCGAGCAGCGCCGCCTGCACCCGGTCGGAGACGCCCAGCTTTCCGAGGATCGCCGAGACCTGGTTGCGGATGGTCTTCGTGCTCAGCCCGAACCGGCGGGCGATCTGTGCGTTGTCCTCACCGGCGGCCAGGTGCCCCAGGATGTCCCGCTCGCGCGGGGTGAGCCGGTCGAACGGCGGTGGCAGACTGGCGGCTGCCGTCGGCTGCGCCCGGCCCAGCCCGGCGACACCGATCCCCGGGCCCAGCACCAGACCCCCGCCGGCCACGGTCCGCAGCGCATCCACCACCAGGTCGGGGTCGGTGTCCTTGAGCAGGTAACCTCGGGCACCGATCCGCAGGGCGCGGGCGACCAGCTCCTCCTCGTCGGCCATGGTCAGCATCAACACCCGGATCTCCGGCCGGTGCCGCAGGATCTGACCGGTCGCCTGCACCCCGTCGCCGTCCGGCAGCGCTATGTCCATCGCCACGACGGTGACCTGTCCGTGCGCGACCGCGGCGACCGCCTCGGCGCAGGAGGCCGCCTCCATCACCTCCGCCACCCACGACTCGCCCTCCAGCATGGTGCGCAGGCCGCGGCGCACCACCGGATGGTCGTCCACGATCAACACCCGGGCCCGTTCCGACATGCTCGTCCCCTCACGGTCGTCCCCGCCGTCGCCGGCTACGTCTCCTCGACCCAGGGCAGCCGGACCCGCACCAGGGTCCCACCCCGCGCCCCGGCGGTGATCTCGCAGCTGCCACCGAGTTCGGCCGCCCGGTGCCGGATCGAGTCCAGCCCCACCCCGCCGGGTCGCGGGCCGGCCACTCCGACCCCGTCGTCGGCCACCTCCACCAGCAGCCCGCCGTCACGGCAAACCCGGACCTCGCATCGGCTGGCCCGGGCGTGACGCGCCACGTTGGACAGTGCCTCGGCCACTATCCGGTACGCCGCCACCTCCACCGCGGCAGGCAGCGCCCGCAGGTCACCATCGATGCGTAGGTGCGTTGCCAGCTGCGGGCCGTCGAAGCGCTGACATTCCGCCCGCAGCGCCGACTCCAAACCCTGGTCCAGCGCGGCCGGCCGCAACTGGTCCACCAGCCGACGCACCTCCGCGGTGCAGGTGCGCAGGTCGTCCGCGAGCCCGTCGAGGATCAGCCCGAGCCGTGGCGACCCGGCGGGAAGTTTGCTCGCTGCGCGGACCTGCATCGACATGCCGGCGAACGTGGGCCCCAGCCCGTCGTGCAGATCCCGGCGCAGCCGGCGGCGCTCCTCCTCCCGGGCCAGCACCAGCGCCTCCCGCGACTGGCGCAGTTGGCGGATCAGCCGGGCGGTCGCCACCGCGACCGTGGCCTGCCGCGCCACATCGGTGAGGATCCGGCGCTCCCTCGGGGTGAACCGTTCACCGGTACGGCGATGGGCCACCACCAACTGGCCGACCCGCTCACCGTGGATGAGCATGTCGAACCGCTCCACCGAGGTGGTCGGCGTGCCGTGCACCGCCTGCGGGCGGGGCACCGCGCCGCCGTCGGGCGGGTCGCCTCCCTCGGGATCGTCCACCTCCACCGCCACATAGGGCACCTGCAGGGACCGGGCGATGGTGTCGGTCAGCAGCGCCGGCACCGCGTGCGGCTGCCCGGTCCGCTCCAGCAGGCCGCCGAGACGGGTCAGCATCCCGTACGGATCGTCCCGGTCTCCGTAGAGCAACCGGTTGACGCCCCGCTGCACCCGGCCGCGCAGTGGCTCGAAGGTGATCGCGATCAGTCCGGTGGCGACCAGGGAGGCGTTCGAGGTGTCCGCGCCGACGACCAAATCCCGCAGCAGCGCGACGATGGCCACGAAACCGGCGATCACCAGCAGGCTCATCACCAGCCACACCAGCGTCCGGTTGATCACCTGTTCCAGCTGGTAGAGCCGGTAACGCAGCACGGCGAGGGTGATCGCGCCCGGGATGGCGACCACCATCAGCACCCATGCCCCGGCCAGGTTGAGCATGTCGAGCACACCGCCGAGCAGGAACAGGGCACCCGCCACCAGCAGGCAGGCCAACTGCTGGCGGGTCTGGCCCGTCGCCCGGCGCCATCGTCCGGCCAACGACACCAGGACCGCCACCACCAGCAGCGCCTGCGCGGCGATCGCCAACAGGGCGATGCGTACCAGCACCTGCGCCCGCCCGGTCGCCGCAAGCTCGCCGGAGAAGAGCAGACCGCGCGGGTCGTCGAGGGCGGCGATGGCGAAGGCGCCGGTGGTCAGCCCGGCGCAGCCGACGAGACCCGCGGCGACGACGCGCCACCGCGGGCCGGGTAGCTTCCCGTCGGGGAAGACCAGCAGCGCCAGGAAGACCAGGGCGTACGGCGGCCACCACAGCCACTGGCCCAACCAGGCCAGCGGCAGCCACGACGACCAGCTCAACGCAAGCACCGCGACCGTGGCGACCAGGCCGGCGGCGAGCATCAACCGGCCCACCGGATGGGCGGGCACCCCGGCCAGCACCAGGGCGCCGAGTGCGGTGAACGCGGCGGCGAAGACCGCGGTCAGCGTACTGGGCCCGAACAGCAGCGGGTCCCGCTGGTAAAGCTGGCCGGCCAGGACGAGCAGCGCCACCGCCACCGCCGCGCCGGCCAGCAGGCCGCGCCGACTCGATATGAATCCCTCACCCGGCGCCACGGTGGGCCTCCTGGTCACTGATGCCGGTCAGTGCGCCCAGCCGGCAGCGTGCATGGCGTTGTGCAGGAAGTTGCCCCTGTGCGAGCGGTGGTGCCACGGCATCTCGTCGATGGCGTCGGTCAGCGTGCCGTCCAACAGCGGCAGGGCGTCCACCGCCTCGGCGACGCCGAGCCGGTAGGGGGCCAGGAGCTCCGGGTTTGCCCGCAGGAACCGTTCGAGGTGGTCACGCACCGCCTCCAGCCGCCGCCGCACCGCCGCCGGATCGGCGGGTTCGCTGCTCGGCCGCAGGTCGACCAGGCGCCACTGCGCGTCGAGCACCGGCGCCAGCCGCCGCCCGGTGGTGTCGAAGAACTCCACCGCGCCGCGCAACTCGTCGCCCTCGGACTGCTCCGCCAACAGCTGGTGAAGGTCCAGGTAGGTGTGCGCGAAGGTGTCGTCGTTGGCGATCAGCAGGATACGGCCGTCCGTTTCCGCCGGGACCAGGCTCATCTCGCTCTCCTTTTCGGTGAATCGGACCGACCGTAGGGCACCAGTCCAAACGGTGGTCGGGACGGCTCGGGAAGCCCCCCGGTCGCCCCGAGCCGCCGCCGTCCGGCTGCCGTGGCGGCTTTTCGAGGCCACGGCAGCCGGCTCATCTGCTGTCCTACTACGCTTGCGTGATCTTGAGCAGCTTGGCCTGCGGCTGCACGACCGGGGCGGCGGCGGGCGTACCGTCCAGGTTGTACTGCTTCAGGTTGACCTGAACGTTCTCACTGTTGCCGCCGGCGAACGAGCCACCGACCGTTCCCCAGAGCCGGGCGCCGCTGCGGTAGATGAACTCGCCGCTGAGCGAGTACGGCACCCTGATGGTCGCGTGCGTGACCGTGACCGTCGCCTCCACGATCGATCGCGCCGGCACCACCACGGGCTGCCGCCAGGACACCGTGCGGCTGCGGGAGGTGGAACCGTTCTGCGTCCAGCTGAACGACCCCTCGGCCGAGACCGTCACCTTGCCGTCGGCGAAGATCGGGACTCCGGCTCTGATGCTGGTCGACACCGACACCCGGACGCCGGTGGTGTCCGACCATCCTTCGGTGTCCGTCACCGTCTTCGTACCGCTGATCTCGGTCGTCTGCGTCACCGTCGTGTCGTTCTTGTTCGTCACCTTGTCCAACTGCTGCAGCGTCGTGCCCACCAGTTGCGCCCGCGCCAGGTCGTAGCTGACGTTGTAGGCCATGAACTCGACGATCTCGTCCATCTGACGGCAGCTCGACTTGTTCGGTCCACCGCCGACACTGATCGCCGTCACGCAGATGTTGTGGGGGGCGGCCGAGGCGGGCAGCACCACGTCGAAGCCGTGTGCCGCACCGTACTTCGGATAGGCGGCGGCGACGTCCGACCGGTTCTGGTTGGCGACCATGGACCGGGCCAGGACGCCGTCGATGGTGATGTTCACGGTCAGCGGCGTGGTCGGCGCGTCGTCGTCCGCCGTCCAGCCCCAGACGTGCACCCCGGAGGGGGACACCGTCTGCCGTGCGCCGTCGAAGGCCAGAACCGGAGCGTACGTCGGCGGCGGCGGATCCTCCGGCAGCTCGAAATCGCAGATCGGCGGCGGCGTAGGCACGTCACAGTTGGGTGCTGCGGACGCCGGCTGCGCCATCACCAGGGCCATGGCCCATCCGGTCACGACGGCACTCAGGAGCGCCGCATTTCTTCGTACTCGCATCGAACCTCGATTCCTCGTCGCGCCTCGTGCAGAGGCGTGCCATCCGCCGGAGCGCCGGCAGCGGCCGTTTCGCGTGGGAAGTCTGTTCGGGCGGCAGACCCGAGCACCAGGGACAGCTGTCCCGGCGGGTCGGGATGTTGTCCCGGCCCGCCGAGGCTGGCCGAGTGACGAGGGCGCACTGCTTCTGTCGACCTGACAGCACAAACGAATCGGGCGACCTTGATCATCGCCGCTCGCCGTTCCGCCGCGATGGCGGTGTCCCGGCCGATCGGAGACCGCCATACCGACGAAACGGAGTCGATCAAGGAGACCGGCCGACCGCACGAAAGCTTCTACGCGCCGCCGGACCGGTTTTTCTGCCTCACCCGGCGAGGGTGTCGGCGAACGGGCGCTGGCAAGCTGCGCTTCGCTCCGAGAGCGTGATGTCACAGGGACATGAATATTTCACAGTGACATGACGCTCAACCAGACAAGCGCCTCCGAGTTCGCTGCCTTGGACGATCGCGTCCTGCCGCGACGATTGGTCGCCGCACTACCGGTCTTGGAGGTTTACCGACGTAGTGGGCGGGAAGGGCTGTCCAAGACAGGTGAGGGTTCTATCGACGTCTAGCGAAGGATGACCTGGTGGGTGGCGCACGCGGAACAGAGATCGTCAACGGCTGGCCGGAAGAATCCCGTGAGGCAGCTCGGCTGGTCATCGACGCGTACGGCGAGCCACACGAAGCGACCGAGTCGCTGCTCGTCTGGCACGATGTCGGCCCCTGGAAGCGTATGGTCGCCTCGCGCGACTTCTACGCCCACGAATTCCCTACGTCGCACACCGATTCGGTCGAGTCCTTCATCGACTACCGGGTGCCGGCGGACATGCTCGCCCAGCTCGCTGAGTTCGCTGGAAGCTGCTACGGGCCGGTGACCAGCGGGTCGTGGACCCGGCCGAGAAACAGCGGTACGCCGGTGAACCAATCGTGGATGACGTACAGGAACGGCCGGTTCACGAAGAACTGCGGCCCCTGCGGGACCGACGGCGGCCGGACGATGACAGCCGATCCGGCTGCCGCCTCGGTGCCCTTCTCGTCCACCGCGATGAACGTCTCGTGCATCACGTCGTCGATGCACAGGGCCGGATCGGTGCTCATGGCGGTGAAGTCAGCCTGCGACGTGAATGCCGTGGGCATGCCGAGGCTACTCAGCACGGCAGCCAGCTCGGCCGGCAGGCGGAACGCCCACCGAGGCAGGCGCAGCTCGACGGTGGCGATCCGGAACCCGGCCAGCAACGCGCCCAGCCACGCCACGTCGAGGTTGGCCTCGACCGCGGCGAGGTCGTCCCGGGTCGGCATGACGATGGCCATGCCCAGACCGTCGCCCGCGAACGGCACGTCGACCGCACGCCACCCGTCGCCCTCCAGGTAACCCATCGCGTCGAACGGGCCGCGCATCATCGCAACGTCGACAACGCTGCCGTCATCCCGGGTGAACGGCGCCGTCGCCGTGGCCATGGCGTTGAACGGATACCTCCAGGCCGCCTTGAGGTAGGTCGTGTTGGTGAGGATCAGGCTGGTGTCGGCGCCCACGACGCCGGACGGCAACAGTTCCGGGATCTTCGCGTTGGTCCGGTCGGACACCCAGGTGTTGATCTGCTGGCGGGTCGCCTCCGGCGCGCCGCGGAAGTCGACCGGGTGCGGCGCGGCACCGTAGTAGCCGGCCAAAGTGTCCTGGAAGCCGGGCCGCAGGCCCAGGTCGAGTCGCGTCCACAGGGCGTTGGCGGTGGTCAGCAGAGGCCGCGCGATTCCGTCGCCGTCCTGGTACCGGTCGGCGAGCACCTGATCGATCGTGTTGAGCCCGCTGTCGAGCGCGCCGGGTCGTGGATTTGGCGCGTGGAGCACCGCATCCATTTCGTCCGCCGTGGTCGAGCCGGCACCCGCCCTGGTCATCGCGAGCGCGAGCCCGACCGAGTACGGCGCGCACACCACGTTGCCGCTGGCACGGGTCGACGCCAACGCGCGGTAGAGGTCGGCCGTGAAGCCGCGTACCGCGGTCGCGGCGGCACCCATCGCGGCAGGATCAGGGGGTACGCGTACCGGATCCGTTGTTGTGGCCGACCGGCCGAGCCAACGGGATTTACCTGGGGCGGCGGTGAGGGCGGCTGCTGCGAGCGGCACCGTCCGCAGAACCGATCTACGCGAGACCATGCCGCGACGGTAGTGCAGTCTTGTCGGGATGCACCAGGTCAAGACCGCAAATACATCGAAGTCTGATAATTTTCATTACGGCGAGTGGTGGTCCAGTAGGCGGGTGAGTAGTTGCACGAACTGGTCGCGTTCGGCGGGGAGCAGCGGGGCGAGTAGCTTCTCGTGAAGGTCGTCCAGGACCTTGTCGAGGCGGCGCAGATGCCGGCGGCCCTGGATGGTGATCGTGATGACGTTGCGGCGGCGGTCACCGGGATCCGGCGCCCGCTCGACGAGGCCGCGCTCCGCCAGTTCGTTGAGGACGCCCACCATGTCGCTGCGGTAGATGCCGGCACGTCGGCTCAACGTCGCCTGGCTGCCCGGGCCGTACTCCTGCAACGAGGCGAGCACAGCGTAGTGCCACCTGCGGGCGTCGGCCTTGGCCAGCCCTTCGGTCACCAGCCGATCCGACTGGGCGGTCAGTTGTGACAGCAGGCGGCTGGCACGTCGGCGCAGCCTGTCCGGCGTCTTCATGCCGCCGTGGTCGGGCATGTGCGCGGCTTCGGCTCTGCTGGTCATGACGCCGATCATACCCCGTTGCGTTAGTCGGGCTAACGATGTACGTTCGCTCCCATCACAAACGTTAGAGCGATAAACGTTATCGTAACGAACGAGTTTGGAGGTCACCGTGACGACCACTACGCCTGCCTTCGGCACCGCGCTCATCGGCCAGACCGAGAAGGCGCTCAACGCGATCCTGGACCGGCAGCTCGCCGGGACAGGCATCACCGAAGCCCAGTGGGTGACCCTCACGCTGATCGTGGTCAGCGGCGAAAACATCGACCGGGCCGAGCTCATTCGCCGCATCAGCGCTGCCACCCAGTTCAGCCCGGCGGCGGTGGCCGAACGCGTCACCGAGTTGACCGCCGCAGGGTTCCTGCGCGACGGCGGCGACGGCCGCGTCCAGGTCACCGACGAAGGGCAGGCGCGCTGGACGAACCTCCGCACCGCGATCGGCCCGATCACCCAGCGACTGTGGGGCGACCTGCCGGCCGAGGATCTGGCCACCGCGGGCCGTGTCCTGGGCATCGTCCTGGACAGGGCGAACGAGCTGCTGGTCGACTCCTGAACCCTCAGGGTTCATGTCAGGACGGTTGCGGCCTGTCGGTGGCCATGAGGCGCTTGGCGAACAGCAGGCGCGGCGCCTGCGCGGCGGCCCTCACCAGCGCGGCTTTCGTGCCGCAATCGGGCCGCTTGCTTGGTGAGGTAGTCCCGCTCGGCGGTGTTACGCGCCCTGGCCGCCGCGCGGTGGTAGTGCTCGGCGGCGACGTCGAGGTGTCCCGCCCGCTCGTGCAAGCGGGCCCGCACCGCGTCGAGCCGGTGATGGTCGCCGAGCCGCGCCGCAAGTTTCTCGACGGCGCTCAGACCGGCGAAGGGGCCGTCGACTTCGCCGACGGCGACTGCGCGGCTGAGCGCGGCCACCGGACTGTCGGTGAGGTCGAGGAGTTCGTCGTACCAGGCGAGAATCTGTGTCCAGTCGGTTTCCTCAGCGGTGCGGGCGCCGTCGTGCAGCGCGGCGATGGCGGCCTGGAGCTGGTACTCGCCGCGCCGGTCGCGGGCCAGGGCCGCCTGCAAGATGCCCACGCCTTCGGCGATCTCGGCCTCGTTCCACCGGGTGCGATCCTGCTTGTCAAGGGGAATGAGGCTGCCGTGTTCGTCGGTACGCGCGGCGCGGCGGGCGTGGTGCAGCAGCATCAGCGCGAGCAGCCCGGCGACCTCAGGCTCATCGCAGGCGCGCGCCAGCTGGCGGGTGAGGCGGATGGCCTCGGCGGACAGGTCGACCCGGCCGGAATAGCCCTCGTTGAACATCAGATACAGCACGCGCAGCACGACCGCGACGTCGCTGGGCTGCACGAACGGCTGACCGCTGACCGTTCGTTTCGCGCGGCTGATGCGCTGCGCCATCGTCGACTCCGGCACCAGGAACGCGTCGGCGATCTCTCTGGTGGTCAGCCCACCGACGGCGCGCAGCGTGAGCGCGATCGCCGACGCCGGGCTCAGCGCCGGATGGCAGCACAGGAACAGCAGCAGCAACGTGTCGTCGGCCTGCTCGGCCGGTCCGGGCTCAGGCTCGTGGTTCAGCGTGTCCTCGCGCCGCCGCCGCGCCGCCTCGGACCGCCGAGCGTCGATCAGCTTGCGGCCGGCGACGGTGAGCAGCCAACCCAACGGTTCGCCGGGAGGCGCGTCGCCCCAGGACCGATACGCTTCCAACAGCGCATCCTGCACGGCATCCTCGGCCGCCGCGAAGTCGTTCCCGCGACGGACGAGGACGCCGAGCACCTGCGGCGCGAGGACGCGTACGACGTCCTCGTTCATTCCACCGCGGCCGGGGCGCCGCTCATCACCGGCCGCACCTCGATCCACTCGTAGAGCGGTTGCCCGCCCTTACCCGGCGCGGACGACAGGTACGCCGCAACCTCGTACGCCCGCGCTTCGGACTCGACGTCGATCATGAACCAGCCGGCGGCGAGTTCCTTGGTCTCCGGAAACGGACCATCCGTGGTCACCGGGGCCGCGCCCGGCCCGCCGTAGCGGACGTACGTCCCTTCTGGGCTCAGCGCCTGCACATCGACGAACTCGCCCCGCTTGCGCAGCAGCTCGCCCACGTGACGCTGGAACGCCATGTGCGCGGTGATCTCGTCCTCGGTCCACTCGCTCATCGGCACGAAGTTCGGATGGTGCTCCGGCCCACCCGTGTAGCGCTTGAGCAGAAGATACTTCGGCATTGTCACTCCTCGTGTTCCGTGGCAGCCATCGAGCCCTGACCGGTCGCGTTGGCCGGGGCGGCGGTGGCACGGCGCCGCCGCTGGCCGTCGGCGGCGTACGTCGCAATGATCGCGCCCGTGCTGGTCACCTGGCTGTCGACCAGCCGCAGCGGTCGGTGTGCGTTGTCCTCGCGGAAGAGGCGCTTGCCGCCTCCCACCAGCACCGGATCGATCATCAGCCGGAGCTCGTCCACCAGATCCAGGGCCAGCAGGGTCTGGACGAGCCCGGGGCTGCCGATGACATGCAGGTCCCGCCCCGGCTTCGCCTTCAGCCTGCGCACCGCCGCACCGATGTCGCCTGCCAGCAGCATCGAGTTCGGCCAGCCGAGCGGCTCGGCGAGGGTCGCCGAGGCGACAAACTTGGGCAACGTGTTCAGGGGCTCGGCGAGCACCTGCTGCTCCTGCGGCGCGTTCGGCCAATGAGCAGCGAAAATTTCGTACGTGCCGCGCCCCAGCAGGTAGCCGCCCGCACCCCGTACGTTCTCGATCACCTTCCGCACCCGAATCCTCCTACCGGTCGTCGTCCGCCACTCCACCTGCACGGCGGAGCGGCTCTGTCACCGGCTAGGACGGAGCCAACCGCCCGACTTCGACATGCAGCACGGGCCAGGGCACGCCCCGGTTCAGGAATCCTGACCCACGGCGTTCCGGCCGCTGCTGCCGAAGGCGCGCTGCTCCTGTCGACCTGACAGCACAAACGAATCGGGCGACCGGCGGCTCGTCGTGGGAGTGAGGCCCCATCGGCGTGACAGCACCAACGGTTCAGCTCGACAGGCTCCGGCGCGAGGCAGCGGTAGCAGGGCGTGGCGCGACCACGCCGCGTTAGCATCGATGCGGCGCGAACGGGCCACTGCCCGACTGAAGGGAGGCCAGTGGCGGCGACACAAACATCGCTCCGGCGGTGGGCCGGCGTGCCCAAGTGGGTTCAGGTTGTGGTGTTCACCTCTGTCGGTGTCTTCGCGTACGGGGGGATCGTTCACCTGGGCGACCTGCTCGGGGTCCGGCCGGGTGGCCCAAACCCGTCCACGCCCATCTGGCTGATGTGGTACTTCGCCTTGCTGACCGTGTTCGACCCGCTCGCGGCGCTGTTACTGGCGCTGCGTCGGATCGAAGGGCTGTTGCTCGGCTGCGTCGTGCTCGCCAGCGACGCGGTGGCGAACGGCTATGCCAACTACGTGCTGGACACCGCTCCGGGGGTCACGCTCGGCCGGATCGGCCAAGCGTTCATCGCGGCGCTCGCGGTCGCCCTTGTCGCGGCGGTGCCCAGGGCTGCGCCCTGGCTGCATCGGCCGGGACGTTTCCGGCCAGAGAGAAGCGCCCCGGCGGGCCGGCAACATGTCGGGGACCCGCGCCAGCACTCCCAGCATCCGCAAGGTGGAGCCGTCGTCCATGAGCGGGGTGGCGGAAGTCAACCGTAGCGGCTCGTTCCCACCAAAGCTGCGGGCCTGCCTACTGGCCGAATGTGTAGCGCAGGTTCGCGTTGATCAGTTCGTTGAGCCGCTTGCGCAGGTGTCCCAGCAGCGACGGGTCGGGCAATGGCTCGGCGACCAGCAGCGTCCAGCGCAGCTGCGTGCCTTCGCTCCCGTCGGGCAGCAGGTCGAAACGCACCTGAGCGTCCGGTCGCCTGGGCCACAGCGACGACCATACGACCAGGCGCGGGTGCTCGGCGTGCAGGATCTGCGGCGATTGCTCGTCGTCGAGTAGCCGCAGCCAGGGACGCGCTGGGTCGCGGTCGGGCTCGGTGAGCGCTTCGAAGACGACGGCCGGTGGAGGTGGTTGGCCGCGCATGCGGCTGCCGGCTTCGAGCATGCCCAAGACTAAAGGCGAACAGCCCATCGTGCGCAGCGATGACGTCAGGCGGTCGGCGCGGGTAGCGCGGCGACTCGGGCCAGCACCGGCCGCCACGCACCCTCCTCCCCGTTGATCAGCGCCGCGAGGAAGGAACAGCGGCGGCGGTTGACAAGGTTGGATCGGCGAGCTCCTGCCGGCAGATCGTCGCGTGCTGCCGGCACTCGTCGGCGAGGTCGGCATCGGTCCCCGCCTGATCCAGGTCGTCCGCCAGCGCCTCGAACTCCTGGCACGCTCGCCTGAAGTCGCCGGCGAGCAGGTGCAGGTTGGCGATGTCCATCCGGAGGGCGACGGTCTCGGCGGCGTGGGGCTGCCCACCGGCTGCGCGGAGGATGCGCCCCAACAGCTCGGCCGCCTGGACGAAGCGTTCGTGCTCGGCGAGCTGCTGTGCCTGCGCACGCGCCTCGCTCAGTTGCTGCGGCGACAACCGCACCGGCGCAGGGCCGGCCGCCGACGACGCAGGCCGGGCCGGCACGGGTACGGGTACGGCCGGCAGTGACGCGTTCGGGGCGTCCTCGTCAGCGAAGGGCACAAGCAGCTTCTCGACCTGGGCGGCCGACGGCGGCCGCTCGGCGGGCTCCTTGGCGAGCAGGCAGAACAGGAGGTGCGCCAGATCGTCCGGCACGTCGGGCCGATGTTCGGTGACGACGGGGATCGGCGAGTGCATGTGCCGGCGCAGCATCTCGGGCGCGTTGGCCGCCTCGTAGGGCGGCCTGCCGGTGAGCATCTCGTAGAGGACGCAGCCCAGGGCGTAGAGGTCGGCAGCCGGTCCGACCAGGTCGCCGGCGGCCTGTTCGGGAGCGATGTAGGCGGGCGTGCCGAGGGTACGGCCGGTGGTGGTGAGACGGGACGCGTCGGCCGGCCCGAGCAGCGCGGCAACGCCGAAATCCAGGACCTTCACCGCGCCGCTGGAAGTGATCATAAGATTCTGCGGCTTCAGGTCCCGATGCACGAGGGACGCGCCATGGGCGGCGGCGAGCACGGAACAGATCTGCGCGGCGATCGATGCCGCCTCGCGCACCGGCAGCCGCTCCTGCTCGGCGATGTGGTCACCGAGGACGATTCCCCGGACCAGCTGCATGACCAGGTAGAGGTCGTCACCGTGCTCGCCGAGGTCGTACACCACCGGCACGCCGGGATGGTCGAGCCGGGCGGTGGCACGTGCTTCCCGCCGAAACCGCTTGACCGCGATGTCCCGCTCATCCTCCGGCACCTCCAGCTGCCGGAGGAACTTGACGGCCACCGGCCGGTCGAGCCGCTCGTCGTAGCCCGCCCAGACCTGTCCCATCCCGCCGCGTCCGATCGGATACGTCAACTCGTACCGGTCGCCGATGCGGTCCCGTGCCTGCAACCCTGGCCTCCCCTTGTCGCCCGCCGGCCCCGCGGCGTCGCCCGCCGGCCCCCAGGGCAGGGGCGCCGGCCGGCAGGGGCCGGCTGTCACGGTAACTGGCGTTGCACGAGCCGGCTGGTGAGAAACGGGCTGGGCGTGCCGTGCCAGGACACCACCAGCTCGTCGCGAGCACGGGTCGCCGCGACGAAGAGCAACGACCGGTCTCGCTGGCGTTCGCGCTGGTAGCGCTTGGGGTCGGTGTCCCGGTAGCGGCTGATCAACTGCCGGGGTACCAGCCCATCGCTGACCCCGGCGATGATCATCCGTTGGTATTCAAGGCCCTTGAACCGGTGCATGGTGCCGACGTGGATACCGTCAGGCTGCTTCGGGCCGTCGGGGCCGATCTCCACGGCCGGCAGGCCGTCGGCTTCCAGGCGCGCGATCACGTCGGCCGCGAACTCCCTGGTCGGTACGCAGAGCGCCACCGAACCGTCGATCGGGTTGCCCCAGGCGCGCACCTGCTCGGCGAGAAGATCGCGCTCCTGCGCCCACGTCGCCGCGCCTCGGAAGGAGGGCTGGCCACCACGCAGCAACGAACGGTAGCCGGCCAGATCTTCCTCGCCGCCGTCCAGGTCGTCGTAGACCTCACCGGTCATGATCTGTAGTGCGTCGGCGAGGATCTGACGGGTGGTGCGGTAGCTCAGCGTCAGCCGCGAGGACCGGCCACGAATGTTGATGCCGAGGCTGCTCAGCGTCACGTGGTTGTCGTAGATCCGCTGGTGGGTGTCGCCGGTGAGGAACATGTCGTCCGGGCCGGAGGCGACCATCGCCCGCAGCATCTTCCAGTGGGCCGCGCTGAGGTCCTGCGCCTCGTCCACCACCACGTGGCGGTAGCGGGGGCGATGGCGACTGCCGGAGGACTCTGCCGAGCTGGCGGCGGCACGGTCCATCTCGAGTCGGGCGGCGCGTTCGGCGATCTGTCGCCACGTCCAGATGCCCTGTCCTTCCAACCAGGTGGTGAACCGCTCG
The DNA here is from genome assembly GCF_016863555.1 of Micromonospora qiuiae. GTDB lineage: Bacteria > Actinomycetota > Actinomycetes > Mycobacteriales > Micromonosporaceae > Micromonospora > Micromonospora qiuiae. The sequence continues at coordinate 60,635 of NZ_BOPC01000032.1, read as the reverse complement.
GCGAGCCGCCAGATCTGGTCGCGTTCCATCCGGTTGAGGCTGCGTCCGCGGTTTGGGCGCCGGGCCTTGAAGTAGTCGGTTCGGGAGTTGAGTACCTGGCCGAGGATCACCTGGGTCCATTCGGCGGCCAGGAAGTCGGCGTCCCAGCCCGCGTCGCCGGTCTCGATCAGGAAGTCGGCCCACAGCTGCGGCACGTCGTTGTCGTTGACGACCCGCCGCCCACCGCCGGCCCTGGCCTCCGAGACGACCCGGCTGGCCAGCCGGTCGATGTTGACGATGTCGACCCGGGCGACGAGTTCCTCGCCGCCGAGTGCCATGAGACGGGTGCGCAGGTCGGCCGCGAGGTTCCGGTTGAAGGTGGTGAGCAGGATGGGTTTGTCTGTGCCGGGCGGCAACTGCCGGGCGAGGTACGCCACGCGGTGCAGGGCCACGATGGTCTTTCCGGTGCCCGGTCCGCCACCGACCCGGGCGGGGCCGTTGTACCGCCGCTCCACCAGCTTGCGCTGGGTGGGGTGCAGGAAGATCTGCCACCGTCCGAAGGACTCGACAAGCATCGCCTGCAGGGCTTCGTCGTCGGAGGTCACCTGGGTGGCCGGCCGGGCCACTGCGGCCTCGAAGTCCTCCGGGTCGATCGGTTCCTCGGCCCGGACCGGGTCGGTGACCTGGGCGCGTACCTCTTCGTAGGTCTTGCCGTCGAAGAGGGCGAAGAGCACGTCGGTGGTGAGCTGCGGTGCCCGGTCGAGCAGCTCCAGCAGTTCCGCCTCGGTGGTCAGGGCGCGGATCTGCGGTAGCAGCGGCTCGGCGACGCCCAGTTCCAGGAGTTGGGCGTCGGAGTAGTGGCCAAAGATCGGTTGTGACCTCGGCCGCGGCTCGACCACCGACGGATCAGCCACCGCAGGGACGGCCACGGACGAATCCGCGGAGACGACCCGGCCGACGATGCTGTCGCCGACCGGCGCCAGGTCGATGACTTCGATACCGCCGGTGACCCGGTTGATGCGGTACGCGTACCGGCTCAGGTCGTCGTACACCTCGCTGCGGTGCTTGACCGCGACGAGCAGGAAGTCCCGCTCGGCGACGTTCAGCAGCAGCGCGCGGTAATCCCGGTTGATCCGCGCGGACATCAGCCGCGAGTCGCCGTGGAGTGACTTGAGATGGAGGCCCGGGTTGTCCGGGTTGTGGCGGAACTTGTGGGTGAACTCGTAGACCGCCCCCTTGTCCGCGCGGCTCAGCTTCATCACCTCCCTGTCGGCCCGATCGAGCATCCGCAGCATCGCTCCGGTCTTCATCGGTCTGCTCCCCCACTCGTCGCGGACAGCCGCGCCGCCAACTCGTCCACCGACCATTGCCGCGCAGTTCCGGCACGCCAGCCCGCCTCGGCGTACGCCCGATCCCGGTCCTCGATCTCCGGATCGTCCGGCGACCCGCTGAGCACGATGGCGATCCGCCGCTCGGGCCAGGCCAGTTCCGCCTGCCAGCCCTGGTCCCCGAGTTCGTAACCGACGACCGGCAGCGGCAGGTCCCGCTCGGCCAACTGCTGGACCAGACCCTCCAGGGTGCCCTCGTCGGGATCCACGTAACGCAGCACGTCGCCCCAGGGCGAGCCCTCCTGCACCGGCTGCGCCGGGGTCGGCTGGGTGACCGCACCGAGCCAGGTCGCCGTCTCCTCGTCCAGCGGCAGGGCGCGTCGGGTCAGGGAGAGCCCGGTGCCCTCGGCGACGGCCATCGACGCCGGTTCGAACGTGTCGAGGCTGGAGACCACGAGCTGTCCGGCGTCGCCGCCTCCCTCGGCCAGGAACTGGATGACGTTGCCCCACGCCAACCAGCCCGCCCAGCGCTGCTTGTGCCCGTCTGCGGCGACCGCCGCTGGCAGGTCGTCGAGCACCGCCAGCGCCGACCATGTCGGCAGCGGCTTGTTGCGGCCGTCAACGAGGAGCGCCAGGGTACAGTCGGCGGCGTCGCGGGCCCGCACGACCATGATCTTTCCTTGGGCGGCGGGTGGCGGCAGTGGCTCGCCACGCAGCGCCGCGAGGAGCCGGTCGGCGACGCCGCCGGAGTCACAGCGGCTGTTCTCCCGGGCCTGCGGGAGCAGACCGGCGAGGACGGCCTCGGCCCGCCGCTGCCAGCGGTGCAGGTCGGGCTCGGCGAGGAAGCGCAGCAGTTGCTCGATCGGGTTGGCCCAGACCGTCGTCTCCAGTTCGTCCGGGTCGGCGCCCGGCAGGAAGGTGCGGTACCGCTCGCGGGCGGTCTGCCGGCTGATGCCGCCGTACGGCAACCAGCGACCGGGCCGCTCCGCGTTGCCCCACGTCGCCACGTCGTCCCAGGTGGCGGCGAAGACCAGGTAGCCGTGGGCGCGCAGCCTGGCCCGTTTCTCGGCGTCGTCGGCGAGCCGGTTGTACTGGCTGGAGGCGTGGTACTTGAAGCCGTCGAGGTAGACGGCGACCTCGGGCGACGGCGCGTCGAGGCGTGTGAAGTGCACGTCCGGTCGGGTGCCCTGGACGGTGTTCTGGAGCTTCATCTGCCAGTGGGTGACGTTCTGCCCGCCGTCGGTGACGAACCGGAGATCAGCGATGCGGGCGCCGTCGTGGTCGGTGCGCTTCTCGACCCGCAGGCCGGAGTTCGGCGTGGCGCCGAGGGCCAGCAGCTTGGTGAGGAAACGCATTTCCAGCTCGCTCTCCACCTGGTGGATCAGCGAGATCTCGTCGGTGCGGGTGCCCTTCTCCACATTCCAGCTGTCCAGGAGCTTGTCCAGCATGCCCAGCGCCTCGTCGCGGCTCATCAGGGCGAACTGCTCGTTACGGGCGTAGCGCAGCAGGCAGCGGTGGCAGACGGGCTTGGCCTGGCGGCGGCACTCGCAGTTGGCGATCCGCTGCCGGGCCAGTTCCAGCACGCGGCGGAACTCGTCCGGTTCGGCGAGCCGGTGCAGGTATCCGGTGCCCTGCGGCTGGGTGTCGAAGACCACGACGAAGTTGCGCGTGCCGTCGCTCTGCCCGTCCGGCATGGTGGCCGAGACTGCTTGAAGGTGCGCCGGGTCGCCACCGTACTGGGCGGCGATGCCGAGCCGGATCGCCGCGGCGAGGGAGACGACCCGCTCCGCCACCAGCGCGGTCGCCGCCGGGATCAGGATGCGCAGCGCCTCGGTCTCCAGCTCGTGGGCGAGGATCAGGTCGACGTGGGCGTCCGGCGCGGCCGGCGAACGCCGGTACGGGCACCAGGGCCGGTGGTGCTCGGCGCCCTGCACCACCGTCGCCCCGGACGCCTGCGCGGCGAGTTGCTGGCTGATCGCCGGAGCGCCGTCGACGGTGGTGCCGCCGCACGAGGTGCAGGTGTGGAAGCGGTTGATCCGCACCTCCTCGCCGGCGAACACCTCGGCGGCCCGGTCGAAACGTTGGGCGCCCAGGTTGAAGTGGCGGATCATGGCGTGCCGGCTGTAGTCGACACCGAAGGTCTCGTGGGCGTGCCGCCAGGACGAGTCGACCTTCGCCGGGTCGATGTCGACCGCGACCGTGGTGGCGTAGAAGCGGCGCGTACGGTCGTCACTGTCGTCGCGGATGCGCGCGTCGTCGCGCTTGTCGCGGCTGTAGACGCGGCTCGGCTGGAGGACCTGGAAGAGTCGCCCGTGATCGGCGATGCCCCGGTCCTCGCAGCGCGGGCAGGGGCTGGTGTCCTCCTGTGCCAGGTGGGTGCGGACGTAGCCGCACTGGGCGCAGACCCGCCACTGCTCGTACGCGGGCCGATCGGCCGGGCCGACCTCCAAGCCGGAGATCTCATGCTGGTAGCCCCGCACGTAGTAGCTGTTACCGGGGACGATCTCCACCAGCGCCTGACGGGCGGGGCGGGCGTACTCGCGCAGCTCGCTGTGGAAGCGGCGGTCGCCGTTGACCTGTTCCTCCCAGGTGAGGGTGGCCTCGAGGTCGGTGCGGGTGTCGGTGAGGGCGTAGTTGGGCAGCAGTCCGAACTCGACCAGGGTGCCGTGCGCGGCGGCGCCGCTGATCTCCCGCAGCCGGCGTCGTGCGGCGGCCTCCTCCGCCTTGAGCATCTTCAGCTCGCGGGCGTGGTCCGGGTCGCTGGCCACCAGCGCGCCCCGGGCGGCGGCGATCTCCTGGAGCCGGCGCCGCAGATCGGCCAGGCGCAGCTCCCAGTGCTCGTCGGCCTCCTTGACCCGGTGGACGACGCCGTCGACGGCGAACTCGCGCAGTTGATCGGCGGCGGTCCGCAGGATCTTGTCGCCGAAGAGGGCCAGGAAGTCCTCGACCAGGCGTGCCCCGTCGCGGCGACCGGCCTCGGCGAGGTGGGCCAGCCAGCCGCTCGGGCCGAAGAGGACGTGCGCCCGGCGGGGCATCGGCAGCACACCGGGCAGGTGGCCGCGGGCGGCCAGGTCGATCAGGTGGGCGAGGTACTGCCGGCGCAGGATCTCCACGGCGGAGAGGAAGCAGCCGGGTGGCACGATCTGCCCGGCGATCATGTCGCGCGGCTCGGTGAGGTAGTAGCGGTCCCGTTCGGTGCGACCGACCAGGGTGAGCACGAGCGCGTTGCCGCTCTTGCGGCCGGCGCGACCGGCCCGCTGGACGTAGTTGGCGGGCCCGTGCGGCAGCGACGCCAGCACCACCGCGGAGAGCGCGCCGATGTCGATGCCCATCTCCAGCGTCGGGGTGCAGGAGAGGACGTTCGGGTCGGTGTAGCGGCTGCCGTCACGGAACTGCTGCTCGACCTTTTCCCGCTGGGGCCGGGTGAGCATGCCGGTGTGCTCGCCGGTCACCACCCGGAAGACGTCGCTCTCCAGGTAGAGCCGCCGGTAGTAGTCGTGCGGCGCGGTGTCGTCGGGTGCGGGTCGGAGGCGACCACGGCAGCGGTACTGCCGGCACGGCTGGCCGTCCCAGTCGGCGACCCGGTCGGGATGCTCGGTCTGCTGCCACTGGCAGGTGTCGCAGCCGACGCCGGCCGCGACGGCGGCGGTGTCGTCGAGGCGGGTGACCCGCAGGTGACCGGGGAGCAGCCCGTACACGGTGTTGCCGTCCTCGGTGTCGCCGGTGGCGACGATGCCGGCAGCGGCCAGGGCCGGCATCAGCCGGCTCAGGTAGCCGGCGGCCTCGCCCAGGTCCAGGCCGAGGCAGCGGGCGGTCCAGTCCTGGTACCAGTTGCCGCGGGCGGTGATCGCGTCGAACTCGGAGCGGGATTTCGGGGTCGCCAGCAGGAAGGCGGGCGCGGAGACGCCTCGGGGGAAGGCGGGCATGCCGGCGGGACGGCCACCCCACACCTGCCACCGGGTGCCGCCGCGCCGCAGGTACGGCACCAGCCACTCGTGGTAGACCGCGCCCCGGATGCGCAGCCGTTCCAGCAGGCCGCGCAGGAAGGCCAGGTAGCGGGCGTCGTCGGGTGCCGCGCCGTCGAGCTGGCCGGGGCCGGTGAGCTGCACGTCGCGGCAGAGCGCGATCGCCGTCGCCGGGTCGTCGAGCGCCACCTCGACGGCCACGGTCCGGGTCAACTCCAGGGTGCGGCCCTGCCGGGAGCGCAACCCGGCCTCCAGCAACGTGGCGAAGACGAGCCGTTCGCCGATCAGCGACCAGGTCTGCCGGCTGCCGGTCTCGTCCCCGGCGAGCAGGCCGTCCACGCCCGGCTGGCCGTGCAGGTCCGGCGGTACGACGGTGGAGAGGATCTCCGGCCGGGCTGCCTCCGCGACCATCTGCACGACCAGGTCGTCCAGCCCGACGGGCTGGCCGGGGGTGAGCTGGTCGGCCAGCAGCGAACGCAGCGAGAAGGCGTACGACCGGTTGGCGACGAACCCGGCCCGGTGTGCCGCGTCCTGGACGGAGTCGTTGAAGAGCAACGTCTTCCGTTCCGCCCGGTCCAGCTCACCGCCGGTGAAGAGCTGGGTGATGGCCACCGACGCGAGAGTGGCCAGGCCGGCACCGAGGAAGCGGATGCCATGGTCGAGCTGGCAGGAGGGGCAGCGGTCCTTCTCGGCCGCGTCGATGCCGAGCAGGTCACCGAGCACCACGATCTCGTCGTCGCCCGACGTCCGGTCGCGTTGCTCGTCGTAGGGGCGCACCCGGCGGCCGTACTCCAGCACCAGCAGGCCACTCACCCGCTGCCGGATCTCGTCGTCGGTGGCCGCGATCAGCGCCCGCACCCGGCGCTTGTCCCGCCCGACGCTGGCCCGGTAGATCTTGTCCGGGTCGGTCTCCAGCTCCTGCGGGTCCTTTTCCGGCGACAGCGCCATCCAGCCGGAGCGTCCGCAGTGCCGGCAGTAGACGGCCGGCAGCCGCAGGTGACGGTTGTCGGCGATGACCGTGTCGCGCTCGGTGGCGTAGGGGTCCAGCTCGCGGGGCGCTTCGCCGTACCAGCCGAAGGTGGCCTGGTGGGAGGTGCCGCGCAGCAGCCGGGAGACGGCGCGTACCCACAGGTGGGTTTCGATGTTGAGCAGTGGTCTGCGCGGATCGTGCGGGTTGCGGGCCATGGACAGCAGCCCGACGAATCGGGCCAGGGCTTTCGCGGTGGTCTCGGGTCGGCTCTTCATCGCGCTGCCCCAGCCGGTGGCGTTCTTGCGCGGCAGCACGTCGATGATCTCGTCGAAGGTGCGCGGGGCCGGGCCGAGCGAGTCGAGCACCGCCTTGGTCAGCGGATGCTTGAGCAGCAGCTGCCCGAGTTGCTTCGGCTTGCCGAGGCAGTCCTCGCCGAGCACCAACTCGGCGACCTCGGCCATCATCTTCGCCGGATCCCGGCCGTCGACGGCGGCGATCTGCTCGGGGCTGGGCAGCGGCAGGCTGAAATCCTGTCCGGCCATGAACTCGCCGGGCTCGTAGCGCTCCTCCCCCACCAGGGAGTCCGGGTCGAACGCGATGCCGAAGACCTGCTCGGCGACCTCCCGGATGGCGGTCCGGCCGTCCCGGCCGCCGCCTTCGCCGAGGGTGGCGGAGGTGGCCACCGGGCAGATCGGCCCCAGCGGGCGGTCCGGCTCGGCCAGGCCGAGCGCGGCGGCCAGCCGGCGCAGCAGCATCGCCACGTCGGTGCCTTGCGCGCCGTCGTAGGTGTGGAACTCGTCGAGCACCACGTACGCCGGCTCGGCGCCCTCCCACAGCGGCAGGTCGTCGGCGCGCTGAAGCAGCAGGTCGAGCATCTTGTAGTTGGTGATCAGGATGTCCGGCGGGGTGCGGCGCATCTCCGAGCGCCGGTTCATCACGCGCGAGTACTCGATCTCCGAGACGTCGCCGATGTAGAGGCCGGCGGTGACCTCGGCCAGCGCCGGGTCCTTGGTGAGCAGTTCGTTGATGCGCTGGGTCTGGTCGGTGGCCAGGGCGTTCATCGGGTAGAGCAGGATCGCCTTGACGCCGGCCCGTCCCTGCTGCCTGCGCCGGCGGCAGTGATCCAGGACGGGGATCAGGAACGACTCGGTCTTGCCGGAGCCGGTGCCGGTGGTGATCAGCGTCGGCTCGGCGGCCTTTCCCCTGGTCGACAGGCGGGCGAACGCCTTGGCCTGGTGCCGGTAGGGGGTGAAGTCTTCCGGCGCCCAGTCCAGGCACGCCCGCCAATCACCGTCCGCCGGGCGGAAGGGGGTGCGGATCCGCAGGTACGGTCCGCGAAAGATGCCCTGCTCCGGGTGGGAGAGAAAACCCTCCAAGCCCTGGCGTACGCCCTCCTCGGTCAACCCGAAGGTGGTGGTCAGGTACTGCGTGAGGGTCCGGCGCAGGGTGTCGGCGGCGATCGTCGGCCTCATGAGCGCATCACCCGCGGCATGCTACGTCAATATCCACTGTGGTTGACTGGGCGATCAGCCATAGTGGAGCCTAGGTCAGATACGCGACACCCCTTCGCAGCTCCGGATGCCAGCCCAGTGGTCGGGACAGCCTGCGTCAGATGGGCGCAGCCTTCTGCCCTGAGCGATCCGAGAACCACGCTCGCTCAGGGCATCGACAGCCGCTCAGACCGCGGTGGGCCACTCATCCTGCCGCCAGTTCTCTTCCGGCACCGCGAAGTGTGCCGCGCCTGAGCCGGCAAGGTAGGCGGTGACCGAGGTCGGCAGCACGTCCGGATAATCCGCGTTGCGGACGTCCCGCAGCGAGGCCGTCCCGTCGAACATGGCGATCTGGTATTGCAGGGCCAGGTACTCGAACATGCTGGACGCCGTGAACTGGCGGCGGGCGATCTCCGCGCGTAGGTCCCGCAGGGTGCCCTTGCGCACCAATTTCCACCGGCGTCCGGACGCTGCCTCGACCTCGTTGCGAAGTTCCAGCATGGAAAGCTGCTGACCGACCACATGCACCTCGCGGCCCGCGGTCTTGGGGTCGAGCGCGATCGCGGCCGTGTACGCGGCGGTGTCCGGGATCGTGGTGATGTCGATCGGGCGGGTGCCGTCGCCCCATATCGAGAAGGTGCCCGCCACCGGGTCGAGGATCTCGTGGACGTCGGCGAGGAAGTACTCCGGGAACGCGCCGATCGACACCGACGTACGCGCGACAGTCGATGAATCGAACTCGTCGGCGAACCTGCGGCGCAGGTCGGACAGCACGTTGATGCCGTACCCGTAACCGTGGAGGTTGATCGAGAAGTCCGATGGGATCATCCGATGCACACCTGCGCGCTCCGCCGCCCGCAGCAGTTCCCGCTGCCCGTCGATGATGATCTCCGGACCGCCCTGTACCGCGGACACCACGACCTCCACGCCGTCGACGAGCGGCTGGAGCGCGGCGGCGCCGTCGGTCAGGTCGCCGACGTACGGCGTCAGGCGGGGATGGGTCGGCAGTTTGTCCTTCGAGGGCCCACGGACCAGGGCCCGGACATCGGCGCCTCGTTCCAGCAGGTTCTTCACGATCAGGCTCCCGAGACTTCCGGTCGCACCTGCTACCAGGACAGTCGTCATCGTCGTAACTCCTCAGGTTTCTTCAGTTGCCCGCAGGCAGGCGCGTATGGCGAGGGATGCTGCCGAACTTTCCGGAGTGGAAGTCGCGGTAGGCCTGTTCGATCTCGGCCCGGGTGTTCATGACGAACGGGCCGCTGGCGACGACGGACTCACCGATCGGCCGGCCCGCGAACAGCAACACGGTGGTCCGCTCGTCCCCGTCGCCGGTGGTCAGCGTCAGTGTGGTCGCGTCGCCCTGACCGGATACGGGATCGGACCAGGCGGTCTGTCCGGTGCCCACCGAGCGTCCCCCGATCGTCAGCCGCCCCACGATCACGTACGCGAAGGCGCGCTCGGCGCCGTCGATGACCTGCCGGTACTCGGTGCGCGGATCGAGGGTGATCACCGCACCGAGGATGGGCCACTGGTTGACCGCCGGGCCGCGTGCGGCCCCGGTCTCGCCGGAGATCACCTGGACGAGCACACCCGGCTCGGTATGCACGGCCTGCCTGCCGGCCCGTAGGTCCTGGTAACCGGTGGGGACGAACTTCAGGTGCGACGGCAGGTTGAGCCACAGTTGGATCACGCGAGCGTGTTCGGCGCGGACGGCGACCTCGCGGTGGATGACGCCCCGGCCCGCGGTCATCCACTGCACATCGCCCGGCCCGAGCACTCCGGCGTTGCCCAGGGAGTCGCCGTGCTCGAGGGCGCCGTCGAGGACCAGGGTCACGGTCTCCAGTCCACGGTGCGGATGCCAGTCGAACCCCGGCTGGTTGACCAGTTCCTCTCCCATCAGCAGGAACGGGTCGGTCCAGGCGTCGTTGCCGGGGGCGATGGCCAGGGTGCTGCGCGCTGACATGGGCGTCGGGCCCAGGTCGACCTGGTCGACGACCCGATTCACCCGCCGGGCCGCCGGTGCGGAAAGTGTGGTCATGATGCCTTTGCCTCTCGTCGGTCGGAGAAAGCGTCCCGCTTCCCGACAGGCGTTGGCAAACAGCATCCAAGTTGCTTACCTTTTAGAAGTGACTTTGCCACCCAGCACGGCCGTCGACGAGGACAGTTGCCACCACATCCTGCGCGCCATCGCCATCATCGGCACCCGTTGGACCGGGCCGATCCTGCTCGCTGGGGCCCGCGGGGCACGCCGATTCAAGGAGTACCGGGCTCTCGTCCCGGGCATCTCCGATCCACAACTGGCGCTGCGGCTCAAACAGCTTCAGGAGCGCGGGCTCATCGCGCGCACCGTCGTTCCAAGCACCCCGGTCCAGATCACGTACGCCCTCACCGCCGACGGCAGAGAGCTGATCGCCGCCCTACAACCTCTGGCGGACTGGAGCGAACGGAATCTCCCGCACAGCGACGCGTAACGGACCCATTGGGCCAGAACGGACCGAAAGCCGACCGAACGACAGACGTGAGGGGAGCGTTCGAGAGAAACAGACTGGCGGTTGTCTATCGTCCGATGTGGAGCGTTGCCCGCCCGCCCGACGAGTGGCTGGTCCCACCGGGCACGACCGCTTGCCTGAGCGGAGGCGAGCATCGTCCCTTTGCAATCGTCTTCGACCCGTCCGGTCGACGGGATAAGCAATTCCGCTTACCGTCGCCACATCATCACCTGATCTTGGATGTCATGCCTGCGCGGCACCAGGTCAGCATGACGACGCACCACCCCGCGTGATGACCCGGACGAGAGGACGAGTCTTGGGACTGTTGGAGTCATTTCGTCGCCGTAAGCAACAGCCCTCACTGCCGACCACGGACCTTGAGGCAGTAAGGCAGCAGAGCCGAGCAGTTGAGCTGTATGCCGGGATCGGCTTCGCCGTGATCGATGTCGAGACCACGGGATTGTCCGCAGGCCGGGACCGGGTGGTAGAGATCGCGGTGGTCAACACCGACATGTCCGGCAGGATTGTCGACACCTGGACCACGCTGATCAACCCGGGCGGCTCCGTCGGCGCCACCCGTATCCACGGCATCACCAACGCGGATGTCAGGCACGCACCGAGCTTCGCCGACGTGGCGGGTGAGATCACGAGCCGGCTGGCAGGCCGCGCCCTGGTCGCCCACAACGCCCCCTTCGACCTGGCGTTCCTCCGAGCCGAGTACGCCCGAGCCGGCTGGCAGCTGCCCGCCTGCCCGTACCTGTGCACTCTGGATGCGAGCTGGTCATACCTGCCGCACTTGAGCCGGCGGCGGCTGCCCGACTGCTGCTACGCATCCGGCATCGAGCTGAATGACGCCCACTCGGCCCTCGGGGATGCCAGCGCGACCGCGGCGCTGCTTGCCTCGTTTCTGCACCCACATCGGCAGCCGCGACACCAGCACACCCAACTGCCGCTACAGGCCGTTGACGTGGCGTGGCCGTCGGTCCCCCGAAATGCAGTCGCCACCGTTCCCCGTACGCCACGCGTCGAGGCCACACCGGCAGTGCCCGGCACTCTGGCCGCACTGCTGGACGATCTGCCGCTGTCGTCGGTGATGGAAGAGGGAGCGCCGCAGGCCACGACCGCATACGTGGAACTACTCGCGGAGGCCCTCGAAGACGGCATCCTGACCGACGACGAGGCCAGCGCGCTGGCCGAGTTGGCCAAGACGTACGTGCTGACCCGCCAGCAGGTCGACGCCGCCCACCGTGGCTTCCTCCTCGCCCTGGCGCACAAGGCGGTCGAGGACGGCAAGGTGACCCGGGCTGAGCGCAACGACCTACTCGCCACGGCCGCTGTCCTGGGCTTTGCCGACGGCATCGTCAAGGCCGTACTCGACGAGGCGACGGCCGCGTTGCACGAGGCGCGGAGCAATGAGTGCCGTCCGTTGCCTGATTCGTGGCCGCACGGTGAACCGCTGCGTATCGGACAGGGCGTAGCGTTCACCGGATGCGACGAACTGGAGCGCGCCCGGCTGGAGGGGCGGGCACAGGCCGCTGGCCTCCGGGTGACCGGCGCCGTGTCCCGCAAGACCGCGGTGCTGGTCACGGATGGCGCCGACGTCGGCACGTCCAAAGCCAGATCGGCCCGCCAGTACGGCACCAGAATCGTCACCCCGACGGTCTTCGCTGAACTCGTCGCCTACGTCCAACCAGTCACGCCTCCGGATCCGCCCCCGGCATCCCGGTCCGCCTCCTCCGTCGAACCCCGGGAGGTGGCTACGCCTGCAAACATGGCGCAGCCAGACGGTTTGCCCACAGTGGATCCGTCAGCGGTGCGATCCTGGGCACGTCAGCAGGGCTGGCCCATCGGGTTGCGCGGACGACTTCCCGCCGACGTCGTGGCCGCATACCACGCCGCGCACACCGAGCGATGACTGTCCTGACCGACTCCGCCGAGCGATCCAGGAGCATGAGCTCGCTGGCGCTTTTTGCGAGCGCGCGACTACTGTAGGTTCACCTTGCGAGCGGGGGAGGCCAGCAGGTGACGGAAGTGCGCGTCGAGCCGGAGGTGCTGGCGAAGGCAGGCGGCGCATGCGTGGAGCTACGCGACGCGCTGCGACGCAGCGCCACGGATGTCGATGGCGAAACGTTGGCGGCGGTTGCGGGCCTGCCGGGGTGGCGCACCCGGGCGGCGTTGGAGCAGGTGGCGGTCTCCTGGCAGGACGATCTGCGAAAGCTCGTGGGATACCTGTCGACGCTGAGCGAGGCGTTCGACGAATGCGCGAGGGATTACCGCTACAGCGACAACACGTCCGCCGCCCGGTTCGACATTCGCGGCCGGTGAGGGTCCGATGGTCACGTACGCGGATCTGCGGGACGCGCACGTCGCTCCACTGCGGTACGCCGCTCATGCCTGGACGGAGCTGGCGCGGGCCTGCGCGGATCTGGAACAGCGGTGTGGTGCCGAGCTGACCGGGCCGTTGCGTGCCTCGGGCTGGGCCGGGCCGGCGGCGAACGCGGCGATGGGTCGGCTCGATGTGCTCGACGACGAGTTCGAGGTGGCGAGCCTGCAGACCCGCACCGCCGCGAGTGTGTTGCGGGCCGCCGCCGACGACTTCGCCGATGTGCAGCGGCGGCTGGCTGCCGCGGTGGACGCTGCCCGCGGTGTGGGTCTCACCGTCGACGACCACGGACGGGTGTCTCCTCGGCCGATGCCGCCGGCGGCCAGGAACGATCCGGACGCCGCCCTGCTGCACGACAGGGATCAACAGAACGCCGCCATCTACACGGACCTCATCGCGCGGATCGTCGCCGAGGCCACCGAGACCGACAACCGGGTCGCTCGGGCGTTGACCCAGTTGACGGCGGCTTTTCCTGGGCAGCGGCCCTGGGAGTACAACAACGCCCAGCAGGGCGCCCTGGCCGCCGCCGCGGCCCTCGGGCTGGACGACGGCGACATCCCCGCCCCGGGCAGCAGCCCGGTGGAGGTCAACGCGTGGTGGGGCAGGTTGTCCGACGACGAACGGCAGGTTTACCTGACCGCGTACCCGCAGCGGATCGGCGCTCTCGACGGTCTTCCCGCCGCCGACCGGGACGCGGCGAACCAACTGGCCTTGCGGACCTTCATCGGCGACAACGTCAACGTGCACAGCAGCGGGCAGAGCGCGCAGTACACGACGGCGCTGATGCTGCTGGACAAGCTCGAAGCCGCGGAGCACGCGCCACCGCACAAGCGGCTGTACCTGCTGTCGATCGACCCGGTGGGAGACGGGAAAGCGGCCGTGGCGATCGGCAACCCCGACACGGCTGACCACACGGCCGTGCTCGTTCCGGGCGTCGGTACGGAACTGGCTGGCATTCGTGGTCTGCTCGGTCGCGCGAACGATCTGCAGGACGCGGCGATGGACCTGGCGCCCACCGGCAGCGAGGTCGCGGCCGTGGCGTGGCTCGGTTACGACACCCCGTCGATCGGAACGGACGTCGTCACCGCCCCGTTCGGCGGCAAGTCCGAGGCTGGCGCCCGCGCCCTGGACGGTTTCGTCGACGGTCTGCGTGCCGCCCACGACAGCGGGACGTCGCACCTGACCGTCGTGGCGCACAGCTACGGCTCCACCGTCCTCGGGGAGGCGGCCGGCACCGGCGACGGTCTGGCCGCCGACGACATGATCGCGGTCGGCAGTCCGGGGATGCGCGTCGACCGGGCCCAGGATCTGGGTGTCGATCCTCGACATGTGTGGGCCGCCGCCGCGGCGGATGACACTTTCGTGGCCCGGCCCGAGGAGAACGCCCGCTGGCTGACCGGAGTACCTTTGGTCGGCGGTTGGGCCGCCGCGGGCGCGGTGGGCATTCACGGACCTGGCCCGCATCTGCCCGAGTTCGGCGGGAACGTCCTGCACGTCGACACGTCCGGGCACAGCGGATACTGGACCAGGGGCAGCCAGGCCCTGCTATCTCAGGGAGCCATCATCGCCGGCAACTACGAAGCCGCCGTACTCGATCATGGTCAGCGGCCATGACCCGTACCCTCCGCCGGCTCTGGCGGCCCACCGCGGTCCTGGCCGTTGTCGCGCTGCTCGGCGCCGCGTGCACGCGCGGTGGTGACAGCGCCGTACCGGGAAAGGACGATCCGTTGCAGACCAAAGCTGTCGCCGAGGTGCGGAGCCTGGCCGAAGCGCATGCCCAGGCGGTCTCCGCCGCTGCCGGGGTGGCGTTGGAGAACTGGCGGACCAACACCGCGCCCTGTGAGGGCCGAGGCGGCGAGATCGCCGACGACGGACGCTGGACCCTGACCGGCTTCGCCCGACTGCCGGTCGCACCCGACGACCAGATCACCACGTTGCAGCGCGTCCGCGACGCCTGGCGGGAGCAGGGCCACGAGATCACCGAAGACCGTACCTTCACCGAGGGCGACGGCGGCGTGGTCTCCATGCGGGAGGCCGCCACCTCGGTCACGATCAGCCTCGCCACCAACGCCAGCCGAGACCGCATCGCCCTGATCGTCGCCACCGGCTGCTACCTGCCCACCGAGGGCGAAGACCCCGCCAACCCGTAGCCGGCGACACCGCACGCCCCGTCCACGGCGAGGACGTCAAGCACCACCCGCAGCAGCGGCCGGCACCCCTCGATGTGGGGGCGTCCCTGCCGGCATGTCGGCGCTGCGGCCAGCAGATGAGAGTACGCAGAAAAAGGCGAGCCGCCTCCGCTCACCGCTCATCGGCCCGCGCTTCCGACACCCCCACAGCCGCGGATGGGAATTGCGCGGTGATGACTGCTGTCAGGGGTGTCTTGTATGGTCAGAGGCACAATATCTCTTGCGCGGACGGTGCAGAGAGCAATCAATTTCCAGGCAACCGTTCGACGTTTCACCAATGGCGTCCGGATGTAACAAAATGCAACACGAGAGGGGTGGCCGATGGCCGAAGACATGGGATCGACAGTCCCCAGGCGACAGCTCGGGCGAGCACTACGCGACCTGCGCACCGAAGCACGCATGACCCTCGACGGCGCGGCCGAGGCCATGCAGTGCAGCCGACAGAAGATGTGGCGCATCGAGAGCGGCCTCGGCGCGACCCGCGCCGCCGACGTCAAGGCCATGTGCGAGCTGTACGCCGCCACCCCCGACCTGACCGCCGCCCTCGTCGCCCTGGCCAACGAAACCAAAGCCAAGGGCTGGTGGCACTCCTACGGCGACGCCATCCCCGACTGGTTCGAGATGTACGTCGGCCTCGAATCCGCCGCGTCATCGATCCGACGCTACGACGAGGCACTGATCCCCGGTCTGTTCCAGACGCGGGAGTACGCGATGGCGGTCTACCAGCATCGCTCGCGCATGTCGGCCGACGAACGTGACCGGCTGGTAGAGGTGCGGTTACGACGTCAGACTCTCCTGGAACGCCGCCTGCCTCCTGCCCCGAAGTTCGAGGCAGTCCTCTCCGAGGCTGCCCTGATCCGTGTGGTTGGCGATCCGGCCACCATGGCCGGGCAGCTACGTCACCTGCTCGACCTGGACCGGCTTCCTCATGTGGTGATCCGGGTGCTTCCTCTCAGCGCCGGTCTCCACTTTGGCGCTGTGGCCGGGGCGTTCGTGATGCTGGACTTCCCGCTCCGTAACCGAGTCGAGCCCGAACCATCCGTCGTCTACAGCGAGTCGCTCACCGGAGCGCTCTACCTCGACCGCAAGGACGAAATCGCGATCTACGAAGAAGTGTGGGCGAGCCTCACGTCCCTGGCCCTCGATGAGCAACAATCGAGGCAACTGATCAACAAGATCGCCAGAGAGGTCCACCATGACTAAGCTGACCGGCGCCAAGTGGCGCAAGAGCACCCGCAGCGGCGACAACGGCGGCGACTGCGTCGAGGTCGCCGACAACCTTCCCAGCCTCGTCGCCGTCCGCGACAGCAAGGACCCTGCCGGCCCCACCCTCACCTTCTCCCCCAGAGCTTGGGCCACATTCGTCCGGACAACCAAGCTCTGAGCTCTGGCACGTGTGGCGGTGACTAGAGCGCGCTCGGCACACCGCGTGGCGCGCTCCCACCAGCGCGAGCGGGTGGAGTTTTTGGCCTCGGCTTTACGCCCCGATCGAACCAGGGGTTTGCCACCCTTGAAGTCGGCCAGCTTGGTCGTGGTGTTCCAACCATGGCACCCGAGCGGCAGACGCAGGTGGTCTGGCGAGAGAGCATCTCGTCCTGTAGATTTGCGCTGCGCTGCGCGGGGCGATCGCGTCGCCTCTGCTAGCGAAATCAATCTCTGCGGCACCTGGGGGGCAGCGGCATGTCGTCGACAGATAATCCGTCCCGGAACCGCCGCAAACTTCTGTTCTTGCTGAATGGGCGGCGCGTACGCATCTCCGACCTCCTCGAAGCCAAGCTGCTGACTCAGGGACAGACGTTATATTTTCAGCAGTATCGCGGCCAAGAGCCGCACAAGGCGGTGGTAACCGACAGAGCGCAACTCCGCTTAGTTGACGGGCGTGAGTTCGATAGTCCGTCGGCCGCTGCTGCAGCTGCTGGCGAGCTCCGCGCCGCACCAGGCTGGTCCATTTGGCGCGTCGGATCGAACGGCCCCACCTTGCATCAGCTTCGGCGACGGCTGTTAGATTCAGTTGCCAAGGAAGCGGCAAACGAAAAAGATACCATCCCGGATCTTGATATCGAGGGAATTGCGGCTGCAGTGGAGAGGGAAATTTTTCTCCATGGGGCCAGCGATAGCGCCAAAATAGGCGTTCCCAAGGAGCTTTCGGTACGGGAGCTGCTCAGGATTTGGGGCTTGGACGAACGAGATCGCGCAGGGAACGCCGAGATCGACGCTGACCTCGCAAACCACGACCTGACGACCGTGCCCGACTTCCGGGCGGTCAACCTCGATCGAGTCATTCAGATCGTTCCCCTCACTGAAGCCAAATCTGAGACGGCATCCACCTCCGCAGTCAGGGATGAGCCTGAGGAGTTAGGAGCCGAGGTGGACCAGGAAGCCGGCGATATTGGCCTTACGCTGGGTCAACTCTTGCGCCCCGACCACGTTCTCCAATGGGTGCCGCCTTCGGCTACATTTGAAGAGGCAATCACCATCATGCATATGAATGATTACTCTCAACTTGCCGTCCTTGCTGACCCACGCACGCTTCATGGAGCGATCTCCTGGAAATCCATCGCGGAAGCTAAGAACGCCGATACCGGGGCCATTTTTAGCGATGCAATCGATCGCGCAGCGAAGGTGTTTAGTTACGACACCCGCCTCCTAGACGTTTTGGCTACTCTTCAGCGCGAGGAGTTCATCTTCGTTCGCGATCACACCCGCACCATTGTTGGCATCATCACCGCAACTGATGTCGTGGCAACATATGATGCTACCGCGACGCCATTTTTCCTGATTGGAGAAATCGACCAGGAGCTGCGTCAGCTCATACAGAGCCTCTTTGACGAGGAGGCCGTGCGGGAAGCATGTAGAGGGGCAAGGCTTTCCTTTCAGGGATTTGACTCGATGACGTTCGCGCAGTATCGCGCCGTTTTTGACGACCTTGATTGTTGGAAGCGGCTCGGCTGGAAGCTTCACAGAGAATCAGTTGTCACCCACCTCGACGAGGTCCGAAAGATCCGCAACAGAGTTATGCATTTTAATGCCGACACGATCGAACCTGTCGAGGTAAAAAAGCTCAACAACTTCCTAAAAACCGTCCGCACTTACGGCAGGCGCTCCTCAGTCTCTACCGAATCAACGCCCCTTTTCTGAACCATCAGAATACTCCGCCATTCCTACTGCAGAGGCTGAATGGTCAGGATTATGGGGGTTCTGGGTCGAGGGCCAGGCCGGTGTGGTGAGGAAGCTAGTCGGGAGGTCGGGATGCGATTGAGCCGTGTGACCAGACGCCTTCGGTCGGGGGCGTAGGCAGGGTCGCTGATCACGTGGAGCCAGTCGCGGTTCGCGACGAGTTCACGCATGGTGGCGCTGACGTGGGTGTTGAGGTCGTCCCAGATCAGCGCGATCGGCGCTTATGAGGTACTTGTGCGCAGCATCGAGCAGGGCGGCGTAGTAGGTCTCGGCGAGAGTGCACCCCTCGCCCTTGCGGGGTGCCTCGATCGACACCGCCGACTCTCTCCGCCAGTTCTTGAATGGCGCCACAGATATGCCGGACACCCGCATGGCCCTGATCGCCACGGCGAGGTAGCGGTGCGGCGAGGAGGCGTTGAGGAGTCGGCGGATCTCGGCTACGTTGCCGGTCTGGAAGACATTTCGCCCAGATTCGCCGCCAGTCCCAAGACCCTCCGAGGCAACCTGTCGCGGTAAGCTGGCTCAAGCCTACACGTCGAGCCGGACCTGACGCAGTTCTTACATGGTAGGCCGCGAAGAAACTACGACGGCCGCCAACCCGCCTCTATCGCATCCTGAAGCCGCTTGCTGAACACGGCATGCGCCTGCCGATACTCGTTCTCCCGATCAGCCTTGTAGAACGGTCCGATGTACCCCTCAGGAGTTGGGTTCCGCTCCGGATCTTCCAGATAAGCCTGGAAAGCGGTCCAGTGCTCCTTGGTCTGCCCGTATCCGTACGTGTAAGAATCGGCGGCAATCTTTCGTCCATGAGCGTCGAACCACATCTGGTCCTCCCGCTCAGTCAATGTGAAGTAACGAGACCGAAGCATAGCCATTAGCTCTTCGATGCCCACCCCTAGCCACACCGCTACCAAGGCATCGATTTCTACTAACGCGGTTCGCCGCTCCCGCTCCGTCCGAAGTGGGGTGTCGTATGTCCACGTCGGCTTGACGTCTCCAATTTGATTCATCCGTGCCGAATCAACAACCCACTGCTCGGAGAGCCATCGATGGTCGAACAACTCTTCCCACAGCTGGACATACGCCTCCGTGAGGCAGTTCAGTCGAAGTGTTCGCAGCAAGAGGCTAGACGCAAGGGGATGATCCGTGCAAGGTGATGGCATCGCTTTGACTTCACCTTGCTGCAGATCGGATCGGGCGGTGATACGGAGCAAATAGTCCAGCGGCAACGCTGCGAAGAATCCGGCCGTCAGCGTCGTCGCCTTATCGTCGCTTAGGGCGAGACTTTGTACGGCATGCACATGCGTGGGACCCGGAGGGATCAAAGCCGAAAAAAGCGATCGCTCCATGTTGAAAGCAATCATTCTACGCCAAGCTAGACGATAGTACTCGGTGTAGCGGCGACCATTCCAAAGATCGTGGCCCGATCGACTTGCCGACTCTTCTGGGCTCGGCAAATAATTTGTTGCAGGCACAAAATCTTCAGGCAACGTAGTGAGGTCCACTGAATCCCAGTCGTGATTGTTGCGATAGGGAACACGGGGCTGTTTAGCAAAAGGTGTGGCTATCCCGAAGTGCGGACCTTGGACAACGACGTCAGCCAAGCAATCTGGCTGCGCCTGAATCCATCGAATCAATCCGTCCCTCTTGGCATTGGCCTCGTCGTAGCCCCGGCTGATATGCGGATTGTCTATTGAGAGGCGGCGCTTGACCGACGCCAGCGCTGTAATTGCCCGCTCCTCCGCAACAGTGATGGGTTGCAGAAGGGGTGCGCTCGAGGACGAGTTCTCATCCTGATTGCCGCGTAACCGCTGCCATGTAGTCAAGGTCGCCTGGTCGACCTGCACGACTCGAGCCCGGTGCGGTCGGTTGTCCCACGATCCACGGTACCGCTGGCTCGGCAACGGCCCGTCTCCCGGATGTTCCAGCGACTCGGCCAATGGAGAGGCAGCATAGAGTCGGCTGAGGTGGCTAAAGTTGATCGCTCCCGGCGAACCATAGACATGCACACCGAACTCGATGTTTCTGTTCGCGTCAGCGAAGGCCCAGTTGGCACCGTTTACGAAGCCCGCATGAACCCGTAGATGCCGGTAGGATGCACCGCGAAGCAATGCTTCCTTGGCGCCGCCAAAGTGAGTGTCTGGATGCACTAAACCTGCAGTTCCGTACACCCCGAGATGGGTCCATACTCGGCACATCATTGCCCGGTAAAGATTTGGTCGCGTGCCAGTTAGTAACGGATATGCCGTCGGGTGAGAGAGCGCTTCCACCGTTCCGGCGTTCGAGACCATCTCTGCAAGAAAACTAGGCTTGACTGCGAAGGACCGTAAAAGGTCCTTCTTTCGCACTCGCCAAGTCTCTACAGGCACCCGTTCAACTAGGCGGAACCAGGGATCATGCTCGGCAAGCACCTCGTCCTCTTTCCAGTCGGGACGCACCCAGGGTGGGTTGCCGACTTGAACGTCGAAGCCGCCCTTCGCGAACGCCTGGGCGAAGGCCAACTCCCAGTGGAAGAAGCCCTGTTGGTCGGCGATGTGTTCCGCGGTGAGGAACCAGGGGAAGCGGTCGGACAACGTCCAGGGGGAGTCGACGCCGATGACGCCGTCGAGCTTTTGCTCGAAGTCGCTCATCTCGTCGAGGCTGGTGAGTCTACGGCCGTAGAACGCCTCGGTGGCCGCGTCGGCGTCGGTGCGGCCGATGAGGGCCTCCGCGAAGGTCAGCCAGTCGTCCAGGTTGGTCAGGGGGACCTGCTGGCGGAGCTGTTCAGCCACGGTCGTGCGCCGGGTGCCGGTCGCCTTGGTCGGCAGCTTCGTCTGCTGCGGTTGCACGTTGCCATAGAGGTCGGCGACCTCGTAGACGGCCGGTTCCTCGTACGCGGGGATGTCTTTGACGTGCGCGACCTCGACGGGCGTGGCCGGGTAGGCGGGGTCGGAGCCGTCGAGGAGGCCGACCTTGTCCAGCGGCCAGAACCATAGCGCGCACCAGACGTCCATCAGGGTCTTGAGTCGCCAGTACGGGGTGCCGGGCGCGGTCAGGTCGGCGAGGATGTCCTCGCGGGCCACCGCCTCACGCACCTCGGGCAGGTCGTCAGCGCCCCAGACGGTGATGTCGCGGCGGATCTCCCGCTCGGAGATGGCGAGGCGCTGCTGCACCAGCCCCCACAGGAACTCGACCCGGCCGCCCAGCGCCTGCAAGCGTTTGACCTGGGAATTTTTGCCCTTGGTGGACGGGGTGCGCTTCATCGCCGTACGCCAGGCTTTGAGTTTTGCGGTTTCGACCGGGGCCAGTTCGCGGGCCTCTTTCTCCCCCGCTACCGCGCCCCAGCCGTCGGCGGGGAGCAGGAAGTGGTGGATGGTGCCAGCGTCGATCGGGCCGTCGCGGAAGGGTTTCTCGGCCGGGGCGGTGGTGAGCCAGGATTTGTCGGCGAGTTGCTTCGCCTCGTAGGTCTTGCGTCCGCAGCCGATGAGGGAGTTGCCACGTTGCAGGTGCAGGCCGAACCAGGGGGCCTGGAGGCCGGCGTGCATGACGTTGAGCCAGAGGGAGACCTCGGCCAGCTCGACGGCGGTGCGGTTGAGGTCGACGCCGTAGCAGTTGTGCAGCGCGATGTACGCCTTCACCCGCTGGAGTTCGAGGTGGTACTGCTCCGGGTCGAGGGTGACCGCCAGTTCCTTCTGGCGGCGGCGCAGGTATTCGGCGGCGACCTGGTTGATGGCCTCGTTGAGGAACGCGCCGGAGCCGAGCGCCGGCTCGCAGATCGTCCAGTCCAGCAGCTCGCGGGCCGGCGTGACCGTGTCGTCCTGGTCGAGGCGGTACTTCAGGGCGAGCTGGACGGTGACCTCGGTCAGGGACTGCGGCGTGTAGTAGGAGGCGCTGGTCTGCCGGTCCCGGCCGGCGAGCCGGTAGACGAACTGGCCGGGGTCGTAGCTGACCCGGCTGCGCACGCCCGTGTAGGCGTTCTCGCGGTAGACGAAGACGTTGTCGTCGTACTCGTCGGCCTTGGAGGCGGGGATCATCCACGAGCCATCCTTCGGGTCGCCGTTCTTGGCGACCTCGTAGAGCTGCTCGGTGGCGACGAAACCGGTGTACGACATCAGGCCCTCGTAGACCGCGCCGAGCTGGTTGATGCCGAGCTGGGCGTACGAGATGAAGCCGCCGCGCCGCCGCTTGCCGCCCCTGGTGAGCATCAGCCGGCGCAGCACCTCGTAGAGGACCTTGTTGCGCAGCCGGGTGTCGATCTTCGGGCCGTCGGGGTCGTCCTCGTCGCTGCCGGGGACCGGGATCAGCCGGCCGATGAGTCGGGTCTTCTCCGGCAGGAACAGGTCCGACCTCATGGGTTCGAAGCGCAGGCCCTCCCCTTCGCTGGCCTTTTCCGCGACCTCGGCGCCGCCGCGCGGGCGGTGGCCCTCGTTGACCATGCGGAACAGCAGGTTCAGCGACTCGTACAGGTGGGTGCCGTCCTCGGCGGAGGCCGGCAGGCGGCGGGAGACCAGGTCGCCGATGCGGGCCAGGCTGTAGCCCTCGACGTACTGCGGGTCGTTGACCGGCAGCACGCCCAACTCGGGGCGGGCCTCGGCGTAGAGCAGGAAGAGGATCCGGTAGAGGTAACGCAGCGCCTCCCGGCCGAGTTCCTTGGCCAGCTCGTCCAGCACCATCACCTGCTGCGGCTGGTAGCCAGCCTGCCGGATGCGGTCCAGCACCTCGTTGGCGATGAGTTCGACGGAGACCTTCAGGCCCTCGCGGAGTTCGCTGGAAACGCCGACGGCGTGCTGGCGGGAGCCGGCGACCAGGTCGGCGAGGGGTTCGGTGCCGCCCTCGGCGGGCGGTCGCAGCGAGTCGGCACCGAAGAGGGCGGCGACAACGTCGTACTCCCGGTCGTCGTTTCGGGCGTACGCGGTGTCCAGGCTGACGGCCAGGTAGCGGCCCTCACCCCAGGCGGCCCGGTCGGCGAGGGTGACCACTCCCCCGCTGAGGATCAGCACGTAGCGGGGTGGTTGCTCGGCGGCGAAGAGCCAGGAGGCGAGCTTCGCCCCGGTGGCGACGGTCTCGTTGCCGGGCAGGGTCACCGGGTCGAGCAGCCGGCCGGCGCCGTCCGGGTCCTGGGCGGCCTCGGTGTCGACGGCCCAGCCGCAGTCCAACGCGACGATGCCGTGTGCGGTGCCCAGCTCGGCGTGCGCGACGATGATCTGCTGTTCGTGGCCGGCGCGTTCGACGGTGATGGTCTGCGGGGCCGGCTCGAAGCCGAGGGCCTTCAGCAACTCGTGGTGCAGCTTGCGGAGCCGCTCCGGGTCGAAGAACTCCTCGTCGGCCAGCTCGGTCTTCGCGTCGAAGTAGGGCCGGCGCAGGCTCCGCAGGCCGGTGCGGGGGGTCTGCCCGCCGGACTTCTCGGTTTTGATCCAGCCCTTGACCAGGTCGCTGCTCTTGAGGGTGGTGGGCAGGATCTCGGCGAGGTAGTGCGCGGAAAGGTACTCGCCACGGTTGGTCAGCGACTCGAAACTCATGCTGGCACTCCGTGCTCAGGGGCGGATTCCGGGGAGGGGACGAGGACGGCGAGGACGCGGAGCAGCGGTTCGCCGTCGGTTTCCAGACGGTCGAGCAGGTCGTGCTGCTCGGCGACGGTGGCGTCGACGCGCTGGCGGCGTCGCTCGCGGTGCGCGCCGGGCAGCTCGTCGACCAGGCTGGCCTGCTGGAAGGCGGCCAACCGTTCGCGGTGGCGGCGCAGCGGCTCGGCGTTGGCGGCGTCGAACTCGGCGCGCTTGCCTTCCAGGTGGTCACGGGCGGCGGCCACCGCCCGCGCCAGCAGCTCGCTCAGCGCGGCGGTGTCGATGGCCTCGGCCCGGTTGACCATGTCGGGGCCGACGCCGGCCGCCCGCAGCACCTCGTCCATCGGCGCGATGGTGGGCTCGGCGGGCAGACCGGAGACGGCCATCCACTGCACCACCGTGGGCTGGCCGAGCCGGTTGGCGTAGACGCCCTGGATCAGGAAGGTCGGGCTGGTCACCTCGGCGGTGAGCACCGGGGCCTGCTGGCGGCCCAGCCGGATCAGCACCTTGTCGACCAGCCAGTCGACCATCGGGTGCACGTCGCTGAGGAAGGCGATCTCCGGCCACATCGGGGTCCTGCTCTGGCGCGCCTGGTCGAGCTTGCGTTGGGCGAGCGGGCGGTCGAAGGTCACCTTCAGCCGCAGGTCGTCGCCCTCGCGGTGGGCGCGCAGGTAGGAGCGGGGCAGGTCGGTGAGCCGGTGCACCAGGTCGTCGGGGGCGAGGAAGGTCAGCAGTTCGTCCTCGCGGCGCAGGTCGATGCGGTCCTCGGGCCGGTCATCGTAGATCTCGTGCAGGGCGGCGTCGACGAAGTCCCGAGTCGAGTCGAAGAGCTTCGGCACCCGGGCCTGCGGCACCTCTTCGACAACCGGCGCGCTGCCGACATCGCCGAAGAGGTCGGCCATCACGTCGATCTCGGCGTGCACGTCCGCGTACGACTGGTCGACGGTCCTGCCGTGCAGCAGGTCACGGACAAGGCGGTCCTCCTCGGCCTTCGCGTCGTAGAGGCCGGTCGCGGCCTCCACGCTGCCGAGGGTGCGGTGCGCTGTTTCCTCGCGCCGCAGAAGCACCTGGGAGACCGTGCGGTCGTCCTTGGCGTCCTCGCGGGCGGAGGTGAGGATCAGCGCCCGGAACTGCGGCTGGTGGCGCTGCCCGTAGCGGTCGATGCGGCCGTTGCGCTGCTCGATGCGGATCAGGCTCCACGGGATGTCGTAGTGGATCAGGTGGTGGCACTGCTGGTGCAGGTTGACGCCCTCGGAGGCCACGTCGCCGGTGAAGAGCAGCCGCACCCCGCTGCCGGCCAGCTCGAACTCCTGGAGGATCTTCTGCTCGTCGGAGTCGGCCACGCCGCCGTGCAGCACCCGCACGGCGTCCGGCTTGAGCCCGAGCAGGCCGGGGACGGTCTCGGCGAGCCACGTGACGGTCGGCACCCGCTCGGAGAAGACCACCGCCCGGGTGTCGCTGCCCCGACCGACCCCGATCCGCCTCAGCTCCTCGACCAGGTGGCGCAGCTTGCTGGAATCCTGGTCGGTCATCGCCGAGGTCAGCTCCGCGAGCCGGTCCAGCGCCGCGCGCTCTCCGCCGGTGGCCTTCCTGCTCCGGTTCGTCACCGTCTCGTGCAGCGCGCGGTGTGAGGAGAGAAAAGACTTCAACAGGGTGTACGGGAAGAGCCGGTGCTGACCGGTGACCGCCTCGTCGCTCCACTTGCCGGCCAGCCACACGTCGGTCAGCTCGTCGAAGATCTGCTCCTCGATCGGGCCGGCCGGGCAGTGGATGGCCTGCGACGGGCCACGGTCGGCCCAGCGGTCGCCGATCTGGTCGCGTACCTCCGGGCTGATCTTCGTACGCCGCAGGTAGAGGTGGGCGATGTCGCTGGCCTGGTAGTCCTTCGGGTTGGCGATGGCGGCCGGGTCGAGCAGCGAGATGAGTTGGGCGAAGGACTCCTTGTCGCCGTTGTGCGGGGTGGCGCTGGCCAGCAGCAGCGCGTCGGTTTTCGCGGCCAGCCGGCGGGCCAGCTCGTTGCGCTGGGTGCCCTTGTTGATCAGGTTGTGCGACTCGTCGATGACCACCGCGTCCCAGGTGGTGGCCTCGAGGTGGTGGCCGAACTGGCCGGCGTCCTTGAGCGTGTCGACGGAGATGATGGCCCGCTTGAAGTGGGTGAACGGGTTACGCCCGGCCGGGATTTCCTGCTGGATGCGCTGGATGCCGGTGGAGTCGAGGCGGACCAGCGGGATGGCGAACCGGGTCCACAGCTCCCGCTGGAACTGTTCGAGCACCTGCTGCGGCGAGACCACGAGGATGCGGTCGCCCCGGCCCCGACGGATCAGTTCGGCCAGGATCAGCCCGATCTCCAGGGTCTTGCCCAGGCCGACCACGTCGGCGAGCAGGATCCGTGGGCGCAGACCGGCCAGCGCCAGCTCGACCGGGCGCTGCTGGTAGGTCAGCGGGTCGAGCAGGAACCGGTCGGTCAGCGCCAGGCCGCGCTCGGTGCGGGGCAGGGGTGTACGCCGCAGCACCGCCTCCAGGAAGAGTCGGCTCTGCCGGAAGCGGGAGGAAGTGTCCCGGACGAGTTGAGTCTCCTCCGGCCGCATCGCCTGGATGTCTTTGTCGAGTTGGGTGAAGAAGGTCGCCTCGACGTCCTGAACGAACTCGGAGACACCCACCGCCTTGATCATGGTGCCGTCGGCGGTGCCGGTCTTGACGCTGCGTACCAGCCATTCCTCATCGCGGACGACGATGCGGGAGCCGGGCGCGAAGGTCGCGTCCTGGGGGGTGGTCATCGGTGGTGCGGCCTTCCTACAGCGTGGATCGGCGGGCGTACTGGCGGCGCAGCTTGTCGACCAGCCAGGTCACGTCGACAGGCGGGCCGACGGACCGCTCGGGGTCGACCTTCGTGGATGATGTCTCCGGCGCCGCAGCGGTGCTTGCCGCCTCGACGCTGCTGTCGCGCTCGGCGCTGCTGTCGTGCTCGACGCTGCTTTCGCGCTCGGTGCTGCCTGCCTGCTCGAACACGGGCGGGCCCTCGGGATCCCGCTTCGGGTCCTGAAGGTCCGGCGGGATCAGCAGTTCCGCCGCATCGTCGTAGGTGGCCGCGGCGACCTCCTGCCGCAGGTCGTGCACGCTCATGCCGCTGGTGGTGGTGGCGACGGCCAGCAGCCGGGCCTGGACGTCGGCGAGTGCGGGCCGGGCGGTCGGATCGAAGGCGAGCATCGCGCCGAGCAGCGGCACCAGTTCCGCCGGCACGCCGGAGAGGTCGGGCAGGTCGCTCGGTTCGGTGATCCGCAGCAGCAGGTTCCACGAGTTGGTCGGCGGGTAGAGGTGATGGCCGGTCAGCGCGAAGACCAGGATCGCGGCCAGACCGTAGACGTCCACCGCGGGAGTCAGCTTGCGCTCACCCCGGACCTGCTCCGGTGACATGTAGGCCGGAGTGCCGACCAGGGCGCCCGGCTCGGTCAGGTAGTCGTTACGGTCGATGAGCACCGCCAGGCCGAAGTCGATGAGCTTCGGGCCGTCCGGACCGAGGACGATGTTCTGCGGCTTGAGGTCGCGGTGCAGCAACCCGGCCTGGTGCACCTTGATCAACCCTTCGGCGAGCATCGCGCCGGCCATCGCGGCAAGCCGCAGCGGGAGCGGGCCCCGGGCGTCGAGGTGTTGGCGCAGGGTGGCACCGGGGACGTACTCGACCGCCAGCCAGGCAGGGTCACCGTCGGTGTCGGCGTCCTCCAGACGGGCAACCCGGGAGCCGAAGACCAGCTTCAGGCTCTCCACCTCGGCGGCGAACCGCTCCCGGATCGTCGGCGTCGCGATGAGGTGCTTCCTGATCACCTTGAGCGCGACCCGTTGGGCGATCGGCGACACCGCGAAGAAAACGTCGCCCATGCCGCCTGACCCGAGCGGTTTGACCAACACGTAGCCGCCGACGTTGCCCAGCGTCATCCGCCCCCCTCACGATGGTCCACACCCGACGCGTTGGCGGGATTCAGGCCGTACGGACGCACGACCGTACATCGATGTGCCATTGAGAGCCACCGGCCGTTCGGTGCGATGCGGTATCCCGGCGGCCCACAGTCGACTGTCAGCTCTGGTAGACATCAGGTCACGCGCTTGCCGCAAACACGCGGTCAACTCCGGCACACTTTCGGCAGCAACTCGATTCACGACCTGCGGAGCGAGGATGACTCGCCGCCCGGTTCCCAGGCGATGCCCACAAAATCGTCTGGATCGAGGAAGGCCAGCGACTACGGCTGCGCGGCCTCAACGCCCGAGTCCCTTCGGCGCGACAATCGGGATAGGCGACACCGTTACCGGAGGCGCTCAGTTCGATCCGCTACCCGTCATCATTCGGGGCACAGTCGACACCAGAGGGCGCACAGATCGCGAGGTGGTGACGCGACATCGCTGGTGGTGAGATCTTTGGCGGGTGATGGAGGTTGCCCGGCGTGAGCTGGCCCGGATGCGAAGTCTGCTCGCCGAGCATCAACGGGTGGAGGACGTGTGGCTGCACTGGAAGATCAAGCGTGCCAACTTCGACACCTGGTGTGGCTACGACATCGAGCACCTGTTTGCTGCCGGGGCGCAGGCCACCGTCGCTTTCGTGCGCGACAGCGAGCACCCCGACCGGGACGATGTGCTGGAGCGCCTGCTGGACGAGGAAGGCCAGCCGCATGTGTCCGAGGACGATCTGGCGGCGTGGTTGCAGCGTGAGCGGTCGCGTTTCCCGCTCGGCCCGGCCGCCGAGGACCCGCTTCGGTGGGTGCACCGAGCCAAATTTATCGGTGACGGCGAGCTCGCCCGCCAGTGGCTGGACCGCTGGGCTTCCGGCCGCCAGAGAGACGAGGAAACGCTGAGCCAGCTTCGATACCAGTTGGCCGATCTGGGGGCGTTTGCGGAGGCAGCCAAGGCGCAGCGGGAGAGCTTGGTGTTCGCCGACAACCCTTGGGACACCGCCTCGGCCTGGCAGTCCCTGGCCCAGTTGGAACGCCAGGCCGGCGGCCATCATGCCGCCTGGGAGGCGCTGCGTGAGTGCCGCCGAGCCCTCGACGGCGTGTCCGGCTGGACGACGGTGGGCCTTGGTCGGATGTACGTGGAGGAACTGTTCCGCTTGGCCGCTGCCGCAACCGGCACGTTGGCCGGCGTGGTGTTCGCCGAGGCGGAGAGGCAGGCGCTCCAGGTGCCCGGACTGCCCCTGGTGGTGTTGCAGGCCGCCACCGAAGCCGCCGACAACGTCGGAGACCAAACGAGGGCAGCGCACTACCAGAAGCTCCGCCACGCGGAGCAACGGCGCATCGACGTCGAAATGGGCTGGGCCAGCTCCTGATCGCAGGTCACCTCCGACGACCCTCGCCACCTGACAGCGAGTTGGTCGATCACACCGGCCTGCTGCTGACGATCATGGCTGACAGCGGCGGCACGGGCATCACACTCGATCATTATCCGCCCGCGCCCGCCGTTCTGGAGGCTTACTGCGCACACGCCGGCCGCCTGGAGCCATCAGTGCAGCGTTTCTTCATCGCCGCGCAACTGGCCCAGCATCTTCATCAATCAGCAACGGGACGAATGGTATGGCCCGAGAATGGACGAGAACGCGTCCTGGACGGCTATCTCTCCCTCCTCAACCGCGACGACTGGTGCACGATCGCCCGCACCGGACTGGCCACCGGTGATCACCGGGTCACCTGGCTTGCCGAAGCACTGGCACCAGGCCTTGGGCTTCGAGCGTTCACCGACGCCGCGAACGACGAGTAACGCCCGGAGGCCGGCGGAGAGGGCGTCCGCGTTCTCCGCGCCGGCCTGCCGATCGGCGCAGGACGTGCCTGGAGCCGCCGCAGAAGCGCTCAGCGCTGGCTGAGCACGGCTTGACCAGATCGCGCGAGGTGCAGCAGACGCTGGTCCGGCAGGCATAGAGGCGAAGGCCGCGCGTGATGAGATGGCAGCTGCGGTAGTCAGCGAAGTGGACGGCTGGCCGGTGGGCGAAACCCCCGAGGACCTCACCGAGTACGCGATGGCGCAAGGTGCTGAGGGGTACGACGTGCACGAGGTACGGCTGTGCAGGTGCGCGGCGTGTGGCGGGCATGTCTTCGGCGTTCGTGGTGATCTCGAGGAGCACGCAGCGAAGCGCATCTGTCGCAGCTGCGGTGCGGAGCATTTCATCGCGGACAGCGGCCAGTATTGGGATGACGCCAGGTCCGGCATCATGGTCTGCGAGTGCGACGGGGACGGCGACGAAGAGGACTTCAACGTTGCGGTGGGCTACTCCCTCTACGCCGACGGTGACGGAATCCGGGCGATCGCCATCACAAGCCGCTGTGTCGCGTGCGGTCGGCTCGGCTACTGGGACGACTGGATGATCCGCGGTGGCGAGATGCACCTGTTGGACCTCGCGTAGGCCTGAGCGGCCGGGCGCACCGTTCGCAACCTCTTCGACTGGCGCCAGCGCCGCCATGGCCACTGTGGCGGTGCGGGCCGACGGTCAGCTCTGCCAGAACATCAGGTCACGCGCCTGCCGGGAGCACGCGGTCAACTCTGGCACACTCCGAGGTGGGACGGCGTAGTCGCGGTCGCGGATGAGGATCAGGAACTCCTCGGGCACCGCGACCCGGTGGCGACGCACGTAGTAGGCGAGGTCCTTGCGCCACAACCAGTCGCCGTCGGTCAGCACCGTCGACCCGTTGAGCACCTGCTGGCCAGGGTCGAACGGGTCGTCGGCGACGTCCATCACGTCGATGAGAATGTGACCCGAGTTCAAGTAGCCGACCACCTGGGCGAGGTCGGGCAGCTCGGAATCGGCGACGCTGTCGAAGATGCTCGGCTGCGGCTCGGGGGCACGCACCGGCCCGAACTCGACGAACATCCCCGCCGTGCGCAATCGACCGCTGCTCATTACCGCGCGCCCTTCGGGTAGAAGGTCTTCCACTCGCCGTCACCCCGGATCACCGGGCTCTGCCCTACGGGACCATACCGGTCCACACCGACCGCGTCGGTCGGCGCTGTCACGGGTACACCGAGGGCGTCGGCGACCTGCTGTGCCGCCGGTGGTACGCCGGCTTCGGGATCCACGGCCCCGGTGTGACAGGCCACCAGGCGGACCGGTCCGCCGTCGTACTGCGGGTTGTCGCGGATCGCGTTGGCGATCTGCTGCGGGTGGGTGTAGCCGGAGGCGTGGTCCCCGCCGTCGGCACCCAGCAGGCCGGGGCGGAACATGCCGTTGCGCTCGCCGTGCACCACGACGTCATGGTGACCAGGCAGCGGGGCAACCATGTCGAAGTTGTTCATCGTGGCGCTGTCGTAGCCGATCGCGGTGCTGGTCGGCCGGTAGTACACCGGATCTCCCGCCAGGAGATTCGCGTCCGGCGGTGGCGGCGACTGCGGATGTACTGTCGGGTCGCTCCAGTCCGAGCGGTGCCCCATTGGCTCCAGATCCGCCGCACCACGCGGCGCGGCATTTCCCTCGCGTGCGGCACAGCCAGCCGGAGCGACGGGGCCGGTGTGCGACGCTCGGCGCAGCAGGCCATTCAGCTCGTCGATCAGGTCACCCATGCGCCAGAGCAGCGGCACCAGCCGGCGCAGACTGCCGATCAAGGCGTTGACCAGTTTGCCGATGCGGGCCGCCCACTTGGCCACCAGACTGCTCACCCGGGAGACGACCAGTGGGGTGGCCGCGCCCAGCGTCACTCCGGTCTCGGCGAGCCACAGCGGCATCCTGACCGCCAGCACGGACACGAAGTCCGCGATCAGGTCCCGGACCAGCTCGCGCACCAGCGCGACCAGGAGGCCAGCGCTTTCCACCAGCGTGGCTATGCCGTTGGCGGCCCGGGCGAGGCCGTCCATCGCCCGGATCTGGCTGGTCAGGTGGTCCTGGTACGCCTGCGCCGACGCGCCCTCCCAATCGGCCAGCTGCCCGGCCAGCGCCGTCTGCAGGTCGGTCGCCGTGCCGGTGCTCTCCGCCGCGATGTTGCGCCAGGTCTGCGCGTACGCGGTGATCTGGTCCGGGTCGCCGGCCAGCCAGTCCAGCACCTCCGACAGCGGCTTGACGTGCTCCAGCAGCCAACCGACGCCCCAACTGACCAACGAGCCCAACGGGTCCAGCACGGTGGCCAGCGCGTCCAACGAGGTGGCCACACCTCCGATCGTGCTGTCGATCCAGCTACCCGACTCGATGCCCGCCACCGTGTCGGCGATGTCCTCGATCAGCCCCAGCCCCGAGTACCAGCGGGTCGAGTCGAGACGCGGCGCCACCAGGGGGTTGATGGCTGCGTCCGTCACAGCGGCAACTCCAGCCGACCGGCGGCGCCGAGGACCCGCCGTGCGGAACTCTGATCGGTCGACTCGGTCGCGGCGGCAGCCTCCCGAAGATTCGTCGCCGTCTCCCGCAGCGCCGTCGCGGCCTCGTCCAACGCGGCCACCGTCCGGTTGCCCAGCGGATCGATCAGCCGGGGCAGGAAAGCACAGATCTGCCCGTACGCCTCCGTACCCATGTGCACCTGCGCCGCCGCGCTCCGGGCGGTCTGCATCCGGTCGGCGGCGTCGTCCACCGCTGCGGCGTGCCGCACCACCCCGGCGGCCGACATCCGCATGCCCGCGTCACCGAACATTGCCGGCCTCCGGCCGATGTCGGTTCGTCGGTTCCTCGGGCGGTGCGGGGAATCGTCGTGCGAACGAGTCGACGACCGTCCGCCCGGTCTCCGAGTCGGTGCCGACAGTGTCATGGACCGCCGACGTCACCTGCTCGGTCAGTTTGGCCTGTGCCCAGGCGATCGTCGTCATGACGATGTCTGCGAGGTCACCGCCACGCATCCGTTGCACGCGATCGTCGAATCTGAGATCGGTCAATGCACCAGTGGCGGCGACCGTCACGCGCACCGCGCCGTCCACACTGCTAGCCGAGGCGGTCAGGCCGGCGACCCGGTCGGACAGTTCGGCGGCTGCCCGTGCCCGCGTCGACACCTGCGCCGCCCACGACTGCATCCGCTCCTGCGCCTCGTCCGGATCCTGGCTCAGCATCACGCCCCCGGCAACTACAGCCGCCGACGCTGTCATCAAATCCAGCGCGCTGGCGGTTACTCCACGATGCACCATAGTCGCCGTACGTCTGCGTTCGTGGGCCCTGGGCAGGGATGGTGTGGCCGCGTTTCCCGACGACGAGATCTACCGGCGAGGTCACGCCGCACGATGGCACAAACGGTTCAGCTCGACAGGGATAGATGAGGAGGACCATCCTGGCCGGGCCTATCAATTCGCGGATCTCGGGAAGGATTCCGTCGGGACGGATCGGTTCCGAATCAGGACCAGTTGCCCAGGTCAGCTAGACAGCTTCCGTCTAGAGGCACTAGACTCGGCGCGTGGTGTTCAAGTCAATGAAGCGCCGCGACGTCGAGTCCGTGATGACCAAGCACGACTGTGCCTGGCTCCGGTCAGGTGGGCAGCACGACATCTGGGTTTGCCCGTGTGGTAGCCACCAGGTGCCCATCCCTCGGCATACGACCATCTCGGCGGGCGTCGTCGCGAACATTGAGAAGAGGCTATCCTGCCTGCCGCAGAGGTGGTTGTCATGAAGAGCTATCTGGTTCATGCCGAGCGCGAGGGTAGGTTCTGGCTGCTGAGGGTGCCAGAACTCGACATCATGACCCAGGCTCGACGGCTCACTGAGGCAGACGAGATGGCCCGGGATCTGATTGCGACCTGGCTCGACATCGCCCCCGATACGTTCACCATCGATCTGGAGGTCGCTCTGCCGGATGAGCTGGCCCAGCGACGCGACCATGCCCGTCAACTACGCGACGAGGCTGACCGGCTGCGCACCTTGGCCGCCGACGAATTTCGCGACGTGGTTCGTGAAGCCCATGAGGCAGGGCTGTCCGTCCGCGAACTCGCAGTGGCGCTGAAGCTCTCGCACCAGCGCGCTCAGCAGATCCTCACCGAGGCTCGTGAGCGTCGCTCGGCCTGACCATCCTGGCATTGCTGATCGGTTGACTCAGCGCGAGTTCTCGTCGGGCCGGATCGTTCCCCGGGCCAGGCCGTCGGCGGTGAGCTGCACCAGTTCCGCGCCGAGCAGCGCCGCCTGTCGGACCGCTGACTCGAATTTGTCCAGCCGCTGGAACGCCGCCCCGTGCATCCGCTGCTCGTCCAGCGGCAGTCGGCGTACCTGGGCCCGCCTGATGTCGAAGCGCAACGTGCCGGAGAGGCTTGACGCCTGCTTCTCGTTGGTCGAGGTGCGCAGCTGCCCGGCGAGGAACCACGGGTCCAGCGCCGCCGGGTTGGGGCGCAGCAGGTAGAGGTTGCGCCCCAGCAGAGCGCCTTCGGCGGTGATCACCCGGGCGGTGAGCTGCCGGGCGACCATCGGGACCACCACGTCGCCGACGGCGAGTGGGATCTGCTGGCCGAGTCGGCCGTCGTCGTGGCCGGAGGGTGGTTCTCCGTCGAGCACGTCCTGCACGGTCAGCACCGGCGGGCCACCCGCCGTCGGCTCACCGGCCGGGGCGGACTCGCCGGTGGCGCGGATCGGGCCGAGCAGGTGCAGCGCGCCGGAGCGGGCCAGCTCCCCCACCGTCAGGAACTCCCCGTCCGGCCCTTCGGGGGCGGGCGTGACCTGGGGCATCAGCGCCGGCAGGTCGGCGACGACGGCGACCAGCCGCTCTCTGGTGCGTACCACTTGTTCTCCGGTGGCCTCGCCCGCGACGGCGGGTTGCCGGCGCGCGGGGGTGAGGTCGACCTCCTCGTCCAGCAGCTCGATCGTCGGCATCGCGCGGGCGAAGCCGGCCTGGTCGACCTCGGCGTCAGCGCTGAAGCTCCGCCAGGCGGCGAGCACGCGCGGGCCGGTCGCGGCCAGGTCGCCGGCGGCGGCGTCGATCAGCAGCGTCCGCGCCGGTGGTGGCGCGTCGGGCGCGGGCCGCCGCAGCACCCACAGATGCAGCGGTACGCCGTGCGGCGCGGCCACCCCCGCCGGCAGCGCGATCACCGCGCGTAGCGCGCCACGGCGCAGCAGCTCAGCGCGGATCCGCCGGCCGGCACGGCGGCTGGCCACCGTGGGTGGCATCAGGAGTACGGCGTGCCCGCCGACCCGCAGGTGGGCCAGGGCATGCTGGACCCAGGCCAGCTCCGGTTCGGTACGCGGAGTGCTGCCGACGATCCACCGTGGATCGTGGCCGAGTTCGTCGTCGCCCCAGTTCGTGGCGCCGAACGGCGGGTGGCAGAGCACGGCGTCGAAGGTGCGGCCGGTGAACTCGTCGGCGCGCAGCGAGTCGCCGGGGCTCACCTCGCCGGGCACCTCGCGCAGGGCCAGCCAGAGTCCGGCGAGCCGGGCCAGGTCCCCGTCGAGTTCCTGCCCGTACGCCGAGGTGCAGCCGGCGCGCACGGCGGCGCGCAGCAGGGCGCCGGAGCCGGCGGCCGGGTCCAGCACGGCGCCGCCGCCGACGCCGGCCAGCCCGACCATCAGGTCGGCGAGGTCGTCGGGAGTGACCGACGGGCGGCCCGGGGCCGGGGCAGCGAACCGCTGCCACAGGACGTCGAAGGCGTCCTGCGGGCCGAGTTCGTCGGCGAGCGCGTCGAGGTCAGGCAGCAGTGGTGCCAGGTAAGGCGCGGCCGGGCGGCGGGGGCGTTGACCGCGTTGCCGTGCCAGCAGCAGCGCGCCGACGGCGGCGAGGCCGGCTGCCGGGGAGTCGCTGGACGGCGCGAGGCGGCGCC
Organism: Micromonospora qiuiae; assembly: GCF_016863555.1. Classification (GTDB taxonomy): domain Bacteria; phylum Actinomycetota; class Actinomycetes; order Mycobacteriales; family Micromonosporaceae; genus Micromonospora; species Micromonospora qiuiae. The sequence continues at coordinate 25,449 of NZ_BOPC01000032.1, read as the reverse complement.
AGAGCCGGTCGGCGGTGCTCAGCTCAGGGAGCTTGCCCTGGGCGCGTAGCCAGTGCTCGACCTGGGTCAGGTCGAACTCGGGGCTGGCGGCCGTGCCGCCCACCGGCACCGGGAAGTCCGGGTGTCGTTTGCGCCAGTTGCTGACCGCGGCCCGACCGACCCCGGCGAGCCGGGCGATCTCCGCCGCCGTGATGGTCGGTGTCTCCTGCACGTTCGGAGTGTGTCACACCTGTCAACCATCATGTCCGTTGACGTGGTTCACAGATGATGCTCTTATTGACGCCGCCACGTTCCGATCAGGAGGACAACGATGCGCAAGACCACGACGATCGCCCTACTCGCCACCGCCCTCGTCGCGCTCGGCTGCGGCGCCGGAGCCACCGACGACGCCGGCAGTTCCGGTGGCGGCGACGCTGCCGAAGACAAGCCCGCCAAGACCGCGAAGATCGGCCAGGCGGCCCGGGACGGGAAGTTCGAGTTCACCGTCAAGTCGGCCAAGTGTGGCGTCAGCAAGGTCGGCAGCGACCTGCTCGGCGCCAAGGCCCAGGGCCAGTTCTGCCTGATCACGGTCAACGTCAAGAACATCGGCAAGGAGCCGCAGACGCTGATCGACAGCAGCCAGAAGGCGTACGACGCCGACGGCACCGAGTACTCCACCGACTCGGCGGCCGCGATCTACGCCAACGAGGACCAGCAGACCCTGTTCAACGAGATCAACCCCGGCAACCAGGTGACCGGCGTCCTCGTCTTCGACATCCCGAAGAAGGTCAAGCTCACCAAACTCGAGCTGCACGACTCGCCGTTCTCCGGCGGCGTCGAAGTCGCCCTGAGCTGACCCCGCGTGTCGAGGGCGGGTCCCGCGAAGCCCGCCCTCGATTCCCGGCACCGCCGCCCGACCGCCACCACGAATCTCTACGCGAGGAGATCGAGATGCGCAGTGCGACCAAGCGGATTCCGCCCAACTCCAGCACCCGCCCGGCGGGTCGGAAGGACCGCCGCGGCCCCAACCCGGAACAGCCCACCCTCTTCGACGGTCCGGAGCTGACCAAAACCCTCGACGAGCAGTTGGGACTTGCCGATCCGCCCGCTCTCGGCGTGGCGGTGCCCGGCGATCTCGTCAGCGACATCGAGCACGTCCGGTCGTACCAGATTCAGGTCCCCAAGTCCGGTCGACGCCCGACCCTGGCTACGGAGCTGGACCTGCCCGCCATCCTCGCCCACACCAACGGGGCGCTGGACGACGATCGGTGGAGCGGACTGCGCAACGGGACCGTCACGCTCTTCGCCGATGCTCGTGGTTCCGAGGAAATGGGGTCGACCCGGGCTTTCCGTTGGCTCACGGCGGAGGTGGCCGTCGGCACCAGCCACCTGCTGCTTCATGAGGGCGAGTGGTACGAGATCGGCGACCGACACCGGGACTTCCTGCGCCAGGAGATCGACGAGATCCTGGCCCGGCCGTCCGCCATCACGCTGCCGCCCTGGACGGCGGACCTTCGGGATGAGGACGCCTACAACCGGGAGGCGGCCCGCCGTGACCCCAGCCTGGTGCTGCTGGACAAGAAGCTGCTGCGAACGACACAACACCGCCGCGGCATCGAGGCGTGCGACCTGCTCGGACCTGGCGGCGAACTGATTCACGTCAAGCGCGCGAAGAGCAGCTCCCCGCTCAGCCACCTCTTCGCCCAGGGCATCGTCTCCTACGAGGCGCTGCGCTACCAGCAGGACGCGCGCGCCAAGTTCCTCGACGCGGTGCGGCGGCAGCCCAACGGACGTGACCTCGGCCAGGATTTCCGGCCCACCAAAGTCGTCTACGCCATCGCACTCGGTGCCGGCCGGACGGTCACCGTCAATTCGCTCTTCACCTTCGCTCAGGTGGCGCTCTATCAGGCGATGAAGACGCTGCGCAACGAAGGCGTGGAGATCCACGTCATCGGCATCCCGCCCGCCTGATCCGCACCCACACTCGCCCGAGCCCGCCCTCCATGATTCGTGTCCATAAGGGAGCTCCTCCATGACCGATCCTTCTCAGCTCATGCCGCCGGACCAGCCCGAGGTCATCACGAGCGCTGAAACCGCTCCGGATTCCGTGCCGACCAGCCGGCGGCACACGTACCTGATCGCCGCTGCCGGGGTAGCCGTCCTCATCGCCGCCATCGGGATCACCCTTCTTCTCGCCGGTGCCGGACACGACGAGCCGGGCGCGGAGCAGCCGACCCGCAGGGTGGTCGAGGCCGCCCACGCGAGGTGCGGCCCCACTGGGACCGAATATGCGCGGGTAGGTGATGGGGGCCGGACCCTCACGCTCAACAGCCACGGCAAGAAGAGCTCCGGCCTCGCGTATGCGCAGCTTGAGTGCTACTGGACCATGCTGGAGATGCCGGACTCCGTACGCGCAGAGGTCGAGGCGACCAGGGCGCTGGACGGCCGGCGATCCGGGGAGTGGGACGGCATCCGGGTCTCCTGGAGCTACCACCCCGACAGCGGCATCCAGATGGTCTTCACGCTCGCGGACTGATCAGCACCTCAACTCCCCCTCCCCGACCCCAGGAGGCCCTCGTGCGTCCCGAAGTCCCCTCCGACCTGCCCACCCGTCGGTGGTTCGGTCCATCGCTGGTCACCGCCGCGCTGACGGCCATCGTGCTGGCCGGCTGCGGCGACGGCCAGGTTGTCGCCGAGGCCGAGCCGACGAAATCGGTCAGCCCGTCAGTCTCGGCGAGCCCGTCCCCGACCCCGTCCCCGACACCGCCCGCCGACCGTGACGGCGACGGGATGCCGGACAGCACCGACCCCTACCCCGACGACCCGAAGAACGTTCCCCAGCAGAAGCCGTTCACGATCGCCTGCGACCTGGACCAGACGCTCCACCCGGTCGGCGCCGCCGAGAAGGCCGCCTACAAGACCTCGAAGTACGACGACGAGGAGGACATCTCCACCCTCTACCGCATCTGCGCCGAGGTCGACCCGGACGACGTCTACGCCGAACCCGGGTTCTCGGCGAGCGAGAGCCAGATCTCGGAGATCAACGGCGCCTTGACCCTCTGCCCCAAGCACCCGTACGCAAAGAAGTGGCGCGGGGCGGCCAAGCGCGGCCAGCACGATATCGAACTGGAGGCCCAGGGCCGACTCTTCGGATCCGGCACCTTCCGGGTCGGCAAGGAAATCAAGCCCGGCACCTACGTCACCCACGACGTCGACGGCTGCTACTGGGAGCGACAGAACCGCTCCGGCAACATCATCGACAACTACTTCACCAACAGGGCTCGGCGGGTGCAGGTCACCATCCGTTCCTCCGACTACGCCTTCAGCTCCCAGCGATGCGGCGAATGGCGGCCGGTGAGCTGACACCGCTGATCGCACCAGCGCCGCAACTCGACGGCGCAGATCGACGGCGCAGGGAGCAGCTTCCAGCGCGCCCAGGCTGATCCGTTTGTGCTCTCAGCTCGACAGCGTCCGCGCAGCAGTCATCCGCCCCGCGCGGCCGATCCTTCCACCCCCACCGCTCGAAACTCAGGAGGCGTCATGCGTCCCGATGAGCTCCTTCGCGCCCTCGACCTGCTCCCCGAACCACTGCACGACGGACGCGAGCTGGAAGGGGCGTGCCGGCGGCATCGGGTACGTCACCAGCGACGGCCGGTACGGGCTGCGCAGCCGCCGGCCGGGGCGCTCCGACCCGACCGGGCAGGCCCGGGTACTGGTCAGCGAGTTGCGCGCGGTCGAGTTCCTGCTGACCGCGTACGAGTCGCCGCCGATCGGAATGACGGTGCTGGTCGACAGCCGCAGCGCGCTGACGTACCTGCACGGCTGGCAGGGCGGACACACCTCGGCGATGCCGACCGGCTACGACCTGCGGGCACGCCGGGCCGGGGCGACACCGACGCTGGTGCGGCTGGCAGCCCTGGTCGCCTGGCGGCGGGACCTGTCGTTCCGGCACGTCAAGGCGCACGACCACCACGCCCTCAACGAGGCCGCCGACAGCCTGGCGCACATGGCCCGACGCCGGGTGGAGGAGCCCTTCGACCCGTACCCACGTGCTCAGTCCCTGGTCGCGGCATTTCTGCGCGAGTGGCACGCCGCGAGACCCGGCCTGACCATCGGCTGAAGGGAGCAGCCCGTGCCGAACGAACGAGAGCCGCGCCCGGGTGACGAGGACGCCGTCCCGGACCGGATCATGACGCGCCGGTACGTGCAGGCGCGGCTGGCCGAGCTGCCGTCGCGGCCGGAGGACGCCGACACCCGGCTGCGGGGCCTGCTGGAGATCTACGAGGAACTGAACGCCAGCGGCCATCCGGAGCCGTTGACGCTGCTGGCCGGGGTGCTGGGCATCCCGGCGGAGATCCTGGTCGTACACCTGCGGGCCGCCGGCCGCAGGTGAGCCCGGCGCCCTGGTTGGGTTGGTTAGCTCTGCGTAGTTCCGGGTATGCGCCGCCGTCCGCTGACGGGCGGGCGTCGCCCACAGAAAGGGCACCGACATGACCAAGCAACAGAGCCCGGCGATGGGTGGCACCCAGTCGAAGGTCCAGGCCGCTCGATCACAGGCACCCGCAGCCGCTCACAGCGTGCAGCATGCGGGCAGCGAGGTGGCGCATGGCGCCGTCGAGCAGGGCAAGGCCACTGCCGCCGAAGCGAACCGGCAGGTCCGTAACCTGCTCGGTCAGGCTTCCAATGAGCTCGCTCAACAAGCCAACACCCAGCAGAAACGTGCGGCCGCCGGGTTGCGGTCGCTGGGCGACGAACTGGCGTCGATGTCCAGCGGGGATGATCGGCACGGGCTTGCCGGCGATCTGGCCCGGCAGGCGGCGGAGCAGGCCCACCGGGCGGCAGACTGGCTGGACGAGCGCGAGCCTGGTGCCGTGGTGGCGGAGGTACGGGATTTCGCGCGCCGCCGCCCCGGCCTCTTCCTGGCCGGGGCAGCGGTGGCCGGCATGCTGGCCGGACGGTTGACCCGCAGCCTCGCCGCCGACGGCCAGGTGGGTACCGATCAACCACCCTCGTCCCACCGGGGTGAGGTGGGCGCATGAGTGCGTCAGCACGGGGCCGAGCCGACGCCCCGACCGATCGGGCGCAGGCATCGCTCGGTGAGCTGCTCGGTGACGTCACCCGTGACGTGTCGACGCTTGTGCGTCAGGAGGTGCAGCTCGCCAAGGCCGAGGCGCGCCAGGAGGTACGCGCTGCCGGTCAGACGGTCGGGATGTTCGGTGGTGCCGCCCTGGCGGGGTTCATGATCGTGCTGTTCCTGTCGTTCGCGCTCTGGTGGGCGCTGGCGAACGTGATGGATCAGGGGTGGGCGGCGCTGATCGTCGCTGGAGTGTGGGTTGTCATCGGTGCTGTCCTGTTCACGGTGGCGCGCGGCCGGCTTCGTCGGGTCAAGGCCGGCCTGCCCCGTACCTCCGAGACGGTCCGCCAGGTTCCGGACGCTTTCACCCACCATCGGAACGCAGGAAGGAACGACGGTGACAACCGATCCAGATGAGATCCGCTCCGACATCGAAATCACCCGGACCCGCCTCAGCAGCGACGTGGACGTGTTGACCGACAAGGTCGATCCACGCCGGATCGCCGATCGGAAGATGCACGAGACGCGGGGCCGACTATCCGCGATCAAGGATCGGATCATGGGCAGCGCGTCCCACGCGGGTGGTACCGGCCGGGCGAAGACCTCGTCCGCCGCCCATCAGGTGGCCACTGCCGGCTCGCAGGCCAAACAGACGGTGGAAACACTTCCGCAGAAACAACGCGAAGCCACGCAGGGCAACCCGCTGGCTGCTGGACTGATCGCGTTTGGGCTCGGTGCTCTCATCTCGTCCCTGCTGCCCCCGTCAGAGCCGGAACGACGTGCGGCCGGCCAGGCGAAGAGCAAGGTCGCCGAGCACTCCGAGGACATCAAGCAACAGATGAACACCACCGCCCACCAGATGCAGGACAGCCTGCGCCAGCCCGCGCAGGAAGCAGCCGGTGCGGTGAAAGACCGGGCGGCCAAGGGCGCCTCGTCAGTACGCGAGCAGGGACAGTCCGCCGCCGGGGATCTGCGTGGGCAAGCGGAAGAGACCAGGGAGAACATCCGCCGCCAGTGACGGTGAGCGACGGAGAGGCAGCGCCGGGCCGCGTGACGAGCGGCTCACCGGCGCCACCTCCCTACCCGCACCCGCACGCCTGCCGAGGCGTGGGCGAGAACGTCGCCCCGGGGCGGCGGAAGTCCGCCGGCGGCGAGCAGATTCTCGTCCAGCCGCAACGGTTCGGCGTGATGCAGGAGCCAGGGCGGGTGCTCGGCCTCAGCGGCGACAAGCTGTCCAGCGAACACCGAGAAAAGCCGATACCGCGCGGTCAGGAAGTGGGCCAGCGGGTCCACTTCGACGCCGCTCAGGGCGGCGCCGATCCGGACCTCGGTGTCGCAGCGCGCGCCGCGGGGCCCCGGCCAACGACGCCGGGACCGATAACTGAGCCGGTCGCCGTTGGCGTGGACCCGCATCCTCGACCAGAAGTACGGCAGCCCGTACGTGGCCCTGGCGGCGAGCACGGCCGGCAGGCGGGCCGCGTCCAGGGAGAAGAACCAGATGCCGCTTCGCCCGCGCTGGTCCCGCACGTACGTACGGACGTTGGTCTCGGGAAACTGCGACAGCCACGGCGCGGCGGGCACCAGCGGTGGCCGTACGTCCCGCATGAGAAACGGCACCAGGCCGACCCACGCGGAACCGTCCCAGGTCTCCGCTTCCAGACCAGGCGGCAGCAGCGCCTGGACGGTTTCCGGTCGGTAGCGCCAGTGCAGGAAGGTGAGCCGCCTCCATTCCTGGTACATGACGGGCCGGGACACCCGCGGGGGCGGAGGTGGCGTTGTCATGGCCCACCCTCGTTCTTCGGTGACTCAGGCTTGCCTCGGTGCATAGGGGATCGGGTTTTCCAGCAGATCGTTGATGGTCCCCGTGATCCTCGATATCCGGAAACTCCTGCACACTGGCCCCCGACGTCGCCTGCCGCCCGCTTGGAGGTTAGCCGGGAGGAAACACGGGTGCGGGGTTTGCGGCGGGTTCACCCTCAGGAGGTGGACGACTGCGGGCCCGGTCGGCGGCCGGGCCCGCAGTCGGGTCAACGGGTCACTGGATGGTGACGTCGTCGAGGTAGAAGCTGTCGGTGCCGGACGCGGTCTCGACGTAGAATCGGGCGTTGGTCAGGCTGCCGCTCCACGACACCGTCGCCGTGCCGGTGAGCTGGGTCCAGCCGTTCGCGTTCACCGTCGCCGACGGCGTCAGCTGGAGGTAGCTCGTGGTGCCGTTGGCGGTCAGCGCCAGCGTCGGTCGCACCGAGGGGGTGCCGCTCTGCGACCGTACCCAGAGCGTCGTGGTGTACGTCCGGCCGTTGGTCAACTGCGACGTCAGGTCCTGGCTGGGACCGTTCCACGACCCGGTGCGCCCGGTGTGCAGCAGCGACCGGGAGCCGCTGCGGACGACGCTGGTGTTGGACGACAGCGTGCCGCTGCCGAAGACCGACCAGCCGGTGGTGCCGCTCTCCATGTTGCCGTTGGTCACCAGGCTCCCGCCGGTGCCGCTGCCGGCGGTGAACCGCCAGTTGTTGATGTTGAACAGGTAGCCGCTGCCGCCGGTGAAGCGAAGGTAGAGGTCGCGGGTGCCGGTGGCTCCGCTGACGTTGCAGGTGGTGTTCGTCCAGTTCTGCCAGCCTCCGGTGCCGGTCACGGCGCAGGTGCCGACCAGCGGACCGGTGACGCTGTCCAGCCGCAGCTCGATGTTGCCGCCGCTGGAGCCCGAGGCCACCCGGGCGGTGAAGGACGACGCGCCGGTGCCGAACGCCACGCCCCGGACCCGGATCCAGTCGCCGTTCTCGATCCAGCCGACGTTCACCCCGCCCTCGCTGGACGGTTCGGTCTCGATGCCGTTGGCCCAGTTGATGGTCTCGGCCTCCTGCGTGACGTACGGGTTCAGCGTGCCGATCTGGGGCGGGCCGGCGCTGGTCATGTTCATGGTCGGGATCGACCCGTCGGCGTTGTAGGAGAATCGTTCCACCGCGACCGAGCGGGTGTAGCCACCGCCGCCGGGCAACGCGCCGTTGTGGTAGAAGAAGTACGAGTTACCGGCGTAGTCGATGATCCCGGGGTGGTTGGTGAAGCTGGTGCCCTGCCGGGGCATGACCGTGCCACGGTAGGTCCACGGCCCGGTCGGACCGGGCGCGGTCGAGTAGCCGATGAACTCGCTGCAGCACTCCGCCGCGAAGACGTTGTAGTAGATGCCGTTGCGCTTGTAGACCCAGGGGCCTTCCTCGTACAGCGTCGGTCGGCTCGCGTTGCCGGTCCGGGTGCCGAAGCCCGCGGTGGTCAGCGGGATCTGCGTCGGGCTACCGGAGTAGGAAATCATGTCCTGGTTCAGCCGGACATACCACAGATTCGGGTTGCCCCAGTAGAGGTAGGCCTGCCCGTTGTCGTCGATGAAGGCGTGCGGGTCGATCTCGCCGTTGCCGACCAGCGGACGGCCGAGCGCGTCCCGGAACGGCCCGGTCGGGGAGTTGGAGACCCCGACACCGATCGCCCTTGCCCCGGTCGACCGCTGGCGCACCGGCACGTACCAGTAGAACTGACCGTTGCGTTCGATGACGTGCCCGGCCCAGGCGTCGGCGTCTGCCCAGCTGAACGTGGCCAGGCTCATCGGCACGCCGTGGTCGGTCCAGTTCGACATGTCGGTGGTCGAGAAGACCCGCCACTCCCGCATGGTGAAGTACGTCGAACCGTCCTCGTCGCGGCCGGTGTAGAGGTACAGCCGACCGTTGTGCACCATCGGCGCCGGGTCGGCGGTGTAGACGTGCTGGACGACGGGATTGTCCGCCCTGGCCGGGACGGCGAAGAAGGTCGCCAGCATCAGGGGAACCAGCACCAGGGCGAGCCGACGCCTGGTCCTGCCGCCGCGCGGTGGCGGGGATGCGAGGTTCACAACGGGCTCCTGTGGTGGTGTGCGTCCGTCACGCAGCCGGTCCGGGACGTGACCGCCGCGCCGGGCTTGGTCGCGGGTGCGGGGAGCTCGCATTTGCCGAGCCATGCAGGAGGGTGGATGTTAGCGCCAACACCGATCGTCACAAACAGCACCAGCAAGCTGTGCGAGCAACGCTAACATGTGAGCGATAACATAGACAAGGACTCATTGACTTCGATTGCAGCCTCAGGCGTCCGCCGTTCGCGCGCCGCACCGTCAAGCTCGGCGGCGAGAGTCTCGGGTGCTCGCATCCGCCACGCGTCGGTCACCAACTCCTCGAGGCGGTCGACGTCCACCCGGGCCAGCCACAGCATGACCAGGGGCAGCCCGTCGTATCCGGGGGTGGTGAAGAACCTCTCCGGCTCGCCCAGGAGCAACGCCTGTTTCTCGGCCTCGTCCCCGACGTACAGCACCGCGATGTCGGTGCGCACGACCCGCGGCTTGCCGGGCCGGCGTTCGGGATAGGACCAGGGTCGGACATCGCCTCGCCCGCGCTCCGGCCCGACGGGAGACCGCCGGGCCGGAGCTACTGCTGTCGACCGGGGGGATCAGCTGTTCCGTACCGATCCGTTGATCGTGCTGTCCCGGATGACGGCACCGGGGGCGTTCACCGAGCCGTTCACACTGCTCTCCACGATCGACACCACCGAGGCGTCGACGGCGTGCAGCGAGCCGTCGAGGCTCGAGTTGAACACGATCAGACCGGCGCCGGGATTGACCTTGATCGCGCCGTTCTGGTTCACCCGGTCGAAGCAGGTGATGCCGGACTTGATGGTGAGGCTACCGTTCTGCCGGCCACGCAGGACGGTGGTGCAGGCCGGGTAGCTGGGCTGGGTCTGGACGTTCAGCTCCGCGAAGGCGATGGCCCGCGCGTTGTTGGTACGCGCGTCGTCCAGCTTCAGAACGTCCAGGCCCTTCTGGATGTCGTTGGAGTAGAGGTACCCGTTGTGCCAGTACGTCGACCAGGATCCACCGAGGACGGAACGGGTGTCCGAAAGCGGACCCCGCTCCCAGTAGGCGAGCTCGACCGGGTTGGCCGAGTCGGTGAAGTCGATCACCGAGACGCCGCCCTGGTACCACGCCTGGACCATGATGTCGCGGCCCATCGCCGGGATCAGCGAGCCGTTGTGGGCGACGCAGTTCTCCCGAGGGCTGTTCAGCCGCGGAATCTTGAAGTAGCTCCGGAAGACCAACTGCCGGTCGGCACCGGAGCCCACGATGTCGTAGATCGCGTTGGCGCCCTGGTTGGTCCGGTAGTTGGCGGTGCAGATCGCGCCGCTGCCACCGCCCAGCTCGTCAGTGAAGACGACCTTGGTGCCGGCGTTGTTGAACGTGGCCGAGTGCCAGAAGGCGAAGTTGGTGTCCCGGACCTGGCTCAGGATCACCGGATTCTCCCGGTCGGAGATGTCCATCAGCACCCCGTCACCCATGCAGGCGCCGGCGGCCAGGTCCAGCGCCGGGTAGACGGTGATGTCGTGGCATCCGCTGGTGGAGTTGGCGCCGCTGGTTCCCGGGAACAGCACCGGAGCCGCCACCACGGCGGCGCTGGTCGGTGCGTCCAGCGGAACCTTGATGATCGAGACCTTGTCGTGCGGCGGCTTGCAGTACGCCCCACTGCCGTTGGCCGGCGGGCCGTACGACTGGACGTAGACGTACACGTCCTTGTCGTCCTTGCTCGGCACCACCGTCAACGTGTGCGAACCGCAGTCGGTGCGGACCGACTTGATGTACCGCGGGTTGGCCTTGTCGCTGATGTCGAAGATCCGGACGCCCTCCCAGTGGGCCGGATTGCTCACCGAGCCACCCGTGCTGTTGCACGAGTCGTCGCTGCGGGGCGCGTCCACGGCGAGGAACAGCAGGTCGCCGAAGACCGACGGGTCGCCCTGCCCACCGGGACAGACGACCTGGCTGACCACCTGCGGTGACGCCGGGTCACTGACGTCGAAGACGTTGAACCCGTTGTAGTTGCCGGCGAAGACGTAGTCGCCCTGGAATGCCAGGTCGCTGTTGTACGCCGACTCGTCGGCGAACGCGCCGAACTTCGGGACGTTGGCGATCTGGGTGAGGTTCGAGCTGCTGACGATCTCGTCAACGCCCGGGATCTCGTTCGCGGCGGCGCTGGCCGGCACCGCCGCGACGGTGGTCAGGAGCAGGGCGCCGGTTGCGGCCAAGCCGAGAACCAGGTTCCGTCTCCCTCGTGGGGATGATTGGGACATGTAGGAAACCCTTCCTCATGGGTGAGCGGGGTAGCGGGACGATAACCCGATGTCACCATCAGGTTTTGTGACTCAGCTCACAGTCAGCCCGGTCGATGGGTCACGATTAGGCAACAGCGGGAACACGGAGAACCGCGAGCACGACTAATAACGCTTTTTTGCCGGGCCCAACCCCTGCTGTCACATCCCGGTGCCGCGTTACGATCCCGGCCAACCTCGGTCCCCATGGCGGGAGGCAAGTTGTGCTACGCGTACCGATCCGCAGGTTTCTCCGCCAGTCACGGCCGGTTGTGCTGATCGAGGTGGGCGTGCTGGTGCTGGCCGTCGGGGCGGCAGTGTTCCTCTGGCTGCCCGACGACGGGCCGGAACCGGCAGCGAGCCCGTCGACCTCCATCGAGCTGCCCGGCCTGCCGGACTCCACCGCGCCGGTGCTGATGCCCGGTCGCCCCGGTGAGCCGGCGAAGACGGCTGCGGCGAACGACATCTCCGCCTTGCCGCGCCAGCCGCACAACAACGCCGACGTGCGCTTCGTCACCATGATGATTCCGCATCACGAGCAGGCGCTGGTGATGGCCCGACTGGTGGCCGACCGCGGCGAGAACCCCCAACTCAAGAGCATCGCGGAGCGGATCCTGGCGGCTCAGGGGCCCGAGATCAAGTTCCTGGAGGTCTGGCTCGCCGACCGGGGCCTGGACCGCGACTCCGGCGGCGACCACCGGCACACCATGTCCGGCATGCAGTCGGCGGAGGCGCTGAACCGTCTCACCGCGGCTCGCGGCGTCGAGTTCGACCGGATGTTCGTCGCCATGATGACCGATCATCATCAGGGCGCGATCGAGATGGCGGACGAGGTGCTCGCGCTCGGCACCGACGGCATCGTCAACGAGATGGCCAGCAGCGTCGTGGTGGAACAGGCAGTCGAGATCAACCGGATGCGCGAGGCACTGGCCGGCGGCAGGTAGCGGGCTGTACGACCTCCGATGTCCCGGCGCTCAGTAAGCGATCGTCCGGTGCAGCCGGAGGAACGTCTCGGTGAAGCCGAGCCTCGGCCAGGTACGGGAGGACAGCAGGTTGGTCACCCGCCAGTCGGTGACCACGCTGCCGAAGCCGCTGTCGGCGGCCCAGTCGATGACGGCTGTCCCGAGTGCCCGGCCGGCGCCGACCCCACGGGCGGGCGGGAGGACCGCGGCGCGGCCCTCGTCGACCCAGCGGGTCGCGGCGACGCCGTACAGGTCGCGCATCACCTCGGCGTCGGGACCGCCTCGCGACGAGGTGCCATGGCCCGGGCCTACCTGCGCTGCCGTTTCCGGTGCAGGTGGTCCGCCAGGTGGAGGCACTCGGCCGGATCAGCCGCAACTGCTTGCCGCCTGCGACCCTGTCGAGCTGAACCGTTCGTGCTATCGCGCCACAGCCTCCACCGGTGGCAGGCCGCCGCGATCCGTTCACGCCATCAGCTCGACAGGGCCGCCCCCACCATCCCTCGTTCCCGGGTGTCACCCACCCGACATCACACAGAGCAGCCACTCGAATGCATTCAGTCACAGACGGACCGGTGTACGTCATCGGCCGGTGCACCGGCCTCCTGGCCGTACTGTTGGCTCTGGTCATGATTCTGCCGGCGGGCGTTGCGATGGCGCACCCGCGCTCCCTGCTCGACCGGGTGATCGCGGTTGCGGCCAGCTCGCACAACCTCGCCCTCCGTGCGGACGGCACGGTCGTCGCCTGGGGCTCTGGTTACCTCGGCGACGACGGCGACCCGAACGAGATCAGGACCACACCGGTACGTGTCCTGGCGCCCCGCCCTTGAGCCGTGTCTGGACACGGCTTGCGGCAGGTCGGGCCGTCCCGCTGGCGGGACGGCCCGACCTGCCGCGACTCTGACGGATCAACCCTCGGGGCTGGGCGCCGGGATCTCGCGCAGGCCGGCGCCGTCGAGCCGCAGCCACCGGCGTACGCCGATGTCGCGCAGGAACCGCTCGTCGTGGCTGACCACCAGGAACGCGCCCCGGTAGGCGTCCAACGCGTTCTGCAACTGGCCCACGCTGACCAGGTCGAGATTGTTGGTGGGCTCGTCGAGCAGCAGCAGGTGCGGCGCCGGCTGGGCGTAGAGGACACAGGCCAGGGTGGCGCGCAGGCGCTCGCCGCCGGAGAGCACGCCGACCGGCAGGTGGGCCCGATTGCCCCGGAACAGGAACCGGGCCAGCAGGTTCATCCGCTCGGCCGGCAAGCGCTCCGGGGCGTACGCGGCGAGGTTCTCCGCGACCGTACGCTCGTCGTCGAGCAGGTCCAGCCGCTGCGACAGGTACGCCACCCGCCCGTCGGCCCGGCGTACCTGACCGCCCTCCGGTGCCAGTTCGCCGCAGAGCAGGCGCAGCAGCGTCGACTTGCCGGCACCGTTGGGTCCGGTCAACGCGATCCGCTCCGGCCCCCGGATGGTCAACTCGACACCGTCGCCGGCGAACAACGGCCGGTCGGCGTGCCACACCTGCGCTCGTTCGGCCTCGATCAACGTCCGGCCGGCCGGCACGTCGGTCTCCGGTAGGTCCAGCGTCAGCGTCTGGTCCTCCCGCAGCGCCCGGCTGGCCTCGTCGAGCCGGCCCTGCGCCTCGCTGACCCGGCTGGCGTGGGCCTGCCGGGCCCGCCCGGCCGACTCCTGGGCGCTGCGCTTGAGCCCACCGGCGACGATCCGGGCCAGGCCGGCGTTGCCGAGGTTGCGGGCGGCGTTGCCGGCCCGGCGCTCGGCCCGCTCGCGGGCCTGCTGCATCTCCCGCTTCTCCCGCTTGACCTCCTGCTCGGCGCTGCGCACGTTGCGCTCCGCCGCCTCCCGGGCGGCCTGTGCCGCCTCCTCGTAGGCGGTGAAGTTCCCGCCGAACAGCCGCAGCTGCCCGCCGTCGAGTTCGGCGATGCGATCCATCCGGTCCAGCAGCATCCGATCGTGGCTGACCAGCAGCAGGCACCCCGACCAGTGCTCCAACACCTCGTACAGCCGGTGCCGGGCGTCGATGTCGAGGTTGTTGGTCGGTTCGTCGAGCAGCAGCACGTCCGGACGCCGCAGCAGCTGCGCGGCCAGGCCGAGCGAGACGACCTGCCCGCCGCTGAGAGTCCACAGTCGCCGGTCCAGGGCGACTTCGCCCAGCCCGAGCCGGTCGAGTTCGGCGCGGCTACGTTCTTCGACGTCCCAGTCGTCGCCGATGGCGGCGAAGTTCTCCTCGCTGGCGTCGCCGGACTCGATGGCCCGCAACGCCGCCAACGCCGGGGCGACGCCCAGCACCTCCGCCACGGTCAGCTCGCCGGCCAGCGGCAGGTGCTGCGGCAGGTAGCCGAGCACGCCCTCGACGGTCACGTTGCCGCCGGTGGGGGTCAGGTCACCCGCGATCAGGCGCAGCAGAGTGGACTTGCCGGCTCCGTTCGGCGCGACCAGGCCGGTCCGGCCCGGCGGCACGGTGAAGGACAGATCCCGGAACACCGGAGTGTCGTCGGGCCAGGAAAAGGAGAGGTTGGTGCAGACAACGCAGACGTCGAACATGACAGGCAGACCTCGGGAAGAAGCCGGGACGCGACCGGCGCCCCGGTCGGGAAGACAGGGCTACGACTGGGCAGCTGACCGCACGGCCAGCTGCTGGGCTGCTCACCCAGAGATGTCGTCGTCTCCCGACAGCATGTCGCGCTCCCCATTCCCGCCGCGCGGTCCCCCGCGCCACGCCCCCAGGCTAACAACCCCCCACCCACCCCACCCCCCAGCCCCCACCCCGCCCACCCCCCACCACAGCACCCCCAGTCCGCGCCGTTGATCATGAAGTTATTGCCCCGGAAAGCGCTTGCCGATGGCGATAACTTCATGATCAACGGCGCCGGCGGGGTGGGTGTGGGTGGGCCAGGCGGCTGGACAGCACCACCAGCAGCTCGAAACGCGCGGTGGGATCGTCGAGGTCGGCGCCGTAGAGGTCGCGTAGGCGCTTGAGCCGGTAGCTGACCGTCTGCGGGTGCACGAACAGCTCGGCGGAGACCTCGGCGCGCGCGCCCCAGTGCCGCAGCCAACTGTGCAGGGTCACCAGCAGGTTCTCCCGCTGGGCCGGGCGCAGCTCGGCCAGTGGCGCCAGACGGCGGGCGGTGAGCACCGCCAGGGCGCCCGTCTCGCCGCGCAGGGCCAGCGCGATCAGGTGGTCGTCGGCGAAGAGCGGGCCGGGAGCCGGCCCGGCCAGCCCGGCGACCAGCTCGGCGAGCCGGACCGCCGCCGGCACCTGGGGCCAGGGCAACTCGGGACCGACCATGACCCACCGCCCGGCAAGCGCCTCGGTCAGCGCGGCCCGGGTTGCCCGGGGGCCGGCCCGCAGCAGCAGCACCGCGTCGCGCCCACGTTCGACGACCAGGCCGTCCGGGCCGTACCGGAACCGCACGTCGCGAGCCTGGTCCAGTGGCAGCAGGACGGGCACCACGGCGTCGAGGTCGGGCCAGCCGATCCGGGCCGCCGCGGCGTCGACGGCGCTGGGCATGCCGTCGCCGCGCAGCAGCAGCTCGGCGAGTTGACGGCGCCGGTCGCCCTCGCCGGCCTGCTCGCGCAGTTGCAGGGCGTACCCGTCGGTGCTCGCCGCGGCCAGCTCGTCCACGTACGCGGTGATCGCGTCGGACAGGTCGATCAGTTCCTCGGTGCCGACCGGACGGAGCCGGCCCAGCGACTGCGACGCCGTACGCAGCAGTTGCCGCGCCGCCATCCGCAGCGCGGCGAGCAGCGCCTCCGGTCCGCGCTCCTCACGGGCCTCGGCGGCGCCCAACCCGACGAAGACCTCCCGGATGGGCGGCGGCAGCGCCGGCTCGCCGGTGCCGACCAGGTCGAGGAAGCGGTCGAGGGCGACCTGGACAGCGCGGTGCACGTCCCGGGTGAACTTGTCGTCGGCGATGCCGGCGAAGGCCGGTGTGGCCTCGGTGACCGCCACTGCCACGGCGGCCACCGCCACCGGCAGGTGTGGGCGCATCGCGGTGGCCAGGTCGGCGGGCAGGCGCCGCCAGGGAAGCACGGACCCGGGCGCGGTCACGCCACGATTTTGTCACGGCGGGACAAGAACAGCCCGGATTATCGCTGCCGGCGGGACGGTGTTTCGGCGCGGTCGTCCGGGCGATCATGAATGCCCGGATGCACCCGCGCACCGGCGAACCGACCGGAGGAGAGCGCCGTGCAGCATCGACGGTCCCGCCAGCACGTCGTCGACATGTGCCGGACGATGCTCGCCCGGGGCTACCTGAAGGCGACCGAGGGCAACGTCTCGGTCCGCGTCCCCGGCCACCGGCTGTACGCGGTGACCCCGAGCAACTACGACTACGACCGGATGCGGGTCGAGGACATCTGCCTCGTCGACTTCGACGGAAAGCACGTGCCCGACGACTCCGGTGCCGGCCTGAAGCCGTCGATCGAGTGCGGGATGCACGCCAACATCTACCGGGAACGCCCGGACGTCAACGCCATCGTGCACACCCATCAGCCGTACGCCTCGGCGCTGGCCTTCCTGCGCAAGCCGATCCCGGCGCTCACCGACGAGCAGGTGCGCTTCCTCGGCCGGGAGGTGGCCATCATCGACTACGCCCCGTCGGGCACCTCGTTCCTGGCCCGCAACGTGCAGAAGAAGGTGGCCGGCGGGGACAACGCGTTCATCCTCGCCAACCACGGCGTCGTGGCGGTGGGCACCGACCCGGACCGGGCGGTGTTCAACATGGCGCTGCTGGAGAAGGTCTCCATCGCGTACCTGCTGGCGCTGACCAGCGAGGCGGGCAAGGTGCACACCATCCCGACCGCGATCCGCGAGATCGCCTTCGGCAAGCTGCGGGCCGACGAGAAGCGCATCGCCGCGCAGATCACCGAGGCCGTCGAGCCGGTGCGGGTGCCGGCCGACGAGGAGCTGCCCAGTGTGGACGCCGCCGTCGCAGCCGAGGCGCCGCAGCCCGAACCGGACGAGGCCCCGGGCGCCGAAGCGGCCCGACTCGGGTACGCGATCAGCGAGTACCCGGACGTCGACGACGTGATGCGCCGGCTGAAGGCGCTGACCGCCCAGCCGGTGCGCGGGCTGCGCCACGACGCGCTGCTCGACGTGCTGAACTACTTCGACACCAGCTGCCGGGCCAGCAGAGAGATCACCGACCGGGCCAAGCGGCGCATTCCCGGCGGGGTGCAGCACAATCTGGCCTTCAACTATCCCTTCCCGCTCGCCGTCGACCGGGCCGAGGGGGCGCACCTGGTCGACCGGGACGGCAACACCTACATCGACTTTCTCCAGGCCGGCGGGCCGACGATCCTGGGCAGCAACTACGGCCCGGTCAACGAACAGGTCGCCGAGGTGGTCCGCGCCAGTGGCCCGGTGACCGGCCTGTTCCACGAGTACGAACTCAAACTCGCCGAGATCATCCACCGGTTCATGCCGCACGTGGAGATGTACCGGTCGCTCGGATCCGGCACGGAGGCGGTGATGGCGGCGGTACGCGGCGCCCGCGCCTTCACCGGCAAGAAGATGGTGATCAAGGTCGGCGGCGCCTACCACGGCTGGTCCGACACGATGGTGTACGGGCTGCGGGTGCCCGGCACGTACCGGATGAACGCCAAGGGCATCCCGTTCGGCGCCACCGCCCGCACCCGCGAGGCGTTCCCGCACGACCTCGGGCAGCTCAAGCGCAAGCTGATCGAGAATCGGCTGCGCGGCGGCACGGCGGCGGTGGTCGTCGAGCCGGTCGGCCCGGAGTCCGGCACCCGACCGGCGCCACGCGACTTCAACGCCAAGGTCCGCGAGTTGTGCGACGAGTTCGGCGCGCTGCTGATCTTCGACGAGGTGGTCACCGGTTTCCGTCTCGGCCTGGGCGGGGCGGCCGGCTACTTCGGCGTCACCCCCGACCTGACGGTGCTGGGCAAGGCGGTCTCCGGCGGCTATCCGATGGCCGGTGGCGTCGGCGGCCGGGCCGACGTGATGGCGGTCTTCGGTTCCGGGTTGGACGGTCGCAGCGGCGCGCACATCCAGGTCGGAGGGACGCTGTCGGCCAACCCGCTGTCCTGCGCGGCGGGCTATTTCGCCATCGAGGAGATGGCCCGCACCAACGCCCCGGTCATCGCCGGCCGGGCCGGCGACCGGCTGACCCGGGGACTGCAACGGCTGATCGACTCCTACGGCCTGCCGTACGTCGCGTACAACCAGGGCTCGATCGTGCACCTGGAGTGCAGCGGCGTGATGCTGTTGGACATGCGCAACCCGGTGAAGCTGCTGAAGGAGAACAAGGCCCGCAAGCGGCTGATGGAGCAGATGGGGGCCGCCTACACCGCGCACGGCATCATCACCCTGGCCGGTTCGCGGATGTACACCTCGATGGCCGACACCGATCAGGTCATCGACGACGCGCTCGCCCGGTTCGACCGGGTCTTCGCGCTGGTCGAAGGGGTCTGAGCCGGTGGCCGCCAGCCCGCCGCAGGTGCTCGCGATCGACCTGGGCACCTCGGCGATGAAGGCGGCCCTGGTCGCCGCCGACGGCACGGTCACCGGCTGGGCCGAGCGGCCGGTCCCGCTGCGGGTACTGCCCGGCGGCGGTGCCGAACAGGATCCGCTGGCCTGGTGGACGGCGCTCGGCGAGGTCACCGCCGAACTGGGCCGCACCCACCCCGAACAGCTGCGCGCGGTCGGCACGGTGTGCGCCTCCACCCAGGGCGAAGGGACCATCGCGGTGGACGACGCCGGGCAACCTTTGACCGCGTGCATCAGCTGGCTCGACATGCGCGGCGCGGAGCACCTGCGGCGACAGTTCGGCGGCTTCCCCGCGTACCGGGGAATGTCGCTGCGCCGGGTCGCGCGCTGGCTGCGGCTCACCGGCGGGATGCCGTCGCCCACCGGCAAGGACCCGGCCGCCCACATGCTGCTGGTCCGCGACAGCATGCCGCAGGTGTACGCGCGCACCGCGGCGTTCCTCAACGTGCTCGACTGGATCAACCTCAAGCTGACCGGGCGGACGGTGGCCACCGTCGACTCGATCCTGACCTCGTGGGTGACCGACAACCGGCGGCCCGGTGCCATCCGCTACTCCCCCACCCTGGTCGCCGACTGTGGCATCGACGCCGACAAGCTGCCGCCGATCGTCGCCTGCACCGACGTGATCGGCACGCTGACCCCGGCCGCCGCCGCGCACCTGGGGCTGCCGGCGTCGGTCCGGGTCGTCGCCGGGGCGATCGACAACACCGCGGCGGCCATCGGCGCCGGCACCACCGGCGACAACGAACCGCACCTATACGTCGGTACCTCCTCGTGGATCGCGGCCCACGTGCCACGAAAGAAGACCGACATCTTTGCCGGCATCGCCTCGGTGCCCTGCGCCATCAGCGACCGCTACCTGATGACCGCCCTCCAGGCCACCGCCGGCGCCAACCTCACCTGGCTCCGCGACAAAATCGTCGAGTACGACGACCCGCTGCTCGGCGCCGGCCACGTCAGCCGCGACGAGGGATCCATCTTCGACGCGTTCGACACGATCATCCCGACCGTGCCGCCGGGCGCGGGCGGCGTGCTCTACACCCCCTGGCTGTACGGCGAGCGAGCCCCGGTGGACGACGCGAACCTGCGCGCCGGCTTCTTCAACATCTCCCTCGACACCACCCGCTCGGACCTGCTGCGGGCGGTCTTCGAGGGGGTCGCGCTGAACACCCGCTGGCTGGCCGGCGCGGTGGACCGGTTCCTCGGCGCACCGGTCACCTCGCTGGCCATCACCGGCGGCGGCGCGCTGTCGGACTCCTGGTGCCAGATCTTCGCCGACGTGCTCGGCGTCGAGATCCGACGCGACGCCCAGCCCCTCGCCGTCAACGCCCGAGGCGCGGGCTGGATCGGCGCGGTCGGCGCCGGGCTGCTCACCTTCGCCGACGTCCCCGGCCTGATGCGTACCGATCGGGTCTTCGCGCCGAACCCCGCCCATCAGGCCACGTACGACGAGATCTTCGACGTCTACCGGCAACTGCACAGGCGGCTGGCCCCGGTGTACCGGCGTTTCGCCAGTCATCGATCTAGCGCTAACCCTTCACGGATGCGACGCTAGGGCGCGGCGCCGGTCATCGACAGGGGGACACGTGCAGGCGATACGTCGAAAGCTTCTCGGAACCTCTTCCGGTGGCGATCAGTCCGGCCCGAATCAGGCGGACCCGCCACCCCGGCCCGGTGGTGAACCGGGCCGGCTGGCGACGGTCGGCCGGAGGGCGTGGGGCCTGCTGCGCCACGAGTGGGTGGTGGCGACATTCGCCGGCGTGGCGCTGGCCGTGCTCCTCACCTGGCCGACCCTGAGGCATCCCTGGACGACGATTCCGGGCGACATCGGCGATCCCACCCTGCAGGCATGGCAGGTCGCCTGGGCCGGGCACGCCCTGCTCACCGATCCGCTCGCGCTCTGGCACTCCAACACGTTCTTCCCGGAGTCGTACACCTACGTCTACAGCGACACACTGCTCGGCTACGCCCCCGCCGGTCTGCTCGGTCATGGCGTCGAGGCGGCCGTGTTCCGCTACAACCTGCTGTACGTCCTGGCCCACGCACTCGCCTTCGTCGGGGCGTACGCCCTGGTCCGCCAGTTGGGCAGTGGCCGGACGGCGGCGGCGGTCGCGGGCGTCGCCTGGGCCTTCGCGCCGTGGCGGCTCGCCCACAGCGGTCACCTGAACATCCTCTCCATCGGCGGCATCGCGCTGTGCCTGGCGATGCTGGCCCGTGGCCACGGCTGGTCCCTGCGCCACGGTCACCGACCGGCGCTGCACCGCCCCGGGTGGATCGTCGCCGGTTGGCTGGTCGCCGCGTGGCAGGTGAGTCTCGGCTTCGGGATCGGTCTGCCGCTGGTGTACTTCCTCGCCGGCACCGGGCTGGTGGTGGCCGCGGGCCTCGCCTGGTCCCGGTGGCGCAACGGCCGGTGGGTGCTGGGCCGCCGGGTGGTGCTGGCCAACCTGATCGGTGGTGCCGTCTTCGGTGGCGTCTGCCTGTGGCTCGCGACCACCTTCCTGCAGGTGGTCAAGCTGAATCCGCAGGCTCGCCGCGACCTGACCTGGACCGAGTGGTTCTCCCCACCGCTGCGGGGATACTTCGTCGCGCCCGCCGACTCGTGGCTGTGGGGTGACTATCACGAGGCCGGCCGCGCGGAGTTGTCCTGGCCACCGGAGATGGCGCTGCTGCCGGGTGTCACGTTGATCGTGCTGGCCGCTGTCGGGCTGAGCTATTCGGTGTTCCGGGTTCGGCACCGCGTCCTGCTCGGGCTCGGTGTGTTGATCACCGGGGCTCTCGGGCTGGGCAGCAATCTCGGCGATCGGGGCGACCCGGGGTACCTGACCCTGTCGCGACTGCTCCCCGGCTGGGATGCGCTCCGCACCCCGGGACGGATGATGGTGTGGACGAGTCTGCTGCTCGCCATTCTCGCGGCGGGCGCGATCACCCAGTTCGGCAGCGAACTCTCCCGCAGGGCCACACCGCTCGACGCGACTGGGAGTCAAGCCGCGGAAACCGCCCCGCCGAGGACGCCACGTCCGCGACCGGCGTGGCCGCGACTGGCCGGGCGCGTCGCTCTCCTGCTGCCCCTGCTGCTGGTTCTCGTCGAAGGCGTCAACCGGACACCACACCCCGCCGTGCCGCCAGCGCCGGCAGCGCTCCGGTCGGCGGCCGAGCCGCTGCTGGTGCTGCCCAGCGATGGTCTGGGCGAACTTCATGTCATGCTCTGGTCCACCGACGGGTTCCCCCGCATCGCCAACGGTCTCGCCGCGTTCGTGCCAGATCGGCAGGAGCAGATCCGCTCGATGAGCATGTCGTTCCCCGACCCGGGCAGCATCGAGTTCCTCCGGCAGACCGGCATCCGGTCGGTGGTCGTGATGCCGGATCGGCTCGCCGGCACACCCTGGGACGGCGTCGCCACCCGACCGGTGGACGGCCTCGGCATCACTCGCGAGGAGGTGCACGGGGTGCTCATCTACCACCTCGACCCGGGTGACGGCGAGCAGCCGCGCTGACCCCCGGTTCACTCGCCCGCGCCAGTGGCAACGGCCTGGCGGACATGGCAGATTGGAGCAGACGGTGCGGCTGTCGATAGTGGTGCCGTGCTACAACGAGGAATCGTCCATCGATCCACTCCACGCGGCGGTGACCGCCGCCGCTGCGGCGCTGCCCGACGACGAGGTGGAGATCCTCTTCGTGGACGACGGCAGCACCGACCGGACCCTCGCGGCCCTGCGTGACCTCGCCACCCGTGACCCGGCTGTTCGGTACGTGTCATTCAGCCGCAACTTCGGTAAAGAGGCGGCGATGCTCGCGGGCCTGCAACGCGCGGACGGGGACGCGGTCGTCCTGCTCGACGCCGACCTGCAACATCCGCCCCACCTGCTGCCTCAGATGGTCGCGCTGCACAAGCAGGGCTACGACCAGGTTGTCGCGTGCCGCGACCGGCAGGGCGAGCCGGCGCTCCGCCGGCTTCCGGCCCGCCTGTTCTACCGGACGGTCAACCGCTGGGTCGATGTCCAGTTGCACGACGGCGCGGGTGACTTCCGACTGCTGTCGCGGGCGGTGGTGGACGCCCTGCTCTCGCTGCCCGAATACCACCGTTTCTCCAAGGGGCTGTTCTCCTGGGTCGGCTTCAGCACCGTCACGCTGACGTTCCGTCACGAGGCACGACAGGCCGGCACCAGCACCTGGAGCTTCGGCAAGCTGGTCAACTACGCCCTGGACGGGATGCTCTCGTTCAACAACAAGCCGCTGCGTCTCGCCGTGTACGCGGGCCTGCTCCAAACTCTGCTGGCCACCGGCTACGCCGCCTGGGTGATCGTCAACGCGCTGGTCGAAGGCGTGGACATGCCCGGCTACGCGACGCTGATCAGCGCCGTGGTCGGGATGGGCGGAATCCAACTGATGGTGCTCGGTGTGATCGGCGAATACATCGGACGGATCTACTACGAGAGCAAGCACCGCCCGCATTTCCTCATTCGTGAGACCGACAGCCGCCCAGCAGGACGTGGCCCGTCGGCTGCGCCACGGGCGCGATCGGACGGTGATTCCCCGGCGGCGGAGGTCGGAACCGCCTGACCGCTCGTCCCGCCTTACGAGGTGAGGCGGAACGTCGCGTCGTTGCGTGCCTGGGTGTCGCCGATCGGGTCGAGGCGGAGCAGGTAGTCGTAGTGCCGGATGTAGCGATCGGGATAGTTGTACGACTGGAACGACGACCAGGCCGCGTTGCCCAACCCGGCGACCTGCCGGAAGGTGGCGTCGGCGGCGAAGATGGAGTTGCCGTCGTTGGCCGCCAGCACGAAATCGAACCCGTAGTGCCGCAGGTAGTAGCCCGGGTAGTTGACGGACTCGAACGACACGTACCCGGAGTTGTTGGCCAGGCCGGGCACCACCCGGAACTGGGCGTCCTGGGCGGGGTTGACGTTGGCGTCGATGCGTACGTCGAAGTTGGCGTGCCGCACGTACCGGTCCTGGTGGGTGTACGCCTGGATCCGGTTGACGGTGGTGGTGGAGGGCCAGCGGGCGAGCACCCGACTCTCCTCGGCCGCGGTCAGGTTCAGGATCGAGCCGTGCCGTTTGCGGCTGGCGCCCATGTTGTAGTCCGTGCGGGTCCGGAAGTTGGTGACGCTGCCCAGGTTCGTCGACGTGATCGGCATGTAGCCGCGGCCGGTGGCGAACTGGTCGAGGTAGAGCGCCCACTCGTTGCGGCCGTTGAACTGCATCCACATCGGCCCCTCGACCACGTTGCCGCCGCCCGTGCCGTTGGAGATGCCCAGGTGCGACAGGTTCCCCAGGCTTGTCCAGGACCCGAGGATCGAGTTGCTGGCCTCGATCGGGATGTGCCCGTCGGCCGAGGCCCGGTAGTAGCGGTAGCCGCCGACACTGTTCGGCACCTCGATGATCTGGGTGTCGATGATGCCCTGGCTGCCGGGGCGGTCGATGAACAACTGCGGGGCGGTGAAGGTGCGGAAGTCAGCGGTCCGCACGTACCAGATCCGGTTCTTGGTGACGCCGTTGCGCGGCGAGTTCGTCGCCCAGTAGACGACGTAGTCGCCGGTCGCCGAATTGTAGATGGCCTCCGGCGCCCAGGCGTTGCCGGCACCCGGGATCGCGCCGGCCACGTTGATCAGCCAGGGAGCGGACCAGTTCACCAGGTCACGGGACTCCCACACGACCAGCGAGGTGCTGCCCCGGTTCACCGCGTCGCTCCACGAGGTGCCGCTGGCGATGCGCAGGTCGGTGGCGACGATCCAGTACCGGTCGCCGGCGGGCGAGCGGACCAGGGCCGGGTCACGGACGCCGCGGGTGCCGAGCGTGGAGAGCAGCACGGGCGAGCCGTTGTTCAGATCCCGCCAGGTCAGCCCGTCGCGGCTGTGCGCGAGGTAGATCTGCTCGCCGTTGGCCGACTCCCCGGTGAAGTGGGCCAACAGATAACCGGTGAACGGGTCCAGCGCGGCGGCCTCGGCCCGGGACGCCTGCGCAGCGGCCTCGGCCCGGGACGCCTGCGCAGCGGCCTCGGCCCGGGACGCCTGCGCGGCGGGCAGCAACAGCAGGCAGATCGCGGCGAGCAGAGCGCTCACCCTGGCGGTGACTCTCGACATCCAGGCTCTCCTTACCGCCGCGGCACGGGCAGGCTTTGTGAGCGTTAACGTCACCGACGGCCATATCGGCGTTGATCGCTGTTCCGGGCTTGGGTCGAAGTGTTGACCGACGACTCCACGCTGTCAAGGCATCGACGCGATGCTTTCAGGCCGAGCCCGCGCAGCGACTTCCGGTGCACCGGTGCACGGCGCAGCGGCGACGCGTGGCGGAACGAATCGTCGCCGCCATGCCCCCGCTTGATTAGTCCGTGCGGCGCTGGCGCCGCGGCTGCCGGTCTCCGCGGCGAGGCCGAGCAGCTCGGCGCGGTCGTCGGGGCTGGTGTCGTACAGCTCGCACATCGCCTTGACCTCGATGTCGCGGAACTTTACCCGATGATCGCCGGCTTCGATGCAATGAATCGTCGCGGGGCTGCGTTGCAGAAGCTCAGCCGCCTTCCTCTCGGCTCATCCCGGCTTCCTTACACAGCGCCGCCACCTTGCGGCCGGTTCTTCGCCTCAGCAGGGCCGATCCGTCCGTGTCGGACACTGAGCGCCTCCTATCACCATTTTGCCAACCCTCGGCACACAAACAATGGATCACTTGATCAAATTTCCGCCTTGCCACCTTGACCGGGGAAAACGTCAAACAGGGCAACCAAATGTGTAATTCCTTTCGCGAGTTTCTTTAGAGCGACCGGCCGGCAATAGG
>NZ_BOPC01000031.1 GCF_016863555.1 Micromonospora qiuiae | reverse complement strand
GGTGTCCCAGAGAAAATGGTGCACGAGAGGTGGCACCGGGCGTCCTGCGGGTGAACGTACGCAGCCAGAAGTTGTCCCGCATTGGACAAGGCTGTCGATGCTTCGGGGACCGCGCCCGCCGGCTCCGAGGGTGGCCCGACGACGGCTGCCCGAAGCGGGACTCCGGTAGCATCGGGCTGTTTTCTTTCCCAGGGCGGCGCGGAGGACCGCGTGGATGATCTGACCCTCCGGGCCCTGAACCTCGTCGAGGAGGCTCAGGCCGGTGCTGCCGCTCGGGTGCTGGCGGTCGCCGAGGCGGCGCTTCGCGAACCCACCGGAGAGATCTCCGACGGCCCGGCGGCGATGCACTTCGCGCGCGTCGTGGCGTTGACCCGGTTGGATGACCTGCCCGCGGCCATCGCCGCCGCCGGTCTGATGTTGACCGCTGCGGATCGTGAGGGCAGTGCCGGCTGGCGCTCCTGCGCGCTGTCGCTGCGGGCGACCCGCCGGCTGCGCCTCGGCGACCAGGACATCGCCGAGTACGACATCGAGGCGGTGCTACGGGATCTGGTCAGCGCGGAGATCGCCCTGCTCGCCGACGAGCCGGATCCGGTGATCAGGGGTAACGCCCATACCGGGATCGCCATCGGCTACGCCCAGTTGCGCCTCTACGAGCTTGCCGTGCCGCAGTTCCAGGCCGCGTACGAGGCGACCTGCCGGGCGTCGTACCCGGACAACGGCAACCGCGCGATGTGGCTGTGCAATCTGGCGGAACTCAACCTGATATGGGCGTTGGAGCTGTACCAGATCGGCCAGGTCGCCGAGGCGGAGAAGCTCACCACGGTCGCCGAGGAGTACGCGGTGCGGGCGGCGGCGGAGGCGTCCGGACCGAGGGCGCAGGTGTGGCGGCTGTCGGCGCTGCTGTACGCGGCGTGCTCGCGCGCCGACCGCCAGGACCCGGCGGAGGCGGCGGCCGACATTCCCCGGTACGTCGCGCTCCTGAAGGGGTACGGGCTGAAGGAACAGCATCAGGAGCTCCTGCTGTGCCGGCCTTTCCACGCCGTCGCGTTGCGCCGCTCCGGGCGGCCGGACGAGGCGCTACGCGTCATCCAGGACGCCGTCGCCTCCCTGGCACCCGACACCGACTGGCTGATCTCGGCGGCCCTGCACCGTACCCACGCGGTGCTGCTCGCGGCCAACGGTTCGCCCGACGCCGTACCCGGGCTCACCTACGGGGACGCGCTCGCCGAACTTCTCTGGCGCCAGCGGCAGCGCTGGCTGCACACGGCGATGACGATGCAGTCGTACGACGTCCTGCGCTGGCAGCACGAGCAGGCCGAGCAGGCGGCGCAGACCGACCCGCTCACCGGGGTGGCCAACCGGCGGGGCCTCGACACGTTCCTGCAGACCCTGGCCGCGTCCGGCACCGCCGCCGAGCAACCGGTGGCGGTGCTGGCTGCGGACATCGACCGGTTCAAGCACATCAACGATTCGCTGGGTCACGCCACCGGCGACGACGTGCTGCGCGCCGTCGCGCAGCTGCTCACCAGCAACGTTCGCACGGGCGATCTGGTGGCTCGGTTGGGCGGCGACGAGTTCGTCGCCATTCTGCCCGGCGCCGGCACCGTCGCCGCCACGGAGGTGGCCCAGCGGGTGGTGCGCGCCATCGCCGGCCTGACGGCCTGGCCGGTCAGGGTCAGGGTCAGCGTCGGGGTCGCCAGCGGTCGGGCGTACTCGTTCGAAGAGGCCCTCACCCGGGCCGACAGCGCCATGTACGCGGCCAAGCGCGCGGGCGGAAACCGGGCCTCGGTCAGCGCCTGACCTGTCGGGGGCGGCGAGTATGGTGCGCCGATGGACGAGTTGCGTCGCCTGTTCCACTCGGTCGCCGATCACGCGGCCGACTATCGTCGCTCGTTGCCGGAGCGGCCGGTCGGGGTGCCGATCGACCAGTCCCGGCTGGTCGAGGCGTTCGCCGGTCCGTTGCCCGCCGCCCCCACCCCACCGGAGCAGGTGGTGGCGGAGCTGGTCGCTGCGGCCGAACCCGGCCTGGTGGCGACCGCCGGACCGCGGTACTTCGGGTTCGTGGTCGGCGGCGCGCTGCCAGCGGCGACCGCGGCCGACATGCTCGCCGCCGGTTGGGACCAGGTCGCGTTCAACGCCGTCACGTCCCCGGCCGCCGTCGCCGCCGAGGCCGCCGCCGGCGACTGGCTGAAGGACCTGCTGGGGATCCCGGCGTCGGCATCGGTCGGTTTCGTCACCGGTGCACAGGCGGCCAACACCGCCGGGCTCGCCGCCGCCCGGCACCAGGTGCTCGCCGACGCGGGCTGGGACGTGGAGCGGCGCGGCCTGCTCGGGGCGCCGTCGATCCGGGTGCTCGCCGGTGCGGAGCGGCACGCGACCATCGACCGTTCGCTGCGGCTGCTCGGCCTGGGCACGGACGTGGTGCGGCCGGTTGCCGCCGGGCCGAACGGCGCCATCGACCTGGAGTCGCTGCGGGGCGCGCTGCGTGCCGCCTCCCCGGGCCCCACCATCGTCTGCCTCCAGGCCGGCAACGTGAACACCGGCGCCTGCGACGAGCTGCGGGAGGCGTGTGAGCTGGTCCATCGGCACGGCGGGTGGGTGCACGTGGACGGGGCGTTCGGCCTGTGGGCCGCGGCGAGCCCGGCCACCCGGCACCTGACCGACGGGCTGGAGCTGGCGGATTCGTGGGCCTGCGACGGCCACAAGTGGCTGAACCTGCCGTACGACTCGGCCTTCGCCTTCTGCGCCCGGCCCGACGTGCACGCGGCGGCGATGTCCTACACCGCGTCGTACCTCGTCGGATCCGGTGGTGCGCCGGTAGGCGCGGATCTGACCGCGGAGTCGTCGCGCCGGGCCCGGGGATTCGCGGTCTGGGCCGGGCTGCGGGAGCTGGGCCGCGACGGGGTGGCGGCGCTGGTCGACCGCTGCTGCGCGCTGGCCCGCCGGTTCGCTGAGGGGCTGACCGCGGCCGGGTTCGAGGTGGCGAACGAGGTGGTCCTCAATCAGGTGCTGGTCGGCTTCGGCGACGACGCGCGCACCGACCGGGTGGTCGCGGCGGCGCAGGCGGAGGGCACCTGCTGGGTGGGCGGTACGACGTGGCGGGGCCGACGATTGATGCGGATCGCGGTGTCGAACGCCACCACGACCGAGGCGGACGTGGACCGCTCGATTGCCGCGATGGTCCGCCTAGCCGCCGAGTGAGGGACCCCGCCACGTCCATCCACGGTGAGTTGATCACGAGTGTGCCTCCTGATCGGAGAGAGCCATCGGCAGGGATATTACTTGGAGTAACCGCGTGAGTGCTGTCTGCTATTGGGCGGGGTGGTGGCCGCGACGAACCGGTCGCCGATTCCTGTGATGTCGGCCATCTTGACTGTTGGCCGTCGGATTCGATGTCTCGATGCGACGGATCCTCACTCGGATTTCCCCCGGAGACCATTGACCTCACCGTTCTCAGGTATGGGCAGAAAGAAGCTGCATAGTGTTCTGCCGGTTCTTCTGCCGGTCAATTCCCAACGTTTTAACATCGGCTTTCTCGGCGACACAATCAGGTAACACCGCGCGTTCGTTCAATTCGCTAACGTCGCTTCCGTCCGGCAGGTGCCGGGTAATTACCTGGGAGAGGAAGCATGCGCAGAAAAGTGGTCCGGCAATTGTTTGTCGGTGCGGTGGCGGGTCTGATGTTGATGCCGCTCGCCCCGTCGCCCGCCTCGGCGGCCCCGGTCGAGGCCGTGCAGTGGGCGCCCTGCGAGCAGGATGCCAGCGCCCTGTGCGGCACGCTGGAGGTGCCGGTCGACTGGGCCGACCCGCACGGGCCGACCATCGACCTGGCGCTGGCCAAGCGGCCGGCCACCGACCCGAACGCGCGGCGCGGGTCGCTGGTGGTCAACCCGGGCGGACCGGGCGGCTCGGGCGTCGACGCGGCGCTGCGAGCCGGGTACAGCGACGACCTCCGTCGTCACTTCGATATTCTCGGATTCGACCCACGCGGCGTCGCCCGTAGCGCGCCGGTCCGGTGTTCGCTCGACAGGATCCTGGATCTGCCTGCCGGGCCGATCACAACGGCCACCGCCTTCGATGACATGGTCGCCGCGAGTCGGGCGCTGGCCGACGACTGCCGCACCCACAGCGGGCCGGTTTTCGACCATGTGGACACGCTGCAGGTGATCCGTGACATCGACGCCATCCGGGCGGCGGTCGGCGACGACAAGCTGACCTTCTTCGGTATGTCGTACGGCACGCTGATGGCCCAGCAGTACGCGGAACGGTATCCGAACCGGGTGCGGGCCCTCGTCGCGGACAGCACGATGGACCACAGCCAGGACGCCCGGGGCTTCGCCGTCACCCAGGCGGCCACCGGGCAGGACTCGTTCGACGAGTTCGTCGCCGGCTGCGCCCGGCTCTCCGAGTGCGCCCTGCACGGCCGCGACATCCGACAGTTCTGGTGGCGACTGCTGGAGCGCGCCGATCGCGGCGAACTGTCGGACCCGGACGACCCGAGCTACAAGATCACCCAGTCGGAGCTGGTGAACTTCGTGGTGGGCAACTTGAACTACCAGCCCTACTGGCTCGCCATCGCCAGCGAGTTGGAGCGGCTCGACGCCGGCCGCCCGTCGACCACGCCTGCTGCCGCATCACGCCGGTCGGCCGAGAACCAGCCGACGGTCGTGGACTTCGCGTACCAGGCGGTCCTCTGCCAGGACTGGGACCTGAAGGCCCGCGACTTCGCCGAGTGGCGCTCGATCGCCGCCGATGCCCAGCGCGCGGCGCCGGACCTGCCGAACCCGCCGCGGGCGTCGGTGGGTGCGATCTGCCTGGGCTGGCCGACGCCGGCGAACAATCCGCAGCGTCGGATCACCCCGACCAACGAGGCGAAGCTGCTGTTCGCCAACGCGCTGCACGACCCGGCGACCGGCTACAACTGGGCGCTGGGCGCTGCCGAGCAGTTCGGAGGCCACGCCGAGCTGCTGACGTACGAGGGGTGGGGACACATCGTGTACGGCCGGGTGGCCTGCGCCGACGAGGCGATCGACCGGTACCTGATCGACCTCGTCGTACCGGCGGCGGGCACGCGGTGCGCCGCCGCGCCGCCGCCGGGTACCACGGCGAACAACGCCCGTAGCCGGACCGCCGGCCCGGCGGACGGACCGGCCCCGGAGATGGTTCCGCTGCGTGCGGAGCCGGAACTGCCGACCTGGCTCTTCTGAGCCGACGCCTTCGGTGGCCGGGACACGCTCGGTGTCCCGGCCACCACGTTGGAGGTGCCGCGATGCTCTCGACGGATTCTGCTCAGTGGGTGGTGCGGGTGGCCGCGGCGGCAACCGCCATGATGGGCCGGTGAGATTCCTGTCCATCCAGTCGTCGGTCGCCTACGGCTACGTCGGCAACTCGGCGGCGGTCTTCCCCCTGCAACGGCTCGGGCACGAGGTCTGGCCGGTGCTGACCGTGCACTTCTCCAACCACACCGGATACGGCGCGTGGCGCGGCCCGCTGCTGGCGCCCGCCGACGTGGCCGAGGTGATCGCGGGCATAGCGGATCGGGGGGTTCTCGGCGACGCCGACGCGGTGCTCTCGGGCTACCAGGGCGACCCGGCGATGGGTGCGGTGATCCTCGACGCGGTGACCCTGGTCAAGACCGCGAACCCGGCGGCCGTCTACTGCTGCGACCCGGTGATGGGCGATGTCGGCCGGGGCATGTTCGTCCGGCCCGGCATTCCGGAGTACCTGCGGGACGTCGTGGTCCCGCGCGCGGACATCATCACCCCCAACCACTTCGAGCTGGACTTCCTCGCCGGCTGCACCACGAGGTCACTGCCGGAGTTGCTGGAGGCGGTCGACGTGGTACGCGCGACCGGGCCACGGCACGTCCTGGTGACCAGCGTGCTGCACGGCGACCTGCCGGCGGGGTTGCTGGAGGTGGTGGCCGTCTCGGACGAGGGCGCGTGGGCGGTGACCACGCCGTTGCTGCCGATCAACCCGAACGGCGGCGGCGACGTCACCGCCGCGCTGTACCTGGCGCATCTGTCGACCACGGGATCGCCCGCGGCGGCCCTGGAACGCACCGTCGCCACCGTCTTCACCGTCCTCGAGGCGACCCTGGCGGCGGGCACCCGGGAGATCCAGCTGATCGCGGCCCAGGACGCGATCGCCGAGCCGCCGGCCCGGTTCCCGGCGCGGCGGCTGCGCTGATCCCGCCCATGTTTCGCGGCACGTCAGGTGACCTGCCCGGCCCCGCAACTCACGCGGCCGAGCGGTCGCCTTGCTGCACGCCTACTTCGCCGGCAGCCGCGCAGGTCAGTAGCCGTAGCGGCTCTTCAGGTGGCGCCACCAGTCCCGGAGCATCCAGCCCTGCGCCGCCGCCTGCGCGCCGGTGACTCGCGAGCGTCGCAGCGCCGGTGAAGGCGCCAATCCCGTCGGGACCCTTGCCGAAATGCTTTTCGTGCGTAAGGCTGACTCGTTCCGCCGTTTCAGGGTTGATCATGAGGCTGACAGCAGGTGATTAATCTCCGCCTGCCGTTAACCTCGTGATCAAAGGGGAGTTGCGGCTGCGGGATTGCCGAAAAGCTTTTCGGGGTTCATTGTCAGGGGGTGCAGACAACACCGTCGTGTGCCCCGTCTCGGGAAGCTGGGCGGCCGGTGGCCAACCGTTCCGGCCGTTCGATCATGCGTGATGTCGCGGAGCTGGCGGGCGTCTCCGCCCAGACCGTGTCTCGTGTCGTCAATGGACATCCGTACGTCGCGGACCACACCCGGCAGCGGGTGCTGGACGCCATGCGGACGCTCGACTACCAACGGAATCCGGCGGCCCGGGCGCTGGCCACGCGACGCTCCGGCACGCTCGGCATCATCGGTTACGAGAGCCCGCTGTACGGGCCGACGTCCATGCTGTACGCCATCGAGGGTGCGGCCCGCGCCGCGGACTACTTCGTCAGCGTCGTCAGCGTGCGCCACCTGGATCGCCGATCGGTGCTCGACGCGGTCGACTGGCTGCGCCGACAGTCGGTCGAAGGGATCATCGCCATCGCGCCCAAGCCCGCGATGGCCAGCGCCCTGGCGATGGCGACGGCCGGATCGCCCTGCGTGACCGTGGGCGGCGGATCCAGCGAGGCGATCCCGCGCGCGCAGATCGACAACGCCGCAGGTGCCCGGCTCGCCACCCAGCACCTGCTCGACCTGGGCCACCGCACCGTCCACCACCTGGCCGGCCCGCCGGACTGGCCGGAGGCGGACGAACGGGAGGCGGGCTGGCGGGCCGCCCTACAGGCCGCCGGCGCGCCGATTCCGCCGGTGGTGCCCGGTGACTGGACGGCGTGCACCGGATACGAACAGGGCGTACGGTTGGCCCGCGATCCCTCCGTCAGGGCCATCTTCTGCGCCAGCGATCAGCTTGCCCTCGGTGTGTTGCGGGCCCTGCACGAGGCCGGTCGCAGCGTTCCGGACGAGGTCAGCGTGGTGGGATTCGACGGGATACCGGACGCTGCACAGTTCCTGCCGCCGCTGACCACCGTACGACAGGACTTTGCCGAGCTGGGGCGACGCAGCCTCGGGCTGCTGCTGCCCCAACTCGACCGCGTCGGCGATCCGGCGATCCGCCGGTGCGATCTGCTGTTGCCCGAGCTCGTGACCCGGCGCAGCACGGCAGCACCACACCGCTGATCCCGGCCCAGCGCAGCGGTCCCGTCCGGCGAGAGCTGTCGCCGCCGGGACTTCAGGGGCGAGCGTGCTCGAAGATCAGCTCTGCACCGCGGGACCGGTGGACTCGCGTACCACGAGGCGACCCTGTTGCCGGATGACCCCGGCGTCCGCGGTGCCGTCCAGGGCGGCGAGGAGGTGGTTGACCGCGGTCGCGCCGAGCTGTTCGAGGTTGAGGTCCACGGTGGTCAGTGGCGGCCGGCAGTCGGCGGCAAAGAACTCCCAGTTGTCGTACCCGATGATCGCCACGTCGTCCGGGATCCGTCGGCCGAGCCCGCGCAGGGTGTCGGCAACGCCAGCGGCGACCTGGTCGTTGCCGCAGAAGATGGCGTCCACGTCCGGCCGGGCGGCCAGCAGCAGTCGGGCAGCGTGTCGGCCCCACCGTTGCGACCACTCGCCGTAGAGCGGCTCGCCGGCGAGGCGGAGCGCCGCCTCGTTGAGCACCGTGCGTAACCCGGCGACCCGGTCGCGGGCCGCGCGGTAGGTGTCCGGACCGGTGATGTGACCGATCCTGCGTCGGCCGTGCGACACCAGGTGTTCGGCGGCGAGCCGGGCGCCGCCCTCGTCGTCGGCCACGATCGACAGATCGCGCGGATCGGTCGACTCGGCGTACGCGTAGACCACCGGGACGGGGATGTCCTGCGTCAGTGACGGGCGCAGCTCGTTGCTGTCACCGACCACGATGAACCCGTCGACCTGACGGGCCAGCAGGGTGCGGATGTAGTGCTGGCGGCGGATGGCGTCACCCCGGGCGTCGCAGAGCAGCACGGACATCTGTCCGTTGCCGAGGGCGTTCTCGGCGCCGAGCAGGATCGGTATGGCGAACCGACCGCCGAGCTCGTCGGTGAGCAGGCCGACTGTCCGGGTGCGGCCGGAGATCAGACCGGTGGCCAGCACGTTGGGTTGGAAGGACAACTCGGCGGCGGCGCGCAGCACCCGCTCTCGGGTGGCCGAGGCGACCTCGGCGCGCCCGTTGAGTGCCTTGGACGCGGTGGCGATCGAGACGCCGGCGCGGCTAGCCACGTCACTCAGCGTCACCGACTGTGATCGTCGTCGACCCACCGAAAACCTTTCGCAAGGATTTCATAGCGGCCGTCAGATGCTCGCCGCCCTCGTACTTGCGGCAAGCCTAGAGCGTAGGTGGCCTGTCGGGAAGATGTGAAGGAAAGTGCGGGGCGTTCAGGTTTTACCCGTACGACATCTTGCCGAAAGCGTTTTCGTGCGACACCCTAGCGGCGGAAGTGATAGCCACCACCTCGGCCGCGGCAGGCACGACGTCACCCAACCGCGCCGGATCCGGCGGAAGGCAGCGATGCGATGGGAACCAGTGCCGACTGCCGGTTGACGAGATGGTTCCCGCATCGCGCGCCGATCGACGCCACCAGCTTCATACCGCAGTGGACCGCGGCTCAGGGGACCGCATCGCGGCCCCATCGAACGATGAACCCTGGGAGTGACAGATGAAGAGGACCCTGGGCAGGCGTACTGCCCTACGTTCGTTGGCAGGAGCCCTGGTAGCGGCGCTGACGGTGGGCGTGGCCGCCTGCGGC
Source organism: Micromonospora qiuiae (assembly GCF_016863555.1). Taxonomy (GTDB): domain Bacteria; phylum Actinomycetota; class Actinomycetes; order Mycobacteriales; family Micromonosporaceae; genus Micromonospora; species Micromonospora qiuiae. The sequence goes on along the minus strand of NZ_BOPC01000031.1, from coordinate 112,472 downwards.
GGCGACGAACCGAACGGCCTGAGTGCGGCCGAGGCCGGCCCCAACGGCGTCGACGACGGCAGCGAGCTCACCCTGTGGACCCGTGCACCGCTGGAGAAGCAGGCGAAGCTGCTGGTCGACGCCTACAACGCCAGCCACCAGAACACGGTCAAGCTGACCGTCGTTCCCAACGACGACTACGTCGCGAAGGTCGGCGCGGCGGCCGGATCGAGCAGCCTTCCGGACCTCTTCGCCGCGGACATCGTCTACGTGCCGAACTGGGTGAGCCAGGGACTGTTCCAGGATCTCAGCGCGAACATCGACGGACTCAGCTTCAAGGACTCCATCAACAAGGGACACCTGTCGGCGGGCACGGTCGAGGGCAAGGCGCACGTCCTGCCCTTCGTGCTGGACCTGTCCATGCTGTTCTGGAACAAGCAGCTCTTCGCCGAGGCCGGGCTGGACCCGGAGAAGGCGCCGGCGACGCTCGAGGAGTACGCCGCCGCCGCCAAGGCGGTCCAGGGCCTCAAGAAGGACGGTGTCTACGGCACCGCGGCGGGACTCAACTGCGGCGGATGCCTCGTCTTCACCTGGTTCCCGTCCGTCTGGGCCGCTGGCGGTCAGGTGCTCAGTGAGGACGGCAAGGAGTCCAAGCTCGCCGACGAGACCGCCCAGCAGGTCTACCGCACCTGGGCGGACCTGTGGCGCTCCGGCGCTGTTCTGCCGTCCTCGGCGGGTGAGACCGGTCCGACCTGGACCGCCGGCTTCACCGAGGGCAAGGTCGGGCTGATGTTCTACCCGGCCACGCTGCTCTCCTCGACGCCGTTCGACGTCGGTGTCGCCGGTATCCCCGGCCCCAACGGCGGCGCCTCCACCTTTGTCGGCGGGGACGGCATCGGTGTGTCGAAGGACTCCAAGAAGGCGGCCCAGGCCTGGAACTTCCTCAGCTGGATGATGTCCGAGGAGGCCCAGGTCGAGGTGCTGGCGAAGAACAAGGACGTGGTGTCGCGCGCCGACCTGGCGAACAACAGGTACGCCGCCGAGGACCCGCGGCTGGTCACCATCAACGAGGTGGCCGGCCAGGGCGACACGCCGGTGGCGCTGAACTTCCAGCAGGCGTTCAACGCGCCGAACAGCCCGTGGCTGACGCTCGTGCGCAACCAGGTCCTCAACGGCAGCGGCGACCTCCAGAAGGACAACGGCGAGATCAGCGCCGTGCTCCAGCAGTAGATCCGCGCCCGCGCCCCAGGCGGGTGCCGACGACCCTGCCGATCGGCACCCGCCTGCGGCCGGCGCCACCACCCGGGCCCGTCAACGACCGCCGACACACGGAGAGGTTCCCATGAAAGTCATCGCACCGTCCCGCTCGCCCGGTGTGGCGCCGCGGGGCCGGTCGCGTCCCCGCAGCCGGCAGGCCCTGCTCGGCTGGCTCTACGCGACACCGACAGCGGTGTTCGTGGTGGCGCTGTTCGCGGTGCCGCTGCTGCTCGTCGTCAAGATGTCGATGTCGCGGTGGCCGCTGTTGACCGGTGATCAGGGAATCAACGCTCCGGACAACTTCGTCAAGGCGGTGGATCACCGTTTCTTCACCGACTCGGTGGTCTTCACCCTCAAGTACACCGTGCTCGCGACCGTGCTGCTGCTGGCACTCGGGTTGGGACTGGCTCTGCTGGTGCAGGAGTCGAGCCGCTGGAACAACCTGCTCCGCGCCTCGTTCCTGATTCCCAGCGCCCTCGGGCTGGCCTCGGCGTCACTGCTGTTCTACGTGCTCTACTCGCCCTACGCGAGCCCGCTGGCACCCGTGATGGACGCCCTGGGCTTCACCTTCCTCGGCTCGCCGAACGCGGCGCTCTTCTCGACGGTCTTCCTCATCGTGTGGCGGTACGCCGGTTTCTACATGGTGCTCATGCTCGTCGGTCTGCAGGGCATACCGGCGGAGGTGTACGAGGCCGCCCGCTCGGACGGCGCCAGCAGGTGGCAGACCTTCCGGAAGGTCACCCTGCCGCTGCTGCGGCCGACGCTGGCCCTGACGACCGTGCTCTGCGTGACCGGCTCCCTGCTCGCCTTCGAGCAGTTCTACATCCTCACCAAGGGCGGGCCCGACAACAGCACGATCACCGTCGTCCAGCTCATCTACATGGTGGCCTTCCAGGGGCAGAACGACCTCGGCGTGGCAGCGGCCCTCTCGGTCATCGTGCTGCTGGCCCTGATCCTGATCAATGTGCTGCAACTGCGCGCCTTCCGGACCGAGGAGAACTGACGCCGATGGTCGCCCCTTCCCGCACCACCGCGCCCGCCGCCGATGAACCACCACCTCCGCCGCCCGCCGCGGGACCGGCCCGCCCGAGAAGACCGGCCGGTGTCACCATCGCCGGCATCGCCCTGCGTACGCCGTACTGGGTGTTCACCGGAGCGATGGGACTGATCTTCCTGGCCCCGCTGCTCTGGACCGCGGTCGCCTCGGTCTCCCCACAGCCCGGGACGAACCAGGTGAACGGCTGGGGATTCGGCAACTACGTGACGCTGTCCCACTATCAGGCCGGCATCTGGCGCTACCTCGCCAACTCGGCGTTCGTCTCGCTGCTCACCGTCGCCCTGACCCTGGGGATCTCCTTCCTCGGCGGTTACGCGTTCGCCCGGTTCCGGTTCCCCGGGCGCAACGTCCTCTTCCTCGTCACGCTCGCCATCCTGATGGTCCCGTACGCGACGCTGCTGATCCCGCTCTACGTGCTGCTCAACCAGGTCGGGCTGCAGAACTCCCTGGTCGGCGTGGCCCTCGTGCTCGCGATGTTCCAGCTGCCGTTCGCCACCTTCCTGATGCGCATCTCCTTCGAGGCGGTGCCACGCGAGCTCGACGAGGCGGCCATGGTCGACGGCTGCTCCTCGTTCAGCGCACTGTGGCGGGTGCTGTTGCCGGCGGTGAAGCCGGGCCTGATCACCGTCGGGCTGTTCGCGTTCCTCGCCGCCTGGAACGACTTCATGGCGCCGCTGATCCTCATCAACGACACCGAGCGCATGACCCTTCCGCTCGCGGTCTCCAACCTGCGCGGCCAGGTCCAGGGTGTCGTCGACTACGGCGCGACCGAGGCGGGCGTCGTCGTTCTCGCCCTGCCCTGCATCGTCCTGTTCCTTCTGCTTCAACGTCACTACGTGCGCGGCTTCATGTCCGGCGCAATGAAAGGATGAACATGAGCGGCAGCGCACCTTCGGTCGCACCCGTCCTGCCGGCGCGTGGCCGGCTCCGGCCGATCGGGTTGGACGGAACGCGCATCACGGGCGGATTCTGGGCCGAGCGTCAGTCGGTCAACGGGAAAGCCACCCTCGAGCACATCGAACACTGGCTCGAACGGGCGGGCTGGATCCGGAACTTCGACCTCGCCGCCCGGGGAGGCCCGCCCCGGGAGCGACGGGGCCGCGAGTTCGCCGACTCGGAGATCTACAAGTTTCTCGAGGCGGTGGCATGGGAGATCGGTCGGACCGGAGACGAGCGGCTCGAGACCAGGTTCCGCACCGTCGTGCGACGGGTGGCCGCGGCACAGCGACCCGACGGGTATCTCAACACCAACTTCGGCGGGCCCGGGCAGGCGCCGCGTTGGTCCGACCTCGAGTGGGGCCACGAGCTCTACTGCGTCGGTCACCTGCTCCAGGCTGCGGTCGCCCGGGCCCGGACGTGTCCGGACGCCGACGATGGACTGCTCGATGTCGCGCGCCGCGCGGCCGACAACGTCTGCGACACGTTCGGGCCGGAGGGCATCGACGGCATCTGCGGGCACCCGGGGATCGAGACGGCGCTCGTCGAGTTCGCCCGCGTAACCGGTGAGGACCGCTACCTGTACCAGGCCGCCCTCTTCGTCGACCGGCGGGGCCACGGTCGGCTCGGCGATGTGGAGTTCGGCCGGGAGTACTACCAGGACGAGCTTCCGGTACGGGCGGCGACGGTGCTGCGCGGGCACGCGGTGCGGGCGAACTATCTGGCCGCCGGCGCGGTCGACGTCGCCGTCGATCTGAGGGACGCCAGCCTGCTGGAAGCGGTACGCCACCAGTGGCGCAACGCGGTGACCCGGCGCACGTACGTCACCGGCGGGCAGGGCTCCCGCCACCAGGACGAGGCGTTCGGCGAGGACTGGATGCTGCCCCCCGACCGCGCCTACTCCGAGACCTGCGCCGGCATCGGCTCGGTGATGCTCGCGTGGCGGCTGCTGCTCGCCGAGGGCGATCCCCGGTACGCCGATCTCATCGAGCGGACGCTGTTCAACGTGGTCTGCACCTCGCCGTCGGCCGACGGCCGGAGTTTCTTCTACACCAACACCCTGCATCGTCGCGAGCTCGGCACGCGGCCCGACGCCGAGCGTCCCAGCCCGCGCGCGGCGGCCTCGCTGCGGGCGCCGTGGTTCGAGGTGTCCTGCTGCCCGACCAACATCGCCCGGATTATGGCCAGCCTGCCGGCGTACGTCGCCACCCACGACGACGACGGTCTCCAACTTCACCAGTACGTGTCCGGCACCGTCGAGCAGCGCCTCGCCGACGGCCGGGCTCGGTGCCTGGTCGTCGCGACCGACTACCCGCACGACGGGGAGATCCGGGTGCGGATCGACAGCGACGACGACCAACCCTGGTCGCTGACGCTCCGGGTACCGGGGTGGGCGACGAACGGCGCGACCATGACCGCCAACGGGAAGACCCGGCCGGTCGATCCGGGATTCGTGACCGAGCACCGGACGTGGCGGCGTGGCGACGAGGTCGTGCTGTCGCTGCCGATGGCACCCCGGTTCACCTACCCGGACCCCCGCATCGACGCGGTCCGCGGTTGCGTCGCGGTGGAGCGCGGCCCGCTCGTGCTCGCCGTGGAATCGGTCGACGTCCCGGAGATCGACAGCGTCGACGAACTCCGCGTCGACCTCGACCAACCGCCGCGCCTGGTCGACGGCGACGTCGCGGTGCGGTGCCGGCGGGTGCGCCTGCGTGACCACGAATGGCCCTACCGGGCGGACCGGGCCGAGTCGGCACCCGCCACCGAGGCGGTGCTCGACGAGGTGGTGCTGGTGCCGTACCACGCCTGGGCCAACCGCGGGCCCTCGACGATGCGCGTCTGGCTGCCCACCGCTACCGACCCAGCTTCGGGCGACGCCTCGTGTTAACGCTCACACCGAGGCCAGTGCCATCACCACCGAAGGCGCGGCCGTGACGCCTCACCCGTCCGGCCGCACCGACAACAGGGAGGAAGAAACATGATCCGCAGACGCGTGAGAAGGGCGCCCCTCTGGGCCGCCCTCGCCGCGCTCGTGGTGGGAGGGACAGCGATACCGACCCCGGCCCACGCCGCCAGCCCGATCCTGCCTGGCAACGAGAGCGACGTCGGGGTCTACACCAACGGCCAGAACCACGTGATGGAGATCGGGGATCCGGTCTACAGCAACCTCGCCACCATCGCCGACCAGCTCAAGCCCGGGGTGCCGTTCACCGCCGGAAACCTGCACCAGTCGATCTTCGAGAAGGACCTCGCCGCCGGCGGCACCGACTACTACCTCGACCGCGTCCTCGGGGTGCGTGGAACGCTCGGGTCAACGGTGCTGATGACCCGAGGCCGCTCCCTGTACATGCGCGGCGCCAGTAACAACAACTTCACCATCATGGGCTTCGCCGGCAGCGCGTACGTCGGTGGCCCCAACAACCTCGGCAACCTGTACACGGTCACCGTGCCCGGTCAGACCGTCACCGAGGTCAACGCGAACCGGTTCAACGCGCCGAGCCACGCCAAGAGCCGGTACACGATCGGGAACACCGGCGTCACCGCCGACCTGACCAAGTTCATCACCTACGACAACGTGGCGGTCACCGCGATCGACCTCACCAACTCCGGCGGCTCGGCGGCCACCTTCACCGTCCGGGCCGCCGCACCGCTGGCCACCCAGCCCGGACGCGGCACCGCCGAGCTGACCGGCACCCGCACCATCACCAGTGGCTCCAACAACGGCCTGGTCGACACCGCGTGGGACCAGATCAGGATCGACCTCACCGGTGACGGGTTCACCCGCAGCGGCAGCAACCTCGACCGCGAGGTCACCGTCCCGGCCGGTGGCTCGCTGTCGCTGAAGGTCGTCGCCGCCGTCTCCTCGGCCACCCTGCCCGAGACGGTCGAGAGCTACCAGGAGTACGCCGAGCTGTCGCCGGCCGAGGCCGTGCGTACCGGCATCACCGAGTTCAACCGCCGCTGGGCGCAGGACGTGCCGTATCTCAACGTGCCCGACCCGGCGCTGGAGAAGGCCATCGTCTACCGCTGGTGGGGCGAGCGGTACAACTCGCTCGACGCCAACGCCTCCGGCCACGTCTACCAGTACCCGACGACGATCGAGGGAGTGAACCTCTACCAGAACGCCGTCGCGCTGACCCAGCCGATGCACCTGCAGGACACCAAGTGGCTGCGGACGCCCTACCTGCCGTACGGCCAGATCCTGAACATCGGTGAACTCTCCGGCTCCTCGGCCTTCCTGGACAGCCCCGGTCACACGAGCTGGAACAACCACTACTCGCAGTATCTCGGCACGGCCGGGCTCGAGGCGTACCAGGTGCACGGCGGTGGCAAGGAGATCGCCCGCAAGTTCGCCGGGTACTTCGAGGGCGACGGCGTGGGGCAACTGGAGCACTACGACGGCAACAACGACAAGTTGATCGCCTACGACACCAACTACATGCCGGGCAACGACGCCGACGCCATCACCTTCGGCTTCCCGAAGTCCAACGCCGGGGCGCCGGGCGCGCGGACGATCGAGCGCCCCGAGTCGGCGTACGTGTGGGGCGCCTTCGACGCGGCCCGCCAGCTCTACCAGGTCTCCGGCGCCGACCAGGCCAAGGTCGACGAGATGGGGACCAGGGCCGACGAGATCCGCGACGCGATCCTCAACCGGCTGTGGAGCCCGGACATGCGGATGTTCCTGGCCGGCACGTCGCACGGCGCCACCAGCGCGGCGACCGCCAACGGGCGACCCAATCCGCTGCCCGCCTCGGCGCGTGACCTGATCCCGGCCAAGGAGTCGAACCTCTACGACATCTACGCCGAGAACCTCATCCCGAAAGACCAGTGGCGGAAGTACGTCGACGGGTATCGCTTCCTGACCTACGGCGACAACTTCCCGATCTTCCCGTTCTACACCGCCAACCAGTACGACCGGGCGGCGTACGGGATCGGTGGCTCCAACAACTTCTCCAACATCAACTTCACCGTGCAGTACCGCGGTGTCCGCTCGGCCCTCCGGCACTACGACCCGGAGCAGAAGTACATCACCCCGGCGTACGCCAAGCGGCTGCTGGACTGGATGGCCTGGAGCATCTACCCGGGTGGGGACGTGCGCGCCCCGAACCAGGCGGAGTACTACTCCAACTGGAACCCGACCACGCGGACCTACAACCGCAACAACCCGAACCACATCATGCTCGGCAACATGAACTACATCTTCATCGAGGACATGGCGGGCATCCAGCCGCGTTCCGATGACAAGATCGAGCTGTGGCCGATCAGGTTCGGCTACGACCACTTCATGGTCAACAACCTGCGCTACCACGGGCAGGACGTCACCATCGTCTGGGACCCCGACGGCAGCAGGTACGGCCTGGGTGCCGGCTACAGCCTCTTCCTCAACGGCGAGCGAAAGGTCAGCACCGACCAGCTCGGCCGGCTCACCTACGACCCGAACACCAACCAGGTGCAGGCCGAAGAGGGTCTGACGGTCACCTACACCGCCACCACCGGGGCCGACTTCCCGAGCGCGGTGGACACCCCGATCAGCGACGACCGTGTGGTCAGCTACCTCAGGACGGCCGGCATCGACCTCACCGAGGACGCGCCGAACCTGGCGCAGGGCGCGCAGCTCAGCTCGTCGTACACCCAGCAGGGCGTGCGGCCGACGCCGTGGCGGCAGTTCCACACGCCCGGCTGGAGCAGCACCTCGATGAACCACACCCCGGGCGCGATCAAGCAGACCGAGCGGCCGGTGTCGCTGGCGGCCGTCACCGACGGCATCACCGCCAACGAGCCGTACTGGGGCAACTACGGCACCACCGAGCGCAACGGCTACGTCGAGCTGGACCTCGGCGCGGCCAAGGCGTTCGACAACGTCAAGGTGTTCTTCGTCAGCGACCGGCAGGCGGGCGGCTACCGCGAGCCGGCCCGCTGGTGGGTCCAGGTGCCCGACGGCGACGGCGGCTGGCGGGAGGTGCCGGACCAGTTCAAGAACCCGACCGTCCCGTCGGCGAAGTTCAACGAGGCGCTGTTCGACACCGTGACGTCGAACAAGCTGCGCATCGCCTTCACCAACAACCCGACCTTCTACACCGCGATCTCCGAGATCCAGGTGTTCGACTCGGGACGGGACGTGCCGGAGGTCACCAACCAGGCGCCCGTCGTCACCGCCTCGCGCGACACCTCGGGTGACGGCAACCTCTCCACCCGGCTGGTCGCCACGGCGACCGACGACGGCATCCCCTACGACAGCGAACTCACCTTCGGGTGGGAGACCGTCTCCGCCCCGGAGGGTGCGGGCGTCATCTTCGCCGACGCGAAGGCGCTGGCCACCCGGGTGACCGGCACCGTCGCCGGTGACTACGTGTTCCGGTTCTTCGCCGACGACGGGCAGAAGCGCTCGACGGCGACCGTGGCGGTGACCCTCGCCAAGCGGGAGGTCAGCGCGGAGTTCGGCTCCTCGGCGACGATCAGCACCAGCGGCACCGCGTCGTGGGAGAACCACTCGCGGGTCAATGACCCCGGGACTCCGAACAACTCGAACCCGGGCACCGGCAACGGCTGGGGCAACTGGGGCCAGCCGCAGAACGGCACCAGCCCGGAGCGGCAGGCGTGGATCCAGTACCACTGGAGCGCGCCGGTGCGGCTGTCGTCGACCGACATCTACTGGTACGACGACAACGGCGGCACCCGTCGCCCGAACGCCACCACGTACGCCATCGAGACCTCGGAGAACGGCACCACCTGGACGCCGGTCACGCTGGCCGAGGGATCGACGTACGCCGGTGGGTTGGTGACCAACCGGTACAACCGCTTCGAGTTCGCCCCGGTCACCACCAGTTACCTGCGCATCCGCATCTGGGGCGTGCAGGGCAGCGGGGCCGGCACGGGCGTGCTGCGCTGGCGGGCCAACGGCGAGACGGTCGACTCGGTGCGCTCGCCGGTGCTGATCCGCACCGGCGTGGGTCAGGTGCCGACCCTGCCGGGCACGCTCGACGCGGTCTACGCCAGCGGCGCCCGCGGCAAGGTGGCGTTCAACTGGCAGGAGATCACGCCCGAGCAGGTCGCCGAGCCCAACGTCGACCCGTTCGTGGTCTACGGCACGAACGACGCGTACGGCCTGATCGCCGAGGCGCGGATCTACGTGCGGCCGGAGATGTCCACCGGTGGCATCTCGATCCAGGGCGCCGAACGGTTCGAGCAGGCCGTCGAGGTCGGCGAGCTGCCCTGGCTGCCGGAGAAGGTGGAGGTCTCCTACAACGACGGCTCCCGGGACAACCAGGCCATCGGTGTCGACTGGGACTTCGACGAGAACATCGTCAACACCCCCGGCCGGTACACCGTCATCGGTGACCTGATCCTGCCCGACTACGTCAGCGAGGCCGGCGCCACGCGAACCACGCTGACCCTCACCGTGGGCGACCCGCCCGAGACCCCGATGTGGGACGTCGAGGTGCAGGCCAGCACCCGCTGCACCGGCAGCAACGTCTACGTCGCGGTCAACGCCCGCAACGCCGAGGACGGGCCGCTCACCATCGAGTTGATCACGCCGTACGGCTCGCGGACAGTCGCCGACGTGGCTTCCGGAAAGTCCGCCTTCCAGGCGTTCAACACCCGCACCAAGTCGGTGCCGGCCGGAACCGCGACGGTGAAGGCCACCGGGATGGTCGACGGCGAGCCGGTGACCGTGGAGTTCGAGGCGCCGTTCGGCGCGCTCACCTGCGGCTGACCCCCTTCGTGGTGGCGGCGCCCGGCACCGGCGCCGCCACCCCCTCCGGGTAACGAGTGAGGAGATCGACACCGTGAACACCATCGTGGGGCGCGACGCCGCCCCACCATCGGGCCGGCCGTCGCGCCGGTTGCGCAGGGCGGTCGCCGTGGCGGCGGTCGCCGGGCTCGTCGCCGGTGGTCTGGGCGGCGTTGCCAGCCCGGCCCACGCCGCCGAGCCCGAGTCGTACACCTTCACCAACGCCGTCAACCCGATCCTCGGCGACGGCAGCTACTACTCCGCCGACCCGGCGCCGATCGTGGTGCGGGCCGGCGCGCCCGGCAACGACACCGGGCGGGACCAGCTCTACATCTACACCGGTCACGACCAGGCCGGGCCGTCCACCAACGACTTCATCATGAACGAGTGGGGCGCGTTCCGGACCACCGACGTGGCGGCGGGGGAGTGGACCCACTTCCCGTCGCTGATGCGACCGGAGCAGGTCTTCGACTGGGCCACACCCGGACGCGCGTACGCGGGCCAGGTCGTCCAGGGCGTGGACGGACGCTACTACTGGTACGTCCCCATCCACGAGCGCAACAGCCCGGCGTCCGACAAGTTCGCCATCGGCGTCGCGGTCTCGGAGAGCCCGACCGGCCCGTGGACCGACCACGCGGGCGGGCCGATCATCTCCCAGCGGGTGCCCACGCCCAACAACATCCACAACATCGACCCGACCATCCTCGTCGACGGCGAGGCCCCCCACCAGCGGGTGTACATCTGGTGGGGCTCGTTCAGCCAACTGCGGATGCTCGAACTCCGGCAGGACATGAAGACCCCGGTCGGCACCCCGCGCACGGTGACCGGCCTGACCGGCTTCTTCGAGGCAGCCTGGGCCTTCACGCGCAACGGCACCTACTACCTGGCGTACGCCGGCAACAACGCCGGCCCGACCTCGCAGTGCACCCCGGCGAACTACCACGCCTGCATCGCCTACGCCACGGCGACCTCGCCCGAGGGGCCGTGGACCTACCGGGGCACCATGCTCCGCCCGGTCTCCTCGACCACGAGCCACCCGGGCATCCTGGAGTTCAACGGCAGGTGGTACATCGCGTACCACACCGCCGACGCGGTGGGCGGCGGCCACTTCCGCCGGTCGGTGGCGATCGACCCGGTCGAGTGGGACGACACCCAGACCCCGCCGCGGATGAAGCTGGTGACGCCGACGCCGGCCAAGGGACGCGACCTCACCCCCCGGCCGAACATCGCCCAGGAGGCCAGGGTCACCGTCTCCAACGAGCCGGTGCCCACGCAGTACTGGGTGAAGGCGCTCAACGACGAGATCGTCCGGTCGAACCCGCTGCCGCCGGACATGTGGGGGACCTGGACCAGCAACAACCCGCCCCAGCAGTGGGTGCAGTACACCTGGGACCAGCCGATGCGGATCTCCGGCTCGCAGATCGACTTCTGGAACGACCAGCCCCAGGCCACCGGGGTGGGCGTGGCCGCGCCCGCCCGCTGGCGGATGCAGTACTGGAACCTGGACACCGGGCAGTGGGCCGACGTGCCGAACCCGAGCGGCTTCCCGACCGGCACGCAGGGCTTCCAGAACACCACCTTCGACCCGGTGACCACCACGCAGGTCCGCGCGGTGTTCGACGCGTCGACCAACGGCAGCACCTATTCCGCCGTGGCCGTCGAGGAGTGGAAGGTTCTCGCCGCGCAGCCGGAGGCCGCCGTCACCGCGCCGGCGATGACGGTGGAGGTGGGCGAGAGCGACCTGCCGGACACCCTGCCGGTGTCGGTCGGCGGCGAGACGCTGCGGGTGCCGGTCTACTGGGACGCGGTCCAGCCGGAGGAGGTTGCGGCGCCTCGGACGTTCACCATCGGAGGCACCGTGCTCGGTTACGCCGCCGGGCGGGTCTCCGCGCAGGTCACCGTCATCTCTCCGGATGACACCGAGGGCGACGAGACCGCGCCGACGGTGACGCTCACGCCCAGCGGCAGTGCCGGCGGCGCCGGTTGGTTCCGATCCGCGGTGCGGGTGCGGGTCGCCGGGGTCGACGACCGGGGCGGTCGGCTGACCATCTCGGCCCGGGTGAACGACGGCCAGCCGACCGTCGCGGACGACGTGCGGTACGTCGACGTCACCGTCTCCGGCGACGGCCAGCACACCGTCACCGCGACCGCGACCGACCGCGCGGGCAACGTCTCGACGCCCGCGAACCTCGGCGTACGGATCGACGCCACAGCGCCGGTGAGCACGGCCACCGTGCACAGCACCACCCGGTCGGTCACGGTGACCGCGACCGACGCCACCTCCGGGGTCGCCCGGATCGAGTACGCCATCGGCACCGGCGCGTGGACCACGTACGACGGTGCCGTCGCGGCACCCGACTCCAACCGGCACACCGTGTCGTTCCGGGCGATCGACGTGGCCGGGAACCTGGAGACGGCCAGGACGGTCGCCATCCCGGCGGACCTGTCCGGGCCGCTCACCGGCAACATCGGGCCGATCGCGACCCCGAGCGCCTCCTACACGGCGAGCTGGAACAGCGTCACCGCCCTCAACGACGGTGCCGACCCGGCCAACCCGAGCCAGGCGCAGATCTGGGGCACCTGGTCCGGCACCCGCCCGGCCACCCAGTGGGTCCAGTACGAGTGGACCCGCCCGGTGCGGATCACCGGCACCGAGCTGAAGTTCTGGCGGGACTCCAACCAGGGCTCCGGCGAAGGCGTCGCCCAGCCCGACGGCTGGGTCCTCCAGTACTGGGACGAGGCCGGCTCGGCCTGGCGGGACGTGACCGGGGCGTCCCCCTACGGCACGAGCACCACCGCGTTCAACCGGGTCACCTTCGATCCGGTCAGCACATCGAGGGTGCGGGCCACCATTCGGGCCAACGGCAACGGCACCACCTACTCCGCGGTCGCGATCACCGAGTGGCGGGTCTTCGCCGACGACCCGGGCGTCCGGCCGGAGCTGCCCGTGACGGTGACCGCGCAGGCGCGCTGCCTCGCCGGCAAGGCGTACGTCGCGGTGCAGGCCCGCAACGGCCATGACGCGCCGGTGGACATCGCCCTGGAGACCGCGTACGGCGAGCGCACGTTCGCGGACGTGGCGCCCGGCGGCAACGCCTTCCAGCAGTTCGCCACCCGGGCGGCCTCGGTGACGGCCGGCACGGCGACGGTCCGGGTCACCGGTTCCGTCGACGGCAGGGACACGACGACCCTCGTCACCGCGGAGCACGCGGGCGCCAACTGCGCCGCCGACCCTCGGCAAGCCCAGTGATTCTCACCTGTCACGGATGGAGCATTGAATGAACGCGTTGAACCGTAAGCGCCTGTTCGCGGCGGTGGCCGCGGGCGCGATGGTGGCCGGGCCGGTGGCGGTGGCGTCGCCAGCGTCGGCCGACCCGACGCAGCCGGGTAACAACGTGGGTCTGGTGGATCAGGAGTTGCTGGTCTCCACGTTCGACTCGGGTGCGGTGGCCGGTGGCGAGTACACGGTCGACGCGGAGCTGTTCCTGCGTACGCCGGCGGATGTCGCGGCCGGTGAGTACGCCTCGACCCTGACCCTGTCCCTGTTCGAGTGAGGCCCGCGACGGGGGGCCGCGGCATTCCGGCCCCCCGTCACCTCCTCGGGTCACACCAACAGCGGGAGGCCGGTGTGGTGCAGCCGGAAATCGTCCAACTCGGCGGGATCCACCGCGAGACGCAGGCCGGGCAGCTGCCGGGCGATCCGGTCGAACATGATCCGGCTCTCCAGCCGGGCCAGGTGCGCGCCGAGACAGAAGTGGATCCCGTGCCCGAAGGCGATGTGTTGGCGACCGTCGGTGCGGTGGATGTCGAACTCGTGGGGCCGGTCGAACACCGCCGGGTCCCGGTTGGCGCCCCACAACGACAGGCCCACCCGGTCGTACGCGGGGATCCGTCCGCCGGCGATCTCGATGTCCTCGAAGGCGTACCGCGGTGGCACGATCTCGACCGGCCCCCGGTACCTGAGCGTCTCCTCGACCACCGCCGGCGCCAACGACGGATCGTCCCGCAGCGCCTGCCACTGTTCGGGGTGGCTGAGCAGCAGACGGAGGCCGTTGACGATCAGGTCGACGGTGGTCTCCTGACCGGCGATGAGCAGAAGCTGCACCAGCGCCACCAACTCGTCGCGATCGAGCCGGTCATCTCGATCCGCGACGGCCACCAGCTGCGACATCAGGTCGTCGGCCGGATCCGCGCGGCGTCGGGCCGCCAACTCGTCGAGGTACGCCCCGAATTCCGTGACCGCCGCCGGGCCGTCGACGCTGGCCGAGACGATCGCCGCCGACCAGGCGCGGAAGCGTGGCCGGTCCGCCTCCGGCACGCCGACCAGCTCGGCGATGACGTTGACCGGCACCGGATCGGCGAGGTCGGCGATGCCGTCGATGATGCCCTCCCGGCGGGCACGGGCGACCAGTCGGTCGGCGAGGTCGCTGATCCACGGTTCGAGCCGGGCCACGGCCCGCGCGGTGAAGCCGCCACTGACCAACCCGCGCAGTCGGGTGTGGTCAGGCGGATCGAGGTTGATGAGCTGGCGGGCCTCGAGTCTCGCCACTTCGGACAACTCGTGCGGGGCGGTCAGCCGGGCGGCCGGACAGTGTCGGCCGATCTCGTGGCCGATCGCCGGGTGCCGCAGTCCGGTCAGCACGTCGGCGTGGCCGGCGATCACCCACCAGCGTTCGCCCGTGGGATGAATCTGGAGCACTGGCTCGCCAGCGTCCCGTACCCGGTCGTAGAAGCGGTGCGGATCGCGGCGGACGGCCGGATCCCACAACTCCGACACGTCGAAGCCAGAGGCCACGTCGCCTCCTGAATATCCGGGCCAACAGGTAGTTAGCGATAACATATGCAGCCTTCCAGGGGCTGTCAATATAGAGGATTGCCTTGCTAGGAGTGCCTGCCCTGCCTAGAGTGAGCGTTAACATCCATGCGCTCGCACGCACCCCACCACGCGGAAGGATCGATCCAGGTGGCCGAACTCGATACCCCTCCCGTCACTCGACGTCACATTCTTCAGGCATCAGCCATCGGGGTGGCCGCGGTGGCCGCCGCCGGCGCGCTGCCGGCATCAGCCACCGCCGCACCGGTCGACGGAGCGCCCGCCGGAGCGGCCGGGCTCGGCGTGGCCCCGCCCGACCCGGGTCCCGGCGGCACCGCCCCGGTCCGGCCCTTCCCCCTGCGTGACGTGACACTCGGCGACGGGCTGCTCCAGGAAAAGCGCGACCGCATGAAGAGCTACCTTCGGCAGCTCGACGAGCGGCGTTTCCTCGTGCTGTTCAACAACCAGGCCGGCCGGCCGAACCCGCCGGGCGTGACCACCCCCGGTGGCTGGGAGGACGGCGGACTGCTCAGCGGCCACTGGGCCGGCCACTTCATGACGGCCCTGGCGCAGGGCTACGCCGACCACGGCGAGCCGATCTTCAAGAACAAGCTCGACTGGATGGTCGACGAGCTCGCCGCGTGTCAGGCCGCGATCACCGCGCGGATGGGCGACGGCGACCCGGGGGAAGAGGAGCCGGAGGAGCCGCAGATCGACCGGGTCCCGGGCCGCTTCGGCAGCGGACTGCGCCTGAACGGCCCGAGCCGGGCGGAGTACGTGACCCTGCCGCAGGAGACGATCAGCCAGCTCACCGACTTCACCATCGCCGCCTGGGTGAACCTCGCCGCCGCTCAGAACTGGAGCCGGCTGTTCGACTTCGGTCAGAACGCCACGGTCAACATGTTCCTGACGCCGCGTGCCGGTGCCAGCGGCAACGCGCCGAGGTTCGCGATCACGGTAAGCGGCAGCGGCGGAGAGCAGCAGATCAATGGCTCTGCGGCGCTGCCCACCAACCAGTGGGTGCACCTGGCGGTGACGCTCTCCCAGAACACCGGCACCCTGTACGTCAACGGTGAGCAGGCCGGGCGGAACACGAACATGACCCTGAGCCCGGCCAACCTCGGCAACCCGGGCAACCGGTGGATCGGGCGGTCGCAGTACGGCGACCCGATGCTCAACGCGAGCGTCGACGAGTTCCACATCTTCGACCGGGCGCTCAGCCAGCAGGAGGTGAGCTCCCTGCTGGACTCCCCGGCCGGCAGCACCGGTGGTGGGTCGATCGCCTGGTACCGGTTCGAGGAAGAGGGCGGCACCACCATCCGCGACGCCTCGCCCAACGGCCGCGACGGTGGCATCGTGCCGACCCAGAGCGGCGGCGGTGCCCTGTGGGTGCCGACGCACCCGGGCTACCTGGGTGCGATCCCGGAGGACGCGGTGCTGCGGCTCGGCCCGCCCCGCTGGGCCGTCTACGGCGGTAACGCCACCACCAACACCTGGGCGCCGTGGTACACCCAGCACAAGATCATGCGTGGCCTGCTCGACGCGTACTACCACACCGACAACGCCAAGGCCCTCGACGTCGTCACCAAGATGGCCAACTGGGCGCACCTGGCGTTGACCGTGGGGGACAAGAACCATCCCGCGTACCCGGGACCGATCACCCGGGACAACCTGAACTACATGTGGGACCTCTACATCGCCGGCGAGACCGGGGGAGCGAACGAGGTCTTCCCCGAGATCTACGCCCTCACCGGCGACGCGAAGCACCTGGCCACCGCCAAGCTCTTCGACAACCGGGAGTCGCTCTTCGACGCCTGCGTGGCCAACCGGGACATCCTCGTCACCACGCCGCAGACCAACCCCGGTCGTCGCCGTCCGGACCGGCTGCACGCCAACTCGCACGTGCCCCAGTTCGTCGGCTACCTGCGCGTCTACGAGCACAGCGGGGACACCGAGTACTTCCAGGCCGCCAAGAACTTCTTCGGGATGGTCGTCCCGCACCGCATGTTCGCCAACGGTGGCACCGGCGGCAACTACCCCGGCTCCAACAACAACATCGAGCTGTTCCAGAACCGGGGCAACATCGCCAACGCGATCGCCCAGGGCGGCGCGGAGACCTGCACGACGTACAACCTGATCAAGCTGGCGCGCAACCTGTTCCTGCACGAGCAGGACGCCGCCTACCTGGACTACTACGAGCGGGGCCTGCTCAACCAGATCGCCGGTTCGCGGGCCGACACCACCACCGTCAGCAACCCGCAGGTCACCTACTTCCAGCCGCTGACCCCGGGCACGAGCCGCAGCTACGGCAACACCGGCACCTGCTGCGGCGGGACCGGTATCGAGAACCACACGAAATACCAGGAGACCATCTACTTCAAGTCGGCCGACGGCAGCACCCTCTGGGTCAACCTGTACGCCCCATCCACCCTCACCTGGGCGGAGAAGGACCTCACCGTCGTCCAGGAGACCGAGTACCCACGACAGGACCGCACCAGGCTGACCGTGCGCGGCAGCGGCGCCCTCGACATCAAACTCCGGGTGCCGGGCTGGGTGCGCAAGGGCTTCTTCGTTTCCATCAACGGCGTCGCCCAGCAACTCGACGCCAAGCCGGGGAGCTACCTGACGCTGAGCCGCGACTGGAAGACCGGCGACACGATCGACATCCGGATGCCGTTCAGCGTCTGGATCGAGCGGGCCTTGGACCGCCCCGACACCCAGGCGATCTTCTGGGGCCCGGTTCTCCTCCAGATCCTGGGCAACCCGGGCAACGGCAACTACCGCGAGCTGTCGCTGTACCGCCACCTCAAGCTGGACGGCGACTACGCCCGCGCGGCGATCACCCCCGCCAGCACCACGGCGGCGGGTGATCGCCTCTTCACCACGCACGGCTTCACCCTGCGGCCGTACTACATCGGCGACACCCAGGCCGCCTCGTCGTACTTCCGTCGGGTGGAGCCGACGATCGTGTTCGGTTCGATCGACACCGGGGTGGCCAACCGCAAGCGGAACGACGGCCTGCCGAACTACGACGTACCCGTGAGCGACATTCCCTCGCCCGGCACCGACGGTCCGACCTTCCTCGACCTGGTCTGGGACGAGGCACCCTTCGCCAACCACGGCCAGTTCGTCTCGACGGTCGCCAAGACCGCGGAGGCGTTCGTCCAGGCCGGCGTCTTCACCGAGGCGGAGAAGGACCGGGTCGTCTCGCGCGCCGCCCAGGCGCGCCGGGAACTCGCGCCGGAGTCCGAGTGAAGGGCGTCGTACGACGCGGAGTTGACTGAGAACGAGCAATGACCATGGTGGCGGCGTCGGATCCCGATGCCGCCACCACCCTTTTCTCCAGCCGAATCGGATTTCGAGATCGTTTTCGAAGTGGGCTTGCCGGATCGCTTCCCGTCACCGGAGATGGTGCTCCTTCGGTGTAGTGTTCGGTCCAGGCAAGAGGCTCGACGGGGCGCCACCGGCTCGCCACCTTCGTCGAAACTCGGCCGAAAAGGCTTTATGGATTCCGTCAGGAGTGCTCAGCTCACTCCGGAGACGGCCTGTCGCCGCGTCACCCATGCCGGTCGCCGGGGAGGGAGCACCGCATGAGCACCGAGCCCGAGGTGCCCACCAATCGGCCGCCCACGCTCACCGACGTCGCCCGGCTCGCCGGGGTGTCGGTGGCCACCGCCTCAAAGGCGATCAACGGGCGCGGCGAGGTCCGGGCGGCCACCCGGGTCCGCGTGCTGGAGGCCGCGGAACTGCTCTCCTTCGCGCCGAACGCGTTGGCCCGTGGGCTGCTCAGTGGCCGGACCGGTACGGTGGGCCTGCTGACCAGCGACCTGGAGGGGCGATTCTCGATTCCCATCCTGATGGGCGTGGAGGACGCCTTCGGGGCGGGGCAGGTCTCGGTCTTCCTGTGCGACGCGCGCGGCGACGCGATCCGGGAACAGCATCACGTACGGGCGCTGCTGTCCCGCCGGGTGGACGGCCTGATCGTGGTGGGCTCCCGCACCGACCCACGCCCGCCGCTGGCCGGCAACATTCCGGTGCCGGTCGTGTACGTCTACGACCCCTCGGCGAACCCGGACGACATTTCGATCACGGTTGACAACGTGGGCGGCGGACGGCTCGCGATCGAGCACCTGCTGGCCTGCGGCCGGCGCAACATCGCCCACATCACCGGTGACGCCGGCTTCCAAGCGGCACGGGACCGGGCCGAGGGCGCGGCGGCGGCGCTCGCCGACGCCGGCCTGGGATTGATCGGCGACCGGCCGTACTTCGGCTCCTGGGACGAGTCGTGGGGTCGGGCCGCAGCCCACATGCTCGTCGAGCAGCATCCCGAGACCGACGCGATCTTCTGCGGCAGTGACCAGATCGCTCGCGGGGTGCTCGACACGCTGCGCGACCTTGGACGCGACGTGCCGCGTAGCACGGCCGTGATCGGTTTCGACAACTGGGAGGCCATCGCCGCCGACTCCCGTCCCCGCCTGACCAGCATCGACATGAACCTCAAACACCTCGGCGCGGTGGCCGGCCAGCGACTCTTCGCCGCCATCGGCGGCGCCGTGCCCGGTTCGGAGAAGTTCCCCGGCCGCATCGTGATGCGCGAGTCGACCCTTCCCGTCGGCTGAGTGCCCACGGGGACGTGGTCGCGCCAGGATCAGAATCTTTCGATAGGGTTGCTCGAATCCGGCGGCGCCCGTTCGACGTCCCGGTGATGGCGGCCCGCGATGTCGGGGCCAAATCGCTCGTAGGAGATCGGGCCGGTCGATGCGTCGCAGCCCAGCTG
This sequence comes from Micromonospora qiuiae, assembly GCF_016863555.1. Classification (GTDB taxonomy): domain Bacteria; phylum Actinomycetota; class Actinomycetes; order Mycobacteriales; family Micromonosporaceae; genus Micromonospora; species Micromonospora qiuiae. Next base: position 92,920 of record NZ_BOPC01000031.1, on the reverse strand, counting down.
ACCTGCGATTCCGTCGCCGACGACCGCGTCGTGGGCGACCTCCTTCGATGACCGGCATCCTCCGTCCGGCCAGCGTTATTCAACTGATCCATGACGGGCGTCAGAATTTCTTGACATATTGCCTCCCGTGACGAACCATGACCAACGACACAGCGGCGTGCCCGACACCACACTGCAGATCCGAGGCATCCGCCGGTTCGACGCACCGACTCCCCTCTGCCCCAGGAAGGGCCTAGTCAATGAAGAAGGTCATGGCTCTCGGGCTGATCGCCGCCACCGCGATCGCCCTCACTGGATGTACTGATTCCGATGCGTCGTCGTCTGGTCAGACCGACGGCGAGCTGCGCAAGGTCCGGGTTGCGGCGCTGCCCATCACCGAGACCGCCGCGCTGTGGGGCGGCATCAAGGCGGGCCTTTTCGCCAAACACGGGCTTGAGGTCGAGGTGCTGCCCGCCCAGGGTGGCGCGCAGGCCATTCCCGCTCTGATCAACGGCGACATCGACTTCGCCATCGGTCAGCCGTTCGGTCCGTTCCGGGCCGACCTGCAGGACCTCGGCGTCGTGGTGATCGGTAACTACGCCTCTTCGTACGCGGAGGGTGACGACATCAACGCCGTCGTGGCGTCGGCGAAGTCCGGCATCAAACGGCCCGCCGAGCTCGCGGGCAAGCGGGTGTCGGTCAACAGCCTGGGCGCGGCCGGCGACGTGACGATCATGGCCGCAGTGGAGAAGGACGGCGGTGACCCGTCCACGATCAAGTTCGTCGAGGTCGGCTTCCCCGACGCGCCGGCCCAGCTCGAGGCCGGCAACATCGACGCCGCCTGGGTGCCGGAACCCTTCGTCACGCAGCTGAAGAGCCGCGGCGACACCTTCATCGTCGCGCCCTACCAGGCGGTCGTGCCCGGCCTGACCACCCTCACCACGTTCACCACGACGAAGAAGGCGGAGTCCGACGCCAAGCTGGTCGACGACTTCACGGCGGCGATGAAGGAGACGCTCACCTGGGCGGAGGACTCCGCCAACGAGACGGCCGTCCGCCAGGCGATCAAGGACAACCTGCAGCTCCCGGAACCGGTCGCGGACTCGGTGAAGCTGCCCGTCTTCAGCTGGGACCTTGACCGGGGCAGCCTGCAGGCGCTCGCCGAGCTCGCCCAGAAGTACAAGGTGCTCGACAAGCAGCCCAACCTCGACCGCCTCGTCCAGCAGCGGTAGCCGGCTGGTACCCCTACGCCCTCCCCGGTCTCGCCGGCCGGGGAGGGCGTCGCCACAGATTGACCATGGGAGTTAATTTGCGCCCGCCATCCACCCGGGGCCTGCGCGCGGCACGCAAAGCGTTGCTGGGCGTCGTCGGTCTTGCCGCTTTCCTCGCTGTCTGGCAGCTGATCCCGACGCTAGGCCTGATCAACTCGCAGTACCTGCCGTACGTGACGGACGTTGCCGCTCGGCTGTCCGAGGAGTCCCGCGACCTCGCCTTCTGGCGTCGGCTGGGATCCACCCTCACGGCGTGGGGGATCGGCCTGGCGGTGGCGACGCTGGCCGCGGTCGTGCTGGGCACGATCATCGGCATGGTGCCGTTCCTGCGGCGCGCGACCCACACGATGGTCGAGTTCCTGCGGCCGATCCCGTCGGTCGCCCTCATCCCCCTCGCCGTGCTGATGTTCGGTATCCAGCGGCAGGCCGCGCTGGTGATCATCATCTACGCGTCGTTCTGGCAGGTCTTCGTGCAGGTGATCTACGGTGTGGCGGACATCGACGCGGTTGCCCGCGACACCGCCCGAAGCTTCGGTCTCACCCGCCGCGAGCGGTTGTCGCACCTGGTGATGCCGACCGCGCTGCCGTACGTCATGACGGGCCTCCGACTCGCCGCGGCGGTGGCCCTGATCCTCGCCATCACCGCGGAGATGGTGATCGGCAATCCCGGTCTCGGACGCATGATCGAGCTTTCCCGATCGGCCGGTGACGCTGTCGGCCTGTACGCCTTCGTGGTGGTCACCGGCCTGCTCGGGCTGCTGGTGAACATCGTCTTCCGCTTCATCGAGCGTCGCTCGCTGTCCTGGCACCAGTCCGTCCGCGGGGAGGAGGTCCTGTGACCGCGCAGACCAGCCGCATCACCATGACACGGCGAGGGCGTGGAGTCGGGTCCCGCATCGTCGGAAGCTTCCTCTACGCCTTCGGGTTGCCGTTCCTGCTCCTGGTCGTCTGGGCCGTCGCGGCGACCAGGTCGACGAACCGCTTCTTCCCCGATCCGCTCACGATCTTCAGAGCCTTCGTGGACACCTGGATCGGCCCCGCGTTCGTCGAGGACGTGCTGCCGAGCCTGTACCGGCTCGGTCTCGGCATCCTGGCGTCGATCGTCGTCGGCGTCGCCGCCGGCACGGTCATCGGCCTGGTCCGCTGGCTGCGTGAACTCCTTGAGCCGTTGCTGGAGTTCTTCCGCGCCATCCCGCCGCCGGTGCTGATCCCCGTCGTGATGCTGCTGATCGGCATCACCGACACGATGAAGGTCGTCGTCATCGTCTCCGGCGCGATCTGGCCGATCCTGCTGAACACCATTGAGGGCGTCCGGGCAACCGACAGTGTCATGACCGAGACCGCGAACTCCTTCCGGTTGACCTGGTGGGAACGGCTCCGGTTCCTGGTGCTCCCGGCGGCGAGCCCGCGGATCATGGCGGGGGTCCGGCAAGGACTCTCGGTCGCCCTCATCCTTATGGTGATCTCGGAGATGTTCGCCTCGTCCTCCGGCCTCGGCTACCGGATCGCCTATTTCCAACGGAACTACCTCATCGCTGAGATGTGGAGCGGGGTTCTCCTGCTCGGTCTCGTCGGTGTCTTTCTCGCCGTAGCTTTCGGCCTCGTCGAACGGCGCGTGCTGCGCTGGTACCACGGACTCAGGGAGGTTTCCCGTGCTTGATCGGAGCACTCTGCTGCGGGTGGAGCGCCTGCGGAAGGTTTACGAATCCGCCAACGGACCGGTCGAGGCCATCGGTGACATCAACTTCACCATGCACGCCGGTGAGCTTGTCTGCATCGTCGGCCCGTCGGGCTGCGGCAAGACCACCCTGCTGAAATGCCTCGCCGGTCTGCTGCGACCCACCAGCGGTCTGGTCGAGATGCACGGCTCGCCGGTGACCGGGCCGAGCCCCGCCATGGCCGTGGTGTTCCAGGAGTACGGCCGTAGCCTCTACCCCTGGTTGACGGTCCGTGGAAACGTCGAACTTCCGCTGCGTCACAAGAAGCTCTCCCGCGCCGAGCGGGAGAAGCTCGTCACCGATGCCCTGGAGGCGGTGGGTCTGGGGCACGCGGCACGCAGCCACCCGTGGCAGCTTTCCGGTGGTATGCAGCAGCGGGTGGCGATCGCGCGGGCCATCGCGTACCAACCCGAGGTCATGATCATGGACGAGCCGTTCGCCGCGGTGGACGCCCAGACCCGCGCGGATCTGGAGGACCTCGTGCGGGAGCTGCACGCCACCCGCAACATGTCCATCCTCTTCGTCACCCACGACATCGACGAGTCGGTCTACCTGGGAGAACGTGTCCTGGTGTTGTCGAAGTCGCCGACCTGGGTGCAGGAGGACCTCGCGGTCGACCTGCCGGCGGAGCGTGACCAGATCACTACCCGGGCCCTGCCTCGTTTCACTGAACTGCGGACCCACGTCTACGACCAGATTCAGCGGGCCAAGCGTGGGGACGCGGTCGCTGCGCAACCGGCGCACTGATCGTCTCGACGACGGATTCATCGAGAGGAGAGCTGTGCGTAGGCGTCCGCCGAAGCAACTGTTGCTCGCATTCTTCGGTGAGCACGTGGTGGATGCCCCCGTCGGACCGATTCGGGCGAGCACGCTGATCGGCGTGCTCGAAGGCGCCGGGGTAGCCGCCCCGGCCACCCGGGCGACCCTCGACCGGCTGGTGCACAGCGGCATGCTCGCGCGCAGCAGGAGGGGCCGGGAGATCCTGTTCTCGCTGACCGAGCACGGCACGGCGGTGCTGCGCGAGGCGACGCATCGGGTGCGCGGACCACGACCCTTCGACCCGCAGGGGACGGGATGGACGCTGGTCACCTTCTCGATCCCGGAGAACCAGCGGATGCTTCGTCACCGGTTGCGCTCGACCCTCACCTGGGAGGGCTTCGCGCCGATCCGCGACGGCCTGTGGCTGGCGCCCGGTGAGGTCGACCTTGCCGGGTCGCTGGGACCGTTGCGCCAGGATCTCTCATCCCACGCGGTCGTCGCCTTCCACGCGCGCGAGTTGCCGGGGTTCGCGATCGGCGAGAGCGTCCGCGCGGCCTGGGACATCGAGGCGATCCGGCGCGAACATCTCGCCTTCATCGAGATGTGGGACGGCCCGGCCGCGGCGTCGCTGGCGCCGAGCGCGTTGACCGTGCGGACGATGCTGGTGGCGGACTGGCTCGCGCTGCTGCGCGCCGATCCGCGACTGCCGCGCGAGTTCATGGACGCGCAGTGGCCCGCCACGCGGTCGGCGGAGGTCTACCGGCGGATGCACGAGCAGTTGGCCGAGGAATCCGCTGCCGAGTTCACCGCGCAGGTCACGCGCGGCGCGGCCAGGCCGTATCAGTCGCTGCGCCGTACGCAGCCGTCCATTACGGACGCCGGTTGACCGAACAGGACAACGCCTCCGGCCCAGGGCGCTTGTGCCCTGGGCCGGAGTGGTGCTACGACTGGTCGATCCTGCCGATCAGACGAAGTTCACATCACTGCACCACATGTAGGCCTGGTCCATGTGCGAGGCCTGCCAGATGACGAAGAGAATGTGGTGTCCGGTGTAGCCGGAGGTCGAGATGTTGAACGAGATGTTCTGGGCCGGCGCGTACCGTCCGGTCTGCGTGATGAAGTCGAGGTTTCCCCACCCGAGCTGCTGAGTGGTGGGGTTGAACCCCTGCTTGCTGACGTAGACCCGGAAGTAGTCGGCACCGTGGCTGGCCTGGTCGTACAGCTGGACGGTGAAGTTGCGGCTGACGTTGGTCGTCTTCCACGCCCCGGGCTGGTTCAGCGTGTTGTTGCGGGACAGGGCGTTGCTGCACAGCTGTCCGTCCGGGGTGCGGGCCTGGAACTGCCCGCCAAGGCCGTCCCGCAGCGCGCTCATCCAGTTCCACATGGTGTCGGGGTTCGCCTGGAACGCCCGGTAACACATGGGGTCCTGCTGCTGCATGGTCGGGCTCATGTGGTTGCTGCCCCAGTCCTTCCAGCACTGGTAGGCGCGGGATGCCGGGTTGACGATGGTGCCGTGGGCCTGGGCGGTGCCGGTCCAGGTCACCATGCCGGCCATCAGCGCGAAGAGCAGCACGAGCGCTCGGACGGGACGGCGGACGGCCGACCGGGATCGCCGGCCGGACTGCTGGTGGAGCTCGGGTGTACGCACGGTGGATCCTCCGTTCAGCGCTCAAGACGGGTGGTGGGTGGGAGCGCTTCCATGAGTATTGCACCGATGCTTCCGGGCATCAACCGCTGTCGATGAGTATTGCTGTCCGTCGAGCCATTCCGGCGAACGACTAGGCGCCGAACCGGGCTCGGAGATCGGTCTTGCGTACCTTCCCTGACGCGGTGCGCGGCAGCTCATCCACGATGACGACGTTCTTCGGCAGCTTGTAGCGGGCGATCTTGCCGTCGAGGAACTCCCGTACGGTCTCGGTGTCGACGGCGACGCCCTCCCGTACGGTCAGGATCGCCCACGGCACCTCGCCCCAGCGCGCGTCGGGAACTCCGATGACCGCCGCCCCGGTCACCCCGTCCAGCTCGTTGAGCAGGCGTTCGATCTCCGGGGGATAGATGTTCTCACCGCCCGAGATGATCATGTCCTTGAGTCGGCCGGAGATGTAGAGATAGCCGTCGGCGTCGAGGTAGCCGAGGTCTCCCGAGCGGTACCAGCCGTCCGCCGTGAACGCGGCCGCCGTTTCCGTCGGCAGTCCGTGATAACCCGGGAAGACGTTCGGCCCGGCGATCTCGATCTCGCCGATGGTGCCGGCCGGAGCCGCCGCGCCGGTGGAGTCGGCGATCCGCACGTCGGTGAAGAAGTGCGGCAGGCCCACGCTGCCCTGTTTCCGGCGGGTCATCGCGGGCGGCAGCGCCGTCGCGCTCGGTGAAGCCTCCGTCATGCCGTAGCCCTGGGAGAACGACAAACCGCGTTCCTCGTACGCGTTGAGGATGCGTACGGGCACCGCCGAGCCCCCGCAGGTGAGCTTGGTCAGCGTGGAGAGGTCGGTGGTGGCCCAGTCGGGGTGGTCGGCCATGAGCTGGTACGTGGTCGGCACACCACTGAGCATGGTGACCCCGTGCCGCTGGATCTGGGCCAGCGCCCGCCCCGGCTCGAACCCCTTCTCCAGCACCATGGTGGCGCCCTTGAGGATGATCGGCAGTGCGCCCATGCCGAGCGAGGCGACGTGGAAGAGCGGCGAGATCATGAGCGCGACGTCGGTCGAGACGACGTCGTAGTCGACGATGCAGTTCAGCGCGACCCAGGTGAGGTTTCCGTGGGTCAGCACAGCGCCCTTGGCCTTGCCCGTGGTGCCCGAGGTGTAGACGATCGCCGCGGGATCGTCGGGGCGCAGCGCGACGTCGAGGCGCTGCACGGTCGCCGTACGCAGCAGCTGGTCGAGCCCCGGGCGCTCCGCCGTGCCCTCGCCGGTGACGAGGATGTGCACCGTCGTGGCCGCGCCCATGGCGTTGGCCACACGCTCGGCGAACTCGGGATCGTGGATCAGCACCCGTGCGGCGGAGTCGGTCAGCACGTGGGCGATCTCGGGCGGCGCGAGCCGGGTGTTGACCGGGACGAAGACGGCACCCAGCTGCGCGGCCCCGAACATCACCTTTAGGAATTCGGGGCTGTTCTCGCCGAGATAGGCGACCGCGTCACCCTTGCCCACGCCGTGCTGCCGCAGCAGCGCCGAGACGCGATCCGCGCCGTCGGCCAACTGTCCGTACGTCACGGTCGACTCGCCGTGGATGAGCGCGGTCTTGTCGGCCGACTTCAGCCGGCGCTTGGTCATCCAGGCGCCGATTCCGGGGTGGTGCATCTCGATCTCCTGCTGGTGGCGGCGGTGGTGCCAGCGGCCAGGGCGCGCTCAGGCGTAGAAGCGGTACAGGCCGCGCGCGACGACGGCGGGCTTGGCGCCCCCCTCGATCTCGATGGTCTGGTCGACCGTGATCTGGTAGCCGCCGCGTACCTCGACCACCTCGGCGACGGTGGCCTGCATGCGTACCCGCGACCCGACCGTGACGGGGGCCGGGAAACGCACCTTGTCGAGGCCGTAGTTCACCTTCGTCGACACGCCCTTGACCTCGAGCAGCTCCGTCCAGAAGGGGACGGCGAGGGAGAGGGTGAGGAAGCCGTGCGCGATCGGTGCGCCGAAGGGGCCGTCCTTGGCCCGCTCGGGGTCGACGTGGATCCACTGGTGGTCGTCGGTGGCGTCGGCGAACAGATTCACCTGGTCCTGGGTGACCGTCCGGTACTCGGTGTGGCCGAGGTCGGTACCGGCGAGGTCGGCGAGCTGGTCGTAGGTGATGGTGGTGGTCATGGGCTGTCTCCCGTTGTCGTCAATCGGATTCGACCGCGTCCGCCAGCCCTAGTAGGCGGGCGGCGTTGTCCTTCAGGATGCCCGGGAGCACCTCGGGCTTGAGGTCGGTGCTCTCCACGTCGCGCAGCCAGCGGTCGGGGGTGAGCAACGGGAAGTCCGTGCCGAAGAGGACCCGGTGCTTCAGCATGGAGTTGGCGTAGCGCACCAGCGAGGCGGGGAAGTACTTCGGGCTCCAGCCGGACAGGTCGATCCAGGTGTTGTGTTTGTGCGTCGCCACCGACAGCGCCTCGTCCTGCCAGGGCACGGAGGGGTGCGCCATGATGATCTGCAGCCGTGGGAACTCCGCCGCGATGGGGTCGAGCAGCATCGGGTTCGACAGTCCCAACCGGAAGCCGTAACCCCCGGGCATCCCGGCGCCGATGCCGGTCTGCCCGGTGTGGAACAGCGCCGGCACGCCCGCGGTCTGGAGCAGGTCCCACAGGGGCGCGTACTCCTCACGGCTCGGGTCGAACCCCTGCACGGTGGGATGGAACTTGAAGCCGCGTACCCCTTCGTCCTCGATCAGGCGGGCGGCGAGTTCGACCGCCGCCGCTCCGGTACGAGGGTCGACCGACCCGAAGGGGATGAGGACGTCGGCGTGCTCGGCCGCGGCGCGGGCGAGATCGACGCTGGACAGCGGCGGGTGCGCCAGTTGGGTACGCGCGTCCACGGTGAAGACGACCGCCGCCATCCGGCGCTCCCGGTAGTACTGCGCGACCGCCTCGATCGCCGGGCGTGGTCCGTCGGTCTTGAAGTACTTCGACGCGGCCGCCACGAGATCGTCGGGCAGCGAGTGGTGGCCGTGGTCGTCGACCTCGATGTGCACGTGCATGTCGATCGCCGTCAGGGCGGCGAGGTCGATGGCGGGCTGGTACATGGTCGGGAAACCTTCGTCCGTGGATCAGGAGGCCGCGGTCTTGAACTCCTCGGGCAGCTCCGGGAAGCGCTCGCCGACGCTCTGCAACGCGCCGGCGAACTGCGTCGGCCACGCCTCGACGAGTGCGTCGTAGCTCCAGCCGCCCTCGTGGTACGCGGAGAGCGCCGCCTCCGGGTGGGTCCAGATCTGGATGCGGTCGCCGCCCACCCCGATCACCTGACCGGTCACCTCAGCGGCCGCGTCGGAGCCGAGGAACGCGATGAGCCCGGCGACGTCGTCGGCCGTGCCGAAGCCGAGATCATGCCGGAAGAACGCCGGCACCGGCTCGCCGTTCGCCTCGGCCTGCACGGCGGCGGCGAAGTAGGGGACCGTCGCGGTCATGGCGGTCGCGGCGACGGGTACGACGGTGTTGGCGGTGATGCCCGCGCGCTTGAGTTCGAGCGCCCAGGTGCGCACCATGCCGACGATGCCCGCCTTGGCCGCCGCGTAGTTGGTCTGACCGAAGTTGCCACGCTGGCCGGTGGGGGAGCCGATGCAGATGATCCGCCCGCCCTCGCCGGCCGCCCGCATGTGCAGCACCGCTTCGCGTACTGTGGTGAAGGTGCCGCGTAGATGCACGTTGATGACGGTGTCGAAGTCGTCGTCGCTCATTTTCCACAACACGGTGTCGCGCAGGACACCGGCGTTGGTGACCAGGATGTCGAGCCGCCCGAAGCTCTCGACGGCAGCGCTGACCAGCTGCTTGGCGGTCTCGGTCGGGCCGACCGGGGCGACCACCGCGACGGCCTGCCCGCCGACCGCCTGGATCGCCGCGACGGCGTCGGCCGCGGTCTGCGCATCGACGTCGTTGACCACGACGGACGCGCCCCGTCGGGCGAGCTCCTGCGCGTAGGCGAGGCCGAGGCCCCGTCCGGACCCGGTGACGATGGCGACTTTGCCGTCCAGAGACATTGGAACTCCTTCGTGTCCAGCCGATCTGAGCATGAACCGTTGAAAATGTCAATTATTTGTGAAGCTTGCTACCATCGTCGCCATGTCCCCTAGGGAGAAGACCCGGCCGACGGGGCAGGAGAGCCTGCGGGACAGTGTGCTCGGCGGGGATTTGATCTTCCTGCTCGCCCGCGCCAACGCGCTGACGCTCGCGGCGGCAAACGCCGTCCTCGCGCAGCACGGACTGAAAGCCCGGTCCTATTCTGTGCTCGCGCTGGCCGCCGACGACGCCCGCCCCACCCAGCGCGAACTCGCCGAGTTCCTGCGCCTGGATCCGAGCCAGGTCGTCGCCCTCGTCGACGGGCTGGAAAAACGTCAGCTCATCGAGCGCCAGACCGACCCCACCGACCGGCGCGCCAACGTCCTCGTCGCCACCGACGCCGGTCGGGACCTGTTCGCCCGGGCACAGGAGTCCGCGCGCGCCGTGGAGCTGGGCCTGCTCGCCACCGTGACGCCCGAGGACCACGAACGCCTGGCTGAACTGCTCCGGCTGCTGGCCTTCCCCGACTGAAACCGATGACCGGGCGGCGCCCCGTGGCGCCGCCCGGTCACGGGCATGGGTGGAGACAGCGGTCAGCCGGCGCAGTCGACGCCGGGGTATTCGGCGGTGAAGACGCTGGTCACGTCCCGGCCGTCGATCGATCCGCTGGCGCGTACGGTCGCCGTGCCGGCCTCGACCGCGGCCGTGCGGGTGGCGAACTGCTGGAAGGCGTTCGCGCCCGGGGCCACGCTCGCCACCGACCGCTCGCCGTACGCGGTCTCCAGGACGATGTCCAGCGGCGCGTCATGGTCGTTGCGGGCCTGCACCGCGACGTACGCCTTGCCGGCGACGCAGCGCGCCTGCGCGGTCACCGCCACGGGCAGCTCCGGTGGGCCCTGCGGGCCGTCGGCGGGCCAGCGGATCCAGGTGTTCGCCAGCGGCACCTGGCCGACACCGGGCTTCGACCAGTCGCAGACGCCGCCGGGGAAGACCGCCTGCAGGCGCTGCCACTGTTCATTGGTGAAGGTCACTGAGTACGCCGAGCGGTCCAGCGGCTGAAGCTGGCACTTGAGCACGGCGGAGCTGGTCGGCCCGCCCGCGATCACGCGCGGGTTGCGGTAGAACGGGAAGAGCTGATTGCACTCCGCGGCCGGATCCAGGGACAGCTTCTCCACGATCCGGTCGCCGTCGGCCGGAATGCAGCCATCGGCGACCTGCTTGGGCCGGGACAGCCGGGTCAGCGCCACCTCGTCCAGCTCCGGACGGGCCGCGGCCAGCGCGGTCCGAGCGGTCAGCCACGCCTCCATGCTCTCCAGCGCCTCGTTCTGGGCCCTCGTGGCGGCGGCACCCGACGCGGCGGTGATGCTGATGTGGTTGTCGGCGTTGCCGTTGGCCGCGATGATCCGCTCCCGCATGGTCCAGGAGCGGAAGCGGTCGTGGAAGTCGCCGGAGGGGTCGGTGTAGCCGCGGGTCTCGATGATCGGCGTCCACCGCAGGCCACCGTCGAACTGGTTGAGCCGGCCGGTCTCGTACGCCACCTTGATCGCGTCGACGTTCGCAGAGGTGCGCTGCGGCGTGCGGTTGCCCTCGACGTCGAGGCCGCCGATGCCCTCGTTGAGCCGGACGAACTGCTCGGGGGTGAGCTCACCCGACTCGAGGGTCAGCAGGCCGTACTGCACGCCGACGGTGTCCGGGATGATCGGCCGGCCGGCGCCGGTGACCGGGTCCACGCCGTACACGTTGGAGATGAAGTCGGCCATGGCGCAACGGATGCCGGTCGGATTGTCGACCGGGTGGTACCGCAAGGCCGCCGGGACGTGGTTCGGGCAGCTGGTGGGCCAGTCGACGCTGTCGAAGAACTGGTAGCCGTCGCAGGTGCTCGGGCTGCCGAAGCCGCCCACCGCGGTGCGCTGGGCGGTCGACAGCCCGGCGGCGGAGGCGGCCTGGCTGATGAACCGGCACTCGTGGCCGCTGATCGTCGTGGAGCGCTCGTCCGGGTAGCCGATCTGGCCGATGACGCCGTCGAGGATGCCGGGGTAGGCGTTGGAGATCAGCAACTGCTGCATCGTGCCGGCCGAACCGCCCCAACCCATGGTGAAGTCGGGGACGCCGTACGTCTCGATGAAGTGCTCCTTGACCATCATGGCGGTCTCGGCGGACGTGACGTCGTTGCAGTTGTTGGCGAAGACGTTGAAGGTCGAACTGGCCACCGCGTAGCCGCGGCTGAGCAGGGTGTGGTCCATGACCCCACCGGTGCTCGTGGCCTGCGTGTACCCGATGCCGCAGGCGCCGCCGAAGGTGTAGACCAGCCGGTCGTTCCAGCCGGGGGTGGTCGTCCACGGGTCGGGGACCGGAGTGCCCGGCTCGTGCAGCAGCGCGATCTCGTAGACCGCCCGGTTGATGGTGCCGCGCTCGACCCGCACGATGTACGGGACCGTTCGGCCGTCGCTCGTGGTGGTGGTGGCCAGGTTGGCGGGCAGGGGGCCGTCGGGCAGGGCGGCGAAGCTACCGGTGGTGGTGCGGTACTGGTACGTCACGCGCGGCGCTGCCACGTGGCAGTTGCCGTCGACCGGCCCGAGGTTCCAGGGGCTGCCCGAGGCGGTGCAGAAGAGCGGGATGTGCGGCCCGGAAAAAACCGGACCCTCGGCGGGGTGGTTCACCAGCGTGACGTCGGCGCGGGGGCGGCCCTGCCCGAGCCCGTTGGAACGGATCTCGAGCGTGTTGTCGCCCAGCGCCAGGTCGTCCACGAGACCGAGCAGTGTCCGGCCGTCACCGACCGGGCGGAACCGGCCGGTGAGGTTGCGGCCGTCGAGGTGGACCTTCACCTGGTGCGGCGGGACGTTGCGTGGTACGCCGATGCGGACCAACGCGTCGCCGCCACTGACCATGTCCGCACGGGTCGAGACGATCTCCACGTCGAACGTACGGTCGATGCCCGCGTTCGCCGGCGGTACGGCCATGGCCGGCGCCGCTGCGCCGCCGATCAGTGCGGTGACGACGAACGTGGCCAGGGCCACCTTCAGGGGTCGTCGTGGTGCTCGCGCTCTGAGTTGAGAAGGGTGCATGGCGGGCGGGCCCCTTTCAGCCGGGAACGGCGGCTGGACCACCTGGGATGCAGGCGTAGGAGGAACATAATGCGAAATCTGATCAAGCGTCAACGATTCTGCAATGTATCTGGGGCAGATGCGAGATCGGCCGCCGTCTTGGCGGGCAGCGACTGACGCACTCAGGGCCGGTCGGGAGTCTGGACGAGTTCCTCGAAGCGGGTCTGTGCCGACCGGGCCAGCGCCGCAGAGGTGCGCAGGAACATCGCCCGCGCCCGAGCGCGGGGAAAGGTGGCCGGCAGGAACATGGCCGGCAGGTCGGGATCGTCGCCGACCAGGGCACGCCAGTCGTTGACCATCTCGGTGCGCCGGACGAGTGCCTGCGCCGGTGCCACCTCACCGGCGGCGGCCCGCTCGGCCAGGTCGTGGTATTGCTCCAGGAACGCCCGGTAGCCGGCGGCCAACTCGTCGATCCGCCAGGCGGCCTCGAGCCGGGCCCGGCCGCTCGGCAGCAGGTCGAAGTCGGTGGAGCGGAGCACCACCGCGTCGTTTACCCCGAGTTCGCTCAGCTGTTCGCGAACCTCGTCGTACCGGTCGTGCGGGCTGACCCAGGTGGCGTCGTACAGCGGCCAGAACGTCAGCCAGCGCAGTCGGGCCCGCAGCAGCCGGCGCTGGTTGGCGTCGTCGAGTGGCAACGTGAACGCGATCAGCGTCCAGCAGCCGTCCCAGGCGTTCTCGTCGGTGGTGGCGAAGATGCGCCGGGCACCGCGCCGGAGGATGTGGGACGCCGACTCGGTCAGCCGGTAGCTGGTGCGCCGGCCCTCCTTTGTCCGTTCGAGCATCCCGCGCTGGGTCAGCCGGCTGAGGGTGGCGCGGGCGTTGGCGGGCGCGATGCCGAACTCGGCCAGCACCGCGACCAGGCCGCCGGACGGCAGCGGTGACCGCCCGGGGTGCCCGTAGTCGCCGAGCAGGGTCACCAGCAGCCGCTGCGCCCGGGCCCGCCCGACCGCCGCCGACCCGTCCGCCGGTGCGATCGAGTCGCCCTCGTTCATGACCAGCATGACCCGGTGCCGATCACGAGCGGCCAAGGGTGAGCGGGCAGCGAACGTGCATGGCGGGCAACGGGCACCCGGATGAATTTACTGCCTCTCGTGGCGAGACCGTAGCGGCACCCGACCCGTTGGTTGCCGGTACGTGCCGAGCGCCCGGGAGAGCACCCGTCCTGCGGCCTGGACCAGCGGCGCCAGGGCCACCGGGTCCGCCCGATCGTGGGCGACGACCAGTGAGATCGCCGCCACCACCCCCTCCGGCGCGCGGATCGGCGCGGCGATCGAGAGGGCGTCCATCGTGACCTGGCGGTCGCTCATCGCGTACCCGACGCGGCGCACCTCGGCGAGACGCCGGCGCAGCCGCACCGGGTCGGTGACGGTCAACTCGGTGTACCGCTCCAGCGGCGCGGCCAGCACCCGCTCCTGCACCTCGGTCGGCGCGTAGGCGAGCAGGACGAGCCCCACTCCGGTGGCGTGCAGCGCGAAGCGACCGCCGACCCGGGTGAGCACGGGAACTGCGCGCCGCCCGGCGATCCGTTCGATGAAGACGAGTTCGAGATCCTGCCGAACGGCGAGCTGGACGTTCTCGTGGGTGACCTCGTACAGGTCTTCCATGATCGGCAGGGCCAGCTCGCGCAGTCCCAGGCCCCTCGGTGCGAGCGACCCCACCTCCCACAGCCGCAGGCCGATCCGGTACCGACCGTCGTCGCCGCGTTCCAGCGCTCCCCACGCGACCAGCTCCGCCACCCGCCGGTGCGCGGTGGGCAGCGGCAGCTCGGCCCGCCGGGCCAGCTCGCTCAGGGTCAGCGCCGGGGTGGCAGGGGAGAACGCGTCCAGCAGCGCCAGCACCTTGCTGGTGACCGACCGACCTGGTTGCGTGCCCACCCTGCCATCATCCCCACCCGCGCCGGTCGGTCACAGTTCCAGGACCAGCCGGGGCGTCCGGGCCCGGGAGACACAGATCATCATGGTGTCGCCCGCGGCCCGCTCCTGCTCGGTGAGCAGGCTGTCGCGGTGCTCCGGCTCGCCGGCGAGCACGGTGGTCTCGCAGGTGCCGCAGGTGCCCTCCCGGCAGGAGGAGAGCACCTGCACGCCGGCCTGTTCCACCGCGTCCAGGATCGGCGTGCCCGGCGGTACGGTCACCGTCCGTCCGGAGAGTGCCAGCTCGACCTCGATCGTCGTCTGCTCACCGCCGGTGGCGTCCGTCGGCGTGAAGCGCTCCACGTGCAGGCAGCCGGAGGGCCAGCTGCGGCAGCGCTCCTCCACTGCGCTGATCAGCGCTTCCGGGCCACAGCAGTAGACGAGACCGGTGCCGGGCCGCCCCAGCAACCCGGCCAGGTCGAGCAATCCGGTCTCGTCCTGCGGATACAGGCCGACCCGGTCGCCGTACTTGTCGCGCAGGGCCTCGGCGAAGGCCATGCTGGCGCGGCTGCGTCCCCCGTACACCAGCCGCCAGTCGGCGCCGGCGGCGTCGGCGGCTGCGACCATGGGCCGCAGCGGGGTGATCCCGATGCCACCGGCAATGAAGAGGTAACGCTCTGCCGCGACCAGCCGGAAGTTGTTGCGTGGCCCGCGTACCCGGACGGTCGCGCCGGTGGTGAGCCGGTCGTGCACGAACCGGGAGCCGCCGCGCCCGTCCGGCTCCCGCTGGACCGCGATCCGCAGCGTGGTGCGCTCCGCCGGGTCACCGCAGAGGGAGTACTGCCGCACCAGACCGGGGCCCAACTCCAGGTCGACGTGCGCGCCCGGGGCCCACTCGGGCAGGTCGCCGCCGTCCGGGCGGGCCAGGGTGAGCGCGACGACCTCGGCCGCCACCTGCTCCCGGCCGGTCACCACCAGCTCCACCCCGGCCAGGCTGTCCCCGGTCACGCCGGCACCGCGAGCCGCTGCGGCGCCGGGGTGGACGCGGTCGGGGCCTGGTGGCCCTGCGGGTGGGCGAGCAGCCACTCCCACAACTCGACGGGCTCCTCGGCGGTGCGCTCGGCGCCGCAGTGGCAGACCCCGCGCAGGATGTCGGTGCCCGGCATCCAGTGGATCCGGTAGACCCGGTCGCCGGTGAGCATGGGGCGGTTCACTGCGGCGCTCCCACCGCCCCCGACCCGATCATGCGGGCCAGCAGGCGTCGGGCGGCCAGACCGCCGGTGTCGATGTTGATGCTGAGCTCCTGGTACTTGTCCGGCTCGGCGGCGATCACCTGCTCCAGGAGGTTCAACGCGGTGACGTCCTGCATGACCACGGTGTGGTTGCTCTGGTACAGGTACTCGCTGACCGACTCGTCATCGATCGCGAAGTCACGCGCCACGGCCCAGAAGTCGTACGTGGTGTTCTCGGTCGACGGGGTGATGGCGTAGACGATCTCGGCGTGGAAGGCGTCGCTGTCCGGGCCCTCCGCCGGCGGATAGACGCCCTGCGGCGCGATCCGGCTGTGCAGCAGGTAGAGGCAGGGCGGGTGGAACTCGATGTCCTGCCACCGGGTGATCCGGCCCTGGATGCCGGTGGAGCGGGCGTAGAACGGCGGGCACTCCGCGTCGTCCATGTGCCGGCTGACGTAGACGATGCCCTTCTCCTCGTCCACCTCAGTGGTGATCGGCGTGTTCGCCACCTCCGGCGTGCCGATGTAGCCACCGTGCAGGTAGGTCTCGTGGGACAGGTCCATGAGGTTGTCCACCAGCAGTTGGTACCGCGCGTTGAGCGGTGCCATCCCGCGCACCACCGTGTAGGCCGGATCGTCCAGCCAGGGCGCGCGGGGGATGCTGGTGGGGTCGGCCCGTTCCCGATCGCCGATCCACACCCAGACGAAGGAGTCCTGCTCCACCACGGGATACGAGGCCACCCGGGCGGTACGCGGGATGCGCTGCTGACCCGGGACGAAGACGCAGGTGCCCGTCTGGTCGTAGGTGAAACCGTGGTAGCCGCAGACGATGGTGTCGCCCTCGAGCCGGCTCTCCGACAGCGGGTACCGCCGGTGCACGCAGCGGTCCGCGAGCGCCACCGCCTCCCCCGCCTCGGTGCGGTAGAGGACCAGCGGCTCACCCAGCACCGTACGGGCTAGCAGTTCCCGCCCGACCTCGCTGCCGTAGGCCGCCACGTACCACTGATCACGTGCGAAGGGCATGCCGACCGAACCTCCCGATGGTGAGCGACGTTGTGGTGCAGATCATGGCCTGGGGGCGTCGCCGGCGGGGAGGCCTGTTTTCATTGGATGAAAGCCGGTCCGGCTTTCTCGCGTACCCGATCGTCAGAGATGGTCGGCGACCCACCCGGCGAGCAGCCGCGCGCAGTCGTCCACCGACTCCTGCCAGGTGCGGCCGGCCCCGGCGCCGGCCTCGTCGCTGATCTGCTTGACCAGGCGGACCGGTACGCCGAACCGGCGCGCCGTCGAGGCCACGGCGTAGCCCTCCATGTCCACCAGTTGGGCGCGTGCGGCCAGCGCGGCGCGGGCCGCGTCGTCGGCGATGAACTGGTCACCGGTGGCGAGCACCGGGCCGGTGTCGGCCAGGGCCAGCGGCGCCCCGACGGTCTGCCCGGTCAGCCGGCGGATGAACTCGGTGTCCAGGTCGTGTTGGATGACGCTGCCCACCTCGTGGGTACCGGTCCAGCCGGAGTGCAGCGCACCGGCCGTGCCGAGGTTCACCACCACCGCCGGCAGCGCACCGCGGGCCAGCACCGCCGCGACGGCGACTGCCGCGTTGATCTTTCCCATGCCGGTGAGCAGCACCGGGAGACGCGAATCGAGGTGGGCGGCCTCCTCCGCGAGCGCCAGGACGAGGAGCGGGCGGTCCGGGCCGATCGTGCCGCGCAGTTGCATCGGGCGATGGTAGCGGCACCGCGACTGCGGCCGGTCCCGCCACCGGTTGCGGCCCGATCGTTGCACGGACTGTCGTGACGTGGACACCGTAGGTGTGCGGGGTGGCGTGCCCTGCCCGTGCAACGATCGTTGAGCGTCATGCCGACCGCCCGGTCCCGCCCACCCGTCTCCGTCCGTCGATGTCAGCGGTCAGGCGACCGACCCTCGCACCCCTTTGGAGAGCTCGATGTCCCTCGCCCCGGCCCGGGTCTTCGCCGTGCTGAACGCGGTGCGGTACCCCGCCCAGTCGTCCCCGATGCTGGGCAAGGCCGTCGTGATGGGTGGCAGCATCGCGGGGTTGCTGGCTGCCCGGGCGCTGTCCGACCACGCGGAGTCCGTCGTGGTGATCGACCGCGATGACCTGCGGGTGACCGGGCAGCGGCCCGGCGTACCCCAGGGGACGCAACTGCACGCGCTGCTGCCCGGTGGCTTCCGTCAACTCGAGCGCATGTTCCCCGGCTTCCGTGAGCAGGCCCTGGCCCAGGGGGCGGTCGAGGTTCCCCCGGCGGCGCAACGCAACTACCTCGACGGCCGGCTGAAGGTGACGGTGCCGGACGACGCCGAGAGCCTGGCCGGCAGTCGCCCGCTGCTGGAGGGCCTGATCCGCCAGCAGGTGCTTCGACTGCCCAACGTCAAGACCGTCACCGCCCGCGCCACGGGTCTCGTGTTCGACGGTGCGGCGACCACCGGGGTCCGGTACGACGTCGGTGGGGCGCCCGGCGTCGAGAACGCGGATTTCGTGGTGGACGCGATGGGCCGGTCGAGCCGGCTCTCCGACTGGCTGGAGCAGGCGGGCTGGCAGCGGCCCGCGATGCGGCGGATGACCGTGCACCTGAACTACGCGACGGCGCTGTTCCGCCGCCGTGTCGCGAACCCGGAGCACACCGTGGTCCTGGCGTTGAACAGTCCGCAGCTCTCGTCGGACGTCGCCGGTGCCGCTTTCTTCGCCATCGAGGACGGCCGCTGGATGGCGATGATGGCCGGTTACGCGAACCACCGCCCCGGGCACACGGCCGAGGACTTCGTCCGACGGCTGCGGGAGCAGTTCCCGCCGGAGTTCGGCGAGGTCGCCGGAGGCGAGATGCTCGGCGAGGTCCGGACCTACCACCACGCCGACAGCCGGCGGCGTGACTTCCACGCGCTGAACCGCTTCCCCGCCGGGTTGGTCCCGGTCGGCGACGCGGTCGCGTCGTTCAACCCCGTGTACGGGCAGGGGATCACCGCGGCGGCCCTGCACGCGGCCTGCCTGTCGACCTACCTGCGCTCGGGGCCGGAGTCGGCGCGGCCCGCGCGCGAGTTCCTCGCCCTTCAGCAGGTCGTGGTCGACGCCGCCTGGTCCATGTCGACCTCCGCCGACCTGGCGCTGCCGCACGTCAACGGTCCCTACCCGCGCGGCTACCGGCTTTCCAGTTGGATCAGCCGCCAGATCGTCGCGGCGACCGTCACGGACGTGACCACCGCCCGCCGCTTCAGCGACGTGGTCTCCATGCGGGCGCACCCCAATACGCTGGCCCGCCCCCGCGTGATCCTGGACGCCCTCCGAGCAAACCGCCACCCCCGCTGATCCCACCGGGGAGGGGGTGGGGCTGCGTTGGATTTATTGCAATGTCAGCATATGTTGGGGGCGGTCGACAGCGGGAGGGGCGCACGGTGGGTGCCGGACACGACCATGGGCGGCAGGTGTCGCGCGCGGGGGAGAAACATCGGGGCCGGTTGTGGGCGGCTTTCGCCCTGCTGGCCGTGTTCATGGTGGTGGAGGCGGTCGGGGCGTGGTGGACCGGCTCTCTGGCGCTGCTCTCGGACGCCGGGCACATGTTCACCGACGTGCTCGGCATCGGCATGGCACTCGCCGCGATCACGGCCGCGAGCAAGGCGTCCCGCGACGGCCAGCGCACCTTCGGCCTGTACCGGATGGAGGTCCTCGCCGCGCTGGCGAACGCGGTGCTGCTGTCCGGGGTCGCCCTCTACGTACTGGTGGAAGCGATACGCCGGCTCGACGAGCCGCCGCAGGTGATGGCCGGTCCGATGCTGGCCATTGCGGTGGCGGGCCTGATCGCCAACGTCGGGGCGTTCCTCCTGCTGCGCAGCGGCGCCCAGGAGAGCCTGAACGTGCGCGGCGCGTACCTGGAGGTGCTCGGCGATCTGTTCGCCTCGGTCGGCGTGATCGTCGCCGCCGGGGTGATCGCGGCGACCGGCTGGTGGTACGCCGACCCGATCATCGCCGTGGCCGTCGGCCTGTTCATCCTGCCCCGCACCTACCAGCTGGGCCGAGCCGCCCTGCGGGTCCTCGTGCAGGCCGCACCCCCGCACGTGGACGTCGCGGCGGTCCGCGACGGGCTGTGCGCCGTCGACGGCGTGGCCGGTGTGCACGATCTGCACGTGTGGACCCTGACCTCGGGGATGGAGGTGGCCTCGGCGCACCTCATTCTCGACGCCGGTGCCGATCTCGCCGGTGTGCTGGCCGCCGCTCGGCGGATCCTGCACGACCGGTTCGCCATCGAGCACGCCACCCTCCAGGTGGAGCCGCAGGACGCCGAGGGTGTCTGCGGCGGCGCTCAATGGTGACACTTCTCCCGGAACTATCGGCGGTCGGCCGTCGACTATCTGGCGAACCGTCCATGACCCGGGAGTCGTTCGTGAACCGCCCGCCCTGTCCCACCCTGTCCGTGTCCGTACCCGCGGCCACCCGCGTCCCGTTGGCCGCCGCGCCGGCCCCGGCCCACCGGGAGCCACGGTGACGAGCAGGGCCAGCGCTTCGCCCCGTCCGGTGCTGGTACCGGTCGCCACGATCGCAGTGGCGGCGGGAATCGGGGCGGCGCTGCTGTGGTGGGGCGGCGGCAGCACCCCACCGGCCCTGCCGGGGATCCCCGAGCCGGACCGGATCACGGCGTGGCTGCTGCCGGCCGCCCGCCTCGGCATGCAGCTCGGGGCGGTGTGCACCGTCGGTCTGCTGCTGGCGGTCGTCGTGCTCTCCCCGCGCGACGACGGAGGCCGGCTCTCCGCGTTGGGCTACCGCCGGCTGCGGGCTGCCGCGCTGGCCGCGGCCCTGTGGTCGGTGGCTGCGGCGATCGCGGTCTGCTACACCCTGGTCGACCTGTTCGGGTTGCCCGCCTCGTCGGTGTTGTCGGTACGCGCGGTGCTGAACTTCGCCTTCACCGTGCCGCTGGGGCAGTCGTTGGCCCTCAGCGGCACCCTCGCGCTGGTCACGGCGGTGATCGCGGCGCGCACCCTGCGTCCGGCCGGGACGCTGGTGGCCCTGCTCACCGCGCTGGCGGCGACGGTGCCGCCGGTCTTCACCGGCCATGCCGCGTCGGCCAACAACCACCAGTTGGCCGTGTCGAGCATGCTGCTGCACGTGGTGCCGGTCACCCTCTGGGCCGGTGGCCTGCTCGCCTTGGCGGTCACCGCGCGGGGCGGTACCGCGGACCTCGCCGTCGCGGTACGCCGGTTCTCACCGCTGGCCCTGGCCTGCCTGGTTGCGGTCGGCGGGTCCGGGGTGCTGTCGGCGGGTGTGCGGCTGAACAGCCTGGCCGACCTGACCGGAACCCGGTACGGGCAGATGCTGCTGGTCAAGGTCGCCGCGCTGGTCGCGATCGCGGTGGCCGGGCTGCTGCACCGCCGCCAGGCGATCCCCGCCCTGGCCGCCGGTCGGCGTCGCCCGTTCCTGCGGGTCGCGGTCGTGGAGACGCTGCTGTTCGGCGCGGTGATCGGGACAGCCGTGGCGCTGGCACGGACGCCGCCCCCGATCACCGAAACCGAGCTGGACCCGGCCATCGCGCTGCTCGGGTTCCCGATGCCGCCACCGCTGAACATCGACACGGCTCTGCGGCTCTGGCTGCCGGAGCCGCTGCTCATCGCCATCGCCCTGGCCGCGGCCGGGTGCTACCTCGCCGGAGTGTGGCGGCTGCGGCGACGCGGCGACGCCTGGCCGCTGGCGCGTATCGTCCTCTGGCTGGCCGGCTGCGCCGTGATCGTCATCGCGACCTCCAGCAGCCTGGCCCGCTACGGACCGGTGCTGTTCAGCGTGCACATGATGCAGCACCTGCTGCTGATGATGGTCGCGCCGATCCTGCTCGTCCTCGCCGGGCCGGTCACCCTCGCCCTGCGCGCCCTGCCGCCCTCGAAGGACCCGCGCTGGCCGGGCCCCCGGGAGTGGCTACAGGTGGCCCTGCACTCCCGGCTGTCCCGCGCGCTGACCCACCCGGTCGTGGCGCTCACCCTCTACGTGGCCAGCCTGTACGTGCTGTACTTCAGCGGCCTGTACGAGCTGGCGGTGCGCTCGCACGCGGCCCACCTGGCCATGATCTTCCACTTCCTCGGCGTCGGATACCTCTTCTTCTGGGCGGCCATCGGCATCGACCCGGCCCCGCGTCGTGTGCCGTACCCGCTGAAGATGGTCCTGGTGCTGATCAGCATGGTGCTGCACGCCTTCCTCGGCGTCGCCCTGATGCAGTCGACCACCCTGCTGGCCGCCGACTGGTGGATGGCGCTGGCCCGGCCGTGGGGGCCGACGCCCCTGGAGGACCAGCGTGCCGCCGGAGGAATCGCCTGGTCCTTCGGCGAACTGCCCACGCTGATCGTCCTCGGGGCGCTGATGGTCCAGTGGATCCAGGCCGACCGGCGCGAGGCCCGTCGCCGGGACCGGGCGGCCGACCGTGCCGAGGCGGAAGGGCGCGAGGACCCCGAGCTGGCCGCCTACAACCGGATGCTCGCCGAGCTGGCCGAACGCGACCGCCGGGTGGGCCGATAAGCCGTCGTGCAGCCGGCTTTCAGCAACCTGACAGTTGGTCGGGTCAGCATTGACGGCATCCGCAGAGGAGAGGTTGGCACCGGCATGACGAGGAATCCCCGACCGACCCTGGTGCCGCAGGCGGGTCTTCTCGCCCGGGTCACCGCGTGGGTTCTCGCGGTGGGTGGCGCCGTCGGGCTGCTCGCCGCGGCCACGCTCACCGTCGAGAAGATCAACCTGCTGGCCGACCCCGACTACGTGCCGACGTGCAGCATCAACCCGATTCTGTCCTGCGGCTCGGTGATGAGCACCCCGCAGGCCGCCGCGTTCGGCATCCCCAACCCGCTGATCGGCATCGCCGGCTTCGCGGTGGTCACCACCCTCGGGGTGCTCCTGCTCGCCGGCGTACGCCTGCCCGGCTGGTTCTGGCTCGGCCTTCAGGTCGGCGCCACGTTCGGCGTGCTCTTCGTGCACTGGCTGATCTACCAGAGCCTGTACGTCATCGGGGCGTTGTGCCCGTACTGCATGGTGGTCTGGGTCGTCACCATCGCGATCTTCCTCTACACCACGCTGTACAACCTCCGCCGGTGGCGGCCGTCGTCGCGGCTGGCCGGGCTCGCCGGCTACCACAGCTTCATCCTGGTCACCTGGTACGTGGCGATCGGGCTGGCCATCCTGGTCCGCTTCTGGGACTACTGGTCCAGCCTCATTTGACAACGGCAGCCCCGCACTACCCGATCACCTCACCGAGGGTCGGTGCAGCCTGAACCTGCGCTTTGGCTCGACGGTCAGCGGGTCGGGTGGGATCCACCGCTTGACCAACTCGTTGGCGACGACGTACGCGAGGGTGAGCGCGGCCAGCGTGGCCAGGACGGGTAGTGGCGGGTGGCCGAGGCCGAGCGGCGCGGCCAGCGGGGTGAACGGCAGGGCGACGGTGACCGCGATCAGCAACGCCCCGGTGGCGAGCAGCGGCGTGGAGGGTCGGCTGCGCAGGAAGGCCCGGTTGGTGCGCAACACCATCAGGACGATGATTTCGGTCGCGGTGAACTGGATGAACCACGCGGCGCGGAACACGTCGGTGGGGGTCCGCCACCACCAGTGCAGTACGGCGAGTGCGGCGAGGTCGACGGCGATGCTGATGGTGCCGTAGACCAGCATGAACCGGCGGATCGCCCGGACGTCGACGGTGCGGGGGCGGCGCAGCTGCTCCGGATCGGCGTGGTCGGTGGAGATCGTGGTGTAGGGGATGTCGGAGAGGAAGTTGAGCAGCAACACCTGCCGGGGCAGCAGCGGCAGGAAGGGCAGGAGCAGGGTGGCCACGCTCATGCTGACCACGTTGCCGAAGGACGCGCTGGTGTTGACCCGGATGTACTTCAGCGTGTTGGTGAAGGTCTGCCGGCCGAGCCGGACGCCGTCGGCGACCACGTCGAGGTCCTTCTCCAGCAGGACGATCGCCGCCGCCTGCTTCGCCACGTCGGCGGCGGTGTCGACGGAGACGCCGACGTCGGCGGCGTGCAGGGCGGGGGAGTCGTTGATGCCGTCGCCGATGAATCCGACCACGGCGCCCCGAGCCCGCAGCGCGGTCAGCACACGTTCCTTCTGCACCGGGTCGACCTCGGCGAACACTTCGGTGTCGGCGACCCGGTCGGGCAGCTCCGCGTCGGGGCAGGCAGCGATCTCGGAACCGAGCATCGGCTCGCCGCTGAGCCCGACCTGCGCGGCGACGTGCGCGGCGGCGTGCCGGTTGTCGCCGGTGATCAGCCGGACGGAGACCCCCATCGCGGTGAGCCGGTCGATCGCCTCGGCGGCGTCGGGCTTGGCCGGGTCCTGGAAGGCCAGCAGGCCGACCAGGGTCATCCCCACCTCGTCGTCCGCGGTGGCGCTGCGCGCCCCGGGCAGCGCCCGGACGGCCAGGCCGAGGACCCGCTGCCCGCGGTCGCTCAGTTCGGTGAACCGCTGTTGGACCCGGTCGCGGACCCGGTCGAGCGGCACGACGCCGTCGCCGGTACGGGCCGTGGCGCACACGTCCAGCACGGCGGCGAGCGAACCCTTGGTGATCAGGGTGGCGGTGCCGCCGTCGTCGACCAGCAGGGACAGGCGCTGACGGCTGAAGTCGTACGGGACCTCGGCGATCCGGTGGGCCGGATCGGCGGGTGGCTGCCCGGACATGATCGCGGTGTCCAGCGGGTTGCTGAAGCCCTGTTGCAGCCCGGCGTTGAGCCGGGCCAGGCGGGCGATGTCCGGATCGGGTTCGCCGTCAACGGAGAGGCAGGAGGCCAGCGTCACGCTTCCGGCGGTGAGCGTGCCGGTCTTGTCCGTCAGCAGCACGGTCATGGCGCCGAAGTCCTCGATGGCCTCGAGGCGCTTGACGATGACCCGGTGTGCGGCCATCGCCCGGGCTCCGGCGGAGAGGCTGACCGCGACGATCGCCGGGAGCATCTGCGGAGTCAGCCCCACGGCGAGGGCCAGGGAGAACAGCAGGGAGTCGATGATCGGCCGGCCCATCAGCAGGTTGGCCACCGCGATGCCGACCAGTAGCACCACCATGATCCGGACCAGCAGTAGCCCGAAGCGGGTCAGGCCCCGCTGGAAGCCGGTCGCCGAGGGCCGGGCTTCGATCCGGGCGGCCACCTCGGCGTACGCGGTGTCCCGGCCGGTCTGCATGACCACCGCCCGGCCGGTGCCGCTGACCACGTGCGTACCCATCCACAGCGCGTTGGTCCGCCCGGACAGGTCCGCGTCGGCGGGCGCCGGGTCCGAGGTCTTCTCGGCCGGGAACGACTCCCCGGTCAGGGCGGCCTGGTCGACCTGCAACCGCCGGGCCTCGACGACGCGGCAGTCGGCGGGCACCACGTCACCGGCGTGCAGCACCACCAGGTCGCCGACCGTCACCTCCTCGATCGGTACGGAGATCTGGTGGTCGTCGCGAATCACCTCGACGTGCACCCGTACCCGCGCCTGGAGCGCGTCGACGGCCCGCCCGGCTTTGCGTTCCTGCCAGAACCCCAGCCCGCCACTGGCCGCGACGATGGCCAGGATGATGGTGCCGTCGATCAAATCGCCGACGGCCATCGACAGCACCGTGGCGGCGATGAGGATCACGATGATGGGACTGGTGAACTGGGTCAGCAGCAGTCGCCAGCCGCGGCGGCGGGCCACGGAAACCTGGTTGGGGCCCCGTTCGCGCAGCAACCGCGCGGCCTGCTCACCGGTCAGTCCCTGGGCCGGAGCACCGACAGCGGCCAGCGCCTCAGGCAGCTGACCGGCCCAGAACTGCCCCGCGTGGCCCTGCGGCCCGACCCGTGCCCCCACCCACCCTCCGCAGCCTCGCGACGGCGCCTGCCGCCGCGGATCCGACGCTACCCAGCGGGAACGGGCCGCGTGACCGGTTGCCGCGATCGGTCAGCGACGCTGTCGGACACGGCGGCGCCAGAGCGACACCAGCGCGACGACCACCAGCACGGCGAGCAGCGCGTGGGTTCCGATGCCCAGTTCCCGTTCGAGATAGTGCAGTGAGGCCGCGCCGAGGTAACCCAGCAGGGCGACCCCCGTCGCCCAGACCAGCCCGCCGGCCACGTTCGCCCACCCGAATGCGGCCCGGCGCATCCCGCTGGCCCCGGCGATGATCGGGACGACTGTGCGCAGCACCGCCACCCATCGACCGATCAGCACCGCCGCCGCGCCCCGACGGGCGAGCAGGCGCCGGGCCCGGTTCAGGTCCAGGTGCCGGCGTGCCACGGCGGGCACCCGGCCCAGCACCGCCGGCCCGTAGCGCCGGCCCAGCAGGTAGCCGATCTGGTCGCCGAGACACGCGCCAGCGGCCGCCATGGCGATCACCGCCCAGAGCGGCAGCCCGCCGCCGTGCGCCACCACCCCGCCGACCAGAACGGCGGTCTCTCCGGGAACCACCAGGCCCAGCAGGGTCGAGGACTCCAGCGCGGGTAGGACGAACACCAGGATCAGCACGACCACCGGCGGCAGCGCGGCGATCACGGCCAGCACCCGCTCCACCTCCTGATTGTGGCGCTCGAAGCCGCTGCGCAGGCAGCGATCGTCCGGCGGAAACCGCCGAGCGGCACCGGATGAACCCGTAGGGTTCGACGTGGCAGGAGGCTCGCGAGCGGGACCGGCGACCGGGCGGTGGAGGCGAGGGAGTGGTGGTAGCCCGGACACATCGCCCGTCGCCGGCGTTGCTGGTCAACCTGGCCCTCTCGGCCGTCCTGCTGGTCGCGGCGAGCCTGCTGGTTCGCCAGCACCCGGTCGCGGCCTGGGAGCGGGACCTGTTCACCCTGCTCAACCGGCTGCCCTCCGGGGCGACGTCGGTGCTGGCCGTGATCATGCAGGTCGGCTCGTATCTGGCGGTGTTCGTCGCCGTTGCCGTCGCCGCCCTGCTGCGGCGGTTCGCGGTGGCGCGGGACCTGCTGCTGGCCGGCAACCTGGCGTACTGGCTGGCGATCGCCAACAAGCTCGCGGTGGCCCGGGAGCGGCCGGCCGGCCTGCTGGCCGACGTGGCCGTGCACGACACGATCACCGGCTCCCTGGGGTTTCCCTCCGGGCACGTCGCGGTCGCCACCGCCCTGGCCCTGGTGGCCGCGCGAGCGGGCGGCCCACGCTGGCGGCGGCTGATGTGGACCGTGATCGTCGTGGTCGCGGTGGCCCGGGTGCATGTCGGCGCGCATCTCCCCCTGGACGCCGTCGGCGGGTTCCTGGTCGGCTGGCTCGCGGTGTGCCTGACCCGGCTGCTGGTAGGGGAGGTCGGTCCGGGCCGGTCCACCGCCAGCCTGCGCCGGGCGCTGCGGCACCGGGGACTCGACGTGACCCGTCTGGAGCCGCTGACCGGCGACGCCCGCGGCTCGTGGCCCTGGCGGGCGGCGACCGCCGACGGGCGGCAGCTGTTCGTCAAGCTGAGCGGGGGGCAGCAGCGCGACGCGGACTGGGCGTACAAGCTTTACCGGCGGCTGCGTTTCCGGCACGTCGCCGACGAGCCGCCGTACCTGAGCGCGAAGCAGCAGAGCGAACACGAGACGTACCTGACGCTGCTGGCGGAGCGGGCCGGAGTGCGGGTGCCCGAGGTCGTCACGACCGCCACCCTGCCCGGTGGCGACGCGGTGCTGGTGCAGGAGTTCGTCGATGCCGCGCCGCTGGGCTCGATCGTCGGTCCGCTGCCGCTCGCGGCGGTGACGGACGTGTGCCGGCAGGTGGCGCTGCTGCACCGGGCCGGCATCGCGCACCGGGATCTGCGCGCGGCCAACATCCTCCTCGCCGGCCGGACCGCCCACCTGGTCGACCTCGGGTTCGGCATCGATGGGGCCCCCGCCGACCAGCAGGCGCGGGACCTCGTCGAGTTGCTGGTCGCCCTCGCCAGCCGGGTCGATCCGGCGACCGTGGTCGACGTCGCGATGGCGGAACTGGGTGCCGCGCAGGTCGCGGACAGCCTGCCGTACCTGCAACGGCCGGTGCTCTCCCGGGCCGGCCACGACGCACTGCGCCGGGCCCCCACCCTGCTTCGGGATCTGCGCGGCGAGATCCTGCGGCGCTGCCCGGAGCGGGAGCGGCGGCTGGCCCGCGTCGCCCGGATCACGCCGCGCGGCATCCTGCTGTTGGTCGCGCTCGGCCTGCTGGTGTATGTCCTGCTGCCGCAGGTCGGTCAGGTACGCACCGCGCTGCGCCTGATGCTGCACGCGCACCCGGCGGCCCTCGCCGCGACCCTGCTCGGCTCGGTGGCCACCTACCTGCTCAGCGCGTTCGTGCTGCGGCTGGCCGCCGCCGACCGGATCCCGCTGGGGGAGACCACCGTCGTGCAGGTGGCCGCCTCCTTCGCCAACCGGCTGGCCCCCGGCAGCGTCGGCGGTGCCGCGCTGAGCGTGCGCTACCTGCATCAGAAGGGATTCGGCACCGCCGAGTCGGCGACCGCGGTGGCAGTCTCCCGGACGGCCGGCGCGGTGTCGATCGCGCTGCTGCTACCGGTGCTGCTGCCCTTCGCGCGCCAGCCCGTCCGGGCGCTCGAACACGCCGCCACCAGTAAGGCGTTGCCGTTGCTGCTCGGCGTCCTGGTGGTGCTGCTGGTCGTCGCCGCGCTGCTCGCCGTACCCCGGTTGCGGCAACGGGGTCGGGCGGCGGCCCGGCAGAGCCTCGACGCCCTCCGGGCGCTGCCCCGTCAGCACCGGCTGTCCCGGCTGGTCGGTGCGGCCCTGGCGCTCACCCTGGCGTACGGACTCAGCCTCTACTTCGGGCTGCTCGCGGTCGGCGAGCCGATCAGCCTGGCGCTGCTGCCGCCGGTGATCCTGGTGTCCGTCGTCGGTGAGGGCGTCGCCTCCGCCGCGCCCACTCCCGGTGGGCTGGGCGCCACCGAGGCGGCGCTGGTGTCCGGGCTGCTGCTCTACGGCGTGCCCGTCGACACCGCCGTGGCCGGTGTGCTGGTCTACCGGCTGGCGACCTTCTGGCTACCCGCTCCGTTCGGGTACGTCGCCCTGCGGTGGCTGGCGCACCGGCACCTGCTCTGACCTCGGGGGTGGCTACGGCGCGGGGACGACCTGCTGGCCGAGCGGCCAGATCGCCGCCGGGACGAGTTTGAAGTTGGCCACGCCGAACGGGATTCCGATGATGGTGAGGCAGAGGCTGACTCCGGCGACGATGTGGGACAGGGCGAGCCACCACCCGGCCAGCAGCACCCAGATGACGTTGGCGATGCCCGAGGCGACGCCGACGCCGGGCTTGGGCACCAGGGTGCGGCCGAAGGGCCACAGCGAGTACGACGCCAGCCGCAACGACGCGACCCCGAACGGGATGGTGACGACGAGCACGAAGCAGATCAGCGCGGCGATGCCGTAGCCGATGGCCAGCACGAGCCCGCCGCCGAAGATGAGCCACAGCACGTTCAGCACGAATCGGATCATGCCCCCGATGATGCCCGGTGGGCGCCACCGGCCACCCGGGGGGCAGCCGGTGGCGCGGGTGTCAGCCGGTGACGCCGGTGACGCTGCTGCCGGACTTCGTGACGCGGTACGTCACCTGCGTACCGCTCCAGAAGTGGAAGGTGAGGGTCACCGGGGCGCCGTCGCGGACCTCACCGAAGAAGGTGTCGGTCAGCGTGATGCGGTTGCCGGTGTAGTCGGGGGCGAAGGTGACGTCGAACTCCTTGAACGAGGTCCAGTCGTGCGGGCCGGCGTTGCTGCCGTCGGCGTACCTCGCCTCCATCGTGGCGAGCTGATCGCCCCGGAACTGGGTCGGAATGGCGAAGGAGCTGGTCGAACCGGTCGCGTTCGACAGCACCGGCGGGTCGTAGGTGATCACGTCGATCCGCCACGGCACGCCGGCGGAGAAGCGCGCGTGCAGGGTGGCGTTGACGCCGTACGCCCGACTGCCGACCAGGCGGGTCAACGCGCTCGCGGTGATGGTGAGCTGGTTGCCGGAGACGGTGTAGTCGGTGCCCTGCGTCAGGTTCGTGTTGCCCTGGCGCAGCCCCTGGAAGGTGGTGCCGTTGAGGTTCAGGGTCAGCGACTTGGCGGTGATCGATCCAGTACGCGGCACGTACACCTGGTCGGCCGAGGCGGTGCCGGAGCGGGTCGTCCAGCTCGACTTGATCTGGGCCCACAGCTCGGCGTCACGCCACTGGAAGGTGGTCCGGTTGAAGTGCTGGCCGTTGTCCCACAGCTGGGTGGTGAGCTGCCGGTGGCGGGCGTAGTAGCCGAGGAACTCGAAGAACTTGAGCTTCTCGCCCTGCTCGATGGTGCCGGTGTGCCGGTCGAAACCGAGCAGCCCGTACTCCCCGATGACGACCGGGATGCCCCGGGTGACGAAGGCGTTGTAGACCCGGTCGAACGAATCGACCAGGTCCTGCTGAGTGGTGGCGTCGAAGCGGGTGCCGCCGGCGACGTTCACGCTGAACGGCCAGTAGCCGTAGAAGTGCACGGTGGCGATCAGGTTGCGGTCGTTCAGCTGGCTGAGCGTCGTCGCCAGTTCGTTGACGCGGGCCTGGTCGGCGGAGGTGTGCAGGGTCGGCAGGACCAGCATCCGGGTGGCGTTGTTGCCGCCGGAGGCGCGTACGATCCGGTGGAAGTTGACGTTCAGCTCGTGCAGCAGCTGAGCGTTCTGGGCATCCCCGGAGCTGTTGGCGAACTGCGGCTCGTTGACGCTCTCGAAGTGCAGCCTCGGTGAGGCGTCCCGGAACGCGGCGGCGATCTGGGTCCAGAGCGCGTTGTAGCGGTTGAGGACGTTGGTCCGGTCGGTCGGCATCGCATTGATCCACTGCCACGAGTCGTGGTGCAGGTTGATCATCACGTAGAAGCCGTCCTCCAGGGCCCAGCCCACGACCTCCTTGACCCGGTTCAGCCAGGCCGCGTCGATGGTGTAGGAGGGCGCCGGTCCGTGGTGGTTGCTCCAGGTGATCGGGATCCGGATGCTGTTGAAGCCCTGGGCCCGGATGGCGTCCAGCTGCGCCTGGGTGACCCGGGGGTTACCCCAGGCGGTCTCGTCGGCGCCGACGGCGTCGAAGGTGTTGCCGAGGTTCCAGCCGGGCTGCATGGCGGCGACGTAGGCCATCGGGTTGCCGGCTGGCGGCGGCGTGGTCGGCGGTGGCGTGGTGGGCGGCGGGGTGCTGGTCGGCGGCGTGCTCGGCGGCGGGGTGGTGGGGCCGATGCTGCCGGTGCAGGTGATGCCGTTGAGCGCGAACGAGGTCGGTGCGTTGTTGGTGCCGGACCAGGAGCCGTTGAAGCCGAACGACACCGTCTGGTTGGTGCCGAGCGCGGCGTTGTAGCCGACGTTGCTGGCGGTGACGTCGTTGCCGGACTGGGTGACGTTGGCGTTCCACGCCTGGGTCACCCGCTGGCCGGAGGAGAACGTCCAGGTCAGCCGCCACCCGTTCAGCGGGTCGCCCAGGTTGGTCAGGTCCACGTTGGCCGTGAACCCGCCCGGCCACTGACTGGGCGCGGAGTACGCCACCCGGCATCCGGCGGCCGCGTGGGCGGCGCCCGCGTTGATCAGCCCGACGCCGGCCAGCAGCACCACGATGCCGCTGGTGATCAGGCCGAATCGCCATCGTGTCCTTCGTAGTGTTCCGCTCAGCCCGGCCATGATGCTCCTCGTGTCGTGATGATGTCGACGGATGGCTGACCGGGCGTTGCCAGGACCACCGGAAACGTCCGGCCGGCTCGCACCATAAGTTGGGATCACAAACTTTGTCAATCGATGCTGCGCGATATGAGGTGCGACGATTGACCACTGCCGGGGCGGGTAGTCCCCGGCGTGACAGCGGCGGAGGACCGTGACGGCGGAGGGGTGCGGGACGCGGCCGGCCGAGCGCAGGCCGGGGTCGCGGCCGAGCGAGTGCGGGGCGCGGCCGGACGGGCGCGGGGCATGGTCGCGTGGACCATCAGCGGGATCAGCAGCCGGGCCAACTGGCGGAGACGGCGACGCACCCTGGAGCTGTACGCCATCCTCGCAGTCCAGGCCGGGGTCGCGGCTGCGCTCGCCTGGGTCGTGGCACACGAGCTGCTGCATCATCCCTCGCCGGTCTTCGCGCCCACCGCCGCCGTGGGTACCATCGCCGCCGCGATCGGCCGCCGGGCTCGCCGCACCATCGAACTGCTGATCGGCGTGCTGGCCGGGCTGCTGGCCGGTGACGCCCTGATCGCGGTCATCGGCACCGGCCCCTGGCAGATCGCCACCGTGGTCACCTTGTCCATCCTGCTCGCCCTGAGCCTGAGCCGGGGCGGACAGGTGGTGACCCAGGCCGGCGGTACCGCCGTGCTCATCGTGACGCTCGCGCCGCTGCAGCGCGGGCTCGAACTGCCCCGGATCATCGACGCCACCATCGGCGGGCTGGTCGCCGTGGTGGTGGTGGCCCTGCTGCCGGTCAATCCGATGCGGCTCATCCAGCGGGCCGCGCGCCCGCTGTTCGCGGTCATCCAGGACCAGTTGCACACGGCCGCCGAGGGGATGGCCCGCGGCGACGCCGACCTGGTCGGCCGGGCCCGGGACGCGCTGGCCGAGGTGGAGTCCGAGGTGCAGCTGCTCAACGACGCTGTCTCCGGCGCCTCCGAGGCGGTGGCCGTCTCCCCGCTGCGCTGGCACCGGCGCGGCGAGTACGAGCGCTACGAGCGCGGTGCGACTTTCCTGAGCCTCGCCGTCCGGGGCGCGCAGGAGATGCTGCGCCGGGCGGCCACCGCGCTCCACGACGGCGAGCCGATCCCGTCCGGGCTTCCGGCCGCGCTGCACGACCTCGGCGACGGCCTCGCGCTGATCCAGTTGGAGGCGGAGGGCGGGCGCCACACGGACCGACCCGAGCAGCTGCTCCTGAAGGGGATGGACCGGGCCGCCGAGGCGTACCACGAGGGGGTCGGCTTCTCCGGCAACGTGGTGGTGGCGCAGATCCGTACCGTCGCCACTGATCTGCTGCGTGCCCTCGGCCACACCGAGCAGGAGGCCAGCGACCGGATCCGGAAGCGGTTCGTCCGCCGCGTGGGCGCCGACCCGGCGCAGCAGTCCGCCGAGCCGGATCGCCGGTGACCGGATGAGATTCGGTGACCCTCGCCAGGTCCAGCCAGCCGGCGGCTTAGACCTGCCACCGACGCCCAGCCGCACCGGACCGCCCGGGATGTCGGGCAGCCCGGTGCGGGCCGGGACCTGGTGAGGCCCGGAATCCGGGACCGAGGGTCAGTGCGGCGCCGGCTCGGGTGCGCGGTCCGCATCGCCGGCCGGGCGGTCAGTGGCAGCGTCCTCCGCAGTGGCCGCCGAGGGGCCGGCGAACCAGTCGATGCCGCCCGGCTTGCCTGCCGCGACGACTGCCGTCGCCCGGGCCACCGGGTCCGGTAGCGGGCGCGCGGCGGACCCGACCTGTGGGTGGCCGGGCTGGTCCTCGGCGCCGCCGTGCGGATTCCCGTCACCCTCGGCGCCGCCGTGCGGATTCCCGTCACCCTCGGCGCCGCCGTGCGGATTCCCGTCATCCTCGGCGCCGCCGTGCGGATTCCCGTCACCCTCGGCCGTGGCCCGGTCCGTGGTCGGCCCTGCTCGGTCGGCACCGACGTCGGTGGCCTCGGCCGTTGCGGTCTCGCCGTCGTCGGGCTGGTTCCCGTCACCGGTCGGCGGCACCGCCTCAGCGCCGGTGCGGGCGGGACGATCAGCTGCGCGTACGGCCACCATCGGGTACTCGGCGGTCTCGCTCCCGCCGGCTGCGGCGGCCATGACGGCTGCGGCGGCCAGGTCGGCGACGCGCTTGGCCTCCCGTTGCACCCGTGCCCGGGTCTCCTTGGCGTGCCGCTCGGCCGCCTCGGCGGCCCGGCGTACCTCGTCCAGCCGCCGGGTCTCGGCCTCGAGATCCCGGCTGGTCTCCGTCAGCTGCTGCCGCAACCGGGTCAACTCGGCGTCCGTGTCGTCCTTGTCGCGCCGCGACTCGTCGAGCTGCTGCCGGGCGGTTTCCAGTTCCTCCTGCACCTTGGCCAGCACGTCCTGCTGCTCGCCGATCGCCAGCTGTACGGCGTGCAGCTGCTCCTCGGCGGCGGCGGCCTGCTCGTCGCTGTGCTTGCGTACCTCGGCGGCCTGTTCGTCGGCGCGCTTACGGATCTCCGCCGAGTACTGCTGGGCGTCCGCGATCATCGAGCTGACCCGCTGCTCCGCGGCGGACCGCTGGGCGGCCAACTCGCGCTCGACGGCCGCCCGTTGCTCGGCCAGGTCCTCCTCGACCGCGGCCCGTCGTTCCGTCAGTTCCTCCTCGACGGTGGACCGCCATTGAGTCATTTCCTGCTGGTGCTTGGAGCGGGCCGCCTGGATCTCCTGATGGATCTGGGTACGCGCGGAGGTGGCCAGCGCCTCGGCCGCCGCGCGGGCCTGCTCGACCTGTTGGCGGCACTGCTCGCTGATCCGCTGCGCCTCCTGCTGGGCGCGTTCGTGTGCGGCCTCACCCTCGGCGCGCAGTTGGTCGGCCCGCTCGCGGGTCTGCACCAGCTCGGCGTCGGCCGCCGCCCGCAGCTCCTCGTACGTCTTCTCGTGCTCGGCCCGCCGGGCGGCGAGTTCCTCGTCGAGATCGGCGAGGGCCTTGACGGTCCGCTCCCGCGCGTTGGCGAGGATCTTCTCCGCCTCCGCCTGGAGTTTGTTGGCCCGTTGCGTGTGGGTCTCGACGATGTTGGCGGCCTGCTTCTCCGCAAGGTCCAGGATCTGGCCGACCATCGGGCCCACGTCCTGGAAGGCCGCCTTGTCCAACTGCGCGGGTCGCTGGCGCAACTCGGCCACCTCGACCTGCAACGCCTGGAGCTTGCCGACCATCTCCTGTGCCTGCGTCGCGACCCGGTCCCGTTCGGACGAGAGCGCGGCGAGTCGGCCCTCCATCTGCTCGACGTACTGCTCGACCTGCCGTCTTTCGTACCCGCGCAGGGTGACCTCGAAGTTCGGGCGCAAAACCAGGTCGTCGCGAAGTGCGAACGGCTCCTCGCCGATGGACATGATTCATCCTCCGTACGGTCGCGAGTCGCCACACCGGCCGGCCCGGCGGCGATGACGCGCAACGCTACCGCTGCTCACGTTGGTCTGTCGTCCCACCCCGGTACCGTTTCCCGCCGCCTGACCGGCGGCGTCGCCCGGTTGCGGCGCCGGGAGGTGGCGCAGCACTCCGGTGTGGACGCTGTCGGGCGGGCAGCCGCCTCATCTGTGGACGCCGTCGGGCGGGCGCCCGCTTCATCGACCGCGCCGGGGCGGGGCGGGGGAGTTCGGAATCCGCGCTTGACATGAAGTTAGGTTAGGTTAACCTAACCACCGTGATGAGCGGAGGGGCGTCGGCCGGCGCCGAGCAGCGCCTGAGCGGAGTCGACCTCTGCCTGGGCTACCACGGCACACAGGTGGTGCACGGTGCGACGATCGCCCTGCGGCCGGGCGCGGTGACCGCGCTCGTCGGGCCGAACGGCAGCGGCAAGTCGACCCTGCTGCGGGCGCTCGCCCGGCTGCACCCGATCGGCAGTGGCGCAGTGCACTTCGCCGACGGCAGCGCCGCAGCCGGCCTACCGGCCAAGGAGTTCGCCCGCCGGGTGACCCTGCTCGCCCAGAGCCGACCGATCCCCAGCGGGGTCACCGTCCGTGACGTGGTCGGCTACGGCCGGCACCCCTACCGCGGCCGCTGGCGCGCCGACGATGCCGACGGGCCGGCCGCCGTCGCCCGCGCGATGGACGTCACCGGGGTCGCCGCGATGGCCGAGCGGCCGGTGGACGAGCTGTCCGGCGGCGAGCTGCAACGGGTCTGGCTGGCCACCTGTCTGGCCCAGGACACCCCGGTGCTGCTGCTCGACGAGCCGACCACCTTCCTCGACCTGCGCTACCAGGTCGAGATTCTCGACCTCATGCGTGACCTCGCCGACGACCACGGCGTCGCGGTTGGCGTCGTGCTGCACGACCTCAACCATGCCGCCGCGGTGGCCGACGAGGTGGTCCTGCTGCACGGCGGTCGGGTCCGCGCCACCGGCACTCCGGCCGCGGTCTTCACCGAGTCGGACCTGACCGAAATTTACGGCATCCGGATCGAGGTCGCCGTCGACCCGCTCAGCGGGCTGGTGACCACCCGCCCCGTGGGTCGGCACCTGGCCCGTGTCGCGGCCTGAGCACCGAATTCGTCAACACCCGCACCCGAGGAAAAAAGTCATGTCCCGTAGCCGTTTCACTGCCCTGCTCGCCGCCGTCACCGCGCTGACGCTGGCCGCCTGCGGCACCACCGAGAACACCACCGAGCCCTCGACCGCCGCCCCGGCCGCCAGCGGGCCGGTCACCGTGGCCGACAGCCGCGGCAAGCAGGTGAAGCTCGACAACCCTGCCACCAAGGTCGTCGCTCTGGAGTGGGGTGAGGCCGAGATGCTGGTCAGCCTCGGTGTCATGCCGGTCGGCGTGGCCGATCCCAAGGGCTACGCCACCTGGGTCACCGCCGCCAAACTCGATGCCGACGTCAAGGACGTAGGCACCCGGGGCGAGCCGAGCGTCGACTCGATCGTGGCGCTCCAACCCGACCTAGTGGTGATGGAGGACGGCCGCGGCGCCAACCTGGTGACCCAGCTGGAGAAGTACGTTCCGGTGATCGTCACCAGGGGCAGCGACGCCTCGGACAACCTCGGCCGGATGCGCTCCGACTTCAACATGATCGCCACTGCGGTCGGTAGGACCGCCGAGGCGGAGAGGTTGCTCGCCGACTTCGACACCGCCATCGCCGACGGGAAGAAGAAAATCGCCGACGCGGGCGCGGCCGGCCGGCCGTTCGCCATCGCTGACGGCTGGAAGGAAGGCAGCACGGTCAGCATCCGGATGTTCGGCCAGGGCGCACTGGTCTCCCAGATCGGCATCCAGCTCGGCCTCACCAACGCCTGGACCGGCAAGACCGACGAGGTGTGGGGCCTGGGTCAGACCGACATCGAGGGACTGACCGGGTTGAAGAGCCCTGACCTGCACTTCTTCTACAACGCCTCGGACGGCGCCGACGTCTTCGCCGACGGCCTCGCCGACAACGCCATCTGGACCTCGCTGCCCTTCGTCAAGCAGGGCAACCTGCACCGGATGCCCGACGGCATCTGGACCTTCGGCGGGCCGCTCTCCGGCAAGCAGTACATCGACCAGCTCGTCACTGCGTACGCGGGGTGATCCCGCTGAACGCGCCCCCGCGTGCGGAGCCGACCGTCCGGCCGGCTCCGGCCGGACGTACCTCCGGTTCCCGGGTAGCCGGGGCCTTCCTCGCCGTCACCGCGCTGTCGCTGGTGGTCGCGGCGGTGCACCTCACCCAGGGCACCTCCGGCGTGGGTGCCCTCGACCTGCTGCGGCTGCTCACCGGCGGCGACGACGAGGCGGCCCGGGTGCTGATCGCCTCCCGGGTGCCCCGGCTGCTCGCCGGCCTGGCCGTCGGCGTCGCCCTCGGCTTCGCCGGTGCTGCCCTGCAGTCGATCGCCCGTAACCCGCTCGCCTCGCCGGACACCCTCGCCGTCAACGCCGGTGCCCACCTGGCCATCGTCTCGGTCGCCGCGTTCGGCGTCGCGCTGCCCGCGCTGCCCGTCGGCGGTCTCGCCTTCTGCGGCGGGCTCGCCGCGGCCGGCCTGGTGATGGCGATGTCCGCCGGCGGTCAGGCCGGCACCACCCGGCTGATCCTCGCCGGCTCGGCCACCGCCCTGGCGCTCAGTTCGGTGACCATGCTGCTGCTCCTGCTCTTCGAACAGGCGACCATCGGCCTGTTCGCCTGGGGCAACGGCTCGCTGGTGCAGGCCGACCTGACCGCGCTCACCCAACTCGCCCCGGTGATCGGGGCCGCCCTCGTGGCGCTGATGCTGCTCGGTCACCGCCTCGACATCCTCGCCCTCGGCGACGACACCGCCACCGTGCTCGGCCTCGACGTACGGCGTACCCGGCTGCTGGTCACGGTGCTCGCCGTGCTGCTGTCCGCCGCCGCGGTCACCCTCACCGGGCCGGTGGGCTTCGTCGGCCTGTGCGCGCCGGTGATCGTCCGGCTGCTCGGTCCCCTGGTGCCCGAAGTGCACCGGCACCGGCTCCTGCTGCCGCTGGCCGGGATGACCGGTGTGATCATCGTGCTCGGTTCCGACGTGCTGCTGCGGGCCCTGATGGGCAGTCAGGCGGGCGTCGACATCCCCACCGGCGTGGTGACCACCCTGCTCGGCGCCGCGATCCTGATCTGGCTGGCCCGTCGGCACCGGGACGCCGGCCCCACCCGCCGCCCACCCGGCGGCCACGCGGCGGTCCGCTCCGCAGCCTTCCACCGCACTGTCGTCGCCGTGGCCGGTACGGTCGCCGTCGCCGCGGTGCTGCTCGGCATGCTCGCCGGGGACACCTGGGTGCTGCTCGGCGACATCGCCAACTGGGTCAACGGCAGCACCGGACCGGCGTACACCTTCGTGCTGGACCAGCGGTGGCCGCGGGTGGCCGCGGCGGTGCTGGCCGGCGCGGCGCTGGCGGTCGCCGGCACCACCGTGCAGGCGGTCTGCCGCAACCCGCTGGCCGAACCCGGCATCCTCGGCATCACCGCCGGCGCCGGACTGGGCGCGGTCGGTCTGCTCACCTTCGTGCCACTGGCCGGCGTCTGGGCCGTCTCGGGCGTGGCCGGAGTCGGCGCGATGCTGGCCTTCGCCCTCGTCTACGGCGCGGCCTGGCGCGGCGGTCTCAGCTCCGACCGGTTGGTCCTGATCGGCTTCGGCGCCTGGCAGGGCGGCACGGCCCTGATCACCTACCTAATCGTCGCCTTCGATCCGTGGAACACCGGCAAGGCCCTGACCTGGCTCTCCGGCTCCACCTACGGCCGCACCGGCCCCCAGGTGCTGCCGGTGGCGATCGCACTGCTGGTGCTCACCCCGGCGGTGGCCGCCGCCCGCCGCGAGCTGGACCTGATGACACTGGACGACGACACACCTCGGGTGCTTGGCGTCCGGTTGGAACGCACCCGGCTGGTCGCGCTCGGCGCGGCAGCGCTGCTCACCTCGACCGCCGTCTCCGCGGTCGGCGTGATCGGCTTCGTCGGCCTGGTCGCCCCGCACGCCGCCCGCGCCCTGGTCGGCGGTCGCCACTGCCGGGTGCTGCCGGTGGCCGCGCTGCTCGGCGCGGCCCTGGTCAGCCTCGCCGACACCCTCGGCCGCACGGTCATCGCCCCGGCGCAGATCCCCGCCGGCCTGGTCACCGCATTGATCGGCACTCCGTACTTCGTCTGGCTGCTGTGGCGTTCCCGCGCCGCCGCCCCGCAAGCCCGGTAGCGCGTCGCCGCGCACCGGTCCGTATGCCCGGTAGCGCGTCGCCGCGCACCGGTCCGTATGAGGAAGGCATCATGACCAGCACCCTGCCCGTCGCGCCCTGGCGGTTGTTCACCGTCGAGGTCCGCGCGGTACACCGGCTCAGCCCGTCGTTCGTCCGGGTCACCTTCACCGGCCCGGACCTGGACCGCTTCGCCGACAACGGGTACGACCAGCGGATCAAGCTGGCCCTGCCGCTGCCCGGCCAGCGCGGGGTGCGCCTGCCGCAGGGCCCAAACTGGTATGCGCGCTGGCGGGCGCTGCCGGAGCACCGGCGCAACCCGATCCGGACCTACACCGCCCGTGCGGTTCGGCCACAGCTCAACGAGGTGGACGTCGACCTGGTGCTGCACGGCGACGGCGGGCCGGCGACCCGGTGGGCGCGGCGGGCCCGCCCCGGCGACGAGATCGCCATCCTGGGACCGGACGCGGCGTACGACGGCGACCACGGCGGCGTCGAGTTCCGCCCTCCGTCGACCGGATGCCTGCTGCTGGCCGGAGACGAGACGGCGGTGCCGGCGATCAGTGGCATCTGCGGGCGGCTGCCGCTGCACGCCCGGGGCCGGGTGCTGCTGGAGGTGCCCGAGACAGCCGACATACTGCCGCTGTCCGCCCCGCCGGGAGTGGAGGTGACCTGGTTGCCCCGCGGCACCGACCCGCACGGCACCCGGCTGGTCACCGCCGTCACCGCCGCGGCCGGCGAGTTGCTCGCCGATCGGGTGCCTGCTGTGGCTGGCGTGTCGGTCGTCGGTTCGGCTGGCGTGGCTGGCGAGTCGTTGGTCGGTCGGGTGCCTGCTGTGGCTGGCGTGTCGGTCGTCGGTTCGGCCCCCGTGTCGGTCGACGACGTCGATGTGGATCGCGAACTCCTCTGGGAGGTGCCCGACCCGGTCCCGGCAGCGCCCCTCTACGCCTGGCTGGCCGGAGAAGCAAGCGTCATCCGCACCCTGCGCAGACACCTGATTGCCGAGCGCAACCTGGATCGCCGCGCCGTAGCCTTCATGGGCTACTGGCGCCACGGCCGCGCCACCCTCTCCTAACTCGGAAGTAGACCTACTTTCCTCCGATTAGGGCCGCTTCGCATAGCGGAGCGGCCGGGACTAACACCATGCCTCGCCCACCCCCGCCCGCCCGCGCTACCCACCCCAGCCCTCGCCGCGCCCTGTCACACCGCACCCCGCGGTTCCTTATCGCATTTCACGGCCCTTGTCGCCAGCCCTTGGTTACACCCACCGTCCCCTATCACCCCACCGTCCCCTATCACCCCACCGTCCCATGTGTCACCCCACCCCACCCCGCCCCACCGCTCGCGATCGGATCCGACCCAGCAGATGCGATCAGAGTACCTTGCCCCGATATGTCTACCCGCCCCGGCGGATCTTGGACTGGAATGGCCCCTCTGGGGGCCGAAAGCGTCCAAGATTGCTCGCTCCGAGCAACGGACGGCATTGCGCTGATGGATCAAACTTGCCCGCGCGGTCCCTCGGCGCCGCGATCTTGCACTTTTCGTCGGGACAAACAGGCCTATAAGGGGCATACAGCCGACCAAAAGTGCAAGATCGGCGTGCTGGTCGGGCGGCGGGGCGGGGCGGGATGCGCGGCGGGGATGCGGGGTGGGGATGCGGGGTGGGTGGGGTGGGGATGCGGGGCGGGGATGCGGGGTGGGTGGGGGTGGGGTGGGAGTTTAGGGGAGGGGGTGGGAGATGTTACGGGCGTGGTCGGTCAGGGCGGCGGCTACCACGGTGGCCTCCAGGGGGAGGATTTCCAGGCAACGGCGTACGGCGACGGCCATCAGTGTGTTCGGTACCCGCATCGACAGGGTGCAGTGCGGCACCCACCGATCCGGCTGGTAGTGCTCGACCAGCGTGACGCCGGCTGCCGCGAGCCGGGCGTGCACCTGCCGGTGGTGTGCGAGCAGTTGCGGTGTGGGGACCGGGCCCAGCCAGAGCACCCGGCCGACGAACTGGCCCGCGTACTGGAACGACAGCCGCAGCGGCACGGCCACGGTGGTGCCGGCCAGCGCCGCGGCGACCTGCTCCGGGTCGAGGCGTGGCGCGACCGCGAGCGAGACGTGCGGCCGGTGCCGTTGCTCCAGCAGCGAGCGCATGCTCTGCACCCCCTCGGCCTCGAGGGCGTCCCAGAGCACCCGGATTCGTCGGGTGGCGGCGGTGTCCAGATAGAGCTCCAGCGCGGCGACCACATGATCAGCGTAGGCGAACTCGCTGAACGCACCCTGCCGCGGATCCGCACCTGGACGCTACGGGCGGGGTGCTCACGGCACGATGACAGCTCGTCCCTCCAGCGTGCCGTCCTGCATCTGGTGGTACGCCTGCATCGCGTCGTCCAGCTTGAACGTCGTCGTCTTCGGCCGTACCAGCCCCTGGGCGCCGAGTTCGAGCACCTCGATCAGCTCCGGCCGGCTGCCCCAGTACGTGGTCTGGATGCTGACCTCGTACGGCACGGAGAAGAAGCCGACCGGCAGGCTGCCGCCGCCGATCCCGACGATGGTCAGATCGCCCAAGGTGCGGGCGGCGGCAGCACCGAGCCGCAGGGTGCCGTCGGCACCGACGAAGTCCAGCACGACGTCGGCGCCGCGACCGCCGGTGGCCGACCTGATCTCCTCGGCGGT
The DNA here is from genome assembly GCF_016863555.1 of Micromonospora qiuiae. Taxonomy (GTDB): domain Bacteria; phylum Actinomycetota; class Actinomycetes; order Mycobacteriales; family Micromonosporaceae; genus Micromonospora; species Micromonospora qiuiae. Next base: position 51,467 of record NZ_BOPC01000031.1, on the reverse strand, counting down.
GCTCTCGCCCGAGCGCAGCGTCAGGTCGGCGCCGCACTCCTCGGCGAGCCGTAGCGCCTCGTCGCGGGTGTCCACCGCGATCACCCGAGTCGCGGTGGTGGCCTTGAGGATCTGCACACCGACGTGCCCGAGCCCGCCGACACCGATCACCACGGCGGTGCTGCCAGGCGGCAGCTTGGGCCAGGATCGACGGATCGCGTGGTACGGGGTCAGCCCCGCATCGGTCAGCGGTGCCGCCTGGACGGCGTCCAGCCCTTCGGGCAGCGGCACGACGAGCCGGGCGGCCGGCACCAACTCGTACTTGGCCATGCCGCCGTCCAGGCCGAGTCCGCCCCCGCCGCTGGGCACCGGTGCCGCGGCCGGGTTCTCGCAGTAGTTCTCGGCACCGACCCGGCAGCGGGCGCACGTGCCGCACCCCCACGGGCCGTACACGGCGACCGGTTGGCCGATTTCCAGCCCGGTGACGCCGGCACCGACAGCGTGCACCCAGCCGGCGTTCTCGTGGCCGAGAATGAACGGCGGGTTCCAGGGCACCGTGCCCGCCTCGAAGTCGTGCATCAGGTGCAGATCGGAGTGGCATGCCCCGGCAGCACCGATCTTCACCACCACCTGACCCGGGCCCGGCTTCGGCTCGTCGGCCTCGACCAGCTCCGGATCCGTCCTCCAATCGGGCAGCCGCAACGCACGCATGCAATTCCTCCTCGCGTCCTGCCCCTGACCTGCCCGGATCAGGCCGGACCAAACCCGCCACCGGGTTCGTCGGCTCGGCGGCGCCGGTCACCGCCGTTCGTCGCGTGCCGCCGCGGGCAGGCGGTGCAGCGCGGCGTGGGCCAGCAGATGAAAGGCCTGCGCCTCGCTGGAGGTGCCCGGGGCGGTGAAGGCGGGCGCCCCGCTGACCCCGGTGACCAGGCCACGGGCGTCGACCCGCCGGCCGGCCGCCGTCACCAGTTCCCGCCCCACCTCGGCGTACGAGGCCGGCAGCCAGCCGTCGGCGGCCCCGCTCAGCGTCGCGTACGCGAGCATCTGCGCCACGTTCGTCTCCCGGAATGTCGCCGGATCGTCCAGCACATCCGAGAAGAGCCCGTCGTCGCCCCGGTACGTCAGGCAGGCGTCGATCACCTCGCGGGCATGGGCGGCGAGCCCGTCGCGGACCCCGGGCGGCCAGTCGGTGCGCAACCCCAGCGCCCGGCTGATCCCGGCGACCACCCAACCGTTGCCGGTGCCCCAGTGCTGCGGATGGGTCAGCCGCGACCGCTGCTCGTCCCACCGCGCGGCGTAGAGCCCGCTGCCCGGGTCGTACAGCCGGTCGCGGTGCCCGCGCACCTGCTCGGCGGCCCGCTCCGGATATCCGGCGACCGCCAGCAGCGGCACCACCATGTACACCGTGTCGGCCCAGATTTCGCGGCTGCCGAGCAGGTGGAACAGCGTACCGTCGGCGGCTCTCGGCGCGTCGGCCCGCAGCCAGCGCAGCTGCGCGTCCAGCGCGGCGGCGAACCGGGGATCACCGGTGACCGCCGCCGCGTGCCGGACCGCCTCGCCGCAGGCTGCCCCGTTGACCGCGCCCGTCTCCGCACCGGCGTCGCCGAGCCGACCGTCACGATGCTGTCGGGTCACCGCCGCGTCGGCGAGCAGCACCACCAGATCGTCGAGCCCCAGATCCAGCGCCGCGTGCCCGGCGACGCCCTGCTCCCACGACTGCCGCTGCATGGCCAGCAGCGCTGTCAACACCCGTTCGCTCGGCTCCACATGGGACCCGTCCCGCAGCCTCATCGCGGCACGTTACCAACCGTCACGGCCCAGCGGTTGCCGATCCGGCCGTTCGGCGGTCCACTGAATCACATGGGTGTCATCAAGGTGGGCACGTCATCCTGGGCCGATCGGACGCTGCTGCGCTCCGGCTGGTATCCACGGCAGGCGAACACTCCGGCGGGGCGACTTCGCTACTACGCCGACCGGTTCGCGCTGGTCGAGGTGGACACGTCGTACTACGCGGTGCCGGCGCCGGAGACGGTCCAGGGCTGGGTCGACGCCACGCCCGACGGATTCACCTTCAACGTCAAGGCCTTCAGCCTCTTCACCGGCCACCCGACCCCGACCGCGACCCTCCCGGCGGACCTGCGCCCGGCCGACGGACCGGACCGGATCCGCCGGCGGGACCTGCCGTCGACGGCGTACGACGAGCTGTGGCGGAGGTTCCGGGCGGCGCTGGCACCGATCGCGGCCGCCGACCGGCTCGGTGCCGTGCTGCTGCAGTTCCCACCGTGGCTGGCCTGCACCTACGCGGCCCGGCGACGGATCGCGGAACTGGCCACCCGCTGCCGGCCCTGGCGGGTCGCCGTCGAGCTGCGGCACGCTTCCTGGTTCGACGGTCCTGCGGCGTGGGAGACGCTGACCTTCCTCCGCGAACACGACCTGACCTTCTGCTGCGTCGACATGCCGCAGGGCCATCCCGATTCGGTGCCACCGGCTCTGGTCGCGACCGCCGACCTGGCGATGGTGCGGTTCCACGGGCACAGCACCGCCTGGGCCGGCGGCACCAAGGAGGACCGATTCCGCTACGCCTACGGCGACGACGAACTGCGCTGCTGGTCGCAGCTGTTGGCGGAACTCGCCGAGCAGGCCGAGGAACTGCACGTGCTGTTCAACAACTGCTGTGCCGGGCAGGCCCAACGTGACGCGGAGAAGCTGGCCGGGCTGCTCGACGTGCCCGCCGTCCGGGCCGTACGGTCCTGACCGGGCGACGCACCTGCGGCCGGGGCCGGCGGTGTCAGCCCCGGGACACCCCTTCCGGTCGCATGCCGGTCGCCTCCTCCAGCGAGTTGTCCGGCAGGTCCTCGCCGGCCACGTCGTCCGGGAACGGGCGTCGGGCCGGTGCCGGATCCGGTGGCGCGCCGGGGCCGGCGGCCGGTGTGGCGGTGGGCTCCACCGAGCCGAATTCGTGCCGGCCGGCGGGCCGGTGTTCCGCTGGAGGCTGGCCCGCTCGCCGCTCGCCGCGCCGCCCCTCGGGCACCGCGGTCTCCTCGCTGCCCTCGTCCATCGGCGAGTCCTCGCCGACCCCCCACGGCGGGCCGGCGTCGAAGCCGTCCGTGGTCCCCCAGGGCGCTACGTCCTCCGGTCCCCGGTCCTGCCTGTCCCTGTCCGTCATGACCACCTCGCTGCTGGATGGCTGGGTCGGTGCTGCCGCCGGCCGTCAACGGCCGGACGACGCCATGTGCCGGCGGGCCGCGTTCATCGCCCCGATCCGAGCGGCACCCTTGCCCATCGCCATCGGGGCGTGCATCAGCCCGTTCGCCCGGCCGAACATGCCGCGCAGCACCTGTCCGGGCTTCTGCTGCTCACCCATGTACGCGGTGACCACGATCAGCGCACCGGTCAGCGCCGGGATCGCCCACTGGAGCAGTTTGAGCTGACGCTGGCAGGATGCCACGTTCGCCGGCGTCTGTTGGTTCGGCTCGGTGACCCCCTCGACCGAGGTCATGCCGCCCCGCTCCAGCCGCTTGCCGAGCATCCGGCTGTAGCCGGTCACGGCGAGGGCACCGACGGTCAAAGCGGTCTTCAGCGTGCTCGCCCGTCCGACGCCCCGCTGGGCGGCCATCCGAGGGCTCTCGGTGACCAGCTCGCCGACCGCGCCGGCGAGATGGGCGCCGATGGCCGCCGCGTTGACCGGGGTCCATCGGGCCCAGCCGGTCGACGCGACCGGAAGTCGCTTGGTCGAGTCGTCGATCCGGGCGGCGGCGCCGTTGACGCCGAAGGCACCCATCAGGGAGCCGCCGAACCAGGCTGCCAGGCCCAGGTCGTGCATCGAGCGCAGTGCGGTGTGGCTGTCAGACATCGGGTCCCCTTTCGCGGTGTCGGGCGCCCCGGCTTACCCCGACGAACAGGGGTTAATCCCCCGTGGCCGGCCTGTCAGCGCGGCGGCAGGCCGGCGGTGAAGTCCGCGATCCGGGCGGCGAGCGGCGCGGCGGAGCGTACCCAGTTGAAGTGGTCCAGGGCGGTGCCCTCGATGTGGTAACGCTCGCGCTCGACCCGGGCCGCGGTGAGCTTGACGCAGAGCCGGTCCAGCGTGGGGTGCGGAGTGTACTGATCGCCCTCGACGCTGACCGCCAGCACCGGGGTCCGGATCCGGCCCACGGCCGCCTCGGTGTCGACCCGGTGCAGCTCGGGGAAGCGGCCGGTACGGGCGACGTGTGCCCAGTCCCGAATCACCCCCCGGGCCTGCCGGCCACCGAACCCCCACCCGGGCCAGACGCCGAGCAGCCGGGTCGTGGCCGCGATGCCCTGGGTGTACGGCAGCACGCCGTAGCGCCGAAGGCCGGCGAAGTCACGCCAGTACGGCAGGCCGACGGCCACCAACGCCAGCCCGTCCACCTCCTGCTCGCCGTGCAGGGCCAGGTGCAGCACGGCGGCATGGCCGCCGAGGGAGTGCCCCAGCAGCAGCAGTCGACGCCCGTCCAGCCGCTCCTTCAGCGCCGTTCGCACCGCGCCGATGTCGGCGGCCAGCTCCGCGTACCCGTACCGGCAGGCCCGGCTCGGTCGCGGCGTGCTCTCCCCGGTGCCGCGCAGGTCGGCGACGATCACGGCCAGCCCGGCGTCGCGCAGCGCGGCGGCGAACGGCCGGTAATACCGGGCCCGTACCCCCATCGCCGGCGATATCAGCACCACCGGGGCGTCGCGGACGCCTGCCGGTTCCGGATACAGCTGCACGCCGAGGCGCGCGCCGTCGACCTGGACGAATTCCTGCACATATTCCACCGTCGCGCTCACGAGGCCAGGCTACCCGTGAGTAGCCAGCGGGGGTGGGGCCGGGCATAAGGCCGGGCGCCGGGATGTTGACCGCGGCAGGGCCACCAACAGCGGTCCCGTGCGGCGTGCCGTACGGGTGTCCGCATCGCATGTCGGAGCGTACGGCTACGCTCGCTGCGGCGTGCCCACGCTGGGCCGACCACGACGGTGCGGGGCAGCACATCGCCGAGACCCGGGAGTACGACCAGTTGACCGCAGAGCCTGAGACCCTGTACGGGGCCGACGACCTCACGCACCTCGAGGGGCTGGACGCCGTCCGCAAACGGCCCGGCATGTACATCGGCTCCACCGACAGCCGTGGCGTGGGCCACCTCGTCAACGAGATCCTCGACAACTCCACCGACGAGGGGGTCGCCGGTCACGCCACGAAGATCGCGGTCACCCTGCACGCCGACGGCTCGGTGCAGGTCGACGACGACGGACGGGGCATCCCCACCGACGTGCACGCCCGCTCCGGCATCTCCGGCGTCGAACTGGTGCTCACCCGGCTGCACGCCGGCGGCAAGTTCGGCGGCTCCGGCTACAAGACCTCCGGCGGCCTGCACGGCGTCGGCGCCTCGGCGGTCAACGCGCTCTCCCGCCGGTTCGACGTCACCGTCCGCCGGGGCGGCAAGGTGCACGCCATGTCGTTCCGGCACGGCGTGCCCGGCATCTTCGACGGCGACGGCCCGGACGCGCCGTTCACCCCCGGGCCCGGGCTCCAGATCGTCGGCGCGACAAAGCGCGGCCAGCGCACCGGCACCTCGATCCGCTACTGGCACGACCCCCGCTACTTCGAGACCGGCGCGGCGCTGGACCACGACGCCGTACGCGCCAAGCTGCGGCACACCGCCTTCCTGGTGCCCGGGGTCAGCTACACCCTGCACGACCGCACCGGCGAGCAACCGGCCGAAGAGGTCTTCCACTACCCCGGCGGGCTCACCGAGATGGTGGAGTTCCTCGCCCCGCCCGGCGACCGGCCCGTCTCCGGCACCCTGCTGGTCACCGGCGAGGGCACGTACCGGGAGAACGCCGCCGACGCCAACGGCGTCATGCAGTCCAACGTGCAGCGCCGGGCCGAGGTCGAGATCGCCTTCCGCTGGGGCACCGGCTACGAGCGCACCGTCGAGTGCTTCACCAACACCATCCGCAACGCGCACGGCGGCACCCACCGCAAGGGCTTCGAACGGGCGCTGGCGCGTACCCTCGCCGACGCCGTACGCAACACCCGTGGCCTGCTCAAGGCGAAGGAGGACGCGCCCACTCTGGACGACGTTCTGGAGGGCATGACCGCGGTGGTGCACGTCCGGGTGCCCGAGCCGCAGTTCACCTCCCAGACCAAGGACGAGCTCTCCACCGCCGGCGTCACCAAGGTGGTGCAGGGCCTCATCGAGCGGCACCTGAAGTCCTGGTTGGAGGACCGGAAGACGAAGACCGAGGCCCGCACCGTCCTCCAGAAGATCGTCGACGCGGCTCGGGTCCGGCTCACGCAGAAGCAGCAGAAGGACGCCGCCCGCCGCAAGACGGCCCTCGAAGGCGCCGCCATGCCCGCCAAACTGGTCGACTGCCGCGCCACAGGCATCGATAGAAGTGAATTATTCATCGTGGAGGGGGACAGCGCGCTGGGAACAGGGCGACTCGCCCGATCTGCCGAGTATCAGGCGCTTCTTCCGATTCGCGGCAAGATCCTGAACGTGCAGAAAGCCAACCTTCAGCAGGTGCTCGACAACGCCGAGTGTGCGGCGATCGTGCAGGTGCTCGGCGCGGGCTCCGGGCGTACCTTCGACCTGTCCGCGATGCGGTACGGCCGCGTACTCATCATGGCCGACGCCGATGTCGACGGCGCGCACATCCGGACGCTGCTGATCACCCTCTTCGCCCGCTACATGCGGCCGCTGATCGAGGCCGGTCGGCTCTACGCCGCGATGCCGCCCCTGCACAAGATCACCACAAAGGGACGCAACCCGCAGACCATCTACACCTACACGCAGGCGGAGATGGAGGCGACGGTCCGCAAGCTGGAGCAGGCCGGCAAGCAGATCGTCACTCCCATCCCGCGGTTCAAGGGCCTCGGCGAGATGGACGCCGACGAGCTCTGGGAGACCACGATGAACCCGGCCACCCGGGCGGTACGCCGGATCACGCTGGACGATGTCGACGCCGCCGAGCGGATCCTCGACCTGCTGATGGGGGAGAAGGTCGAGCCCCGCCGCAACTGGCTGATCGACTCCGCCGACCGCGTCGACCGGGAGGTGATCGACGCGTGAGGGAGCGGTTCGCCGCGCGCCGCGCGGTCGCAGGTCGGAGCACCGGGTTCGTTCGAGGGGAAATCTGAGTCATGGCACGCCGCAAGGAAACGAAGGTCGACCACTCCGCGTTCGACCGGGCCGGCGCGCGGGTCTTCGACAACCCGCTGGTCACCGAAGTCTCCGACTCCTACCTGGAGTACGCCTTCTCGGTGATCCACTCGCGGGCGCTGCCCGACGCGCGTGACGGCCTCAAGCCGGTGCATCGGCGCATCCTCTACGCGATGCACGAGGCGGGTTTCCGGCCGGACCGACCGCACGTCAAGTCGGCCCGCGTGGTCGGCGACGTGATGGGTCGCTACCACCCGCACGGTGACACCGCGATCTACGACGCGATGGTCCGGATGGCGCAGGACTTCTCGCTGAACGTGCCACTCATCGACGGGCATGGAAACTTTGGAAGCCCGGACGATGGACCGGCAGCGGCGAGATACACCGAGACTCGGATGTCGCGGGAGGCGATGCTGCTCGTCGGTGAGCTGGGCGAGGAGACCGTCGATGTCGAGCCCAACTACGACGGCTCGCTGACCCAGCCCACCGTGCTGCCGGCCGCCTTCCCGAACCTGCTGGTCAACGGCACCTCGGGGATCGCGGTGGGGATGGCGACCAACATGATCCCGCACAACCTGGGTGAGGTCGTCTCGGCCGCCCGGTGGCTGATCCGGCACCCGGACGCCACCCTCGACAAGCTGATGGAGTTCGTGCCCGGGCCGGACCTGCCCACCGGCGGCCTGCTGCTCGGTCTGGACGAGGTGCGCCGGGCGTACGAGACCGGCCGTGGCGTGGTGCGGATGCGCGCCAAGGTGGAGATCGGCCCGCTGGAGGGCAGCCGGGGCCGGCAGGCGATCACCGTGGTCGAGCTGCCGTACGGCGTCGGTGGGGAGAAGGTCATCGCGGCCATCACCAACGAGGTCAACAAGACCAAGCGGCTGACCGGGATCGCCGACGTCAAGGATCTGACCGACCGGGAGAACGGCACCCGCCTGGTCATCGAGTGCAAGGTCGGGGTCAACCCGCAGGCGCTGCTGGCCGACCTGTACCGGCTCACCCCGCTGGAGCAGTCCTTCGGCGTGAACAACCTGGTGCTGGTCGACGGTCAGCCGCGTACCCTCGGGTTGAAGGCGCTGCTGGAGGTGTTCCTGGCGCACCGCTACGAGGTGGTGACCCGGCGCAGCGCATACCGCAGGCGCAAGCGTGAGGAGCGGCTGCACCTGGTCGACGGTCTGCTGATCGCCCTGCTCGACATCGATCGGGTGGTCAAGCTGATCCGGGCCAGCGAGGACGCCCAGGCGGCCAAGGACGGCCTCATGCGGAAGTTCAAGCTTTCCGAGATCCAGGCCGGCTACATTCTGGATACCCCGTTGCGTCGGCTCACCAGGTACGACCGGCTGGAGTTGGAGGCCGAGCAGGAGAAGCTGCGCGCGGAGATCGCCGAGCTGTCCACCATCCTGGACGACGAGAAGGTGCTGAAGAAGCTGGTCTCCGGCGAGTTGGCCGCGGTGGTCAAGCAGTTCGGCGTCCCCCGGCGTACCACGCTGGTCGATGGTGATCTCAAGGAGGTGCTGGCGGCGTCGGTTCCGGCCGGCCCGCTGGAGGTGGCCGACGACCCGTGCCAGGTGATCCTGTCGGCGACCGGGCTGGTCGCCCGCACCGCCGCTGAGTCGGAGGAGGCCGCCGAGGGGCGCCGCCGGCACGGCCGGGTCAGGCACGACGCGGTACGCGCCGTGGTGCCCTCCACCGCCCGAGGGCGGGTGCTGCTGGTGACCAGCGCCGGTCGGGCGTTCAAGGTGGATGTGCTGCCGTTGCCGGTGTTGCCGGAGCAGTCCGGCACGGTGTCGCTGCGCGGGGGGATGTCCGCCGCCGAGTTGGTGCCGTTGGAGCCCGGGGAAGCGGTGGTCGGCCTGGCGCCGCTGGGTCCGGTCGCCGAGGGCTCACCCGGCCTGGCGTTGGGTACCCGCCACGGCGTGGTCAAGGTCTGTGCCCCGGACTGGCCGGTGCGCTCGGACGAGTTCGAGGTGATCGGGCTGCGCGAGGGCGACGAGGTGGTCGGGGCGACCTGGCTGACCGACGGGGCCGAGTCGCTGGCTTTCCTGACCAGCGGGGCGTCGCTGCTGCGCTTCCCGGCCGGGTTGGTCCGGCCGCAGGGGCTCAAGGGCGGCGGCATGGCGGGGATCGCCCTGCCGGACGGGGCGCAGGTCGTCTTCTTCGGCGCGGTCCGCACCGACGATCTGGTGCACGGTGAGCCGATGGTGGTCACCTCCACCGGCGCGACGGTGAAGGTGACGCCGTTTGCGGCGTACCCGGCGAAGGGGAGGGCGACCGCCGGGGTGCGTGCGCATCGGTTCCTCAAGGGTGAGACCGACGTGGTGGTCGGCTGGATCGGCCCCCGGCCGGTGGGGTCGACGGCGAACGGCGAGGCGGTGGAGTTGCCCGCGGCGGATCCGCGCCGCGACGGTTCCGGCTTCGCCGTGATGCTCGGCCCGGCCGTGGTCGGTCACCAGTTCGACCGCGAGTAGGCATCTTCACCGGCTGGGCGTGGCGCGGCCGATGCGCGACGGTTCATCGACGTCTGTCATTGACGTATGACGTATGACGACGATACGTTAAGCCTCTCTTCGCAGGCTGACCCAACGTATTGACACCACCATCCGAACGTCAGCGCCTGCGACAACGCGCGGCCGTCCTTATCGCGCGGTCCTAGTCGAAGGAGTGGATCAATGAACGGTGAGGTTCGTCCCGCCTCTCCACCCGGGCGTCAGCGATGGTCGGTCGTGGCTGCGGCCGGTGCGGCGCTCCTGGTGGCCGGCACCCTCGTCGCGGTCAACGCGGCACCAGCGGCTGCGGCGACGGTGGACACCAACGCCTGGTACGTGCTGGTCAACCGCAACAGCGGCAAGGCGTTGGACGTCTACGGCCTGGCCACCAACGACGGCGCGCGGATCAGCCAGTGGACGCGCAACGACGGGGCAAACCAGCAATGGCAGTTCGTGGACTCCGGCGGAGGCTACTACCGGCTGAAGTCGCGGCATTCCGGCAAGGTCCTGGACGTGTCGAACGCCTCGACCGCCGACGGTGCCGCGATCATCCAGTGGACGGACCACAACGGAGCGAACCAGCAGTTCCGACTGGCCGACTCCGACGGAGGCCACGTCCGGCTGATCAACCGGAACAGCAACAAGGCAGTGGAGGTGCAGGGCGCCTCGACCGCGGACGGGGCCAACGTCGTCCAGTATTCCGACGGCAACGGTGCCAACCAGCAGTGGCGGTTGTTCCCCGTCGGCGGCGGGCCCACGCCCACGTCACCACCGCCGAGTGGTGAACCGGGCGCGGGGTGCGGCAAGGCTCCGACGTTGGGCAACGGCACGCACACGATCCAGAGCAACGGCAAGAGTCGTAGCTTCATCCTGCGGATTCCCGCCAACTACAACAGCAACACCCGCTACCGGTTGATGTTCGCGTTCCACTGGTTGGGTGGCACCGCGGGCGATGTCGCCTACGGCGGAGCCGACGGGGCTGCCTGGTCCTACTACGGGCAGCAGGAACAGTCGAACAACAGCGCGATTCTGGTTGCCCCCCAGGGCATCGGCAACGGCTGGGCCAACTCCGGTGGCGAGGATGTCACCTTCGTCGACGACATGATCCGTCGGATCGAAAGCGACCTCTGCGTCAACACGACGCAGCGTTTCGCCCTCGGGTTCAGCTACGGCGGTGCGATGAGCTACGCACTTGCCTGTGCCCGCGCGAACGTCTTCCGGGCCGTCGCGGTCTACGGCGCTCCCCGAGAGCTCAGCGGATGCAGTGGTGGCACCCAGCCGATCGCGTACTTCGGCATTCATGGCATCTCCGACAACATCGCCAGCGGGCGGTCGCTGCGTGACAGGTTCGTCCGCAACAACGGCTGCACCCCGCAGAATCCGCCGGAGCCGGCGGCGGGTAGCCGGACCCACATCACCACCGCCTACTCGGGGTGCCGGGCTGGCTATCCGGTGCTGTGGGGCGCGTTCGACGGCGGTCACACCCCAGGTCCGGTGGACGGGGGCGGCGACAGCGGCGCCCGGACCTGGACCAAGGGCGAGGTGTGGCGGTTCTTCGCGCAGTTCTGATCAGTGCCACCGTGGTGGGTGGGCCAGCCCGTCTCCGCCGTTCCGGCGGGGACGGGCTTCCCAGGTGGTCAGAGTTCGGGCTCGGGACCCTGACGGGTCGGCGGGGTGGTGCCGCGCAGGCGGGCGATCGCGCGCATGCCGTGGTAGACCAGCAGGGCGGCGGCGGTGCCCAGGGCGATGCCGTGGAAGGACAGGTCGCCGGCGGTGAGGGTGTAGTCGGCGGCGCCGATGATCACCGCGACGGCGGCGGTCAGCAGGTTGACCGGGTCGTGAAAGTCGACCCGGTTGTCGAGCCAGATCCGAGCGCCGAGGATGGCGATCAGCCCGTAGAGGGCGGTGGTGGCGCCGCCGAGCACGCCGGCCGGCACGGTGAGAATCAGCGCGCCGATCTTGGGGCTGAGCCCGAGCAGCACCGCGGCCACCCCGGCCACCCAGTACGCGGCCGTGGAGTAGACCCGGGTGGCGGCCATCACGCCGATGTTCTCGGCGTACGTGGTGGTGCCGGAGCCGCCGCCGGAGCCAGCGAGCACGGTGGCCAGACCATCGCCCATGAACGCCTTGCCCATGTCCCGGTCCAGGTTGCGGCCGGTGGTGGCGGCGACGGCCTTGACGTGACCGGCGTTCTCGGCGATGAGTACGAGGACCACCGGGATGATCAGCACCACGGCGCGCAGGCTGAAGCTGGGCGTGTGGAACTCGGGCAGCCCGATCCAGGCGGCCTCGCGCAGTCCGGTGACCGCCTCCGGTGCCAGCCCACCGGTGAGCGCGGCGAGTAGCCAGCCGGCCAGCACCCCGAGCAGGACGGACAGTCGGGCCAGGAAGCCCCGGAAGAGCACGGTGAACAGCAGGATCGCGGTGAGCGTGACCACCGCGATCAGCGGCTGGGCCTTGACCCCGCCGTCCCCACCACCGTCCCAGGCGACCGGGGCGAGGTTGAGCCCGATCAGCATCACGATGGCGCCGGTGACCACGGGCGGCATCAGCCGGTTGATCCAACCGGCCCCGGCGAACTGCACCACCAGGCCGACGAGGGCCAGCGCGACACCGGCGACCACGATGCCGCCGAGCGCCGGGCCGATGTCACCACCGGCCTTGGCCGCCAGCACCGGGGCGATGAAGGCGAACGACGAGCCGAGGTACGACGGCAGCCGGTTGCCGGTGATGACCAGGAACAGCAGCGTGCCCAGCCCGGAGAAGAAGAGGGTGGTGGCTGGCGGGAAGCCGGTGATCAGCGGCACGGTGAAAGTGGCGCCGAACATGGCCACCACGTGCTGCACGCCGACGCCCAGGGTGCGCGGCCAGGACAGCCGTTCGTCGGGGTGCACCACGTCGCCGGAGCGTACGGTCCGGCCGTCGCCGTGCACTGTCCAGGGCGACCAGCGGGGGCGTGTCGGGGTAGGGGACTGGGTCATGGCTGGCCCTTCACGTCGGGGGTGGTGACGGGGGCGCGATCGACCCTGGAGGTTGTTTGTAGCACGAGCGGTCCGGGCTGCTCCTCTGGGCCGCTGCCGTGTGCCCGCCATCGCTCCGCCGCTCGCCGGACACGTCGAGGAAACATCGGCCGGCAGGTAGACGCCGTCTACGTAGGCGGCATCTACCTGACATGGAACCCCTGTTCGTCGCCAACGCCTCGGGCAAGAGCTGTGCGACCGGACCGCACCGCCCTACGTCCAGGTTCGTCGGCCGGAGAGAGCCTCGACCAGCGCGTCGGCCACGCGGGCGCGACCCCGCCCGTCCACCGCCGCCCAGGCCCGAGCCGACAGCGCCGCCCGGCGCGGCCCGCTGGTCAGTAATCCGTCCAGGGTGCGCGCGGCGGCGCTCCGGACGCTGGCATCGGCGGCCAGCTCCGGCAGCTCGCCGAGGCCGGCGGCCAGCCCGGCGCCCACCACCCGGTGGTACGACTCGCGTTGGTTGTCCACCACGCAGACCAGCGCCGACGGCGCGCCCAGGCAGCACAGCTCCCAGACCGACGTGCCGGCCGCGCTGACCACCAGATCGGCCCCGGCGATCAGAGCGGGCAGGGCGTCCGTGGGTGGCACCGGGAGCACGGCCTGCCCGGGGCCGGGGCTGAGCCGGATCAGCCGGTCGGCTGTCTCGGGGCGGCCGGCGACGACGGTGAGCTCCATCGGGCGGCCGGTGGACAGCAGCACCTCGGTCAGCAGCGGCGCCGCGCCGGCCGCGTCGGTGCCGCCGAAGAAGGCCAGCACCGTCGGCCGGTCCACCTGCATCGCGGGGCGGGCCGCCGCGGGGCGGGCCGCCAGCACCGAATCGCGCAGCAGGGCGTACGCGCTGCCGGCCAGCAGCCGTCCCGCCGGCACCACCAGGTCGGTGCCGAAGTTCTGGTCGAGGTAGAGGTCGGCGTCCTGGCCCCGGGTGTCGCCGTCGACGATCGCCAGGGTCAGCGCGCCCGCGTCGCGCAGCGCACCCGCCCCGGCCGGATCCAGCTCGTACGAGTCGAGCACGAAGGCGTCCAGCGCGTGCCGACGGGCCGCGGTGACCAGCCCGTGCGGGGTGTCCGGCCCGGGACGCAGCGGGATGCCCCGGGTGGCGAGCTGCCCGGCCGCCCAGTCGACGCCGGTCACCGCGCCGAACACCTCGACGGCGGCGCCTCGGGCCAGCAGTTCCTCGCCGAGGGCGAGACAGCGGACCAGGTGGCCGACGCCGCGCTGCGGCCCGGCGTCGCAGCGCAGGCCCACGCGTACGGTGCTCAGGATTCCTCCAACCGCTTCTGGCGTACGGTGGCGTTGAGCGCGCGCAGCTCCGGTTGCCCGTCGAGCCAGTCGGCGAGCTTGGCCAGCGGCACGCTGACGTCACCGAAGTGGTCGACGATCGCGCGGACCAACTGCCAGTCCCGTTCGGTGTCCAGGGTGAGCCGTAGCGGTGACCGGTCCGGCGTGAGGGTCACGCCGAGCACCCGGAACAGCTCGGGATGAGCGTACGCGTACGAGGTGACGTGTACCCGGTGGTGGTCGGTGGCGAGCCGCTGCACGGTACGCAGCGCCTCGGCGCGGATGATCTCCACGTCCAGCCCGCGCGGCAGCGTACGGGCGATCGAGGTACTGGCGTAGTCCAGCCCCGGCACCGCCCGGTACACCGAGGCGACCAGCGTGACGATCTCCGGGTCCAGCAGCGGGCAGTCGGCGGTGAACCGCATGACCGCGTCCGCGGGATGCGCGTCGAGCGCCCCGACGAACCGGGTCAGTACGTCGTCGACCGGGCCCCGGTGCCAGGCCACCCCGAGCCGGTCGCATTCGGCGACCACCGCGTCGTCGCCGGCGTCCGTGCTGGTGGCCACCACCAGGTCGGCGAGCACCCCGCTGTCCTGGGCGGCCCGGACCACCCGGCCGAGCACGCTGCGCCCGGCCAGCGGGCGTAGCACCTTGCCGGGCAGCCGGGTCGAGCCCATCCGGGCCTGCACGATTCCCACGATCCGCTCGGTCACGTCCGTTCCTTCCGGGTGACGATCGCCCGGGCGCGGCGCGTGGCGGCCCGGGCGCCGCGCCTGGCCAGCCGGGCCGGGGTGATGGCCAGCCGGGCGGCCTTGTAGCCGAGCGTCCCGCTGAGCAGATCGATTTTCGCTTCGGCCCGGCGCAGGGCGCGTTCCCGGGAGGTGAGCAACTCCTCGGTCCACTTCAGCGCGGCGGCCAGCCGGGTGTTCTCGTCGCGCTGGCGCAGCCACGCCTCGCGTAGCTGCTGGTAGCTGCGCGGTCCGGGCGGCGGGTCGGTCGGCGTGACGGCGCGCAGGTCGGCCGCGAGCCGGATCGGCCCGTCGGCGTCCAGGCCGCGTACCGTGGCGCTGACGGCGGCCTCCGTCTCCACCGCGGCGTCCACCACTGCCCGGTCGAGGTCCCGTCCGGCCACGCCGCCGAGCACCACGGTCAGACCCGCCACGTCCAGTGTGGAGGTCCAGGGGTGGGCGTACCCGCCGGTGAGCAGGTCGGCGGAGAACCGCCACAGGGTCCTGGCCAGCACCACGTCGACCGGTAACGGTTCGTCGGCCCGCCAGGTCGGGTCGAGCACCGCGAAGCGGTCACCGGCGACGACCAGGTTTTCCGCCCCGGCCAGCGCCACCGCCCCGGTGAGCCGGCCGTCGTCGGCCTGTCCGGTGAGCCAGTCGGTGTATCCGCGCAGCAGGTGCCGCAGTCGGGACGTGTCGCGGCGCAGGCAGCCGTCGAGCAGCAGGCTGCGCAGCAGCCGCCCGTCGGGCACCGGTCCGTCCGGCGCCGCCGGGTCGCGGTGGGCGACCATCCGGCTGGCGTACGGCGCGGGCGCCGGCTCGGTGCGGGCGTGCGGTTCGGGTCGTGCGTGTGGCTCGGCGCGGACGTGCGGTTCAGGTCGGGCGTGTGGCTCGGTGCGGGCGTGCGGCTCGGGTCGGCGCCAGTGCCACCCCGATGCCCCGTCGATCACCTCGACCACGGTGCTGCCCACCGCACCGAACCGCACCAGCGCCACCGGCAGCCCGTGGGCCCCGACGTGCTCGCCCATGTCGGCCGGGGTCGGCGTGGACCTGCTGGTGCCCGTCCGCCGGGCGAGCACCAGCCAGGACGGCGCCAGGTCGGCGGCGCGCCCGGCGTGCAGCGCGTCCACCGCCAGCCGGGCCGGGTCAGCGAGCACGAACCGGCCGGCGAAACCGCTGGTGCAGGCGTCGTGCAGCACTGCGTCGAACAGCGCGTTGGTGGTTCGCCAGGACAGCTGGTCGGTGGCGAGCAACGCGGTGGTCAGGTCCATTCGCGGGTAGGCGGCAAAGCAGGTGACGACGCCCAGCCCGGCGGTGGCCAGCCGGACGCGCGCCTGGTCCAGGTTGGCCGGGCGGCTGGTGTCGAGCACCCCGTCGACCGTCCACTCGGCGTCGGCCCGACCGGCGTACCAGGCGTCGCCCGCGACGAGTCGGTGCAGGCCGAGCGGGTTGGGCACGCGCAGCAGCAACTCGCCGTCCGGGCGGAGAGCCGCCGCCAGCCGGGCCAGGATCTCGTCCCAGCACAGCCGGGGGCCTTCCACCGACTCGATCGCGTCCAGCCCGGCACCGGCGATCACCACGTCGTACTCCTCGCCGGCCGGCAGACCGGCCGATCCGGCGACCACCACCTGGTCGGCCCGGCCGGTGACCGTCGCCGCGTCGCGGTAGCCGCGCAGCAGGCAGGTGACGCGGGCGTGGGTCAGCGCGTCGAGCACTGCGGGGTCGTGCGCCCCGGCCAGCAGCACCCGCGCGCCGGCCGGCACCAGCCGCGCCGCCAACGCCGCCAGCGGGCGGTCGGCGTTCTCGCCGGGCCGGTCGGACCAGGTCAGCATCTCGCCGCCGGGCAGCCGCACCGACGGTGCCGTCCCGGCCGTCATGCCGCCTCCAACTGCGGCTGCGTCCAGCCGAGCAGCTCCCGCAGCGCCCCGGGTGGATAGCGGTGGTCGGTGCCCAACTCGGCGTGGGCGATCTCCACGGCAGTCGGCAGGTGCACCTGTTCGCCGTGCAGCTCGGGCCACTGCCGACGGATCCGGGCGGTGCCGCCGAAGGTGGGATCCTCCCCGGCCAGCGCCATCGGGTCGCCGTACACGGCGGGTTCGCAGCCGGCGGCGATGCCGTAGAAGATGGCGCTGGTCAGCCGATTGGAGGCGACCCGGGCGTGTCGGCGTAGCTCGGTGAGCTGACGGTCCAGGAACCACGGGTCGGTGTCCCGCCACCACTGGCCCCGGTAGCCGTGGCAGATGACCCGGAAGCCGGCCTTCTCGTAGCGTCGGCGCACCCGGGGCATCCGGTGCTCGTGCCAGTACAGGCAGATGGTGACCGGGCCGGGCTCGGTGTCCCGGATCCGCGCGATCAGCTCCTGATGGTCGCCCTTGACGTGCTGGCCCTCCCAGCCGTGGAACGGGTACCAGATGGTGCCCGTCCGGGGCGGCTGCGGCTCCTCCGCCGTCGCGCGCATCGCCAGCAGGTAGCCGAAGGGCGCCCCGATCACGGTGACGTTGCGCCGCCCCAGCGACCAGGCCCGCCGCCGGGTCTGCTCGGACCAGAGCAGGCTCGGTGTCCGCTCGGCGTACGGGTGACCGGGGGCGAGACCGTCGCCGATGTTCCAGCCGTGCTGGACGTACCCGTTGATCCGGGGCGGGTGCCTGTCTCCCAGGCCGGCGTAGCGGGCCAGCACGTGAGCGTGGCCGTAGAAGTGGTTGGCGTGGTGCATCGGCGTACCCCTCAGGCGGCCGACCGGATCGGGACGCCGCGCACCGCGGCGGCGAGCGCGTCGATCACCCGGTCCTGGTCGGTGTCGCGCAGCCCGGGGTAGAGCGGCAGCGACAACTGCTGGGCGTAGAACGCCTCGGCCACCGGGCAGCTACCGCGCCGGTAGCCGAGGTCGGCGAAGGCGGGATGCCAGTGCGCCGGGATGTAGTTGACCTGTACGCCGATGCCGGCGGCGCGCATCCGGTCGTACACCTCGCGGCGGCGACCGTCGAGTACCCGGATGGGGTACAGGTGCCAGGCCGGTGTCGCCCAGTCCCGCCGGCCCGGGATCAGCACGCCGGGCAGCGCCGCGAGGGCCTCGTCGTAGCGGGCCACCAGCTCGGCGCGGCGGGCGAGGAAGTCCCCGAGACGGCGCAGCTGGCTGCGGCCCAGCGCGCAGAGCACGTCGGGCAGCCGGTAGTTCAGCCCGAAGGAGTGCACCTCCTGGTGCCAGCCGCCCTCATCCGGCCAGCGCTGCTCGTCGCGTTCCCGGACCAGCCCGATGTTGCGGAACCGGCGGGCCCGCTTGAGCAGCTCCGGGTCGCCGGTGGCGACCGCGCCGCCCTCGGCGGTGGTCAGGTTCTTGGTGGGAAAGAACGAGAACGTGGTCAGGTCGGCCAGCGAGCCGACCGGCCGGCCCCGGTAGGTGGCCCCGATCGAGTGGGCGGCGTCGGCGAGCAGCAGCGCGTCGCTGCGGGCCAGCGCCGCGCGCAGCGCGTCGTAGTCGGCGGGGTGGCCGGCGTAGTCCACCGCGGCGACGACCTTGGTCCGGGTGGTGATCGACGCGGCCACCGCCGCCGGGTCGAGGGTGAAGGTCTCCGCCACCACGTCGGCGAAGACGACCCGGGCGCCCAGGGCCACCGCGCTGCTGGCGGTGGCCACGAACGTCATCGGCGGGACGATCACCTCGTCGCCGGGGCCGACACCGGCGGCCGCGTACGCCACGTGCAGCGCCGCCGTGCCGCTGGTGACCGCAGCGACGCCGGCTCCGCCGGCCCAGGCGGAGAGGTCCGCCTCGAAGGCGGGGACCTGCGGGCCGGTGGTGAGCCAGTCGCCGCGTAGGGCGGCGACCACGGCCTCGATGTCGTCGTCGGTCACCGACTGCCGGCCGTACGGCAGAAAACCGGTCATGCCGGCAGGCCGAGCATGTCGCGCAGCTGCCGCACGGTGAGCCACTCGTCGTTGGTGTCCGACTGGTACGCGAAACCGTCGGGCACCGGCTCGCAACCCACCGGCGGCTCGTAGCCCCAGGTGGCGATGGTGGGCTGCACGATGAAGCGGTCCTTGGCGATCAGCGTCCGGCGGCTGTCGTCCGGGGCGATCATCTCCTCGTGCAGCTTCTCGCCGGGGCGGATGCCGATCTCGTGGGTGGTGGCGTCCGGGGCGACCGCCTCCACCAGGTCGAGGATCCGCATGCTGGGGATGCGCGGCACGAACAGCTCGCCGCCCTGCATCTGGTCGAACGAGTCCAGGACGAACTGCACGGCCTGGTCCAGGGTGATCCAGAAGCGGGTCATTCGCTTGTCCGTGATCGGCAGGCTCCTGCCCTCGGCGGCGAGCCGGCGGAACAGCGGCACCACCGAGCCACGGCTGCCGACCACGTTGCCGTAGCGCACCACCGCGAACCGGGTGGGGTGCTGTGCGGCGTAGTGGTTGGCGGAGACGAACAACTTGTCGCCGACCAGCTTCGTCGCGCCGTACAGGTTGATCGGGCTGGACGCCTTGTCGGTGGAGAGGGCGATGACCTTCTTCACCCCGGCTTCGATCGCCGCGTCCACGACGTGCTGGGAACCGGTGATGTTGGTGGCGATGAACTCCGACGGGTTGTACTCGGCCGTGTCGACCTGCTTGAGCGCCGCCGCGTGCACCACGTGGTCGACGCCGTGCATCGCCCGGGTCAGCCGGTGCCGGTCCCGGACGTCGCCGATGAACCAGCGCAGTCGGGGGTCGTCGCCGAGCTGCTGGCGCAGCTCGTACTGCTTCAGTTCGTCCCGGGAGAAGACCACCACCCGGACCGGGTCGGTCTCGGCGAGCAGGTGTCGCAGGAAGGTCCGGCCGAAGGAACCCGTACCGCCGGTGACGAGGATGGACGATCCGCTCAGCTCACTCAATCTGGTGCTCCCGTGTTCGTCGGTGATCGGGCGGGGCCTCGGCCGGGCCGGCCGGGTGGGAACGCTAAGGGCGACGGGTTAAAGGGCCCCGACCTTTCGGTTAACCGGAACCGCTGGGCCCATGAATGAAGGGCGCTCCGTAAACGCATGGTGAACAGCGAATGGAGGCGAATGGAAAATCAGCGGGCGCGGCGGTCGGCGCGGTTCAGGAAGATGGGGATGACGGTGATTTCCCGGCCGTCGTGGATCTCCCGTCGGCCCGGGCCTTCGACGAAACGGAACCGGCGGTTCATCTGACGGACCACGGTGTTGTGGGCGAGCACCTCGCCGTCCAGGCGATCCAGTTCGAGCACGTCGAAGGCATGGTCGACCGCCGCCCGCATGACCGCCAGCCAGGCGGGCAGCGTGGCGCCTCGTTCGGCCAGGCCGTCGGCATCCAGGTAGAAGCCCCACGAGCCGGTACGCGGCCCGTGCAAGCGCAGGTCGGAGAAGGTGACCACGCCGCACGGCAGGCCGTCGTGCAGGTGGATCAGCACCCGACGGGTGGGGTCGGCGCGGACGTTGCGCCACCATCGCGAGTGCTCCTCGGCGGTGATCACGTGACTGTTCTTGCTGACCTGTCGGTTGATTTCCTGATTACGCCAGGACAACATCAGGTTAACGTCGTCGCCGGTCGCCTCACGTAACATGTGCCGCTCGCTTTCGGTGCCCGTTCTCATGGTCACCGGGCACCCTAATTCCGAATCACCTGGCTGTAGACTCCGCCGCATGACGCAATTGACTCGGGCGCGCATTCGCGACCTCATGGGCCAGGTGCTCGAGAATCAGGGCAGGGTGTTGCCCGACGACGACGGTGCCGATCTGCGCGAGGTCGGTTTCCGGTCGCTGGACTTCTCCGAGCTGGCACTGCGGGTGGAGGACGAGACGGGACAGGAGTTGAACTTCGACGCTCCCGGGTTGCGGCGGATCGCCACGGTCGGCGACGTGCTCGACTTCCTCGTCGAGCTGCACCGGCAGTGAGCGTGGCCTTCGCCCGGCCGGCCGGCGTCGGCAACCGGGTCGTCGTCGATGGCACCACCGCGACCTGGCGGGACCTGCCGGAGCTGGCCCTGCCGGCGGCCCCGGTCGCGGTGCTCGTGCACTCCGCCCGGTACGCGCTCGCCGCCGCCCGTCACCACGCGGTGCACGGCGGTGAGCTGCTGCTCAGCACGCCCGGCCGGGTCGACGCGATGATGCGCGACGAGCTGCGCGACGCCGGTTTCACGGTGGCCGAGCTCGGCGCGGATGCCGTCGGCGTGGACACCGCTGGCGGCGTGGACACCGGTGGCACGGCGGCACCGGCTGGCTTCCGGCCGGTCGAGCGCGACCGGCTGTGGCTGCTGACTTCCGGATCCACCGGCCGTCCCAAGCGGGTCGGGCACACGCTGGCGTCGTTGACCACCGTCCGAGGCGAGCAACCCGCCCGCACCTGGCTCTGCCCGTACGCCCCGGGCACGTACGCCTGGTGGCAGGTGGTGACGCTGTCGCTGACCCAGCCGGGGCAGGACCTGGTGGTGGTCGAGCCGGAGCAGTTCGACGACTGGCCGGCGTTGGCCGCTGCACACGGTGTGGACGCCGCCTCCGGCACACCGACCTTCTGGCGCCGCGCCCTGCACCGCGATCCCGTCGGGCTGGCCCGGGTGCCGCTGCGCCAGCTGACCCTCGGCGGCGAACCGGTCGACCAGGCGATCCTGGACCGCCTGCGGGAGGTGTTCCCAACGGCCCGGATCTCCTGGATCTACGCCTCCTCCGAGGTCGGCGCGGCCGTGGTGGTGCACGACGGGCGGGCCGGTTTTCCCGTCGAGTGGCTGGACCGGACGACACCCGGCCGACCCACCCTCGGCGTACGCGACGGAGAACTGGTGATCACGTCGCCGTACCACGGGGCGGGGCTGGACGGTCCGATCCGTACCGGTGACCGGGCGCAGCTCGTCGGCGACCGGGTGCTGATCAGCGGACGGCTCGACTCCGACGAGATCAACGTGGGTGGCAGCAAGATCTCCGCCAGTGGAGTACGCGACGTGCTCACCGCCCATCCGCGGGTGGCCTGGGCCCGGGTCACCGGTCGCCGGGCCCCGCTGCTCGGCCACATGGTCGTCGCCGAGGTGGTGCTCACCGCAGCCGATCCCGCGACGGCGGCGCCGGACGAGGCGGGGCTGGTGCGCTGGTGCGCCGATCGGCTCCCCGAGTACGCGGTACCGCGCCGGATCCGCGTACTGACCGAGATCCCCGTCAAGGAGACCCTGAAGAGTGATGTCTGACTCCGCGACCCCCGCCCTGCTCGTCCCGCCGTCCACCGTGGTGCTCGTCTCCGGCGGATCCCGTGGGCTCGGCCTCGCCATCGTCAACGACCTGCTCGAATCGGGCCTGAAGGTGGCGGCTTTCGCGCGTACCGTCACCCCCGAGTTGGCCAAGCTCGCCGACGTCCAACCGGATCGGTCGTACGTCGACTCGGTGGACGTCACCGACCTCGCCGCCACACAGGCGTTCGTCCGGGCGGCGGAGGGCCGCCTCGGGCCGATCGACGGTCTGGTCAACAACGCCGCCGTCGGGCAGGACTCGCTGCACGTGCACACCGCCACCGCCGACATCGCCCGGATCATCGAGACGAACCTGACCGCGCCGTTGCAGCTCACCCGCCTGGTGGTGCGGCGGATGCTGGCGCAGGGGCGGCGCGGCCGGATCGTGAACGTCACCTCGATCTGCGCGCAGCGCGGCTTTCCCGGCCTGGTCGCGTACTCCGCCACCAAGGGTGGGATGGACGCGGCGACCCGGTCGCTGGCCCGCGAGCTCGGCGGACGGATGCTGGTCAACGCCGTCGCGCCCGGATTCTTCGCCTCGGAGATGTCGGCCGTGCTCGGCCAGACCCAACTCGACCAGATCGTGCGCCGTACCCCGACCGGTCACCTGACCGAGCCGGCGGAGGTGGTGCCGGTGGTGCGGCTGCTGCTGCGTGACCAGACCAACATCAACGGTCAGGCCATCGTGGTCGACGGTGCCGCCTCGAGCTGAACCGGCGAGCCGATGGTTCCGCGCCCACGGCCCGGGATCACCGCAGGTGTCCGCGTTGCTCGCCGCCGCGCACCGGCACCTGCGGGTGGTCCCCGCCGCCGAGTCAGCCGGCGCGGTCACCCGCAGCCATCTCGGCGACGGACGCTGCGTCGGCTGGTACGGCCCACCGGTGCCCGGCTGGCGGGTGGCGATCGACGCCGAACGCGCTGACGTCCCGGTGCCCCCGGCGCTGGCCCGCAGCTTCGGTGCCACCGACTTCTGGGTCCGCTGGACCCGCACCGAGTGCCTCGCCAAACTCACCGACATCCCGGTGGCCACCTGGTGGCACCGATACGGCCTGTCCGCGCCCCCCGGGACCTCCTGGCGGTGGCGCACCCTGCACCTGGCCGACCTCGCCGTCACCGTCACCGTCGCCTTCGCCGCCTCGGAGCCCACGCCTACCAGTCGGTGATGATCTGGGCGGTTTGAGCATTTCGTGCCGCTTTGCACCCTATGGTGTCCCTTGCGTGACAGATCCCGCCACATCCGATTGGCGGACTCGAAGGCAGCAGCCACTCCAAGTCACGCTGCGCCTCTGGCGCCGGCCAGGACAAGCAACCGCACCTGCACCGAGGAGAACGAAGATGCACGAACCGGTAAGGACGACGTTGGTCGAATCGAGCAGTCGAGTACGCAGTCGCAAGTTCAAAGCCATCCTGGCTGGTGGGATCGCCCTCGGCCTCGGCGCGACGATCACCCTCGCCGCCTGGAACGACTCCGAATACGCCACGGGCACGTTCACAGCGGGCACATTCGACATGGAGGGCAGCACGGACGGCACCACCTACACCAGCCACCCCGCGCCCGAGGATGCCGCCGCACTGGCCTTCAGCACCGGGTTCAACGACATCAGCCCTGGTGACGTGGTCGCGGCGCCGTTCGCCGTCCGCCTCGCCGCGGGTACGACGTACGACGCGACCGTGACGGTGGCGGGGGCCGTCCCGGACCCGTCGCCCTTCGTCGGCCTCACCTACGGAATCGCGACTGTCGGGGCCTTCACCGACTGCAGCGCGACGCCCACCGCCCCGACCTGGATCGTGCCGCAGGGCACGGCGCTCAACGCGGTGGCCACCCCTGCGGTGCCGTTCGACCTGACGCAGGGCGTCGACGCGGCCACCCCGGGCGCTCCCGCGTACCTGTGCTTTGTCGTCACAGCGGACGAGGATCTGGTGCAGGGCTCGACGGTCACGGAAACCTGGCAGCTCCTGGCCGAGTCCGTGCCCGCGTAGGCAACGGCCGTGGTCGACCACCGGGCGTCCGGAGCACCACGGCTGCGCCGCACCCGTGCCGTACTCGCCGGCGCCCTCGTTCTCGGCATGGGAACGACGTCCACGCTCGCCGCGTGGAGCGACGGCGAGTACGGCACCGGGTCGTTCACCGCGAGCACCTTCGGCACGGAATCGCAGACCGCGTCCAGCAGCTGGGCAAGCCGTACCCCTAGGTAAAGGATTCATCAGATGGTAGGGCGAGTACATCGATGGCACGGGACCCTTGCCCGAGGTTGCGACCTGGTGCTGACCCTGCTCGCCGTCGGCGGGGCGGTGTGCGTCGTTCTCGTTCCGCTGGCGTTCTTCTTCGACATCTCGCTCATCCTGTTCAAGACCGGATCGATGAGCCCGACGATTCCCGCCGGATCACTGGCCGTGGTGCGGGAGATCCCCGCGTCCGAGGTCCAGGTGGGAGACATCGTCACCGTCGACCGCACACCGCTGCCACCGATCACCCACCGGGTCGTCGAGATAGCCAACGGCGACGGGCCGGTTCGCCTACTCACCCTGCGCGGGGACGCGAACGAGTCCAACGACAGCGCGCCGTACACGGTGACCCACGTGCGGCTCGTCGAATGGTCGGTGCCCAAACTCGGGTACGCGGTGCGTGCGGTGTCGAACGTGTACGCGATGAGTGTGATCACGATCGGAACCGCGGCGATCGTCACCTGGGCGTACTGGCCGCGCGGCACCGAATCGCGGACGCGGCGGCGCACCGCCGTAGCCCGCCGTGGCTCGACCTTGCGGTGCATGTTCCTGGTGGTGGTTGCGCTGCCGGCAGTCACCGCTGCGGTACTGGCGGCGCCCAGCCAAGCCCGCGCAGTCGAGACCGAAGAGGTCATGCGTGGCAGATACCTCACCCTGACATCGATCGGCGACAAGGAGCGCATGGCGAGCATGGCGCCCGGCGAGCCGGTGCCATGGCAAGTGGGCGTCTCTGCACATGCGAAGCATCCCGGCAGGGTGACCATCACGCTGTCGGCGCGGGGCCGGCTCGCAGTCGACCCTGACGGGCTCCAGGTCAAGGCTGCCGTCTGCACCAAGCGGTGGGTAGACGATTTCTGCCCAACCGGTCCAGGGGAGCAGGTTCTCGCAAACGGTCCAGCCGCCAGACTGGTCGCACATCCGATCACCGTCAGCAAGATGCCCTCCGACCAGCAGCGTTGGATCCTCATCACCGCGAGCCTGCTCACGGGCACCACGGCCTCGGGGTCAGCGGACCTGACCGTCACCGCGATCGGTTTCGGGGAACGCACGTCGGCGGGCGGCAAGGTTCAACCGCTTCCGCAGACCGGCACCAACCTGTGGACACCTGTGCTCGCTGGTGTCGGTGCGCTGCTCGCCGGCCTGCTGCTCATGCTCGCCACGCGCCGGCGCCGGACCAGGGTGGATCAGTCGTGAGGCGCGCACGGTCAACCCACCGACCAACCTGCAGTGCACCGCAGGCCTGCTCGACCCGCCGACCTTCACCTGGGATCTGCCCGTCGGCGGCCTGACCCGCAGCGGCTTCACGTGGCACCTGTCGGGCCCCTTCTTCGGAGGTGGAACTCTCGGCCCCAACGCCACCACGGTCACCCACGCGATCGGCCCGAACACCCCGACATGCCGCAACCTGCGCCGCCCGTAATCCGAGGAACAGGGTCACCAGGCGAATTGGGCAACCCGGTGGATCGGGTCAGGGTTGTCGGGTCAGGCCGAGGATGGTGGCCAGTCGCGACATGTCGGCCGCTGCCGGTCCGTGTTGGGTGATCTCGGCGAACCTGGGCCACCTTCGTCAGCGACATCAAGACGGACGGCGGCCGCCCCTAGGCTGCGGCCATGCATGCCAACTGACATCGCCACGGCGACGGTCTGCTTATAGCGACCCCGGCAACAGGGCGGTGGCGGCGGAATCGGGTCCTGGCAGGTCAGGCGGCCGGGCGATGACGCCACGTTCGCGACCGGCGTCGTCGTACCGGATACCGCAACTCGCGGCCCTGCCACGGGACACCGCAACTCGTGGCCTCAACCGGCCCGGAAACCCCAACACCCCGCAACCCGTGCCATCCGAAGGATAGACGTGGAGTGATCCGGATGGTATCAACCGCGGATATTTGAGGAGCGGCAAATCCGCAGTGAATCCGGGCATGACGGCAGGGTGTGCGGCCCTGTCGAGCTGAACCGTTCGTGCTATCGCCCAGGGCGCTGTTGCATTGATCGGGGACTGTGACCCGGTGGGTGACCCGTTTGCGCTATCAGGTCGACAGCATCCAGCCACCCCACCGAGGCCCTGGCGGTATGCCAGGCGGGCGGATGCCGCCATCCCGCCGAAGCCGAGTTGATCAACCTGGCGGCGGTCGGGCGCCTGCCTGCCGGTGCGTGATCGGCAGCGTCAGATCAGGTCCCAGCTGAGCGGGGTGCCGCGGGGCACGTCGGCGGTGAAGCGGCGGCCGAGGACGCGGTCGATCTCGACCGGGGAGAGGCCGCCGGCTGGGCGGATGGAGCGGACGTTGTCGGCGGTGACCTCATCGCCGGCGCGTACGTCGGCCACCACGTGCAGCGAGCGCCGGAAACGCAGACCCTCCCGTTCGGCCGGCGTCGGACCGACGGCGGTGCCGCCGAGGGCCGCGTACGCCCGCTCCGACTCGACCACCAGGGCGGCCAGTTCCGGGGGGTTCAGAGAGAAGTCGGAGTCCACCCCACCGTCGGCGCGGTCCAGCGTGACGTGCTTCTCGATGAAGCAGGCCCCGAGCGCCACCGAGGCGACCGGGACGCCGATGCCGGGGGTGTGGTCGGAGAGACCGACCGGCACGCCGAACGCCTCCGCCAGCACCGGTATGCGGCGCAGGTTGCTGTCGGCGGGAGGTGCCGGATACGAGACGGTGCAGGCCAGCAGCACGATTCCGCCGGCCCCGCCGGCGCGGGCGGTGCGTACGGCGGCGTCGATCTCGGCGAGCGTGGCCATCCCGGTGGAGATGACCATTGGCTTGCCGGTGGCGGCGACCAGCCGGATCAGCGGCAGGTCGACCAGCTCCGACGAAGCGATTTTGTACGCGGGCGCGTCCAGCTCCTCCAGCAGCTCGACGGCCGAGGCATCGAACGGGGAGGAGAAGACGGTCAGGCCGCGCTCGCGGGCCCGTTCGAAGATCGGCCCGTGCCACTCGTACGGGGTGTGCGCCCGCTCGTAGAGCCGGTAGAGGTTCTGCCCGCCCCACAGCCCGTGCTCGCCCGAGATGCGGAAGGCCGGCGCGTCGACGTCGATGGTGATCGTGTCGGGACGGTAGGTCTGCAGCTTCAGGGCGTGCGCGCCGCTGTCGGCCACCGCGTCCACGATGGCCAGTGCGCGTGTCAGGTCGCCGTTGTGGTTGCCGGACATCTCGGCCACCACGAAAGGGCGTTCTCCGCTGCCGACCGGGTGCGGGCCGATCTTCAAGATGGTCATTCCGTTCCGTCTCCATGGGACCGCGCCAGTGCGTGGTGCGGGCTGCTGGCCGGCGTCGGGGTCGCCGGCGGCACCGTGGTCGTCGCCGGCACCGTGGTCGTCGGGGGCGCCGGGCTGTCCTTCTCCGTACGCAGCCGGCCGGCGAGCCGGTGTGCTCGCCGCAGCGCCGCGTACGCCAGGTAGCTGTCCCGGTCGACCAGCCGGTGCTTGAGCCCGGCCACCCCGTCCGGGCGGGGGTAGCCGCTGTCCGGCAGGTACCGCCGGTAGTGCTCCGCCACCCGACGGAAGAAGCGTCGCCGCAGGTGCGGGTGAAGCCGGTCGTCGTTGCCCACCACCACCAGGAAGTGGCTCACCATCAGGTCGAACAGTTCGGCGTGCCAGCGGCCGTCGGGGTGCCGGGCGGCCAGCCAGGCGAAGAGCCGGTCGTACTGCTCGAACGCGTCGAAGTGCCGGCCGCTGCGGGTGGAGGTGATGGCGCCTGGACGGCCCTGGCGGTACAGGTAGCAGACCCGATCCAGCACCGAGATCCGCTCCGCGCCGATCAGCAGCGGATGGCTGAACGGGATGTCCTCGTACCAGCCGGGGTGAAAGCGCAGGCCCAACTCGGTCAGGAAGTCACGCCGTACCACCTTGTTCCAGGCGGTGTGCTGCACCCGCAGCAGCTGCGGCCAGTCGGCCAGCCGCACCACGCCCGGGGCGCCGCGCAGCAGACGGCTGCTGGGGTCCACCTCGTGTCGCCCGCATTCGTGCACCCGCAGGTGGTCCACCATCATCACGTCCGGCCGGTCCGCCCGCAGCCGGTCGAGCACGGCGGCAACGGTGCCCGGTGGCAGCCAGTCGTCACTGTCGACGAACCAGACGTAGCGACCGGTGGCGGCGTCCAGGCCGGCGTTGCGGGCCGGTCCGAGGCCGACGTTCGTGCGTAGGTGCAGCACGCGTACGCCCGGGTGGCCGGCGGCGTACTCGTCCAGCAGTTTCCCGCACCGGTCCGGGGAGGCGTCGTCCACGGCGACCAGTTCCACCGCCGCGGCCTCGGCCACCGGGACGTCGGTGTAGATGGAATCAAGGCACTCGCCCAGGAACGCCTCGACGCCGTAGACCGGCACGACGATGCTCAGCAGCGGTGCTTGCGTCGGCTGAATGGCCACGCGGACACCCTCGACCGCCGGGATGGCCGGGTCGGGAACCGCACGTGACCGGCAGCGGTGAGGAAATTGAACAGCCGGCCTGCGCCGAGCGGGCGAACAATGGCCTCTCGGATGCGGGCACGGCCCGATTGCACCTGGAATGCCCCGGACGGTTAGGGTGCCCGGATGACCAGCACGACCGTCGATCGGCCGACCACCACGAGCGGACGCGGTGCGACGAGCCGGCTGCCGTCGCTGACCGGGCTGCGGTGGATCGCCGCGCTGCTGGTCTTCGGTTTCCACGCCGGGACCATGCGGATCGTCGCCGAGCCGGACCATCAGGCGGTGATGGGCAAAGTGTTCACCCTGGGCCTGTCCGGGGTGCAGTTCTTCTTCATCCTCAGCGGATTCGTGCTGGTCTGGTCGGCCCGGCCCGGTGACTCCCGGTGGCGGTTCTGGCGGCGTCGCTTCGCCAAGATCTATCCGAATCACGTGTTGATGTGGGCGCTGGCCATGCTGGCCGCGTTCTGGTTCGCCGACCCGATCAACCCGGTGGCCGCGCTGGAGAACCTGTTCCTGCTTCAGGCCTGGGATCCCCGGCCCGGATATTTCTACAGCGTCAACAACGTGAGCTGGTCGCTCTCCTGCGAGATGTTCTTCTACCTGTGCCTGCCGCTGGCGCTGCCGCTGGTGCGACGGGCCCGGCCGTGGCTGCTGTGGGCCGTGGTGATCGCGGTGCCGCTGCTGATCCTGGCGCTCTGGCCCGCGCAGACGCTGGTGCCCGAGCAGTACCGGTGGTGGTTCGCCCAGGTGTTTCCGCTGGTCCGGTCGCTGGAGTTCTGGATGGGGGTGGCTGCCGCCGAACTCATGCTGCGTGGTCGCTGGCGGGGTCCGCGTCTGCCGGTGGCGAGCCTGATCTTCGTGGCGACCTGGGTGGTGGCCTCGCAGTGGATCCGGGCCGAGCTGTGGGCGGCGATCCTCTCGGCGGCGTACGTCGTGCTGATCGCCGCGGCGGCGGACGCCGACGTACGCGGCAGCCGCTCGCCGCTGCGGTCCCGGCCGATGCTCTGGCTCGGCGAGGTCTCCTTCGCCTTCTACCTGGTGCACGTCTTCGTGATCATGACGATCCTGCGGGTCACCGGCGACTGGGGGACCGGCTTCCCCGGCTGGTGGGGTCCCGTCGCGGTGGTCGGGTTCCTCCTGCTCACCCTGGCACTGGCCGGGTTGCTGCACCGGTACGTGGAACAGCCGATGATGCGCCGGCTGGCACCGCGCCGAGCGGCATCGGGCGGGCCGCCCGATGCCACGGCGCCGGACGGATCGCCGCCGGCGGTGACGCCGAGCCCACCGCCGCAGCGGAAGCCGGAGGGCGTGGCCACGTGAATCGGGTGAGCGGCGCTACGCCTGGTACGCCCCCACCGCCTTGACGAACCTCTCCACCAGCTCCCGGCAGTCGTCGGTGGAGATCGTCAGGTGTGGCAGCAACGGCATCACCCCGACCGAGTAGCTGGTGAGCAGTCCGTGCTCCCGGCAGACCCGGCGCAGCTCGCTGACGTCACGCAGCGACCACAGCGCGCCGTTCGCGTCGCGCAGCTCGACACCGAGCATCATGCCCTCGCCTCGGACGGCGCCGATCCGCGGTTCCGAATTCGATGCGGCGACCAGCATCTCGGTCAGTTCGGCGCTGCGCTGGAGCACCCTGGGAAGGAAGCCGTCGGCAGTGAGGATGTCGAGCACCGCGAGGCCCGAGGCCGCCCCGATCGGGTGGCCGTCCGTGGTCGAGCCGTTGGGGAAGCCCAGCCGCACCGGCGGGTCGGCGAGGGCGTCGTAGATGTCCCGCGCAACGACCAGCGCGGCGAGGGGGAAGTACCCGGCGCTGAGCCCCTTGCCGAGGACCAGCATGTCGGGAACCTCGTTGAGCCGCTCGATATAGGTCATCGCGCCGACCCGGCCGGCACCGGTGGTCACCTCGTCGGCGATCGAGTGGATGCCCCGGCGCCGGCACTCGACGATCAGCGTCTCCAGGTAGTGCGTCGGGGCCGGCCGGAACGAGGTGCCGGAGACCGGTTCGAACATCACCGCGGTGACGTGATCGGCACCGACCGCGTCGATGGCCTCGATGACCGGGCGTACGCATTCGCCCGTGCAGGCGTCGGGGTCACAGGTCTCCGTCGGCGGGGTGGGCACGTGCACGACGTGCGCGTCGATCGGCGCGGAGTAGTCGTGCATGATCGGTTCGTCGGTCAGTGCGGTGGCCAGCGGGCCGGTCCCGTGGTACGCCTCGCGCAGGGCGATCACGGTTTGCCGGTCCGTCTCGCCAGCCATGCGGCGGTAGAAGCGGGACAACATGGCCGCCGACTCCGTCATCTGACTGCCGGTGTTGCCGAACCGTACGTGCCGCAGCGGCTCCGGCAGCACCGCTGCGAGTGCCGCGGCATACTCGACGGTGACCTGCGGCGGATGTTCGTAGCGCATGACGGTGCCGGAGGGCAGCGCGTCGAGCTGGCGGGCCATCGCCCGCTTCACCGGCTCACAGGAGTATCCGAGGGTGACGTTCCACATCGAGGACCGGGCGTCCAGGTAGCGACGTCCGGCAGCGTCGGTCACGTGGCTGCCGGAGCCGCCGACGAGGAACAGGTCTGGCCCGTTCTCCCGCAGGTGGGCGCCCATCGGCGTCAGGCCGTGCCATACCGCGTAATCGCTGCTCGTCATGGTCATCTCCGCTGGGCGAGTGGGGCCGGGTTGTCGAGTGCCGCGCGGACGATGCGCTCCGCGTCGGGCAGCAGACCGTCGAGCAGCGCCGCGCTCACCGGCGCCGGAACCCCGGCCCCGCTGAGCAGCTCGACATGCTCGGGGCGGGCCGCTCCACCACATACGAGGTGGTATGCCAGGTCGGTCATCACCGACCCGGCGCGGGACTGCTCGTCCACCAGGATCACCGGGCGGTCGGGCACCACCATCGCGGCGACGCCGTCCCGGTCCAGCGGCGCGGCCGTACGCAGGTCGACCACCCGAGCCTGGATTCCCCGCGTCGCCAGCCGCTCCGCGGCCAGCAGACTCTCGATGACCGTGTTGCCGATCGCGACGAGGGTCAGGTCGGTTCCCGGGCGGGCGAGCCCGGCAACGCCGAACGGCAGCGCGGCGGCGGTGGGCTCGGGTTCGGGCAGTTCGCTCCAGGTGGGGGCGAACAGGCGCGGTGACTCCAGGACGACGACGGGGTCGGGGTGCTGCAACGCGGTCCGCAGCAGCCCCCCGAGGGCGTTGGGCGAGCCGGGCACCGCGACGACGAGGCCCGGGATCTGGCTCAGCATGCCGTGCGGCGCGTGCTCGTGCTGCGCGCCGAGGTGTTCACCGCCGCGGGTCAGCCCCCGAATCACCAACGGCACGGAGAACTGGCCGTCGGTCATGTAACGCCAGGTCGCCACCTGGTTGACCAGTTGGTCGAAGGCGCTGAACAGGAACGCCACCCGGTTGACGCTGAACAGCACCCGCCGACCCGTCAGCGCCATGCCCAGGGCCATGCCGAGCATCGCGTTCTCCGCGATCGGCATCCGGACCATCCGATCGGCGCCATACTCCGCGATCAGGTCTTCCTGCTGGTATGTGCTGAAGTGGCTCAGCATCGGCTGTGCCGTGAACGCCTCGCGGATGGCCACGCCGGCCGGGTGTCGACGGCTCACCGGTGCGCTCCGATCAGGTCGGTGGTGACGCTCACCCCGGTCGTCGCCGTCGCCGGATCCGGCGTGCCGGCGGCCAGCGCGGACAGCAGCAACTCGTCGATCTCGGCGGCGACTTCGGCGTGCAGGTCGGTCAGGTCCGCCGGGATGCGCCCGGCGGCGACGGTCAACGGGTCGCGCGCCGCCCACCGCTGTCGTTCCTCCTGCGGCCGGTACTGCCGTGGCGGTTGGTCGCCGAGTTGGGCGTGGAAGTCACGCAGGTAGGTGTGCGCGACCACGACCTGCGGTCCCGCGCCGGAGCGGCAGGCGGCCAACGCGGCCGTGGCGGCGTCGTGGACCGCCTCGACGTCGTTGCCATCGACCTCGACATGCGGCAGGTCCAGTCCGGAGACGAGCTGAGCCGGGCTGAGATGACGCACCCACCGGCTCGCCGTCTGGTCCTGCCAGCCGTTGTCCTCGCAGACCACGAGCAGCGGAAGCCGCTGCGCGGCGGCGATGGTCAGGGTCTCGTACGCCCCGCCCGCGCCGAGCGCGCCGTCACCGCAAAAGACCAGCACGGCGCGCCCGGCGCCGTCGAGCTGGGCGGACATCGCTGCACCCGCCGCGATCGGGAGTTGGGCGGCGACGATCGATGTCGAGCCGAGCAGATGGTGGGCCCGGTCGGCCAGGTGCATCGAGCCCGACTTGCCACCACACAGGCCACCGTCGCGGCAGAGGATCTCGCGCATCATCCGCTGCGGCGAGCAGCCGGCGGCGAGGGCATGACCGTGGCACCGGTAGAAGCTGACTACCCACTCGTCCGGCCGCCGGGCCCCGAGGACGCCGACCGCGACGGCCTCCTGGCCGGTGTACGGGTGGATGCTGCCGGGCACCAGGCCCTGCTTCGCGCATCGCAGCAGGCTTTCCTCGAAGAGTCGGATTCTGAGCATGTCCCGGTAGGCGGACAACAGGTCCATAGCGCTTCCCGTCGTTGGCTTCTCGGCGAGTGCGGCCCCGGGCGGAGATCGCAGAAACACTGAGCGCCATACGTGATGCCGCCTCAGCTTTCGGGGCGGCGCCGGGCCGCGTCAACTGCTGGTCTTGAGGTTGGCGTGATACTGCCAACCTGGTCACCGTCGCCGGGTGAGGCGATTGGCGAGATCGTGCCATCTTCCGGGGCCGGCGTCGCCGTCCCGATGCCCCGCAGGCTGCTCGCGGCGCCGCCGAGCAGGGCGGCCGTGGCGAAGAGGATCAGGGTCGGCACGAGCCCCCACCACTGGGCCAGCGCCCCACCGAGCAACGCGCCGACCGGGATGGCGAGCGTGGTCGCGGCGCGACCGAGCGCGATGACGCGGCCCAGCTGGTGGATCGGTACCAGCGACTGCTGGAGGGTGGTGGTCGCGATGAACCACACGGTGGCACAGAAGGAGAAGATCGCCTCGTAGACCACGAGCGTGACGAACGGCGGCGCGACGGCGGCCGCCGGGATCAGGAACAGCGCCGCGCCGGCCAGGGGCGCGAACACCGGCACCACTCGCGCCATGCCGATCGTCCGGATCACCTGGCTCGCAACGGCGACGGCGAGCATCGACACCACGCTGCTGACGACGTACGTGATCCCGATCAGGCCGGGCGACAGGTCCAGCTCCTGGTAAGCGAAGACGAGGTAGAGGGCACCGAGGGCGGACCCGCCGAAGTTCAGCGCGGCCGCCGCCACGGCAACCCGGATCAGTACCGGCCGTTGCCGCATCGCGGTCGCTCCCTCGCGCAACTGGCCGAGAAACGTGCCCGCCATACCGGACGCCCTCGCCTTGGGATCCGCGGCGCCCGCGGTGCGGACCCGGGCGTACGCGACGACACCAAGCAGCCGGGTTGCCGCGTCAACGCCCATGGCGGTGGCGGCGCCCCATACCTGCACCAGCCAGCCGGCGAGGGCCGGCCCGGCGACCTGCCCCACCGAACGTGCCCCGGCCATGGCGGAGTTCGCCTCGACCAGCCGCTCCGCCGGTACCAGGGTCGGCACGGCGGCCTGCAGGCCGATCGTGATGAGGGCGCCGAGTCCGCCGGCGACGGCGGCGACCACGCCGAGCAACGGGATGGTGAGCGCGTCGAGCAGCGCGGCGGCGGGCACCGTGAGCACCACCGCGGCGTAGCCGAGGCTCGCGCCGACCAGCAGGCGGCGTGGCGTACGGGCGCGGTCGACGAGCACGCCGAGGACCGGCGACGCGAGGGCGTGGGCGCCGAACTCAATCGCGAACAACGCGCTCGCGACCAGTGGCGACGCTCCCAGGTAGAGGATCGCCAGGGTGGGCAGCGCCAGGGCGGTGATCTCCGTACCGACGACACCGACGCCGTGCGCTGCGACCAGCGGGCTCAGATCCCCGACCCGACGCCGGAGCCACCCCAGTCGTGCAGCCATCAGCGCAGGCTAGTCGGTCCATGGTGGCACGTCCCTGCTACGGCCAGCGGCGGGAGCCTTGACCGTGATAGGCGCCGCCGTTACGGTGACCTCGCTCCGGGCGGAGATGTGGCCAGCAGGACCGGCCGCAGGCAGGACACGAGGCAGCCAACCGGTATGGGTCGTACGACCGGTTCGCTGCCGGGCACCACTGCGGCAGACGTGGTGCCGAGGTCCTTTTTCCTGCGTAGTGGAGCTGGTCATGGCACTCATTCGTCACGACGAACTCGACGCCGACGCCGTCGCGTACCGCGTCTTCGGTGTTACCCGGGACAAGAACGCCTGGCGAGCGGCGGACATCATCGGTGACGGCCTGCGCCGCAAGGACTGGGACCGCACCGAGATCGCCTGGCGGGCCGCCTCGCGCGGATATTACGCCGAGCAGGCCGGGCTGGTCGCCGCCGCCACCCTGGCGGCACACACCGAGGACGCGCCGTTGCGCTTCAGCCTGGCCCTGGCCACGGCCGATGAGGCGCGGCACGCCGACGCCTTCTACCAGTACGCCCGCGCGGTCGGCGGCGACGTCGAGTCGGACGCGCAGGAAGTGATGGAGCCGCTCGACGAGATGCTGCTGAGCCTGCCCCACATGGGCCGGGCGCTCGTTCACACGATCCTCGAAGGTCTCGCGGCCGACGAGTTCATCCTCTTCAGCGAGATCTTCGCCGGTGACCCTCTCGGCCAGCTCTACGAAGCGGTGCGGACCGACGAGATCCAGCACATCGCCATCGGGCTCAACTACCTGTCCCGGGTCTCCGCTACTCCGGCCGGCGCCGAACTCTGGCGTGAACACGGCCAGGAATGGCACGACCTGGGCTTCGACGTGACGGCGCTGGACAGCATCGCGAAGTCCTGCGCCGCACTGACCGGCCGCGACCCCGAGAAGGTGCGGGCCTGGTTCGTCCGGCGGCACCGGGCCCGGCTGCGGGCCGCCGGTTTGTCCTTCGTGGAGGGAGGTGAGCGAGTATGAAGATCAAGAAGGTGTCGATCAAGAAGGTCACGCACGGGACCTGCAAGTACGCCGTCATCCTCAAGTAACAGGGCAAGTGACGCGGTGGTCCGGGCGGGCCCACACCCGCTCGGACCACCGGCAGCCGCCGCTCTTCCTCCGTGAAGGAGGTGACCGCACCGGTGCCCGCCAGCTCCTGTCACCCCGCATCGGATCCCGGAGACGAGACAATGACCATCTGCCTCGCGGCCATGCCGTGGCCGTCCCTGGACTGCCCGTCGCTGCCCATCGGATTACTCAAGGCCGTCACCGTCGCTACCGGCCGGCCGGAACCCCAGGCCTACCACGGCGGAGTTCGGTGGGCCGAGCATCTCCTCACGGCGACCGACGGCGAACTGGGGCCACAGGAGTACACGGAGGTCGCGGAGGAGGGAATGTTCCACGGCCTCGGTGACTGGGTGTTCGCCGGGGTCCTGAACGACGACGACAACTTCGGCGTCGAGGAGCTGCGCCGGTACGCGGACGACCACCGCATCGACATCGATCTCGTCACCCGGATGCGCCCGTACGCCCGCGACTTCGTCGAGACCGCGGCCCGCGACATCCTCGCTACCCGGCCGACCCTCGTCGGGTTCACCACGACCTTCATGCAGAACGTGCCGAGCCTCGCGACGGCCAGGCGGATCAAGGAGCTGGCACCGGAGGTGCTCATCGTCTTCGGCGGTGGCAACTGCGACGGAGCGATGGGAAGCGCGATCCACAAGAACTTCCCGTTCGTCGACTACGTGGTGCGCGGCGAGGGCGAGATCGCCTTCCCGGCGTTGCTCGACGCGCTGGACGGCCGGATTAATTTCGCCGCGGTGCCGGGGCTGTGCTGGCGGAGCCCGGAGGGGCGGCATGACAACCCGCAGGGTGCGCTGATCCCACCGGCGCTCATGCCGATCCCGGATTACGACGACTGGTTCCTGCTCGTCGCCGAGTCGCCGGTCGGCGAGTACATCGAGCCGAAGCTGCTGCTGGAGAGCGCCCGAGGCTGTTGGTGGGGCGAGAAGCACCACTGCACCTTCTGCGGGCTCAACGGCACCGGCATGCAGTTCCGTGCCAAAGCGCCGGAGGCGGTCATCGGGGAGCTGACCTCCCTGGCGCGCCGCCACCAGACGCTCGACGCCATCATGGTCGACAACATCATCGACAACCGCTACTTCCGCGAGGTGCTGCCAAGCGTGGCGGCGCTCGACTGGGACCTGAGGATCCACTACGAGGTCAAGTCCAACCTGCGCCCGGACGAGATCGAAGTGATGCGGCAGGCCGGTGTCACCCATGTGCAGCCCGGCATCGAGTCGCTGGTCAGTCCGGTTCTGAAGCTGATGGACAAGGGCGTCACCGGGGTGCGCAACGTCCGGACGCTGCGCGACTGCGAGTCCGCCGGGCTGACCGTCTCGTGGAGCTGGCTGTACGGCTTTCCCACCGAGTCCGTCGCCGACTACGAGGCCGCGTTGCGTCAGCTGCCGGCGCTGGTCCACCTGCAACCGCCGGCCGGCGCGGCCCGCATCCTGCTGGAACGCTTCAGCCCGTACTTCGAGAACCCCCTGCTCGGGTTTCCCAACCGCCGGCCAGCGCGGATCTACGAGCACGTCTACGCGCTCCCGCCGGAACGCCTGGCGGACATGGTCTACCTGTTCGACACCGAGTCGGTCGGGCTCTCCGACGCGGACGCCGAGAGGCTGAGCAAGCTCATCGGAGTCTGGGCGGACGGGTACCCCTCCAGCTCGTTGCGGATCCTCGGCCGCGACGACGAGGAGATCGTCATCGGGGATCGGCGGGTCGGCTGGCCGGAACGGAACCACCGGATCGGCGGGGCCGCGTTCGTGGCCGCGTACCGCGAGCTGGAGCATGGCCGTACGGTCAAGGCCCTGGCCGCGAGGGTCGCCGAGTACGGGCTCGCCCTTGAGCAGCTCGAGGACTGGCTGCGGGAACTTGCCGACCACGGCCTGGTCTTCACCGAGCAGGGCCACTGGCTCGCCGTGGCGACCACCACCGAACCGTTGAAGGTGAGCTGATCTGCCATGACGACGGCGACGAGCAGCGTTATCGACCTCGGCACGCTCCGAGACAACCCGGCGTCCTGCAGCCTGCATGTGGTGGAGCTGCCGGAACCTCTGCGGTTCGGGCGGTCCCCGGCACAGGATCTCGACCTCCTGCGGCTGCTCCGGGCGGTGACCAGCCACGCGGTACGGCTACGGTGGACACTGAGCGGCTGCCCTTCGTTTCCCCTGCACACCTACGCACACCTGTTGCCGCCGTCCCTCGGGCTGGAGCTCGACGACGTCGCCCACACCGTGGCGTGGGCTCGGGACTACCGCTACGGCTCGTTCTACTATCGTCGGGGCCCGGAAATGGTCGCCATCAAGGACGTCCGGCCCGGTCAACCGGCGTCCCGGATGGTCATCGAGGAGGGCGCCGACCGGTTCGAACGACTCGCCGAGTCACCGGATGGCCGTCCGGAGGCCGGCGACGGAGAGCTGGTCGCCGACGCCGTCGAGGCGGGCCTGGCCATCGAAACAGACGGCCGTGCGCTGGTCCTGCCGTTCCGGATGCGGCACTGGCCGGTGCCGTACCTGTCGGTCTGATCAGACCCAGCCGCGTCGGGCGGCCTGCACCCCGGCCTGGAAGCGGGTGCTGGCGTTGAGGCGGTGCATCATCTCGGCCACCCGCCGGGCGAAGGTGCGCTTGCTCATGTGCAGCATCACCGCCGCCTGGTCGTCGGTCAGTCCCTCGCTGAGCGCGTGGAGCAGCTCCTCACCGCCGTCGACCTGGTCGGGGGTACGGCCAGCCCGCCCCCGCTGGGCCGCGGTGTCCCACATCAGGCCGAACAGCATCGCCAGGGAGTCGCCCATCACGACGCTGCGGATCCGGGTCAGCCGGCCGTTCCTCGGGTGGGCCGGGTCCTGGTTCGGCAGGTAGACCACCGCCCGGTCCCGCACGACGAGGAAGTACGGCAGCTGCAGCGCAGCGGGTAGCGCGATTCCGCCCCGGGCGAGCGTCGCCAGCGGCTCCGCCAGCGGCTCCTTCCCGGCCGGGTAGAGCACGCGGGCTTTGACGTTGCGGGCTCGAAGGCTGCCGAAGATCTCCACCGGTAGGGGCATCTGGCCGGGAACCGGGGCGATGACGAGGAGCTCGGCACGGGTCAGGTCGGCCAGCTCGGCGCCGAGCAGGGAGACGCTGATCTCGGCGCTGAGCACCCGGCGATCCTGGTACGCGGCCCGTTGCACCAGATTCCGGTCGGTAATGGTGGATCGGGTGGTCATAGAGCTCGAGCTATCAGTTATCACATCTTTGCCCATCATCATGACGCGCGTTCCTGACCGCGGAAATGACGGCCGAAACGAGCCCTGCTGCATCTTCAAGACAATTACCAAGGGTTGCCAATCGGTTCCGAAGGCGGGCGGCAGGCCTCCCTCCGGTCGCGCCGATCACACATCCCACTGCTGGATGATTTCCCAGCCATCCAGCTTGGCGGCCGCCCGCGCACAAAGGCCGGCGAGGCGGCGCTCGGCTGACTTCGTATCACCAATAGAGACATAGGCGGCTATCCACATGAATCCCGCCCGCTCTATGACCTTGACATGCTCAACGCCGTCGCCGCACACCCGGAGGCCGAGGATCAGGTCCTTCAGCCTCTCGGGCGTCAGCGGGGTTCGGGCCGTTGTCACCGGAATTAGCGTTACGGCTGATAACTGCACGATTCCATCCAAGCATGTCAGTGTGCACGCCCCCGCGAACACCACCAGATCTATCGGAGCGAGCTTCTTCCCGGCTCCACCAACATCCCCCAGGAATACCCACCCCTAGGGCCCTGAACATCATCCCGGACCAGCCTGTAGTCTGCGGGAGCGAAAATGGAGAAGATTATGGCCCGAGTGCGGGCTGCGGTTTTAGCGCGACGAGACATTCAGGCATGCACCTTCCTGCCCGAAACGGGCAAGCTTCTTTACCTTTTTCGCCGAATCGCGTCCGGCTGGGCATCAGTTTCGTTGTGAGAGCGGGGCGCGGTCAACAAGATCAACCTGACGGGATCGCGCCAGGCGGGATCC
The DNA here is from genome assembly GCF_016863555.1 of Micromonospora qiuiae. GTDB lineage: Bacteria > Actinomycetota > Actinomycetes > Mycobacteriales > Micromonosporaceae > Micromonospora > Micromonospora qiuiae. The sequence continues at coordinate 11,897 of NZ_BOPC01000031.1, read as the reverse complement.
CGTCATGCGCGGCGGGTGCGCATTCAGCTTGAATTGAGATTGCCGTTTTGCCGTGTCTGCGTACAGAACGGACCAGCCGGCGAACCGCCTCGGCGGACACCTGCCCATGGCTGAGGATGGCAAGGCGGAGGAGCAGGCCATGCCGGTCTTGCCTGGCCGACGACGACATCGCCGCCAGCCGAGGCGCTAGGCGGGCCGCAGCCCCGCCAGTCCACAATGCGAGAGCATCGAATACCTGCGTAGCGGATCTTGCCAATCGCGTTTGCTATCTGACAACCTCACTCCGACACCCTTACGGTCCATTAGGGAGGGCGAAGTGTTCGGGGCCTTGGGGCTGTCCCTGACGGCTGAGGCCGTGTACATGACCATGCTGCGTGAGTCGACCTGGGGTGTCGCCGAGATCGCGGAGTCGTTGGGCGTGACCGCTCAGGAGGTGCACGACGCGCTCGACGAACTGATCGAACTCGCCCTCGTCCGTGAGTCGCCCCTCAACCCCGGGGGCCTGAGACCGACCAGTCCCAAGGTCGGGCTCGCCGCACTGCTTGCCCGCGCCAAGGCAAACATCGCCCAGCAGCAGTACGAGATCGAGGTTACCCAGGCGGCCATCGACGCTCTGTCCGAGGCCCACCATCTGTCCGAGGCCCACCATGTCGACCAGCAGGACCAGCTGATCAAGATCGTTCAGCTCGACACTGTCCGCGAACGCCTGGAACAACTCGCGCGGATGACGCGCACCGAGTGCCTGTCGTTCAACCCCGGCGGCGCGCAGCGCCCGGACGCGATGGCCCTCAGTAAACCCGTCAACCGGGCGGCACTGGAGCGGGGCGTCACCATCAAGGCGATCTATCAGGACAGTTTCCGTAACGACCCGGACACGCTCGCGTACGCCCGCTGGTTCAACAGCCTCGGCGGCCAGACCCGCTGCGTGCCGGTCGTGCTGTTCCAGATGGTCATCGTGGACCGCAGCATCGCGCTGCTTCCGGTCGACCCGTCCGATGCGCGCAAGGGTGCCATCGAGATCCACAATCCGGGGATCACGGCGGCACTGAGTGCCGTGTTCGATCATGTCTGGTCGACGGCCACCCCGTTCGGCTGCAACGATACGGTCGATGAGTTCGGCCTCGAACCGGCCGAGCGCGAGCTGCTCCGGTTGCTCGGCGACGGGCACACCGACGAGGCGGCCGCACGCAAGCTGGGCCTGTCGGTGCGTACCGTCCAACGAATGATGTCCGACCTGACCCGCCGGCTCGGCGCGGACAGCCGGTTCCAGGCCGGTGCCAACGCCGTCCGGCAACGCTGGCTCTGATCCGCGTCGCCCCTTCCCCAGAGCCGCACTGAAAGCGCCGGGGAAGGTACCGGCGCGCATGGTCAGACGGGGGAACCGCAGATGAGCCAGTCACCGCCCTGGCGGACCAGCGAGACCATCCGGGCCTGGCTCGTGCCGTCCGCGTAGGTGACGCTGACACCCACCGTGCCGGTGGTCTCCCACGGCATGCCGTTGACCCGCAGCTCGCCGGTCATCTCGTGGGTAGTCGGGGGCCGGGCCGCGACCGTTGACTCGAACGTCTCCCACGGTTGGCTGGAACGGACGTCGGCGCACAGCATCCCGTACGCGTCGTCGAACCGCTGCTCCTCCAGCGCCCGGTAGTAGTCGTCCACAACCTGCTTGGCGACGCCACCGCTACGCGCCGTCAGGTAGACGGCCGTGCCCGCCCCGGCGAGCACGAGAAACACCACCACGCCGACCACCGCCAGCACCACCGTCCTCTTTCCCTGCTCGGATTCCTGCGTCCCCGCGCTCATGCCGGTCACCTCCGCTCCGTACCGATGATTCGCTCGCCGGTACCGAACACGGCGGTGGTCGCGCCGGCGGTCTCCGCGCCGTCGATGACCAGTTCCTGGCCGGTGAGAAAGCTCGCCTCCGCGGAGGCCAGATAGTGAAACGCCCCGGCGATCTCCTCCGGAGAGGCGTGCCGCCCGGCTGGGATTCTCGCGTTCACCTCGTCGAGCATCGCCGGCGTGTACTCGGCCAGCTGCATCGGCGTCAGCACCGCCCCCGGGCTGACGCACGCAACCCGGATCCACGGGCTCAGCTCCAGGGCGAACGTGCGGCACAGCGCCACGATGCCGGCCTTGGTCGCGTTGTAGTCGGCGTAGAGCGGGTATCCCCGCGCGCCGTTGACCGAGGCCGTGGCCAGCAGAACGCCGGCCCGCTGCCGCACCATCACGTCGGCGGCGGCCTGCCACAGGCCGAGCACACCCAGCAGGTTGACGTCGACGACCCGGCGCACGTCCGCCTCGGTGAGCTCCAGCACTCCGTGCCGGATGCTGATGCCGGCGTTGGCGATCACCACGTCAACCGTACCGGTCGTCTCGGCCACGCGGGTCACCGCGGCCCGCACCGCGGACCAGTCTGCGACGTCGTTCTCGATCCAGCTCACCGCCGGGTTCGATGGCTCGGTGGGAGCCCTCACATCGAGGTTGAAGACCTGGTCGCCGCCGCTGGCGAAGCGTTCCGCCGTGGCCCAGCCGATGCCGCTGGATCCACCGGAAATGATCACCGTCCGCATGAAAGTCTCCCCTCCTCCTGTTCGGACGCGCTCGACAGACACGTCCGTGCATGCCGTGGTGGGCGCGTCCGTCGCGCCCACCACCGTGGTCCCGATTCAGTGTCTAGACGAGCACCCGGCTGCCCCGGGGGAATTCGGTGCTGGCTCGCAGGTTGCGGCTGACGGTGAGCTTCTTGAGCCACCGGTCGGTCCCGTCGTAGCGTGCTCGGAACGACCTGCGGCCGTGCACCGCTTGGTAGTTGTCGACGATGAGCAGCGTCCCGCGCTCCACCACCACATCGTCCTGATTCGCGAGCAACTGCGTGTGCAGGGCATCCAGGGCGCGCTGGGCCACCGGGTCGTTTCCCACGCACCGCATGAACGGCAGGTCGATCCGCAGATACGGACGGGCCGGATCGCCGAACAGCACCGCGACCGGCTCAGGGGCGTCGCGCATCCGCTCGACCAGCTTCAACGCTGGATGGTCCGGCTGGCGCAGGGTGAGCTGACGGATGTGCTCGTCGTCGGGCAGGATGTGATAGCGCCGTTGCGTGAGCATTTCCACGTCGGCCGGGTTCAACGCCAGTTCCCGTACGGACGCCACGGTGGTGGCGACCTTGTCCTCGTTGCGTACGCCGAACAGCAGCAGGTAGTCACAGCGGCTCGGGTGAAACGCATCCTCGGTGTGGAACTCCAGCAGCGCTTCGCTGCCGTGGCCGTTCTGGCGGGCCTCGTCACCGGGGATCGGCACGATGTTCTGGACCAGCCGGCCACCCTGGAGCGTCTCCCAGGTGAAGGGCTCACCGAGAGCCATGCCGCACAGCGCCAGGAACACCTCGATCTCGGTGACGTGTGCTTCGCTCTGCTCGGCGTCCCAGTGTGTTGGCGTCGGCCCGACCAGCCGGTCGTCGACCGGGAAACCGTGCACCGTGCACCCGGCCGCCGGCTCGCTGTGCCGGAAGTCGTCAAGGAACTCCCAGAGGCCCGCCGGCAGTTGCCGCACCGCGAACCGGTTCCGGTCGTAGAAGTCGGGCTGTCGCGGATCGGCGTACGGCGTCGCCCTTACGGTGTCGACGATCGAGGTCAGCGCCGCGACATCGGCATCGCTGAGCTCGTAACGGGGCCAGGCGGTGGTCATCGGAGCGCTCCGGAGTCCGCCGCCATCGCGCGGGCGAGGCTTGCCGGCCGCATGTCGGTCCAGATGGTCTCGACAAACGCGAGGCAGTCGTCCCGGCCCGCCGGGCCGTGCGCCACCGACCAACCGGCCGGCACCGGGTTCGGCTCGGGCCACAGGGAATACTGCGACTCGGCGTTGACCAGCACGAGGTACGTGCCGTCCGGCCGGTCGAACGGGTTGATCATCTCACGCGCTCCTGGAGGCCGAAGGGACCAGCTCGAAGAGGATCCCGGACGGTGGAGCGGCCACATGGCGTTCGCGGACCAGCTCCCAGCCAGCCGCATCGAACGCCTCCAGCCACTCTTCCCGGCTAGGGATGTAAACGCCCATGAGGTCGTGGATCAGCTCGAAGCCGAGCGTGAAGATCGTGGTCGTCTCCGGGCTGGCGGCTCCCGGGGTGCGGACCACGTCGCACAGCAGCAGCCGTTTGGCGTTCGGGAAGGCGCGGCGCAGGTTGGCCAGCCCGTCGACACACCGTTGCATCGGCCAGAAGTCGTGGCCCATGAAGACGCAGGTCACGACCTCCACGTCGGCGAAGACCTCTTCGGGCCGAAGGGCCAGCACGTCGCCCTGCACGATTCGCACCCGGCCGTCGAGGCCTGCGTCCGCCACCGATTTCTCGGCCAGGTCCACGGCGCCGCGCGCGATGTCGACACCGACGGCCGTCACCCCTGGGTCGCGCTCGGCGATCCGGATGAGGCGTTGCCCGGAGCCGCAACCGAGGTCGGCGATGGTGGTGAAGTCGAGCCCGCCGATGATCTCGTCGAAGAGGGGCTCCACCTCGCTGTCGCCGATCAGGCGCGAGCCGATCGCGACCGCGCGCATGTCGCGGTGGTAGAAGTCGTCCACCCGCTGCCCCGGCGCCGCCACGTCGGGCGCGATGGAGAACAACTCACCGCACCCCTTCACGAGCCAGTAGAAGTAGCCGCGCGCGGCGTAGACATCGGCGAATCCCGGGCCGACCGCGTAGCGGTCACCGTCGACCTCGACGACCTTCGCCCACACCAGTGTGTCGAGCAGCCCTCGGACGACGCCGTGGTCGAGGCGGTCGCCCGCGGCCGTGGCGACGTCCGTCCCGCCCTCGGTGTGCAGCAGGTCGAGCAGGCCGAGCTGGTGGCTGGCGGAGATCGCCGAGGCCACCACGTATGACGAGAAAAGGCTGGCGGCTGCCCCGACCGTGTAGGAGGGAGCCACTGCCGGACGGGGTATGAAGCTTGTGTCGGTCATGATTTCTCCTCAGGAACTCTGGGGCGCCGCCGGGGCCGTCTCGGCCCACAACGCGTCCATGGTCTCGTGCGAGATTCGTCGTTCGAGGTCCGTCGTGGCGGCGTACCCCATATTGATGATGGTGCGCACCCCGGCGGTAATTGGATAGACGCGGTGCAGGGTCGTGTCGGTGCGCATCAGATAGAGGTCGCCGGGTGCGAAAGAAGCCGAGTAGGTTGGCCCGGCGAGGAGCGCGTGGTTGATTTCCGGCTTATCCTTGTTCCATTTCGTTCTCGGCACGCACTGCACGAATCCACCGTGCTCGGGAGCCGGGCACTCGATGATCCAGACCAGCGCGAAGGCGTAGTCGTCCCAGTGCCAGCCGTGCGTGTCGCCGACCTCCTCCAGCCGGGTGATCACGTACTGCTCGGGCTCGTAGGGGCACGGCAGCACCGGTTCCCCGGCCACCTCGGTGAGTAGCTCGCGCAGGAGCTCCGACTCGTACACCGCCGGGATGACCGAGCTGCCTTGCGCCACTTCGTCCCGCCGCACGTTCCGCATCCGGCGTGGGGTGTTGCCGGTCGCCGCGAAACGCAGGTCACGACGGACACCCGCGCCACCGACCAGGTTCAGCACCTCCTTGGCGACGACGGCCTTGAGTTGCTCCGGGACGATGAAGGACAGCCTCGCGAAGCCGTACGTCGCGAGCCGTTCTCGCGCCTCGGCCAGCTGCGCCAAGTCCACCTCGTGCGCCGCGAGGCTCGCGAGCGGATCTATCACAGACGCTTCCACACTTACCTCCTATTCGCTCATCTAGCGCCGCTTCCATCCATCGATCAGGCCGCCGAAAGCGACGCAGAAGCGGGCCCTCCACCGGCCGAGAATCTCTGGACAACCATTTCTTGATCTGCCTTTGGTCGGCTTTCAGGGGCAAGCGTCACCCAGCGCCCCGACAACAATGGCGTCTCCTTTCGGTCGAGAATCTCGTCGGATTCGGCCGAGTGATCGAAGGTCAGGGCGTCAGGTGCCGCTTCCCGAGCCCGATCGGAAGAAATCGACGAGCAGGGCGTTGACGGCGTCCGGTCTCTCCAGGTAGCCGAAGTGCCCGCACCGGTCAACCGCCTCGAACCGGCCGCCGGGAATCGCCTCGGCCACCTCGTGGCCGAGGTACGGCGGCGTCACCAGGTCATCGGTGAAGCCGATCACCAGGCATCCGCCCGGTGGCGGCGTGATGCTGCGGTACGTGTCGAGCCGGTCGGCCATCCGCTCCAGTTCCGTCTGCGCCGCAGCCACCTCGATGGACGGGGGGAAGAACTCCATCAGACTGAGCCAGGACCGGACCTGTGCCTCGTCGTTGAGCGTGTGCGGGGACAGACTCTGGATCAGCCGCCACACGGTGTGCACCTGCGGCGAAAGCTTCGCCTCCCCTATGGCGATCGTCGCCTCCGCCGCGGCGAGCGCGCCCCGGAACGTGTCGGTCCGGCCGCGGGTCGCCATCAGGACGGCCTGGTGCACGAGGTCGGGCCGGACGACCATCACCTCCTGCGCCACGTGCGCTCCCATTGACGTGCCGACCAGCCGGGCCCGGCCGCCGCAGATGCGTTCGACCAGGGCGACGACGTCACCGACGAGATCGTCGATCGTCGGCTTGGCCTCGCCGGCCGGCAACGGCGCGACCCCACGGTTGTCGAACGTGATGACCCGGTAGCCGGCCGCCACCAGCGCCGGCACCTGGTGCAGTTGCCAGACACTGCCCGGGCTGCCCGTCCCCATCACCATGAGGACCGGGTCACCCGTGCCGTGCTCGGTGTAGTTGATCTTCGTCCCGTTGGCCACCACGAGCGGCATGGCAGGCTCCTTCGATCGTTCGGTCGGTTGGCCTACGCGACGGATACGGACAGGTCCGACGCGTTCCGCGGCAGTCGGGCCGGCGACAGCGGCAGCGACCTCGCCCCACCGACCACGGTGCGCCGGGGGCGGGGCATGGGGTCGACGTCGCTGTCGGAGACGCAGACGCTCATCACCCGCTGTCCCTCGAAGAAGAGCAGCTGCCGTTCGCGCAGTCCGGCCAGCCGGCTGTCGAGCACGTCCGCGAGCCGCGGCAGCTCGGCGGCCAGCTTGTCCACCCGTACCGGCTTGTCGAGGTGCAGCAGCAGCTCGGTGTCGAGGTCGTCCAGCGTGTAGCTGCGCTCCTGGCCGGAGCGGGAATCGTGGACGGTGGCGACGCCGTCGGCGCGGGTGAGGGTCAGCGACGGGCGAGCCGCTGCCGCCCACGCCGAGTTCCACTCTGACACCCGGTCGCGCAGCGGGCGCAGCCAGGTCGCCGCCGAGATCATGTAGTCGGAGACCTTCTGGTCGGCGAAGTAGTACGCCACATTTCGCAGCCCGTCCCGGTCGAAGGGGTACGTCAGCCGGTAGTGGTCCACCGGCTCCAGCTCCAGCCCGTACTCCGTGGCGTTGTTGAAGTAGGGGCTGAACCGGTCGAACCGCACCGGAAAGCAGCCCTGCGGCGGCGGAAGATGGAGAAGCAGCGGCAGGTCCCCGACGTACTGCCGGTAGGTATCCTCGGCCTCGCCGGGGAAGCCGATCAGCAGGTTCCACACCGGGCTGATGCCGAGCCGCAGGCAGTTCTTCAGGAACTGGATGTTCTGGAACGACGACGTGCCCTTGCGCATCAGCTTGAGGGTCGGGGTGGCCATCGCCTCGATGCCCGGTTGGATCTCGTTGACGCCGGCCCGCTCGAGCACCGTCATGTCCTCGATGTCCAGGCCCACCTTCACCTCGTAGAAGATGGAGATGCCCTCGGGCGGATCGAGCTTCGGGAACACCTCGGTGAGGTAGTCCATCGGCATGATGTTGTCCGTGCAGCAGTACCTCTTCGCCCACGGCGCGTGGCTGAACAGCCAGTCGAACTGCTTCAGCGCGTTCTCCGGCCGCATCGCCCGGTAGGCCATCGTCTGGCCGTTAAGGCCGCAGAAGGTGCAATGCGCCCGTTCACCCCACCAGCAGCCCCGCGAGGTCTCGAAGAACAGCATCGGCTCGGCCTGGGCGCCCGGCAGCCGCACCATCTGATCGAAGGACTCCCGGAACGAGGTGTAGTCCGGATCGAAGTAGTCGTCGATGTCGGCGTTGGCGCCGATCGCCTTGCGATAACCGCCCTCCGCGCAGTTGCGCCTGGTGACGATGCCCCGGATCTGGTGCGCCCGGTCCAGGTTCCCGTCGATCACGCAGCGCAGGAACTCGGGGAACGTCAGCAGGGCGGGGCCGGAGAAGACGAAGTCGAGCTGCGGGCAGTTCTCAGCCAGTGCCGCACCCATCGGCGCCTCGCAGTTCGCGCCGCCCATCATCGTGGTGACCGCGGAGTTGCGGTCCTTGACGATGCGGGCCACCGCGAGGCTGGGCACGTTCTGGGTGAACATCGAGCTGAAGCCGAGCAGATCTGCCTCGGTGAGGCGGTACTTGTCCACCATGGTCAGCAGGAAGTCCCGCAATCCCGCCCGGCGCCGCAGCAGGGTCCGCCGCAGGTCGGCCTTTGCCGGGCCGGTGAAGTAGCGGCTGAAGTACTCGTCGGCGTTGTCGGGCAGCTCCGGGAAGGCGATCTGCCGGAACATCCAGTCACCCACGCCGGCGACGTGGAAGTCCATGTCCCCGGCGATGGCGTCATACTCCTCGGCGCCGAAGTAGCGGACGAAGTCGTGGTTGACGTAACAGACCCGCACCTCGAAGTCGTCCGGGAAGTCCCGCCGTACCAGCGCGGAGAGCTGGCTGAGCGCGAACGACGGCCGACGCCGGTCGGCGAAGGGCATGTTGACGAGGACTAGCTGGTGCACAAGGCCCCCTCGGGAGTCGAGGGCTGCCACATCGAGTACTGGCGCAGCCCGTACAGCAGCGGGGTGTCGGCGGTGTACTGGACGTCGGTGACCCGCCCCACCACCAGTGCGTGGTCGCCGACGACACGGACGTCGGCCAGCGCGCAGGCGGCGAAGCCGCAGGCGTCGTCCACCAGCCAGGGCAGCCCCTCGTCGCCCCGGGGCTGCCAGCGCACCCGACGGAACCGGTCCGGCTGGCCGGCGGCGAAGACCTCTGCCGCGCCCCGCCCCCGCGCGTGCAGCAGGTTGACCGCGAAGGCACCCCGCTCCTCGATGGCGGCCAGGGTCCGGCTGCCCACCTTGACGCTCACCAGCAGGGTCGGCGGATCCAGCGTGACGCTCAACAGCGAAGAACAGGTGAGGCCCCACGGTTCGCCCTGGCCGTCGACGCTCGTCACCACGACCACCCCGGTCGGGAAGCCGCCCATGAACGTACGACAGCCCTCCGCGATCGACGCCTCCGGTACGGGCCGCGTCGGTACGACAGTCATGACAGCCCTTCCGCCGCCGGCAGTTGGATCGTGGTCAGATACTCGTACGCGCTGGGCAGCTCCTTGACCAGCCGGGCGGCGTCGGCCCGGATCGCGGCCAGCTCGGCGGAGGCGCGCGTCGGATCGATGTGGGCCAACGCCGGCCGGGGATTCTTCGGCGCCCATCCCATACCGAGCAGGACCGTGATCCACGAGTAGAGCTCGAAGCCGTGGTAGTACGGGTAGACCGTGCTCTCGTCGATCACCCGCGTGGCGGCGGTCTCCATCCGCTCCGCCAGCCCGTCCGGGATCTGCCGCACCTTGGTCTCGCGCCAGTACGGGGTGTCCTGCCTGGGCGAGGCGACGTAGTGCATGACGAGGAACTCCTTGACCCCGTCGATGGCCCGCGCGACCTTCTCGTTGTAGTCGCGGATCAGCACCGGGTCCCAGCTGCTGTCCGGGAAGTGCTTCACCAACTGCTCGATGGCGTGCTGGATGAAGAAGATGCCGGTGGACTCCAACGGCTCGACGAAGCCACTGGACAGGCCGACCGCCACCACGTTCTTGACCCAGGAGCGCTCGTTGCGGCCGATCCGCATCCGGATGTGGTTGGCCACCAGGTCGTCCTGCCCCGGCGCGGCGAACGCGCGCAGCGTGCGTTCCGCCTCCTCCGGCTCGCAGAACTGGTCCGAGTAGACGTAGCCGGTGCCGATCCGGCCGTACAGCGGAATGGTCCAGATCCAGCCGTTGTCCTGGGCGCTCGCCCTGGTGTACGGGGCGATCCCGTGGCGCTTCATGTCCCGGGGCACCCGCAGCGCCACCGCGCGGTTGTTCGGCAGCACATCGGTGAAGGAGATGAACCGCTCCTGCAGGGTCTGATTGATCAGAAGCCCACGGAAGCCGGTGCAGTCGATGAAGAGGTCGCCGGTCAGGTCGCCCTGCTCACGGGTGGTGACGTGGGTGAGCCAGCCGCGCTCGTCCTGCCCGATGCCCACCACGTCGTCGAGCACGTGCCGCACGCCGCGTTCGACGCCGAGCTTGGTCAGGTAGCCGGCCAGCATCGCGGCGTCGAAGTGGTAGGCGTAGGGGAACTGGGCCCGCTGCTCGTCCAGCGTGGAGCGGCCGAGCGTACCGTCCAGGCTCGCGCTGAACAGGGTGCCGTCGAGCATTCGCGGGGACCGCTGCGCTTCACACAGATGCGAGGTGATGAAGACAGCACGGTCGAAGCTCTCGGACGGGTCGCCGAGCGCCAGGTTCCACTCGGCCGTGGTGAACCCGTCGGAGGTACGCAGCCGCTCGAACGGGTGGTAGAAGTGGCTGCCGTCGCCGCGCCAGTTGTGGTACTGGATGCCCAGCTTGTACGAGGCGCCGCACCGCGGCATCCACTCACGCTCGTCCAGACCGAGGTAGTCGAAGAAGTGCCGGATGGTGCTGAACGTCGCCTCACCGACGCCGATCGTCGGGACCGCCGCCGACTCGACCAGAGTCACCGAGACCCGGTCCTGGAAGGCCGTCTTGAGGTAGGTGGCGGTCATCCAACCGGAGGTACCACCGCCGACGATCACAACGTTGCGGATCATCACGCATTCACTCCCTGGGTCGTTTCCCGGGCCGTACGCACGCTGCGCGGCCGCATGTCCTTCCACACCCGGTCGATGTGGTCGAGGCACTCCTGGCGGGTGCCCTCAGTGCCCTCGTCCTGCCAGCCCGGCGGGTTGGCCCGGTCCGACCACCACACCGAGTACTGCTCCTCCTCGTTGATCACGACCTTGAAGCGGACGTCGTCCGGCTGTCCCATCGCTCGCTCCTCTCATGCCGTGCGGATCTCGTGGTCGCGGGCTTCCCGCAACCGGTCGGCCAGCGCTGGTCCGACGGTTTCCAGTGCCGCTGCCTGCGTCATCCGGTTGTGCTCGCAGTCGACCCGTACGACGTCGACCCGGCCCCCGACGTACGCCTGCCACACCTGCGCGGGGTCGAGGCGGTCGTCCCAGGTCTGCGTCGCCACGAACAACTGGACGTCGCCGTGGAACCGTCGCGGTGTGAACGCGTCCATCAACCGGGCGTTGTTCAGCACGACACCGGTCAACGCGTCGACGGTCTTCCCGTCGAGGACGCCGTCGCCGTGCTCCTCGTGGATGTCGTCGCCGTCGGTCCCGGCGTCGCTGCCGGCGGGCAGCTCCGGCATGCCGAGGGCGTCGAAGAGCAGGGCTCGCGCCTCCGCCGCGCTGTCGACCCGCTCGTCCGGTACCTCCATCGGCGGGTAGCTGTCGATCAGGCTGAGCACGGCGACCCGCTCGCCCTGCTCCTGCAACCGGGTCGCCATGGCGTGGGCGACCAGGCCGCCGAAGGACCAGCCGAGCAGGTGGTACGGGCCGTGCGGCTGGACCCGGCGGATCTCGGCGAGATAGTCGGCGGCCATCTCCTCGACGCTGCCGGCCAGCACGCCGGCGCCGTCCGCGCCACGGGCCTGCAGGCCGTAGATCGGGCGGTCGAGGCCGGGCTGGCGGAGCAGCCCCGAGTAGCACCAGCTCAGCCCGCCGACCGGATGCACGCAGAACAGGGGCTCCGTGCCGCCGTGGGTGCGCATCGGCAGGAGGGCGTCGAACGGGTCGGAGTCAACTCCGGT
>NZ_BOPC01000030.1 GCF_016863555.1 Micromonospora qiuiae | reverse complement strand
TGCCCGCCGTTAGGCGCCGGAATGGTGCCCGCCGTTAGGCGCCGGAATGGTGCCCGCCGTTAGGCGCCGGAATGGTGCCCGCCGTTGGGCGCAGGGGTGGTGATAGCGCAGACGGGTCAGCTCGACAGCGGCCAGCAGCGACATCTTCTGGACCCGGGACACCCCGGGGAGCCAGAGTGACCGGCAGTCAGGTGGTGGCGGCGAGGTGGGGCCGGGCGTGGTGGTCGCGGTTGCTGGGGGTGTGGGCAGCGCGAGTTGCGGTATGTCGGGGTGTCCGGGTGCGCGTGGGTGGCGCGGGTTGCGGCGTGTCGCAGTGTTCGGCGCTGTGGGTGGCGCGGGTTGCCGGATGTTGGGGTTTCCGGGCCGGTTGAGACCGCGACTTGCGGTGTCCTGCGGGCGGGGCGACCCCGCCCGGTTGCCGATCGCTCTTAGCGGCAGGACCTCTGATCAGGTGCTTACGACAGTATGGAGATCAATTACTGTGGCTAACCTCGTGATCGACGCTCGAGGGGCGGCCGAAGGAAAGCAGCGGCAGCCCCGCGTGGGCGAGTGCGGCGCCCACCGGTGAGCAGGTCGGCGATCACCCGGCCCGCGGTCGCGGTCAGCCATGGTGGCCGGTCCAGCGCCGCGGCCAGGTCCAGACCGTGCACCCCGACCTCCACCACGCGGGTATGCGGGAACTCCATCAGTGCGGCCACCGTCCACGGCACGCAGCCGGTCGGCCGATCGAGATCAGCCGGATCGAGACTGGCCAACACCTCGCCCAGCCGCACGCACTCGTCACGGAAAGCCGCCCGAACCTGCTCCACGTCGCCTCCGCTCCTTCGCCCGCTGCGGTCGGGTCAACCCTGGTAGCGGGGGACGAGGCGATGCACGGCGGAGAGCACCAGCGCCATCACCACGCCCATCGTGCCGGCGATGCCGGCGGCGCTGCCGCCGTAGCCGAGGAACAGCGGCCGACGGCCCAACGCGGCCGCCGGAACGGTGCGCTGATCCAGCAGCAACCATAGCGCCAGCGCGCAGCCGGCGATCGCCAGCAGGCCACCGACGCCGAGCAGCAGCGCGGTGAGGCGGTGCGCGTCGGCCGAGGCCACCTGCGCCCGCTTCCGTTGGGTGGTCAGCAGCAGCAGCCCGGCCAGCGCCGCCCACACCCCGACCACGAGGAACGCGGCCACGGCGTCGCTGGGCCGGTGCCAGCTCGCCGACAGGGTGGCCACCCCGGCTGCCGCCGCGTAGCCGGCGCCGACCACGGCGGCGAAGGGACGCACCCTGGGCGGCAGGACGAGCACCAGCGCCACCGCCACCGAGGCGGCGACCGTGGTGTGACCGCTGGGCAGGCTGTTGCCCAGGAACGCCCGCTCCGGGTCGACGCCGTAGTCGGGACGGGCCAGGGCGTACTTGAGCACCTGGGTGGTGACGTTGGCCCCGGCGATCAGCAGGGTGGCCGCGACGGCCAGGGCGACCCGGCCACGGATCAACGCGATGAACCCGATCATCAGGGTGGCCGCCAGCAGCGACACCACGGACATGGCGTGGAGCAGGCGGTTGACCGGCGCCTCGATGTGGTCGCGGCCGATCCGGTTGCCGGTGAGCGCCACCGTGTCGATCCACTGCCCGGTCCCGGTATGAAGGGCGAATCGCCAGACGACGATGAAGGCCAGCGTCTGGACGAGGGCCAGCACGACCAGCCAGACCGCAGTCCCACCCCTCGGCGTCACGCGCACCCGCACAACTTAACGGCCCACCCGCATCGGTCGGCCGGTGGCCCGCCAGGGGCGTCGGGATAGGTTGGGACGCAGGCGAGGGAGGGCATGGTGACCGGTACGTCGCAGCGGGACACGGCCGTCGGGCGCCCGGAGTCGCTGGCCGATCTGCTCGGCGGGCGCCGCGGCGCGCTGGACGCGACCCTGCCGCCGGTCGCCTTCACGGTGGGCTGGCTGTTGGCCGGGCGCTCGGTCACCGCCGGGGTGGTCGCGGCCCTGGCCGCCGGGGTGCTGCTGGCCGGGTGGCGGCTGCGGCGCGGCCACCGTCCCCGGTCGGTGCTGATCGGGCTGCTCGCCGTCTGCGTGGCCGCGATCATCGTGGTACGCACCGGGCGCGCCGAGGACTTCTTCCTCGTACAGCTGCTGGCCAACGCGGCCAGCGCCCTGGTGTGGGTGGTCAGCATCGTGGTGCGCTGGCCGCTGCTCGGAGTGGTGGTCGGCGCCGTACTCGGGCAGCGTGGGCGGTGGCGCCGCGACCCGGCGCTACTGCGGGCGTACGGCCGGGGCAGTTGGGTCTGGACGGCGAGCTACGTGCTGCGGGTGGCGGTGTTCCTGCCGCTGTACCTCGGTGGGCAGGTGCTCGCGTTGGCCGCGGCCCGGGTCGGGCTGACCTGGCCGCTGGTGGCCGCGACGTTGGCGGTCAGCTGGGCGGTGGTGCGCCGGTCGCTGCCGGCCGGCCATCCGGGGCTGCGGCATCCGGTGCCGCCGCAAGTCGCCGAGGTCGCGGCGCCGAAGAGTTGAGCGGTGGAAGCAAAAGGGAGAGGCCGCCACGGGGGGAGCGGCCTCTCCGGTGATGTACGTTACTCCGTTCCCGGCCGAAGTGTGGTACCGGGGCGGTGACTTTTTTCGCGATCTGCGTGGTGCTCCTCAAGTGGCGAAATGGGGTGGGCCGACCGCTCCGCTGCGTCGGCCAGAGGGGCCGACCCACCCCGGCCTGACCGTGGGCGTCAGGCCGCCGACCGGACCTGCCTCTACCCCCGAGGCCCGGCCGAAGCCTCCGGGTGGGTGCAACCCACCCGGAGGAGTTCACTCAGCCGTTGGGGAACAGCTTTCCGTAGTCGGCGTACGCCATGGCGACGTCCGCCTGGGCCCAGAACCGGTGGTAACGGAACTCCGGCTCCGGTCCGCCGTCCAGGTACGCCTGGACCTTCGGCCACGCCGGGTCGTTCTTGTAGAACGACCGGATGTCGACGAAGCTCTTGCCCGGGGCGATCTGGTCGCCGTTGGGCATCCGGCCGGTCCAGCCCGGCGGGATGTACAGGCCCTGCCCGGTGGCGGCGTCGTAGACGTCGTCGAAGCGCCGGTAGTCGCCGCGCTTCTCCACCGTCGACACGCCCTGCGCGTCGCTGGCCGCGTGCAGCGCGTCCAGCAGCCCCTTGGCGGTGTTCTTCGCCGTGGTGTCACCCGACTTCGCCGCGTACGCGATGAGCGTGCGGGCGTAGGCGGCGGCGACGCCGACGTCCTGGCCCTTGACCGTCACCTCGACGTGCAGGTTGGTGTTCGGCTGCGGGTTGTTCGGGTTCCAGTTGTTGGGCTGGCCGGTCCACTTCAGGTCCGACGGGATGGACCAGTTGGTGCCCAGCGTGGTGTTGGCGATGGCCCACGGCACCCACTTGTCCAGCAGCGCCTTGGCCTTGGCGTTGCCGGTGACCAGGTACAGCTCGGCGATGCGCTGCATCGACCAGGCCTGCATGCCGAACCACTGGTTCGACGGCGGGTCGTTGTAGACCGGGTCCTCGTCGTAGAACATGCCGTAGAAGGTGGCCGTGCCGGCCGGCGGCGTGCCGTAGTGCCCACCCCAGCTGTTGGTCGCGCCACCGGCGATGCCGCCCTCTGCCGACTGGAGCCAGGTGTAGAGCTCCAACTGCCGGTTGAGGCTGTTGGTCCAGTCCGCCGCCGCCGAGGCCGAGCGAGGCTTGAGCTCGTTGACGTTGGTCAGCGCCCAGGCCGCGAACGGGTTCTGGTAGCCGAAGTGGCTGTGGCTGGAGCCGATCCGCCACGACCAGTTCTGGCTGGTCTCGTACGCCCCGCCCCAGGCGTAGTACCAGGAGAGCAGGTAGTGGGCGGAGTCGCGGCCGTTGCCCGCCGGGCAGGCGCTGGCCCCGACGCAGTTGCCGATCCGCTTGAAGTACTTGTCGAACAGGGCGTACCGCAGGTAGTCGCCCATCTTTGCGGCCTTGGTCACGGTGGCCGCCACGTCGGCCTGCTTGTTCTGCTCCTTGGCCCAGGTCAGGGCCCAGTACGCGGCCTGCACGGCCCGGGCGTCGGCGTCCGGGGCGTTGGTGTACTTCCACTGCTTGGCCGGGGCCTGCGACTCCTTGATGAACAGATCCAGGTAGCCGTACTGGCCGCCGTGGCGGAAGGTGTCGCAGGACGGCTGCGGCACGGTCTCCCACACCGACTCCTGGGTGCCGCGCTGGAAGGTGTTGATGTACGCCGGCCGGGTGGTGCCGTCGCCGCAGCGGCCGTAGCCGTAGACGTTGTCCACGTCCAGCAGCCAGTGCATGCCGTAGATCGAGCCGGTGCCGTAGGTCTGCTGGAGTTCCGAGCGCAGCGGGTCCTTGCCCACCGGCACGTTGGAGTCCAGCTGAGACGGGTACTGGCTGGGCAGGTCATGCTCGGCGGCGTAGGTGGCGTCGCCGGCGGAACCGGCGGTCGGCTGGTCGGCCGCGGACGGGATGATGTACTTCTCCATCACCGTCCAGGCGTTGTTGAACGGCGCCCAGTTCTGGGTCACCCGCCCGTAGTACGCCTCCAGCCACAGCCAGAAGCTGAACGCCTCGGAGGTGGTCTCGTGGCCGTGGTCCGGCGCCTCGACGATGAGCGTCTCGATGGAGTGGTACGGCACGCCCTCGGGGCTGAAGTACCCCGAGTTCTTGATCTTGCCGTACTGGGCCAGGAAGCGCTGGACGTACTCGCCGTCGCCGCCGGGCACGTCGTTGTCGATTTCGGTGACGGTGACCGAGGCCGAGGTGTAGCCGGTGGCCGAGGCGGTGATGGTGGCGGTGCCGCCGACGGTGTCGGCGTCCTCGGCGGCCCGGACGGTCACGTCGACCCCGGTGCTCCAGTTGGACGGGGTCAGCGTCAGCGAGGTCGGCGAGACGGTGATGTCCGTGTCGCCGGTACGCGCCAGGCTCACCGCGACGTTCGCGGTGGGCGCTCGGTTCAGCTTGACGTTGAACGTCGAGCTGCCGCCCTCGGGCACGCTCAGCGCGGCCGGGGTGACCACCAGCGCCGGCGAGGTGGCGGCGGTGACGGTGAACGACCGCTCGGCGACCGCCGACAGACCGCTGTTGTCGTACGCCTTGGCCTGGACGGTGTAGTCACCGGCCGGCAGGTTCTCCAGTGTGTACGCGTACGGGGCGGTGGTGTCGGTGTTGACCAGCAGCCCGTTGCGGTAGAACTCGACCCGGGCGATCGTGCCGTCCGGGTCGCTCGCGGTGGCGGTCAGCGGCACGGTCGCCGGGGCCACGAACGGGCCGGCGGGGACCGACAGGCTCACCGTCGGAGGCTGCTGCGCGACGCCACCACAGGTGACCCCGTTGATCGAGAACGACGTCGGCTTCGGGTTGCTGCCGGTGTACGAGCCGTTGAAGCCGATGTCGACCGACGAGCCGGTGGACAGGTTGCCGTTGTAGGACTCGTTGGTGGCGGTGACCTGGTTGCCGCTCTGGCTCCACCGGGCCGACCAGCCCTGGGTGACCCGCTGGTTGCCGGGGAAGGCGAACCGTAGCGTCCAGCCGTTGATCGGGTCGCCGAGGTTCTTGATGGTCACGTTGGCGGTGAAGCCGTTGCTCCAGTCGTTGGTCGTGTAGACCACGTCGCAGGCCGGCGCGGCCTGCGCGGCGGTGGCGGGTAGGGCCACCCCGCCGAGCGCCAGTGCCGCGGCGGCGAGCCACGCCAGCCGTCGACGTCTTGCCAGATTCCTCATCTGCGCGGTGTCTCCTCGGACCAGGCCGGGGACGTGCCGCCCCGGCGGTGACGCCTGCGCCGACACGAGGGCCGCGCGACGTCAGTGGATGGTGGTCTCTCCGGCCCGACGGCCGGTGGTGGCGGGCGCCGTGGAACGGCTGCCGCTGCTGACAGGACGCCGTACCGGACGCACCGGATGCCCTCGGCGACCCGCGCTCACGCGATACCTGGCTCTACGCGGTCGATCGACAGTCTGTCATGGAAGCGCTCCCAATACCAGCGACGGAGTTTCCGGAAACACCGAGTTGTTTCGATCTCGTTTTGGGGCTTTCACAAAGTCGTGACGGGCGTTACAGTCGCAGCAACGTCGATGGGAGCGCTTCCATCGACGGAGTTCCAACCCGAAGATCGCCCGTGTCGTGCCCACGACATCGGGGATGAAGCCCACAGGCCGACGGCGGGCCAGCCCGGACACCGCCGTCAGCCGCCGCCCCACCAACGTGGAGGGAGGTGGATCCTCAGCCACTCGCGTGGCCCGGCTCCCGCGCGACACGCACGACTGGGACGCCAATCCGCACGTGCGTGTACCGCAACATGGTGGGGACGGGGGTTGCCCTCCCCCGTCCCCACACTAAACCCCCGTTCACGATGGGAAAAGAGGCCGACGGGTCAGACGCGCATCACCCGCGCGCACCGCACGGCAGTCGACCCGCCCGCCGACCGCCATCCGCGCCGCCCCGCCGACCGCCCGGGCGCGCGCCGACGGTCCGCCCGCGGCACTCGGCGTACCCGGTCCCGCCGCACCCGACGCCCCGACCGGCAACGCCCACTCCCTTCTCACCTGACACCCCCGCCACCGCGGCTGCCCGCCCTCTGCGACGATCATGCTTCGGCGGCTACCGCCTACCCCTACCCTTGATTGGGAGCGCTCCCGGGCTCAGGCGGTCAACCCATCCATGAGGAGAACCCATGTCGATGCTCACCAGGCGTCACCTGCTGCGCCGCGCGGCGCTCTCGGCCGCCGCCACCCAGGCCGGCCCGGCTGTCGGCGCCACCGCCGTCGGCACCGCCGCTCTCGCCGGCTGCCGGTCCGACGAGCCCACGGACCACACCGACCCGGCCGCCAGCGCCGCCCCCCGGTTACCCTTCCCGCCGGACTTCGGCTGGGGCGCGGCCACCTCGGCGTACCAGATCGAAGGCGCCGCCAAGGAGGACGGCCGTGGCGAGTCGGTCTGGGACACCTTCAGCCACACGCCGGGACGCATCCGCAACGGCGACACCGGTGACGTCGCCGCCGACCACTACCACCGCTACGCCGAAGACCTCGATCTGATGCGCGACCTGGGGCTGCGCAGCTACCGGTTCTCCATCTCCTGGCCGCGCATCCAGCCCGACGGCACCGGCGCCGCCAACCAACGCGGCCTCGACTTCTACCGTCGATTGGTCGACGGACTGCACGAGCGCGGCATCGCCCCGATGGCCACCCTGTTCCACTGGGACCTGCCGCAGTCGCTGCAGGACGCCGGCGGCTGGGAGTCCCGCGATGTCGCCCAACGCTTCGCCGACTACGCCGCCACCGTCTTCACCGCACTCGGCGACCGGGTGCCGGTCTGGCTCACCATCAACGAGCCCAAGACCGTCGTACAGAACGGCTACCTACAGGGTCACCACGCCCCCGGCCGACAGGACCCGGACGCCGCGTACCTCGTCGCCCACCACCTGCAACTCGCCCACGGCCTCGCGGTCCGGGCCCTGCGCGCCGAGAGCGGCACCGGCCGCATCGGTCCGGCCTTCAACCTGCACCCGTGCTACCCCGCCGACGACTCCCCCGCCGCCGCGGAGGCCACCCGCCTGTACGACGGCTACGAGAACCGGCTCTACCTCGACTCGGCGTTCAAGGGCAGCTACCCGCAGGACGTGCTGGACGACCTCGGCCCCGGCAGCCGGATGGTCCGTGGCATCCGCGACGGCGACCTGGACATCATCTCCTCCCCCGTCGACCTGCTCGCGGTGCAGTACTACACCCCGATCTACGTCACCGCCGACGGCGGTACCGTCCGCCGCTGGCCCACCTCCGAGGCCAGCTGGCAGCAGATCTACCCGGAGGGCATGTACGACATCCTGACCCGGGTCACCCGCGACTACGGCCCGGTACCGCTCACCGTCACCGAGAACGGCCTGCCCACCCCCGACCTCCTCGCCGCCGACGGCACCGTCGAGGACACCGAGCGGGTCGCCTTCCTCCGCGACCACCTGGCCTCCGCCCACCGGGCCATCACCGACGGGGTGCCGCTGGAGAGCTTCCACGTCTGGTCCCTGCTCGACAACTTCGAGTGGGCCGAGGGTTACGACCAGCGCTGGGGCCTGATCTACGTCGACTACCCCACCCAGCGCCGCGTCCTCAAGCGCAGCGCCCACTGGTACCGCCAGGTCATCGCCGACAACTCCCTCTGAGGGTGCAAGGAAGGGCACCTTTTTAACGCCTCGTGTAGAGGAAGGGTCCCTTCTTAACACATCCGCTCGCCGGCAGCCGTCGGGCGCCGGCGAGCGGATACGCATCGATCTCCGGCAAGCGGGTACGCGTCCGGGCGCCAGCAAGCCTGTACGCGTCCGGGCGTACCCGCTCGGTAGAGTCGTCACGTGGAGCACCATGTCCGCTCGCTCGGGCGGCCGTTCTGGACCTTCTGGAGCGCCGCCGCGCTGGCCAACCTGGGCGACGGCATCCGGGTGGCCGCGTTTCCGCTACTGGCCGCCGCCCTCACCGACGATCCACTGGCCGTGGCCGCCGTCGCCGCCGCCCAGTTCCTGCCCTGGCTCGTCTCCGGCCTGCTCGCCGGCGCCCTCGCCGACCGCCGGGGCGCCCGGACACTGCTCGCCGCCGCCGACACCGGACGGGTCGTCGTGCTGGCCACCCTCGCCGCCACGGTAGCCCTGGGTTGGGCCACGATCGCCCTGGTCGTGGCCGCCGCGTTCCTGCTCGGCGTCGGCGAGACCATCCGCGACACCGCCGCCCAGACCGCCGTACCACGGCTCGTCGCCGACGCCCAACTGGAGAGGGCCAACGGTCGACTGGTGGCAGGCGAGATCGTCGGCAACGAGTTCGTCGGCCCGCCGGTGGGCGCGCTGCTGTTCGTCCTCGGGGCAGCCATCCCCTTCGCCGTCAACGGCGCCGCGCTCGCCCTGGCCGTGATGCTCGTGCTCTCGCTGCCGCTCACCCTGACCCACCGGGGCAGCGCCGCCACCAGCGCCACCGCCACCACCGCCACCAGCGCCACCAGCGCCACCAGCGCCGCCACCGCCACCGCCACCACCGGCGCCACCGCCACCAGCGCCACCGGCGGCGACACGCCGGTCGCCGAGCACGACGGGATCCTGGCCGGCCTGCGCTGGCTCGTCCGCCAGCCGATGCTGCGCACCCTGGTGCTGGTCACCGCTGCCGTCGCCGCCGCCGACACCGCCTGGTTCGCGATCTTCGTGCTCTACGCCCGCGACGCCCTCGGCCTCGGCGCGTTCGGCTTCGGCCTGCTGCTGGCCACCGGGGCCGCCGGCGGTCTGATCGGGTCGTTCGCCGCTGACCGGCTGATCGCCCGGTTCCGCCACCGCACCATGCTGACCTGGTCGATGGCGGTCACCGCCGGCGTACCGGCCCTGCTGGCCGTGGTCACCGATCGCACGGCCGCAGTCGTCGTGGTGGTCTCCACCAGCGCCGCGTTCGCCGTACTCAACGTCGCCGCGCTCTCCGTACGGCAGCGGCTGGTGCCGATCGGGCTGCTCGGCCGGGTGATCGCCGCCTCCCGCCTGGTCACCTACGGCTGCACCGCGCTGGGTGCGCTGGCCGGCGGCGCGCTGGCCGCCCGCGCCGGCCTCGGGGCACCGTTCGTCTTCAGCGGCGCCGTCGCGGTCGCTGCCACCATCACCTGGTGGTGCGCCTCTCGACCGGCCGCGTACGGGCTGCGGTAGGCCGTCGTACGTCAGCGGCTCGCTAGTCGGTGACGTACGAGCCACCCGGCTGTCAGGAGCGACTCGACGCGTCGGTGTACTGCTCGGCGTACTCGCCTGTGGGCTCGATCGGCGTGATGACGTCGATCAGCACTCCGTTCGGATCGACCACGATGAAGTGTCGCTGCCCGAAGTCCTCGCTGCGCAGCTCCAGCTCGGCCCGCAGCCCGCCCGCGACGGCGAGGCGTTGCCACTGCGCGTCCACGTCGGGCACCTCGAAGTTGAGCAGCAGCCCGCCGACCGGCCGCCGGAAGCCGTCCGGGATCGTCGGGTGGGTGCAGTCCAGCAGGGCGAGTTCGTACGGCTCGTGGCCCGGGCGGCGCAGGCTCACGTACCTCCGCGTCCACTGACCACTCTTCCTCAGCCCTCACACGGTCTCTACAAGCACGAGCGCGGGCCACCGGCAGACACCCAGCATTCGGCCGTCGTGAGCGCACGACCCCGATTCCGACACCGCCGCAACCGCGGTCGATTGCGGGTACGCGTGCACGGTAGACAGTTGCCCATGAGCGCGGTAACTACCTTGCGTTGTCGATCGTGACGGACGCTGCGCCACCGCACCGGACCCGATGTTAAAAGGGGGCCCTTCTACTACCGCAGGCGTTAAAAGGGGGCCCTTCCTTACACCTCAGCGGGGGAGGGCCTGTTGGAGTTCGGCGCGGAGGGCGGGGGTGAGCATCTCCCCCGCCTGCTTGGCCAGCCGGGCCATCTCGTAGCCCACCACACCGATGTCGGCGTCCGCCGCCGCCAGGGTGGCCAGGATCGAGCCGTCGCGTACCTGCATCACCAGGAAGTAGCCGCGGCCCATCTCGACCACGGTCTGCTTGACCACGTCGCCGTCGAACATCTGCGCGGCGCCGGCCGTGATGCTCATCAGGCCCGAGGTCACCGCGGCGAGTTTGTCGGCGTGGTCTCTCGGCAGGTGGTCGGAGATCGCGACCAACAGTCCGTCGGAGGAGACCACGACCGCGTGCGCCACTCCGGGCACGCGCTCGGCGAACGCGCTGACCAGCCAGCTCAGGTCCCGAGCTTCCTGCGACAAGGTCGTCACTGCTGTCCTCCTTCGTTCCACATCCCCGGCGGTGGCACGGGTATCTCGGTGGTCTGCTCAGCTTCGGCCCGCCGCACACCGTTGTACAGCCGCGACAACATTCCGCCGACCGCCTCCGGGTCCGGCTCGTGGTGAGCCGGCTGCCGCTGCCCGGGACGGGCCGGCTGGGTCACGGCGCTCAGTTGTGCCATCGGCACCCGTACCGGCAATCCCTGGTCATTGGTTCCCGCGGTCACCGGCGCCGCCGGTGGGGCCGGACTGCCGGCACCGGCCGCCGGGACGGGCGACGACGGCCCCTCCCGGGACCACCAGACGCTCCCGATTGCCGGCGGCGCCGCCGAGGCGAGCACGTCCTCCGCGCGTACCGGCACCGGATGGGCCTGGCGGGGGACGGTGGTCGGTCGCCGGCCGGCGACCGGCAGATCCGCTGGTCCTGGGTTTCTCGGTACGTCCGGCCGGGGTCCGCCGGCCGGCAGGACCCGCGGTGGCAACGGCGGGTCCAGGCTCGGCGGTGGGGCCACTGCCAGCAGCGTGCCGGGCAGCCGGACCCGGGCCACCAGACCGCCGGCGCCACCGTGCAGCCGCACCTCGATGCCGTGCCGGGCGGCCAGGTGGCTGACCACGAACAGCCCCATTCGCTCGACCGTCGCCACGTCCGCGGCCGGCGGCTTGGTCAGCACGGTGTTCGCCTCGGCCAGCGCCGTCGGGCTCATGCCCAGGCCCTGATCGGCGATTTCGATCACCGCCCCGGTGCCCTCGGCTCGGGCCATCACCTGCACGGTGGTGTCCGGCCGGGAGAAGGCGGTGGCGTTCTCCAGCAGCTCGGCGAGCAGGTGCACCAGCTCGCCGACGGCGTGCCCGACGATGTAAAGGTCGTCGATTGCCTCGTGCTGGATCCGCTGGTACTGCTCGATTTCGGCGCTGGCCGCCAGCAGCACCGCGCTCAGCCCGATCGGCCGGTTCCACCGGCGGGTCGACTCGGTGCCTGCCAGCACCAGCAGGCTTTCGTCGTTACGGCGCATCCGGGCGGCGAGGTGGTCCAGCTTGAACAGGTTCTCCAGCTGGTCGGGGTTGCTCTCCTCGCGTTCCAGGTCGTCGAGCAGCTCCAGCTGCCGCTCCACCAGCACCTGGCTGCGTCGGGCGAGGTTGACGAACATCGCGTTGACGTTGCGCCGCATGGTGGCCTGCTCGACCGCCACCCCGACCGCGCTGCGGTGCACCGCGACGAACGCCTCGGCCAGTTCACCGATCTCGTCCAGGGAGCGCACCACCGCCGGGGCGACCTCGATGTTCGGCACCCCGCCGGAAACCGACTTCAGCCGGGCCAACGCCTCGGGCAGCTCGATCTGCGCGATCCGCAACGCCTGGGATCGCAGCAGCCGGATCGACCGGGCCAGTGACCGACCGATCAGTACGGAGATCAGCACCGCCACCAACAGCACCGTAATGATCAAGCCGACGACCAGCAGCGTCTCGCGTAGCTGGGCGCTGCTGGCCGTGTCGGCCTGGGCCGCGGACGCCCGCAGCACCTCGGCCTCGAACTGCCGCAGCAGATCGTGTCGCGCCTCGCTGGCCGTCCACCACTGCTCGGCGGGGAGCACCCTCGGCGCGGTCGCGCCCTGCGTCAGGGCCCGCTCCTCCATCCGGGCGGCCTCGACGAAGGTCGGATCCTGGCTGAGCTGGTCGTAGCGGGCCACCTGAGCGGTGCTGGCGGCGATGCGGAACTCGCCCAACGCGGTGAACTGCCGCGACCGCAGATCGATCAGTCGAGACGCGGCACCCCTTTCGTACTCGCCGGCGCTGGCCGCCGCGTACAGCTCCGCCCGCAGCCGCGAGGACAGTTCCTTGGCCCGGGCGAACTGTACGTAGCGCAGCGCCGCGTCGGACAGCTCGGGCCGGTCGGCACCCGGCGACGGGTGGGCGAGCAGGTTCAGCAGCGCGTCGATGGCCCGGTGGTAGTTGCCGAGAATGGTCTCGTCGCTGAGCACCACGGTGGCGAGGACGTTGCGGATGTAGTCGACCTGCTGGTACGCCTGGGAGGCCACGGAGTAGCTGCCGCGCCAGGAGGTGTCGGCGTCGGCCAGCGGCTCCGCTGCCTGACGCAGGGCCCGCACCGCCTGGTCCGAGGCGTCCCGGTAGGGCCGCAGCGTGGCCAGCACGGCCGCGCTCTCGTCCTCGCCGGTGGCGGCGTGCAACGCGAACAGTTCGCCGGCCGTACGGTCGCGCTCCTGCTGCAACCGGTGCACCAGCTGGGTGATCTCCTGCCCGATGCCCACCTGCGCGGCGAAGTTGTTCAGCGCGGTGGCCCGTCCGACCAGGCTCTGGGTCTGCACTCCGGCCAGGACCAGGAAGGCGACCGATGGGATGACCAGCACCGTGGCGAGCTTGGTGCGCATCCGCCAGTCCCGCAGGCGCATCGGGGAGCGACGCCGGTGGGGCACCACCCGGACATCGAACCGACGCCGGCGGTGATGTGACACCGTCTGCGCCCGGTCCGCTCCTACACCCACGCATTCCTCCTCCCCATGCGTCCGCCGCGGCCCGGGGAGCGCCGTCCATCCAACCAGCCCCCGGAGCAGTGTCAACGGCCTGCCCTTAAGAAGGGTTCAGGAAGGGTACCGCTGGCCGCCGGCCTATGCCGTGGTCGGTAAGGGTTGATCATCCGTCCGGCCGATGTCGGCCATATCCGCGGCGTCGGCGATCCGGCCGCAGGCGACCAGCGCCGCACCGGTCGCCCCGATCTCCGGGTAGCGTCCGAAGCACACCGTGCGGGGCGCCAGCACCGTGGCGAACGCCCGACGCCACCAGCGTGAGGCCGCCATCGCGCCACCGCCCAAAATCACCTCCACCGGCTGGCCGACCGTGGACTCCAGCGCCGCCAGGTCATCGACGACCTGCTCGCACACCCCGCGCATCAGCCCGGCCAGGATCTCCACCGCGGTGGTGCCGAAGCCCAGGCCACGCAGCTCACCCGAACCAGCGCGGCGTCGGCCCGGCGGCCGGTCGCCGCCGAAGCCGACGCTCGCCGGCCGGCCGCCCTCGGAGGGCAGCTCCGCCAGCGCCGCGTCCAGCGCCTCGCCGGTGGGCAACCGCAGCGTCCGGTCCGCCCAGGCGAACAGGTTTCCACCGGCGGAGTACGCCGCACCGGTCACCACATGGTCGTGGTCCACCCGGTACCGCCACAACCGCTGCGGCAGCGGCGGCAACTCCGCCCCCGCCGGCATCCGTTGCAGCAGCCGTACCGCCGAGGAGGTTCCGACAGTCACCGCCGCGCGGGTGTGGTCGACGCAGCCGGAGCCGACGTTGGAGGCGGCGCCATCGCCGACCGGGGCGGCCCACCGCGCCCGCGCCAGGTCGGGCCAGCGCCGGGCGGGTTCGGTCCCCAGCCGGCCGTACCAGTCCGGTGGCGCCAGCTCGGGCAGGTCCGTGTCCCGCACGCCGGCCAGTGCGCACGCCTCGGCGTCCCAGTTGAGGGTGCGCAGGTCCAGCAGGCCGGTGCCCGATGCCTGGGACGCCGACATCGGGGCGTCGGTGAGCAGCCGGCCCAGCACGTACTCGACCAGCCCGACGAAGCGGGCCGGCGGACTGCCGAGGTGCGCCCGTAGCCAGGGCAGCCGCGCCGACCAGTAGCAGCGGTGCCACCAGGTGCCGGTGCGCTGGTGGAAGGCGTCCGGGTCGGCCGGCCCGGCCTGCGTGGCGGAGGGCTCGGACCGGGTGTCCAGCCAGGTGAGCACCGGGCCGAGCGGTTCGTCGTCCGACCCGAGCGGCAGCACCGAGTGCCACTGGGCGCTGATCGCCACCAACTCCACCCCGCGCAACCGGCCCCGCTGGCTCAGCTCGTCCAGGCACTCCCCCAGGCGGGCCAGGTAGTTACGGGCGTCCAGCGTGCCGGTGCCGTCGTCCCGAGCGGTCAACTCCACCCGTCGGCGGGCCAGCGCACCCGGCAGCGGCCGGACGTCGCCGTCCAGCACGAGCCCGCGTACCGAGGAGGTACCGAGGTCGAGCGCGAGAATCTCCATCGCCGGTCAACGTACCCGCTGGCACCGGCGGCAGAACCGCACCGCAGACCGGGTACGCCGATCGGCTTTCCGCGTCGGGTGCCCGAGTGGCTTCCGCGCCGGGCACCGGGCGCGTAGGGTGAACGCATGCTCGCGCGACTGACCTGCTGGTGGCCCGCCGACCCGGCGGCCCACCCCCGCGCGTAGCTTTCGACGCGGCCGCCCGACGAGGCGGCCGCCGGTCACTTCCCGGCCCACGGGCGCCCCGACGGCGGCACCCGACCCGGAGGAGACCGATGAATCCGCTGACCGACCTGCTCGCCACCCTCGCCAGCGGCGCCGATCCGGGCCCGTTCGCGCTGGTCCGCCGGGACGGCGCCGACCACCTCGACCTGTTCACCGGTTCGGTGCACGCCGTCGGCCGGCTCGCCGACATCCCGCTGCCCGCCGGCTCGTCCGGCCCCGCCACGCTGGCCCTGGTGCCGTACCGGCAGGTCGCCGAACGGGGATTCGCCTGCATCGACGACGGGGTCCCGCTGGAGTGCCTGCGCATCGCCCGCCACCACCGGCTGCCGCTGGACACCGTCCTGGACGCCCTGCCCGACACGCCGGTACGCGCCACCGGCGCGGCGTTCGACGTCACCGACGACGAGTACGCCGCGGTCGTCAGCCGGGTGCTCGACGAGGAGATCGGCCGCGGCGAGGGCGCCAACTTCGTCATCCACCGCACCCTGCACGCCCGGGTGCAGGGTGCGCCGGTGGCCGCCGCACTGGCCGCGCTGCGGTCGCTGCTGCTGGGCGAACGTGGTGCGTACTGGACGTTCGTGATGCACACCGGCGCGCGCACGCTGGTCGGGGCCAGCCCGGAGCGGCACGTCAGCGTCGACGACGGGCTGGTCATGATGAACCCGATCAGCGGCACCTTCCGCCACACCGGGACGAGCGCCGACCGGGCCGCGCTGCTGCGCTTCCTCGCCGACACCAAGGAGACCGAGGAGCTGTACATGGTCCTCGACGAGGAGCTGAAGATGATGGCGGGCGTGGCCGAGCACGGCGGACAGGTGATCGGGCCGTACCTGAAGGAGATGTCCCACCTGGTGCACACCGAGTACCTGCTGGCCGGGCGCGGCTCGAAGGACGTCCGGGAGGTGCTGCGGGAGACGATGTTCGCGCCGACCGTGACGGGCAGTCCGATGGAGAACGCCTGTCGGGTGATCGCCCGGTACGAACCGGCCGGACGCCGCTACTACGCCGCGGTGCTGGCGCTGCTCGGTCACGACGACGCCGGCCGGCAGACCCTCGACGCGCCGATCCTCATCCGCACCGCCGAGATCTCGCCCACCGGTCACCTGCGGGTGCCGGTCGGGGCGACGCTGGTGCGCCACTCCACCCCGGCGGCCGAGGTCGCCGAGACCCACGCCAAGGCCGCCGGGGTGCTGGCTGCCCTCGGCCTGGGTCCGCAGGCGCCGGCCGCCGCGCACCCTGCGGCGGACCGGCTCGCCGACGATCCCGACGTACGCGCCGCCCTGGCCGCCCGCAACGCTCCGCTGGCCCGCTTCTGGTTGGACCAGCGGCCCCCGGGCGCCCTCGCCATGCCCGGGCTGGCCGGCCGGCGGGCCCTGATCGTCGACGGAGAAGACACCTTCACCGCGATGCTGGCCCACCAGCTCGGCGCGCTGGGACTGGCGGTGACCGTGCGGCCGTGGCACAACGCCGGGCCGGTGTCCGGGTACGACCTGGTGGTGGTGGGACCGGGGCCGGGCGACCCGACCGGCGACACCCCGAAGATGCAGGCCCTGCGCGCCCTGCTGACCATGCTGCTGGACGGCGGGCAACCGACTCTCGCCGTCTGCCTGGGCCATCAGCTTTTCGCCGGCCTGCTCGGGCTGCCCGTGCACCGCCGCGCCGCGCCCTACCAGGGACTGCAACGCACGGTGTCGATGTTCGGCACGCCCCGGCGGGTCGGCTTCTACTCCACCTTCACCGCCCGTGCCGCCGCCAACCGCCTGGACGGCCCGTACGGGCCGGTCGAGCTGGCCCGCGACGAGGTCGACGGGGCGGTGCAGGCGCTGCGCGGACAGGGTTTCGCCGGGGTGCAGTTCCACCCGGAGTCGGTGCTCAGCCCGGACGGTGTGGCGGTCCTGGCCGACCTGCTGCGTGAGCTGCTGCCGGCACCGGCCGGCGAGTTGTCGGGCAGCGCCCACGCATAGCCGCACGGATCCGGGGTAGCGCTGTGGACAGCCGGTGGCCCGGGCGGGTCCGAGAGCCCCCGCCCGGGCCACCGGTCGGCCGGCACACCGGCGCCGGCCGACACCCACGCGTCAGGTCAGCCGGCCAGGCCCTGCTTGAGCGCGGCGCCGATGCGCACCGCCCGCTTGGCCGTCAACGCCGTCGCCCCCAGGGCCACCTGATCCGGCGCGATCTCGCCGTTGTTGCTGGTGTGCGACGCGCCGTACGGGTTGCCGGCGACGAACTGGCTCGGGTCGGTGTAGCCGGGCGCGACCACGATCCCGCCCCAGTGGTAGAAGACGCTGAACAGCGACGTCAGGGTCGTCTCCTGGCCACCGTGCTCGGTGGCGGTGGAGGTGAAGGCCGAGTACACCTTGTCGGCCAGCGCCCCGTTGGCCCACAGCGGTCCCGTGGTGTCGATGAACTGCTTGAGCTGTGCGGCGACCATCCCGTACCGGGTCGGCGAACCGAAGATCACCACGTCGGCCCAGCTCAGGTCGTCCGGCTCGGCCTCCTCGACGTCCTGGGTCTCGAGCCGGTGCGCCTGCCACCCCGAGTTGGAACGAATCGCCTCGTCCGGTGCCAGCTCCCGCACCTTGCGCAGCCGCACCTCCGCGCCCGCCTCGCCAGCGGCCTCGCTCGCCGCCTGCGCCATCTGATAGGTGATGCCGGTCGCGCTGTAGTAAATCACCGCCACCTTGACCTGTGCCGCCATCGCACGTCCCTCCTGGTTTCGGATCAGCTTTGGCGACTACCCGGACTCGGGATGGGCAAACGGTCGGATTGTCCCCCGGTCGACGGACAGCACGGTGATGGCCGCCGGCCTGCTGTAAACCGGTCGATCGGCGCACCTCCCGGCTGGCATGCTCACGGGCGATGGAGATCAGAATCGCGACCGCCACCGACTGGCCGGGCATCTGGCCCTTCCTGCACGAGATCGTCTCGGCGGGTGAGACGTACACCTGGCCTCGGGACATCGACGAGGGACGGGCCCGGCAGATGTGGCTGGTGCCCCTGCCGGGGCGCACGGTGGTCGCGGTCGACACCGACGGCACCGTCCTCGGCTCGGCGAAGATGGCCCCCAACCAGCTCGGTCCGGGCGACCACGTGGCCAACGCCAGCTTCATGGTCGCCCCGTGGGCGGCCGGGCGCGGGGTCGGCCGTGCCCTCGGCCGGCACGTGCTCGACCTGGCCCGCGCCGACGGGTACCACGCGATGCAGTTCAACGCCGTGGTGGCCAGCAACACGCGGGCGGTGGCGCTGTGGCGGTCACTGGGGTTCGAGGTGGTCGGCCGCATTCCGGAGGGCTTCCGCCACCCCACCGAGGGCCACGTCGACCTGCTGGTCATGTATCAGCGGCTCGGAGGGCCCGGACAGCCACCCCGGGCAGCCGGTTAGCCTGGGCCGGTGATGTTGCCCCTGCCCAACGGCGAGTTCCAGGCGTACCTGTTCGACTGCGACGGCACCATCGTCGACTCGATGCCCCAGCACTACACGGCCTGGCGGGAAAC
Source organism: Micromonospora qiuiae (assembly GCF_016863555.1). Taxonomy (GTDB): domain Bacteria; phylum Actinomycetota; class Actinomycetes; order Mycobacteriales; family Micromonosporaceae; genus Micromonospora; species Micromonospora qiuiae. The sequence continues at coordinate 104,164 of NZ_BOPC01000030.1, read as the reverse complement.
CCTCGACGAGTGGGACTGCCCCTTCCCCGAGGCGCTCTTCTACGCCTGGGCCGGGCGGCCGACGGTGGACATCGTGATCGCCCTCAACGAACAGCACGGCCTGCGGATGCCGGTGGAGACGGTCGTCGCCCGCCGGGAGGCCCGCTTCCAGCAACTGCTGCCCACCGCCACCGGCATCCCGGGGGTGCTGCGCCACATCGACGACGCGCATGGGCGCATCCCGTTCGCCGTGGTCTCCGGCAGCACCCGGGAAGCGGTCACCGCCTCCCTCGACGCCCTCGGCATCCTCGACCGCTTCGACGCGCTGGTCTGCGCCGGCGACTACACCCGGCCCAAGCCCGACCCGGAGCCGTTCCTGCGCGCCGCCGAACTGCTCGGCGTGCCGCCGCACTCGTGCCTGGTCTTCGAGGACGCCGATCTGGGCATCGAGGCCGCCACCGCGGCCGGCATGGCTGCGGTGCGCGTACCCCAGCCCCGCAACGGCTGACCGGGCCCGACGGCGCTCGGTTTCTCAAGTTATCCGCAAGTTGCGCGGGTCACAGTTCTCGGCCGACTCGGAAAGCGCCATCCTGATGGGACCGGTGCCCGCGAACCCGTCGCCGCCCCGCACCGGCGAACCTGAACGGGGGATCGCGCTCCGCCATCAACGGTGCTGGCGTAGCGCGATCAGGGGCACCGATGTCGGTGCCGGTTTCTATGCTGCGGTCGACCCCGAAGGAAGGCGGTTGACCCGTGGCAACGACCGGTTCGACGATGCTGACCGGCGCCGAGGCGCTCGCGTTGCGGATGAGCAGTCTCCGGCTACGTCCGCACCCCACCGCCGACCCGCTCGCCACCGTGGCCGAGGTGGTCGAGTGGTTCGGTGCCATGCAGGCGCAGGACATGGCCAGCGGCATGTGGTCGCTGGGCGTACGGCTGCCCGGGTCGACCCACACGGACGTGCACGCCGCGTTGGAGCGCCGCGAGGCCCTGCGGACCTGGCCGATGCGCGGCACCATCCACCTCGTGCCGTCCCGGGACGCTCGCTGGATGCTGGAGCTGACCGGCGTACGCACGCTGGCCGGTGCGGCCCGGCGACGCGAGTTCCTCGGCCTGTCCGAGGCCGACGCGGACCGCGCGGCCGACGTGCTCGGCGAGGTCCTGGCCGGCGGCGGCCGGCTGACCCGCGCCGAGTGCGTGACCGCGTTGGTCAAGGCCGGCATCGACGGCGCCGGCCAACGCGCGTACCACCTGCTGTGGTACGCGGCCCAGCGCGGCGTCACCTGCATCGCCCCCAACGTCGGCACCGAGCAGACGTTCGCGCTGCTCGACGAATGGGCGCCGGGCCAGCGCCAACCCGACCGGGACGAGGCACTGGCCACCCTGGCGCTGCGCTACTTCCGCAGCCACGGCCCCACCACCCGGCAGGACTTCGCCGGCTGGACGGGCCTGACCGCGACCGACGCGAAACGAGCCATCGCCGCCGCCGGCGACACCCTGACCACGGTACGCGTCGACGGCGTCGAGGCGGTGCTGCCCACGCCGCTGCTCGACGCGCCCCGCACGACCGTCGACGACGTGTTGGCGTTGCCCGGCTTCGACGAGTACCTGCTCGGCTACAAGGACCGCACGCTGATGCTCGACCCGGAGCACAAGGCGGCGATCATCCCCGGCGGCAACGGCGTCTTTCAGCCCACCGTGGTCGTCGGCGGCCGGGTCGTCGGCACCTGGAAACGCAGCCTCGCCAAGACCCGCGTCACCCTGGCCGTGCAGCCCCTGGCCGACCTCGACCCCGCCCGCCGCACCCAGGTCGAGCAGGCCCTCGGCCGGTACGCCGACTTCCTCGCCCTGCCGCCCCACGTGACCTGGTCCTGAGCCGACTTCCTCGCCCTGCCGCCCCACGTGACCTGGTCCTGACCAGCCGATCGGGCGCCGCCGCGCTGGCTGCCGCCGGCGCCGTTTCGGCGGTGTTGCGGTCTCCCGGCCCACACGCATCCCGCCATCCCGCCGAAACGGAGTCGATCAGCCTGCGCTGCGGCTGATCGTTCTGCCCAGGGCAAAGATCCTTGGTTGCGTCGGGTCGTCGCTGGTTGGCTGAGCGGCATGGAGATTCTGGTGCTGGGCGGCACGGCGTGGCTCGGACGTGAGGTGGCCCGCCAGGCGGTCGAACGTGGACATGACGTCACCTGCCTGGCCCGGGGCGAGAGCGGGCAGGTCACCCCGGGCGCGGTGCTCGTCAGCGCCGACCGCCGCGACCCCACGGCGTACGACGCGCTGCGTGACCGCCATTGGGATGCCGTCATCGAGGTGTCCTGGCAGCCCGGCTTCGTCCGGGGCGCGTTGCGGGCGCTGGGCGCCCAGGCCAGGCACTGGAGCTACGTCTCCTCGGGGAGCATCTACGCCTCCCAGGCCACGCCCGGCGCCGACGAGTCGGCCGCCACCCTACCGGCGACCGACCGGGACAGCGTCGACCGCGACCGGTACGGCGAGGCGAAGGCCGCCTGCGAGGAGGCCTCCACGGCCGAGATCGGCGACCGGCTGCTGGTCGCCCGCGCCGGGCTGATCGGCGGACCGGGCGACCACACCGACCGCTCCGGCTACTGGGTGGCCCGCGCCGCCCGCGATCCGGACACGCCGATGCTGGTGCCCGACACCCCCGATCTGCCGACCCAGGTGGTCGACGTACGCGACCTGGCGGCCTGGCTGCTCGACTGTGCGCAGGCCGCAACGGTCGGCACCTACAACGCGGTGGGCCCGGTGGTGCCCTTCGGCGAGTGGATCGAGCAGTGCCGTGCGGTCGGCGGGCACAGCGGCCCGGTCGTCGACGCGGACCCGGCGTGGTTGGTGGCGCAGGGCGTAGCGCAGTACATGGGCCCGGAGTCGCTGTCGATGTGGCTGGTCGAGCCGGGCTGGGAGGGCTTCTCGGCACGCAGCGGCGCCGCGGCGGCTGCCGCCGGGCTGCGTCACCGGCCCCGCGTCGACCTGCTGGCGGACACCCTCGCCTGGGAACGTGCGGCCGGTCTGCACCGCGAACGGCGCGCCGGACTGAGCGCCGCCCGCGAGGCCGAGTTGCTCGCCGCGCTGCCCCGCCCGGCCGGTGACACCTGAGACACCGGGCTCGCTCAGCTGCCGAAGCTGTGGCGCGCGTTCTCGATGTGCCCGATGTTGCGGCGGGTCCACTCACACATCAGATCGACCGTGGCGCGCAGTTCGCGTCCGGGCTCGGTCAGCGTGTACTCGACCCGTGGCGGGACCGTCGGGTGCACGGCGCGCTTGACCAGACCGTTGCGTTCCATCATGCGCAGGTTCTGGGTCAACATCTTGTGGCTGATGCCTTCGAGCGCGTCGCGCAGCTCACTGAATCGCAGGGTGCCCTCCCCCAGGGTCTCGATGATCAGCAGGGCCCACTTGTTGGCGACGTCCGAAAAGATCTCACGCGCCAGTGTGCCGGCACGCATGATGTCGTCCTGGGCCGGATCGCCGGACAGGGTGGTCACCATCAGGTTCCTCCGTTACCGAAAAGTGCCTTCTTCCAGGTCGATGCAAACTCTCCTACAGTTCCTCAGTAACCACAAGTGACCACGTGGTCGGAGCTGTCGACCACACAGGAGCTGTCGACCACGCCATGAAGAGGAGCAGCACGTCATGACCGTCACCCTGATCGATCCCCAGGGACTCCCCCGGAGCAGCGTCTACCACCAGGTCGCGGTGGCGACAGGCGACCGGCAGGTCTTCGTCGCTGGCCAGGTCGCCTGGGACGCCGACGGCGTCACGGTCGGCGTCGGCGATCTCGCCGCCCAGGTGGAGCAGAGCTACATCAACGTCGCCACCGCCCTTGCGGGTGTCGGCGCCGGGCTCGACGACATCGTCCGACTGACCGTCTACGTCGTGGACTGGACGCCGGACAAGATGCCGACATTCCTCGACGGCGTGGCCCGCGCCGCAGCCCGACTCGGCAGCACGCCGATGTCCCCGGCGACGTTGATCGGCGTCGCCGCGCTGCACACCCCGGAACACCTGGTCGAGGTCGAGGCGACCGCGGTCGTCGGGGATCCGGCAACCGGAGCCGTCGACTCACGGCCCGAGTTCTTCGCCACGCCCGGGTACGGCGAGACACAGCTGGACCGGATGCACTACCACCAGGCCGTCCGGATCGGGAACCGCGTCGAGACCTCGGGCCAGGGCGGATGGGACGACGACTGGCAGTTCCCGGACTCCCTTGAGGACGAGATCGTCCGGGCCTTCGACAACGTCGAGCGGACGCTCGCCACCGCCGGCGCGACCTGGCGCGATGTGGTGCACGTCAACTCGTACCACCTGCCCGAGGCTGACGGTTTCATCGGCGAGACCCACAATCGCGTGATGGTCGAGCAGTTCCGCAAGCGCATGGGCGACCGCGCACCCATCTGGACCGAGACCGGCGTCCCGGCGCTCGGTGCACCAGGCATGCGCGTCGAGATCCGCGTGACCGCGATCGTTGAAGCAGCCCGGCCCCGGTGACCCGCACCGGGGCCTGCTCCGCCTGAACAGGAGGTGCATCGGTCAGGGGGTCGGGTCGGTCGCCAGGAAGGCGCCGATGGTGGCGGTGATGGCGGGCCAGTTGGCGCCGAACTCGTAGAAGTGGTGATCGGCCTGGCTTTCCACCAGCTCGGCCCGACGAATCCGGGTGATCAGAGCCTCGGCATGCGCGAACGGCACCCCACCGTCGCGGCGGCTGGCGATCACCAGGGCCGGCTGGGTGACCTGAGTGGTGAGATCCTCGCGGGGCCGCAGATCGTTGCGGAATCCGGCGCCGGAACGCATCCGGGAGAAGAGCCAGACCAGTTGCGTACGCTGCTCGGGACTGAACTCGGCCAGCACCCACTCGGCCGGAAGGGTGGAGAGGCCGGAGAGCAGCTGCCGCAGGGCCAGATCCGGGTTACGACGCAGCAGTGCCCGCATTCCGCCCCACGTCACGCCCTCGGTCCAGGGCGAGAACATCAGGCCCGCGAGGAGACGGGTGCGGCGGTCCGGATAGGGCAGCGGCCCCACTGCGGCCTGTGTGATCAGCCGCTCGACCAGGGCCGGGTGACGGGCGGCCAGGGCCACCGCGGTCGGCCCGCCGGCGGAGATGCCGACCGCCGCCGTGACTCGTTCGATGCCCAGATGCCGGCAGAGTTCGGCGGTCACGTCGGCGAAGCCCGGCAGGGTCGTCCCGGTGGTGAGCGGGGTACGGCCGTAGCCCGGACGCGACGGCGCCAGCACGGTCACGTTGGCCTCGGCGTACACCCGCTCGTCCAACGTCAGACCGGCCCGCATGTGACCGCCGTGAAACACCACGACGACGGCATCGCCGCGTCGTTCCAGCCGATATTCCACCGGGCCGGCGGGCAGGTCCACGATGGTCGTCGGGCGCTCCGTCATCGGGATCACCGTACGAAGAGTAGGGCAGCTGCGCCGCACAGTGGAGCCCGGGCTCGGCTCTGGCTCCGGCTCAGTCCCGGCTCACGGCCACCATGGCACTCTCACTTTCACTGTCGCTTCCGGTGCCTGTCGAGCTGATCCGTTTGCGCCATCACGCCTTCCGCAGAGATCCGCGTTCGCCATGGCCACCTCGCCTCCGGCGGCAGCACCGACGACGGCGAGCGGCCCGACCCGAGCGACACCACCCCGGTCCCACCCAGCACCACCCCGGCCCCACCCCGGCCCCCACCCGGCACCACCCCGGCCCCACCCGGCACCACCTGGCACCACCCCGGTGCCCATCGGAGCCAACCCCCGCGATCCGTTCACGCCATCAGCTCGACACGCTCACCCTCCAACCACCCATCCCCACCCGGCACCGGCACCGGCACCGATGACACGATCACGATCCGCAAGCCGGCGACGATCCGACCCGCACCGGCGACGTCGTGGCGTTGATCATGAGGTTAGCGGCGCTTTGAAGATGGCGGTTTCTAGGCTTCAGTGCAACTGATCTTGGTTGGGCTGGAGGTGCTGGTGGCGAGGCCGGGTGTGTTGACGTTCGGGCATCGGCAGGTGTTGGAGCACTTGTGGGGGTCGGGGCGGACGATTTCGCAGATCGCGGGGCTTCTCGGGTTGTCGGTGTGCACGGTGTCGCGGGAGGTGGCGCGGAACAACAGCGCGCGGCATGGGACGAAGAACCCGCTCGGGCGGTCGTTGCCGTCTGGGCGGGCTCGTCGGCCGTATCGGTGGGGGTATCAGGCGCAGTGGGCGCAGCGGCGGGCGGATGCGGCCCGGCGGCGGCCGAAGGCGTCGAAGCTTGGGCCGGGTACGCGGCTGCGGCGCATGGTGGCGGGGAAACTGGCGCGTAGGTGGTCTCCGAAGCAGATCGCCGCGTGGTTACGGGCCACGTACGCCGGCCGACCGGAGTTGCAGGTGTCCCACGAGACGATCTACCAGGCGATCTACGTGCAGTCGCGGGGCAACCTGCGCGCGGAGTTGGGGCGGCAGGTGGCTTTGCGTTCGGGTCGCACCCAGCGGCGCCCGCAATCGAGGGCCGCGGGCGCGGCCCGCAGTCGGCGGCCCTGGATCGGGGACCTGCACATCAGCAACCGGCCCGCGGAGGCCACCGACCGGGCGGTACCCGGACACTGGGAAGGCGACCTGGTCATCGGCAAAGCCGGCGCCTCAGCGATCGTGACCCTGGTCGAACGCAGCACCCGCTACGTGCTGCTCGGCGCTCTGCCCCACGGCCGTGACAGCGAAGCCGTCATCGGCGTACTCACCGCCCTGGCCACCCGCATGCCCGCGCACCTACGCCGGTCGCTGACCTGGGACCAAGGCGTGGAGATGGCCACCCACCCGACGTTCACCGTCGCCACCGGCTGCCCGGTCTACTTCTGCGACCCCCACAGCCCCTGGCAACGCGGCAGCAACGAGAACACCAACGGCCTACTTCGCCAGTACTTCCCCAAAAACAGCTACGACTTCCGCACCATCGACCAGACCGGCCTCGACGAAGTCGCCCACGAACTCAACACCCGCCCCCGCGAAACGTTGGGCTGGGACACCCCAGCCCAACGCCTCGCACAACTCATCACCGCCTAACGATTGCACTCACCCCTTGACCCCAAGGATTCAACCACTGCCGCTAACCTCATGATCAACGCCTGGGTGAGGGGCCAAGCGGGCCCAGGAGATGAGCAAGCGTTTCGGAGAGGCCGGCAATAGGTGGTGGTGGCGGCGAGATCCATGCCTGGTGGCCGATGTGTCTGAGGGTGCGGGCGGCGCGGGTTGCGGCATCCCGGGGTATTCGGGTGCTCAGGGCGAGCACGGGTTACGGCATGTCGGCCTATCCCGCCCTTCGGGCAGCGCGGGTTGCGGCATGTTGGGCTTTCCGGACCGGTTGACACCGCAAGTTGCGGCATCCCGTGGCAGGGCCGCGAGTTGCGGCACCCCGTGGCAGGGCCGCGAGTTGCGGCACCCCGTGGCAGGGCCGCGAGTTGCGGCATCCTGTGGCATGCGACGGTGCCGGTTGAGGATGCGCTCTCATCGCCCGGCCGCCGTGCCAGGACCCACCCCGCCGCCCTATTGCCAGTCGCTCCAGGAGGGGCGAAAAGCCCTCGGCCGGGTGGCCGAGGGCTTTTGCGAGTGGTTGGGGGCGGTCAGACGGTTGAGCCAACGGTCTTTGCCAGCTCGACGAAGCTGCGCCACGCCGACGGTCCGAAGGCGAGCATCCCGCCGTCACGGTCCTTCGTGTCGCGGACCAGGACAACGCCCGAAAGGTTGTCGGCGACCTCGACGCAGTCACCACCGTTGTTGCCGCTCTTGCTGCTCTTGCGCCACTGCGCGCCCGGGCACCCCAACGAGCTCTCGCCCGACCTGCATCGTCGATTTACCGACTGGGTCCCGGTCCGCAGCAAGGAACCCACCCGCGACACGTCCTGGCTGTAAAAGCCGGGGATGACACCCCGCACGTCGCTGGCACGACGATGGACACCGTTCGGCGTCGGCTCAGGGAGATCCCCTATGCGTTGGCGGACGACCCCGACGACCACCCGTTGCATTTTATGCAACGCGGCGTCACCCTCGGCGCAATCGACTATTGACACCACTGCATATAACGCTACGATCGTTGCAAATTCCAGCTCGGCGACTCTGACCCGTGCAGGGGAGTGACGATGAGCAAGGAGCCCTGGTTCGGGACTGCGATGCCATACGCAAGCTGGCGAGCCCGAAGGGAACCACGTCGATGAAGACGACACGAATACTCGCCACGGTAGCGATGCTCGCAGCCGCGAGCGGCCTCGTCGCCTGCTCCTCTGACGGAGGCGGAAGCGACGCGAGCAACTGCACCAACACCATCACCAAGCAGGACCTGCCGGTTGTCACGATGTGGGCCTGGTACCCCAACATGCAACTGGTCGTGGACAACTTCAACAAGCTCAACGACGAGGTACAGGTCTGCTGGACCAACGTCGGACAGGGCGGCGACCAGTACGACAAGTTCCAGACGGCCATCTCGGCGGGCACCGGCGCGCCTGATCTGGTCATGGTCGAGATGGACCGGATCCCGACCTTCCAGATCCAGAACGCGCTGGTCGACATCAGCGGGTACGGCCTCGACGCGGTCAGGGCCAACTACGGCGAGGGGGCCTGGAAGGACGTCTCTGTCGGCGACGCGGTCTACGGCGTCCCGGTCGACGGCGGCCCGCTGGCGATGATCTACCGCAAGGACATCTTCGACAAGTACGGCATCACCCCGCCGAAGACCTGGGCAGAGTACGAGCAGGCCGCCCAGAAGGTGAAGGACGCTGGCGGACCGCTCTTCGGGGACCTGGGGGCCAACGTCCCGGCACTGATGATGGCGCTACAGATTCAGAAGGGCGCGGCCCCGTTCACCTACGATCCCGCCCAGCCCGAATCGATCGGTGTGCGACTGAACGACCAGGCTTCGAAGGACGTGCTGGAGTACTGGGGCGGCCTCGTACGCAAGGGCCTGGTCGGGACGCAGGACCAGTTCACCCCGGAGTACATCTCCGGGGTCATCAACGGGAACTACGCCACCTACATCTCGGCCGCCTGGGCCCCCGGATACCTGACCGGCGCGGGCGTCGGCCAGGGACAGGACACCGGCACGTTCGCGGTGGCGCCCCTGCCGCAGTGGGATCCGAACAACCCGGTCCAGGTGAACTGGGGCGGGTCGGCCTTCTCCGTCACCAGCCAGTCCAAGAAGCCGGAGCTCGCGGCCAAGGCCGCCTACGGCCTCTACGCCGACGAGGAGTCGCTCACCGACGGCTGGACCAACCAGATCATCTTCCCGCTCAACCTGACGGCGCTCAACAATCCGGAGTTCGTCGATCTGAAGGTGGCGTTCTTCGACGGCCAGCAGGCGAACAAGGATGTGTACGTCCCCGCCGCCAACGCCTACCAGGGCGTCGTCTACAGCCCCTTCGGCCAGTACTACTTCGATGCCATGACCAAGCAGATCAGCGCGATGAGCGCCGGCTCCATCACCGGTTCGCAGGCTGCTGACCGGCTCCAGGAAGACGTGACGAAGCACGCCACCGAACAGGGCTTCACCGTCCGATGACGTCGTTGATCGAGAAGCACGCACCCCGCACTCACGATGAGAAGCACAGGATCCGCAGCAAGGTTCAGCGCCGGGAGCACCTGACGGGGTGGCTCTTCGTCGGGCCGTTCGGGGTCGTCTTCCTGGCGTTTCTCATCGCCCCGCTGGCGTACGCGCTGTACCTCAGCCTGTTTCAGAAGAAGCTGATCGGGGGCACCAGTTTCGTCCTGTTCGACAACTACGTGAAGGCGTTCACCGACCCGAGTTTCCTGTCCGGAGCGTGGTTCGTCGTTCGCTTCGCGCTCATCGCCATTCCGGTCCAGATCGCCGTCGCGCTCGCGATGGCCCTCATCCTGGACGCGGTGACCTCCCTGTTCACCCGCTTCTCCCGCCTCATGATCTTCCTGCCCTATGCGATCCCCACGGTCATCGGAGCCGTGATGTGGGGCTTCTTGTACAGCAGGAGCTTCGGCCCGCTCTCCGATGTCTTCGGGCTCTTCGGCGCGACCGCACCCGACTTTCTGAGCAGCAACCTGATCTTCTACGGCCTGCTCAACATCGTCACCTGGCAGTGGGCCGGCTACTACATGATCATCTTGTACGCGGCTCTGCAGGGAATCGACCCGACGCTCTATGAGGCCGCTCGCATGGACGGTGCCGGACGGTGGCAGGTCGCCCGGCGGATAAAGATCCCGCTGATCGCGCCCGCGCTGATCCTGATCCTGGTCTTCTCGCTCATCGGGACCCTGCAGTTCTTCAACGAACCGCAGTTCCTGCGGTACCTCGCCGCCGGCACGATCGGGTCCGACTTCACGCCCAACATGTACGCGTACCAGCAGGCGTTCGGGCTGGCCAACTTCAACTACGGGTCGGCGATCTCGTTCGCCCTCGGCGGGCTCGTCTTCATCTGCGTCTACGCATTCCTGTTCTTCACCCGCAAGCGGAGGAGCTTCCTCTGATGTCCCACCACAGCAGCGCCAGCGCAGGTCACCGCCGGCCGCAGCGCCACCTTCCGCTGCAGATCCTTCTCGGCTTCCTGGTGATCTACTTTCTCGTGCCGTTCTGGTGGGTCATCGTCAACAGCTCCAAGGACGCGCCGGGCCTGTTCGGCGGCGGCAACACCCTCTGGTTCGCCGACCAGATCAACTACCTCGGCAACCTCGAACAGTTGTTCACCTACGACGGGGGCATCTATGTCCGGTGGATCCTGAACTCCACGTTGTACGCGCTCGCCGGCGGAGTCGGTGCCACGGTCCTGGCGGTGATGGCCGGCTACGGGTTCGCCAAGTACCGGTTCGCCGCCCGGCGTTTCAGCTTCGCCGTCGTGCTCGGCGCGCTGATGGTGCCCGCCACCGCCCTGGTCATCCCGACCTTCATCATGTTCGCCCAGCTCGGCCTGACGAACACGGTCTGGGCCGTGATCCTTCCCTCGCTGCTCAATCCGTTCGGCGTCTACCTGATGCACGTCTACGCGCGCGATGCGGTCCCCGACGAGATCCTCGACGCGGCGCGGGTCGACGGCGCGGGGGAAGCGCGCACTTTTCTCCAGATCGCCCTTCCGCTGATGCGCCCCGCGGTGGTCACCGTCCTGCTCCTGTCCGCCGTCGCGTCCTGGAACAACTACTTCCTGCCGCTGGCCATGCTCTCCGACAACCGACTCTTCCCCGTCACTGTCGGCCTCGGCCTCTGGCAGGGAGTCGCTTCCGCGAACAACGCGGGCGGAACCTCCCTGTGGAGCCTGATCATCCTGGGTTCGCTCGTGTCGGTGATTCCACTGATCATCGCGTTCTTCAGCCTCCAACGACACTGGCGCGGCGGACTGTCCGTCGGGGGCCTCAGGTAGGTCGCCTCTGCCGCCAGCAGGTCCACCGCTTGCTCATTGACCGCCGCGTACGCCGCGGCCAGACAGCCGACAGGAAGGTGTGCTGATGTCGATGACGAATCGGCCGCTGCGCAGCGGGCAGTGGTTCGGTGCCGAAGGCCGCAACGGTTTCATTCACCGCTCCTGGATGCGTAACCAGGGGTTCGCCGACGATGTCTTCGACGGTCGCCCGGTGATCGGCATCGCCACGACCTGGTCGGAACTGACCCCGTGCAACGCCCACCTGCGCGAATTGGCCGAATCGGTGAAACGAGGAATCTGGGAGAGCGGCGGCCTGCCGCTGGAGTTCCCCGCGATGAGCCTCGGCGAGCCCCTCATGCGGCCCACGACCATGCTCTACCGCAATCTGCTGGCGATGGAGGCGGAGGAACTGATCCGGGCCAACCCACTCGACGGCGTGGTCCTGCTCTCCGGCTGCGACAAGACCACCCCCGGCCTGCTGATGGGTGCGGCCAGCGTCGACCTCCCGACCCTGCTGATCACCGGCGGACCGATGCTCAACGGCAAGTTCCGTGGCCAGGACATCGGGTCGGGCACCGCCGTCTGGCGCTTCACCGAGGAACTGCGAGCCGGCCGGATGACCGTGGCCGACTGCGCGGAGGCCGAGGTCTGTATGTCCCGCAGCAGGGGCCACTGCATGACCATGGGCACCGCCTCCACGATGGCCTGCGTGGCCGAGGCGTTGGGCGTTCAGCTGCCGGGGGCCGCTGCGGTTCCGGCGGTCGACTCGCGACGGTACGCCCTCGCCCACGCGGCCGGACGCCGGATCGTCGCCATGGTCGACCAGGACCAACGCCTGTCCACGGTGCTCACCCGCCACGCGTTCGAGAACGCCATCCGGGTCAACGCCGCCATCGGTGGCTCCACCAATGCCGTGGTTCATCTACTCGCGATCGCCGGACGCGTCGGTGTCCCCCTGTCGCTGGAGGATTTCGACACCCTCACCAGCGACGTGCCCATGCTGGTCAACCTGATGCCGTCCGGCACGTACCTCATGGAGGACTTCGCCTACGCCGGCGGTGTCCCGGCGGTGATGCAGGAGATCGCTCCGCTGCTGCACCTGGACCAGATCACGGTCAGCGGAAAGAGCGTGGCCGACAACATCAACGGCGTCCAGTGCTGGAACCGGCAGGTCATCGGTACCCTCACCGAGCCCTTCCAGCCTGCCGGATCGGGCACCGTGGTGCTGCGAGGGTCACTCGCGCCGTCCGGGGCGGTGCTGAAGGTCTCCGCCGCCTCGGCTCGCCTGCTCACGCACACCGGGCCGGCGCTCGTCTTCGACCGGATCGAGGACTACGCCGTCGCCGCCGACGACCCGGATCTCGACGTCACGCCCGACACGGTCATCGTGGTGCGCAACGCCGGACCGCGCGGCTACCCGGGCTTCCCGGAGGTGGGCAACGTGCCCATGCCACGACGGTTGCTCGCCGCCGGCGTCACGGACATGGTACGGATCTCCGACGCCCGGATGAGCGGCACCGGGTACGGCACCTGTGTGCTGCACGTGGCACCGGAGGCATCGGTGGGCGGTCCCCTCGCGCTGGTACGCACCGGTGACCTGGTCCGCCTCGACGTCCCGGCACGCCGGCTGGACCTCCTGGTCGACGAAGCGGAACTCGCCCAACGCCACGCCGGCTGGCAGCCGCCGCCGCTGGCGACCGATCGAGGATGGGTACGGCTGTACAGCGAGCACGTACAGCAAGCCGACAAGGGTGCTGACCTGGACTTCCTCGTCGGTGGCAGCGGCAGCGCGGTGCCTCGTCACTCCCACTGACTCCGGCTGACGCCCAGCTCGGCACAGCCTACCGGGTACATCTGTCGCGGCCAGAACGACAGATGTACCCGGTAGTCATCGCACCCGATCAGTCGGCGAGGGCGCCGGCGGCGCGGCCCTCGCGGAGGGTGAGGTTGCGGCCGTCCGCCGGGTTGAACAGGTGGATCTTCTCCAGGTTGAACCAGACCCGCCGGTTCTCCCCCTCGGTCACGGTGGACTCGGCGGACAGACGGGTGACCAGGTGCGAGCCGACACCGGTGAAATCGGCGGCACCGGCGTCGGCGGCCAACTCCTTCAGCTCGGCGGCGGTGGCCCGCTCCCCCTCGACGGTGAGGTAGACGTACTTGTCCGAGCCCATCGACTCGACGATGTCGACCGGCGCCTCGAAGACGATGCCACGGCGGCGGGTCTCCTCGTCGACCAGTTCGGCGTCCTCGAAGTGCTCGGGGCGGATGCCGAGGATCAGCTCGCGCGGCGCGTCGGCCCTGGAGAGCTCGCGGCGGATCCGGTCGCCGATCGGCACGTCGCCCAGGGCGGTACGCAACCGCCCTTCCTCGAGGGTAGCGGGCAGGAAGTTCATCGACGGTGAGCCGATGAACCCGGCCACGAAGAGGTTGTGCGGGTGGTCGTACAGCTCCTGCGGCGGGCCGACCTGCTGCACCGCACCGCCCCGCATGATCACCACACGGTCGCCGAGGGTCATCGCCTCGGTCTGGTCGTGGGTGACGTAGACGGTGGTGGTGCCGAGCCGCTTCTGCAACCGGGACACCACGGTACGCATCTGCACCCGCAGCTTGGCGTCCAGGTTGGACAGCGGCTCGTCCATCAGGAACGCCTTGGGCTTACGAACGATCGCCCGGCCCATCGCCACCCGCTGCCGCTGCCCACCGGAAAGGTTGGCCGGCTTGCGGTCCAACAGCGGCGTCAGCTCCAGGACCTTGGCCGCCTCCTCCACCTTCTGCTCGATGGTCGCCTGGTCGAGCTTCGCCAACCGCAGCGGGAAGGCCATGTTCTCCCGCACGGTCATGTTCGGATACAGCGCGTACGACTGGAAGACCATTGCGATGTCCCGGTCGCGGGGGGCCTTGTCGTTGACCCGTTCCCCGCCGATGCGCAGCTCACCGGAGCTGATGTCCTCCAACCCGGCGATCATGTTGAGGGTGGTGGACTTGCCGCAGCCGGAGGGGCCGACCAGGATCACGAACTCGCCGTCGGCGATCTCCAGGTCGACGTCGCGCACCGCGATGGTGCCGTCCGGGAACTTCTTGCTCACCTTGTCGAGCACGATGTCAGCCACAGTTACCACCTGATCCCTTGGCTTCGCATTTTGACCCACCTATCCCTTGACGGCGCCGGAGGTCAGGCCGGAGACGATGCGGCGCTGGAAGAAGAGGACGAACAGGATGATCGGCACGGTGATCACCACGGCGGCGGCGCAGATCGCCCCCGTGGGGTCCTCGAACTGCGACTCGCCGGTGAAGAACGACAACGCCACCGGCACCGTGCGGGACCGCTCGGTGGAGGTCAGCGAGATGGCGAAGAGGAAGTCGTTCCAGCAGAAGATGAAGACCAGAATCGCCGTGGTGAACACCCCCGGCGCGGCCAGGGGGGCGATGACCCGACGGAACGCCTGCCCCTGGGTGGCGCCGTCCATCTTCGCCGCCTTCTCCAGGTCCCAGGGGACCTGTTTGAAGAACGCCGACAGCGTGTAGATCGCCAGCGGCAGCGCGAAGGTGATGTACGGCAGGATCAGCCCCGGCCAGGTGTCGAAGAGCCCCAACTGTCGCTCGATCTCGAACAACGGCGAGACCAGCGACACCTGCGGGAACATCGCGATCAACAGCGCGACGCCGACGAGCAGCCGCTTGCCGGGGAAGTCGAGCCGGGCGATCGCGTACGCTGCCATGGTGCCGAGCACGACGGCGATCGCGGTGGCGATCAGCGCGATGCCGATGGAGTTGACCAGGGCCCGGACGAACTGGTCGGTGTCGAAAATGTTCCGGTAGTTCTCCAGCGTCCACTCGCGCGGGATGAACTTCCCGTCGGTCAGCGTGGCCGGGGTCTTGAACGACAGCGACATGATCCACAGCACCGGTATCAGCGCGAAGACGACCACGACGGCGTTCAGCAGGCCCCACTGGAGCTTGGCTCGGGTGGTGGTGTCAGCCATCTCAGCGCCTCTCCCCGTCGTCGCTGCCGGGGGCAGCGGTACCGAACAGCTTCACGAAGACGAACGCGATGATCGCCACGGCGATGAAGATCAGCACCGACATGGTGGACCCGATGCCGAGGTTCAGGCCCCGGATCAGGTTGTTGTAGGCGATCATCGACACCGACGAGGTCTCGTTGGCCCCGGAGGTCAACACATAGATGTTGTCGAAGACCCGGAACGCGTCGAGCGTGCGGAACAGCAGGGCGACCAGGATCGCCGGCTTCATCACCGGCAGCATCACCTTGGTGAACCGCTGCCATGCGGTGGCCCCGTCGGTCGAGGCCGCCTTGAGCAGGTCATCCGGCACCAGCGCCAATCCCGCCATCAACAGCAGCGCCATGAACGGCGTGGTCTTCCAGATCTCCGCCAGCATGATGATCGCCAGGGAACTGGCCCGCTCGGTCAGCGGCGCCCCGTCGGAGAAGAGGTTGGCCAGGTATCCGGTGCCGGGCGTCCACGCGTACCGCCAGGAGAACGCGGCGACGACCGTGACGATGCCGTACGGGATCAACGCCGCGGTGCGGACGATGCCCCGGCCGACCAGCGTACGGTGCATGACCAGCGCCAGGCCCATGCCGAGCACCAACTCGACGGCGACCGTGACCACCGTGATGAGCATGGTCACCCCGAACGCGGTCCACCAGAAGTCGTTGGTCAGCACGGTGACGTAGTTGTCCAGGCCGACGAACTCGCGTTCGGCGGGAAAACGCAGGTCGAAGCGCTGCAACGACAGCCACACCGAGTACAGGATCGGATAGCCGGTCACCGCGACCATGACCAGCGCGGCCGGCGCGCAGAGCAGCCACCCCAGCTTGCGCTCGGCCCGCTTGTTCTCGCTCAACGGGGCCCGTTTGCGCCGGTTGGCCCGCTGGGCGGGCACGGCGGCCTGCTGCCCGCGGGTGCGGGTGTCGGTACCGCCGGCGGCCACGTCCGCGCCGGCCGGCGTGGAATTGGCACTCATGTCAGCCCTCCGCTTCGCTGCGGCCCGCCAGGAGGCATGTCCGCGCTGAGTTCGATGGTTCGCTCGCTGCGCTCGCTCACGGCAGGACCCCCCTCGACTCGAGGGCGTCGGCGACGGCCTCCCGCAGCTCGTCGGCGGTGGCCTGCGGGTTGATCGCCGCCGGCGGCGACAGGATCGCCGACGTCACGGTGGAGATGCTCTGGTACGCCGGGGTCAGGGGGCGCACCGCCGGCTCCCGCAGCTGCTCCAGGATGGTTTCCTTCATCGGGTACGCCTCGTCCATCTCCGGGTCGTCAAAGACGCTCTCGATGGTCGGCGGTACGCCGTCGTTGATCGCGGAGAACTTCTGGTTCTCCGCGTTACGCAGGCACTTGGCCGCGTCGAAAGACTCCTCCGGGTGCTGCGAGTACGCGCTGACGGCGAGGTTGATCCCGCCGATGGTCATCCGGCCCGGGGTGTCCGCGTCGACGCCCGGCACCCGGGCCCAGGCGACCTGCTCGGCCAGCTCCGGGTTGGCCTCCTGCATCGCCGGATACACGAAGGGCCAGTTGATCTGGAACGCGCCGTTGCCGGCCTGGAACTCCAGCCGCATCGGGTCCTCGGTGGCGTTGCTGAACGACGGCGACGTCACGCCCGACGTGGCGAGGTTCTTCAGCATCTCCAGCGCCCGCACCGCACCCTCGTCCACCACGGACTCGGTGCCGTCTTCGCTGAGGATGTGGCCGCCGGCGCTGGCGACCAGGCTGTTGTAGAGCACCACCAGACCCTCGTACTGGGCACCCGTGGCGAGCACCTGGTACGGCTTGCCCTGTTCCTTCAGCCGCTGCGCCGTCGAGATCATCTCGTCCCAGCTGGCCGGCGGCTCGGGCACCAGGTCCTTGCGGTACCACAGCAGCTGGACGTTGGTGTGCTTCGGCGCCCCGTAGAGCTTGTCCTCGTAGCGGGCCGTCTCCAGCGGGCCGTCGAGGGTGCCCTCCTCCACCTCGGCCCGGTCCTGGCCGGTCCACTCCCGCACCCAGTTCGCGCTGGCGAACTCCTGGGTCCAGGTCACGTCGAGACCGAGCACGTCCATGCCGTCGTCCTCGGCCGCGAGCCGCCGCACCATCTGCACCCGCTGCTCATCGGCCTCGCGCGGCAGCACCCGGTTGACGATGCGGTACCGCCCGTCAGCCTCGATGTTGCACCTGTCGACCACCTGCTGGAGGTTCTGCTCCGGCGGGTAGTACAGGTTGATCGTGGGCACCCCGCCGTCGCCGCCGGAGGCGCAGGCCCCCATCGGCGCCATCAGCGTCAGCGCCGCAGCCGTGGCCGCCACGCGTACGCGGGCCGGGCGTCGGGTCCGGACCCGGTCATGCCCGCCCATGTCGACCCCCACTGTGCTCCGCACCGCCATGAGGCAGCACCGCGCTGAGCCGGATGTGTCGCTCGCCACACTCGCTCATGACCCTCCCCTCGCACCTGGGCAACAGCCGGGGAGGTCTCCGTGCCCGGCGCACGGCGGAACGCTCAGGGCGGTGACCTGCAGGTCACCGCCCCTCTACCATTCGTAGCTGCAACACTGCCCGAGCTGCGAAGTCGCGAAACCTGACCAGGATGAGACGCTTCAAACATCCGGCCGTGTGGCTCAGCTCACGCCCTCTGCCGGGCGGGCGCTACGCCTGGCCCGTCCACGCCTCCCCCGCCCGCCACTGCGCCAAGATCCGAGCAACTTCCGGGAAAATGTCCCCTCGTCGCGCGAGGAGGCAACATCTTCCCCGAAGTTGCTAGGCAGGTGGCTCCCGGCGCTCGCGGGCGGCATCCACAGGGGGTGGGTTTGGGTTATCCACAGAGGCAGACGGGGGCGGCAGGCGGCGGTCAAGGTGGACGGATGCCGGTTTCTCCTCGGCGGCCCAGACGCCTGCAGGGCCGCGTCTTTCGTGGTTCCCAGGTCGTGTCCCAGGGGCTGCTCACCCACGCCGAGCTGCGCAGCAGTGCGTGGCGGCCCCTCTTCAAGGACGTCTACGCCGACGCCCGACTGGTCGTGTCGCATCCGACGCGCTGCTCGGCGGCGGCACGGTGGCTGATCCCGCCCGGTGCGGCGATCGCCGGACGAAGTGCCGCGGCCCTGTTCGGAGCCGGACGTGTCGAGGCCGATGAGCCACTCGACGTCCTGGTGCCCACGGGTCAGCGGTTCGGTCCGGTGGCCGGTCTGGCTGTGCACACCGCCTCCCTGCCCGACACCGATGTGCTTCCACGGACCGGTGTTCCGGTCACCACGCCGGAACGCACCTGCTGGGATCTCGCGCAGTGGCTGCGGGTGGAGGACGCCGTCGCCATTGTCGACGTTCTCGTCCGTCGCCGGCTCGTCGAACCCGCCCACTTGAGCGAGCGGGCACGCCGCCACACGGGAGAGCGCGGCTGGAAGCGAATGCTCCGGGTCGCCGACCTCACCGACGGCGGTGCGGAGTCACCACCGGAGTCCCGCCTCCGGGTCCGGCTCGTCCTGGCCGGCCTGCCCGCCCCGGTCACCCAGTTCGTGATCGAACGCAATGGTGCCTTCGTCGCCCGGCTCGACCTCGCCTGGCCACAGTGGAAAATCGCCATCGAGTACGACGGCATCTGGCACCACGACCCGGAACAGCTCCATCGGGATCGGCGCCGGCTCAACCGCCTGGTCGGCGACGACTGGATCGTCCTGCACCTGACCTCGAAGCGCTTCGCGACCGATTTCGACGGCTTCCTCGCCGAGTTACGCCACGCCATCCGCACCCGCAAGCGCTGAGCCGCTGCTGGGCCGTAAGAGGCACCGATGGTGCCGGGAACCTCGGGGAAAATGCTGCTTCATCGACAGTGCGAGACAGCATCTTCCCCGAAGGTGCGCAAAACAGGGGCCGCCGCCGGTGTGGATGTCGGTGCCGGGGGGCATGATCGGCGAATGATCGCACGCTTCAAGGACCTCTGCCTGGACGCCGCCGACCCCCACGCGCTCGGCGGGTTCTGGGTCGACATCCTCGACGGAAAACTGGTCGACACCGGTGACGGTGACACCCGGGTGGAGCCGGCCGCGGGCCGCGCCGACGCCGAGTCGATCTGGGTGAACCGGGTGCCCGAGCCGCGTACCGGCAAGACCCGCGTACACCTGGATCTACGGCTAGCTGAGGCGAGCCCGGCGGCGCTGCTGACGGCCGGCGCCCGGCTGATCCGCGAGCCGGACGCGGAGATCAGCTGGTGGGTGCTGGCCGACCCGGAGGGCAACCAGTTCTGCGCCTTCGCGCCCGGCGAGGGCACCCGGCCAGGGCCGTTCGAGCTGGTGGTGGACTCGGCTGATGCGGTGGCTCAGGCCACCTGGTGGGCCGGCGTCGTCGGTGGCGAGGTCGAGACGAGCGAGAAGGGGTACGCCTCGGTGGTCGGCGCGGACGGCTTCCCCTGGGACCACTGGGTCTTCGACCCGGTGCCGGAGCGCAAGACGGTCAAGAACCGGATGCACTGGGACGTCGACCTGACCGGATCCGAGCCGAGCGCGCTGATCCGGGCCGGCGCCACCCTGCTGCGGGAACCGGACGACACGGCGCGCTGGTGGGTGCTGGCCGACCCGGAGGGCAACGAGTTCTGCGCGTTCGCACCCGCGATGCGCGCCGACGGCGACTAGTCTTCGGCGAGTCTTCTGGCGATCCGTTCGACGGCGGCGAGGTCGGGTGGGGCGAGTCGGTCGATGAAGTGCCGCCGTACGGATTCGACGTGGGCCGGCGCGGCCTCCGCGAGGGCGTTGCGGCCCTGCTCGGTGAGGATGAGCAGGCAGCCCCTGCCGTCGGTCGGGTCGGGTGCGCGGCGCAGCAGACCGCGGGTTTCCATCCGGGCCGCGTGCCGGGACAGTTAGCACCTAGCCTTCGTTTCCATGTCAACGAAACCGCTCCGCGTCCTTGTCCTGTCGTGCAGCACCCGCCCGGGCGCCCTCGGCCCCGCCGTGGCCCGGTGGGTGGTCGACGCGGTCGACGCCCACGCCGCGGAGCTGGGCGTCGAGGTCGTGACGGTGCCCCTCGGCGAGCTGAACCTGCCCTTCCTCGACGAGGAGGAGCATCCGTCGTCGGGCGTCTACCGGCACGAGCACACCCGGCGGTGGAGCGCGATGGTCGAGGCGGCGGACGGGTTCATCGCGGTCACGCCGGAATACAACTACGGGATGCCGGCGACGCTGAAGAACGCGCTGGACTACCTCAGCGCCGAGTGGGCGTGGAAGCCGATCGGCTTCGTCAGCTACGGCAACACCTCGGCCGGCACCCGATCCGTTCAGCACGCCAAGCAGGTGGTGACCACGCTACGCCTGGTCCCGTTGGGTGCCACGGTCGCGATCCGCATCGGTGACTCGGTGCAGCAGGGGCGGCTGCGGCCGGACGCCACCCGCGACGCGGCGGCCGTCGCCCTGCTGGACGAACTGGTCCGGGTCGCGCACTGCCTGCGTCCGATGCGCGTACGCGCGCAGGCCGGAACCCTCCCCGGCCCCTTGCCCGGCTCCTACCTGCGGCGACTGACTCCACACGACGCGCCCGAGGTCACCGTGTTGCAGCGCTGCTGCTGGGTGGAGGAGGCCGTGGCCAACGACAGCCTGGACATACCGCCGCTGCACGAATCGCCGGAGGAAGTCCGCGAGTGGCTCGCGGATTGGCAGACCAGCGGCCTCTGGCTCGACGGCCGCCTGTTGGGCATGGTGCGGACCCGCCTCGTCGGGACCGACCTGCATCTGGGCCGGCTCGCGGTCGTGCCCGACCTGCGCGGCCGAGGGCTGGGGCGGTGGCTGCTGCGCACCGGCGAACTCGCCGCGGGCCAGGATTCTCGCCGCGTGCTGCTGTTCACCGGAGCCAAGAGCCAGCACAACATCGACTTCTATCAGCGCGAGGGCTACCGGACAGTGCCCGCCGACGGCCCGGACGGAACGATCTCACTCGCCAAGGACCTGATCCCGGCCTGACGACGTCCAGCCCTGCTGTCGCAGTCGTTCGATGCCGTCCAGCAGCAGGTCCAGTGCGAACTCGAACTCGAACTGGTCGTCGCAGCCCTGCTCCACCACCGACGCGTCGTCGTGCGAGGCCGCCGTGGCGATCGCCGCGACGTGCGGGAACCGGGCCGCGACCTCCGGTGGCAGGGGCGCCGACGGCTCCGGGTCGCTCGCGCGCTGGCCGGCGATGTCCCAGCCGCAGGCCCGGTACGGGGCGGGGGTGCTGGTCGACTAGCGTCTATCGCCACCAGCGCATACGCCGTCGCCGTCGATACGCCACCGGCCGACCCCGATCCGCCCGATCGGTTGGTTCTCGCGGGAACAGCCCCGCACCGGCTCACCGGTTGGGCAGGATCGTCCCAATGAGGAGGTGTCGTCGTGGTGCAGGACACCCGCGCTCTCGCCCTGACGTTCGAGGTGGAGGGACTGCCGCCGGTCAAGACCGAAGCATTGTCCATCTTCGCCGCCGGGCACCGGCAGGCGACGAGAGTACGCGCCCTGCTCCGGGCCGCCTGCGAGGCGGCGCAGCAAACCGGCTGGACCCCACTGTCCGGGCCGATCGAGGTGGAGGTGACCCTGCGCTGCCCGCCGGGGCGCCGCACCTCCGACGCCAGCACCCTGCTGGGCGGGGTCTGCGCGGTGCTGCAGGACAAGAAGCGGATCGCCAACATCGGCCTGGCCCACCTCGGCGTCCTGGTCGACGTCGCCGTCTACGACGACGACAAACAGATCCGCCGGCTGTCGTACGTCGAGGAACCGGCCGAGGAGTTCTCGTATCAGGTACGTGTCGCCGCCGTACCGGAGGCGGTTTGACGGGCGGTGGGGCCGGGGTACGGCAGCCGCCGACGAAGGGAGCGCCGATGTCGGAGCCACATGTCACGCTGGAGCCGCGCGATCCGGTGCAGGAGAAGCTGCGTGGGGCCCTGGAGGAGCAGCTGACCTCCGCCCTCCAGGCGGCCGCCGACCGGGTCCGGGACAGCTACGCCGGCGAGCCGGTGGAGCAGGTGTGTCAGCGGCTGCTCGACGAAACGCGAGGCGGCCTGCATCCCGACATCGCCGCCGGCTTCGAACCCGACATGGACGAGTTCTGCCGGGTCGCCGTCGCCATCGTGCGAGGCGAGACCACCTGAGCCAGCCGGCGTTCAGGCCGCGACTGAATCGGCCCGCCATCCAGCCTCCGGGGCTGCCGACCGCATCGCCGCCAGCTCGGCTGCGTAGTCGCGGACCAGCGCGGGCAGCCAGTACCGGCCCGACTCATCCTGGTGCAGCAGGTACGCGTCGGCCAACTCCTCCAAGGCACGCCACACCCGACCGGCGGGGACACCGAGCCGCACCGCCATCCCGTCCGGCACGGCCGCGGCGTCGGGTGACTCACCGAGCAACTCGAGGAGGCAACCGGCCACCCCGTCGGCGGAGCGGACCGGCGGCCCCGGCGGCCAGGCTCGACCGTACCGACAGGTCCCCGTATGTCAGCGGCTCAGTGGCTGTCCAGGACAGTGCCCGACGGAAGACCCTCGCCAGCCGGCCCCGCCAGAGGCTGAGCGCAGTGAGCAGCTTGCCGATGGCGGACGCGGGATCGCCGGCGGCAAGATCCCCGCGGCCCTCGCTCGCCAGCCGGTGGAACCTGTTGACGTCCAGCTCCCCTGTCGCGAGGCGCAACTCGTAGGCGTTTGAACGGGCCATCAGCCGGCCACCGAGCGACTTCCGCAGGCCCATGGCGTGCGATCGGAGGTTGGCCACCGCCGATGCCGGGGGCGCACCGGCCCAGGCAACCTCGCAGAGCCGGTCCAGCGACACCGGACGGTTGGCACCCAACGCCAGGGCGGTGAGGACGGCTCGTCGCTTCGCCGCGCCCGGTGTGGCGTCCCGGCCTTGGACGTGAAGCTCCACGGTCCCGAGCAGACGCATATCCACCTGCATGTTGTTGCCCCCGTAAACTCTTCGCCGCTCACGCTAGACGCCGGCCGCATAAGGGAACAAGACGTGCCGACATCCGCCAAAAAGTGGTAAGAATCAACTCAGCGCGACGGCGTGTCACCGTAACAAGGCTGGCCCGGAAAGCGCTCCCTGTAAACGGGTCCGGAGGGTTGGTCTGCTCACCGGATTCGGTTCGCCGCCACAATCAGTGGCCGGACCGTCCCAGCAGCCCACGCACGGCCTTGGATTTGCCGGGTTCAAGCTGGCATAATCTGGACGTGCGGAAGATTGCTGTCCTGGTCGGACTCGCGCTCTCCCTGACCGCCTGCGCGTCGCTCGGCGATGACGCCCCAAACAAGCGCTACCAGGTCGACTCTCCTACGATGGAGCCGACGATCACGGAAGGCTCGACGGTCACCGCCAAGATAATTGAGCCGGGCGAATACCAGCCACGCACGGGCGACATCGTCGTATTCGATCCACCCGACAGCTACGGCTGGAATCCCGATGGACAGCCACGGGTCCTACGAGTGGTAGCAATCCCCGGCGACACTATCGCCTGCTGCGACGCTGAGGGCCGGATCATCCGTAACGGCGCCGCGCAGGACGAGCCCTACGTCCAACTGGACGGCCGGCCGACGGAGTTCCAGCCAATTACGGTGCCGACCGGCGAGCTCTACCTCCTCGGCGACCACCGAGGCGTGGCCAATGACTCGTCGGAAAACGGAACGGTGCCAGCGGAAAATGTGATCGGCATCGTCACGCTCTGAGCAGGCAGACCCGCCGAAGGTGCTCGGCCGGTCCCGTGGACTCGATGCGCAGGTAGTCGTCGATGCGGTCGCGCTCCGCGATCCATTGCCGGGCAGACGGCGGGAATCTCACCCGCCGTCCCCCACAGATCCGGACGTAAGCCTCTCGGCTTCTCCGGCTCGTGCCGGTCAGGTTGTCAGGTCGTGTACCGCAGCGCCCAGTGCGCGAACAGGTCGGGCGACCGTTGCCAGACGCCTCATAACCAGGCCCGTTCCCGTTCGTCGCTGCGTTTGAGCCGCTTGTACTTCCACTTTGCCCAGCGCATCAGATGGCGATCGATACGCTTGCCGATCGGGTTCACCGCGCTCGGGTAGAACACGGTGCAGTAGTGGGGGCGGTTCGGGATGACACGGGCGCAGCGTCCGTGGCAGACAGTGTGGGGTAAGGACGTGGAGCCATTTGTAGACGGGTTCTTGCGACGGAATCGGTCTCCAAGAGGGCTCCACGACGAGGACAAAACCAGCTATTCGACACCGACCGGCTCGCCGAAACCACCAGCGTCAAAGGCAACTGATCAGCCACCCAGAAGGTGCCCCGAGCCGAGACGATGCGAACCTCAGCAGTTCCATCCCAGCCCGGGGGCAACTTCGTCCTTCACCCGTATCGAAGCGGGCCCTCGCACATCAGCGTATGGCGCTGGCGGTCAATGGTTCAGCTCTCCCGGTTCGGGTCGGTGAGGACCTCCCACTCCTCATCGGTCGGCGGGAACGGTGCCCAGTAGGGCAGGTAGAAGGCCCGCCGCGGCGGATTGGCCATCGTAAAGGGCTCGAACTCCGGGTCCGCGATCATCCGGTAGACAAACTCCGCCGTCGACATGTCGAACCGGTGCAACGGCTCACCGGACTCCCTACGAGAGATCACCGGCCACCGGTTGGGTAGCCGGTTTTGGCGTCGTACTTCCAGCTTGAGACAGCGCCGTTGTCCTCCTGCAACTGGGTGACGTTGTGTTGGTCGTCCCAGGTCAGGGTCATCGTCTGGTTCTTGGCGTTGGTGGTCTGGCGGGCACGGCCGTACCCGTCCATCAGGTAGACGGTCGCGCGGTTCTCGGCGTCTGTGACCGTGCTGTGGATGTCCTTACCCTGCGGCCCGTCCGGGTCCACGTAGGCGAACTGGGTCAGGTGATCGAGTCGGTCGGTGTAGGACTTTGTCCTCCACTGCCACCGCGGGTCGGGCGGATGTCCGTGTCCAGTTTTCGTCGTCGATGTAGTCGTAGTCCTGGCCCTTGACGTAGTACTCGATGGTCAGGGTCTCCCGGCCGATCGCGTCAGTCAGGTACCTCAGGAACTTCGTCGGCTTGTTGCTGGACTTGCGCTCCTCGTAGGTGAAGCGCATTTCGTTGCCGTTCTTGTCCACCACGCTGGACAGAAATCCCTCGCAGTCGTAGTAGAACTGCGTGCGGTCCGGGCGGGTGAGCACCCAGGCCCGCGGCTCCTGCGTGTTCGGCTTGCAGTCGACCGGGCGGTGCTTCTGCAGGTGGAGGTGCACGCCCTTGGGGGCCTTCCACTCGCCAGCGGTGGCGTCCCAGGTGAACCAGTGGCTGGTGCCGTCTCCGTCGGTGAGGGTGATCTTCGTTGGGTTGGGTTTGGGGTGGAAGTCCAGCGGGGTGCCCAGGCGCATCAACGACGACGCCTGCAGCGACCAACCGAAGCCGGCAACGGTGTCGCTGGTGTCCAGGGAGTTGTACGTCAGCCGGACAAAAGTCGAAAGGCCCCGCGACGGGTTGGTGAACGCGTTGTACGACCAGACGGTGTTGCCGGCGTACAGGTTGTTCATCACGGTGCCGCCGGCGCCGGTGTTCTTGCCCGCGTACGCGTAGAACTTCTCCAAGCCGAGTTGGTCGGAGGTCGGCTCCGCAACCGTAATCTTCTGCGACAGCGCCTCGATCGGGCCGCTCTCCGACAGCTTCCGGCCGTCGTGCTTGTTGCGCAGGTCCCAGTTGAGCACGTATTCGGTACGCATGTTGCCGTCGACGGACGGCGGCGGGGTCTTCACCTGGGCGTTGATGTCCACGGTGTCGCCCGGTGCCGGTTGTTCGGTAGTGGGCTGCGCAGCTCGAAACTCTCGTCGGTGGCATCCATCGGGTTGCCGGACTCGTCCAGCCGCTTCCAGTCGTACGACAACTCCCAGTCGGTCGTTTTCCACTCGGAAAGCGACGGGTTCGACAGGGTGACCGGCACGGTGTACGTCTCGTCGGGCGTGAGCACGTGCGGGGTCGAGGCGGCGTAGTAGGTCGACTCCGCAGTCTGCTCAAGGTAGGTGACCTCAAGCGTCGGTCGCAGCAACGGCTCTGGTGCCTCCGAGTTGAGCATCATGACGCGCTGGTTGTCGGCCGCTTCGTCCTTGAACTTGAGCAGCAGGCCGTGGTTCGTGTCCGGGTCGGCCACCCAGCCGGCTGCGGCTGCGGTGAGGTCCCACCGCTCCCACTCGGGGTCGTTGGTGAAGTCGTCGAAGCCCGCCAGCGGACTCGCCTCGTAGTTGCCGCCCGCCGTCCATGCGACTCCGGCGGAGGCGTGGTTCCAGGTTGCGGTGGTTTCGGTGAAGTTCTGCCGCAGCTTGTGGACATCGATCATGCCGCTGCTTGGCGAGTTGGGGCCGTAGTTGTAGGCCGTCCAGAGCCGCAACTCGGCCTCGACAACCTGGGCGTTGGTCGGAATGCCGGAGAGATCCGCGAACTTGATCAGACCCCGCGTGTCACCGTAGATGGTGGAGTTGTTGCCCACCGCGAGATACGGGTCGCCCTCGAAATAGTTGATGTTCTGGTTCGGCCTCAGCGAGGCGATGGTTGTGTCGATCACGTCGGCGGCCGTCGCTCCTCTTCGGAGGATCTTGGTGATCTGTCCGGCTTTCGGCAGCATCGCCGGCTGGGTCGGACCGGCAATGACCTGCCCGTCACGGGTCTTGACGGCGACCATGTAGTAGTAGAACTTCCGGGCCATCGGGTCGGTGTTGTCCGCTGCCGTCGGGACAGCGGTGGTGTCCTGGTAGGTGAACGTCTCGGTGGAGACGGGCGCGACCATCGTCGCGGCCGACGGCGTGAAGTTCTGGTACACGCTGCGGTGCACCTGGTACTCGACCGCGTCGTCGCTCGTACCGGCCGACGGATCCTGATACTCCGGCCAGGTCAGCACCGCGCCGGTCGAGGTGACCGTGGTCGGCGGATGCACGGCCACGCCGGGCCGTCCGTAGGTGACGACGAGCTTGGGCAGGTTGTAGTCCCGCCGATCGTTCATGTAGGCGTACTCGGACGCCTCGAAGATCGGGCCGCCACGGTTGAGCTTGCTCTCGTCGACCGCCTTGAGCATGAAGCCGTTGTTGGTGGTGGGGGCGTTCACCCACTCCTGGACCGTGTTGCGCACGGGGAACGACAGCCAGTCGCTGGACACCGCCTGCTTCTTCGTGGCGACACCCCAACGGGTGAAGCGCACCGCGTCCGCGATGACCGACTTACCCACCACGTCGCCGAGCACGACCCTGCCGGTGGTGCCCGCATCGAACGGATGCACCCCGAGGGTCTTCCACTGGCCCTTGCCCGAGGGGCTCGTCTGGTCGATCAGGTGGGTCTCGCTGCCGCCCTTGTAGTGGACGGTGTAGGGCGCCTTGTCGGAGCGATCGTCGGTGTGCGACACGAAGTGCGCCTCGACCTGGTAGTCGCCCGCCTCGGTGAGCGTGGGCACCCAGGTGTGGGTGTTGCCGGCCATGGCATCGTTGTTGTATCGGTAGTCACCGCCGACGGCGAGGGGTGTCAACGTCGCGTTGCCGGAGTACGGCCAGTCCCCCGTGGCCGAGGTCTGGCCGCCGGTACGGTTGTCGATCGTGACCGTATTGCCGGACGGTTGGGCCGCCATGGCGTCCTTCATGGTCTGCCACGTGGCGGTCCCCTCGTCCCAGGAGGCATTCACCTTGCGCGCCTCGATGGCCACGTCGTAGTCCCATGACTCGTGGGTCTGGTCGTAGTACAACTCGAGCCGGGCGTCATCGATCGTGGTGTGCTGCGGAATGGACCTGGTGTCGAACTGCACCAGGGAACGCCAGATGCCCGAATCGGTACCGACCCTCAGTGGCCACTGCGTTGCGTCCTGCCCATACCGGTACGTGGGGTTACCCGAGTAGATCTGCACGTCCTTGCCGTCGGTCGGGACCGGCTGGATCTTGATGGTCGGGTCGATGACCACCGGGTAGACCCGGGCAGGATCGGCAAGCCAGTTCGCGTCAGCGGAAACCGTGACCGTGGTCTGGCCGTACGTCTCTGCCACTCGCTGGGTGACCTTGTCGCTCCACACCTTGCCGACGGGCGAGGATGCGTCGTCATTGGCGTCGTACATGAACGGCGGCGGCATCACGAAGAGGGGATCACCGCCGTCGGGACGCACGAACGCGATGGAGCCGTCCTTGCGCTGCTGCACGGTCAGGCCGTCGGTGTCCAGCGTGAACGTGTACGACACCGGCCCCTTCGGAGCCTCCCGTAGGACGATCTCTTCCTTGAGCGCGGTGGCGGTGACGTCGTAGACGACATCGGCACCACCGGCCAGGCCCCGGTAGGTGACCGTGGAACCCCGTACCTCGGGCTTGACATCCTTGGCAGCGCCGACCAGGCCGAGTTCGATGCTGTGCCCGTCGCGCTCGAAGCGGACCAGTTCCTTCGACTTGCCGCCAAAGAGGCTGGTGAAGTTGTTGGTCCGGTTGCCCTGGACGTAGCCCTTCTCGCTGGTCGCACGGACCGCGGTGTCGATGGGCTGGTAACGCCCCTTCGCGTCCTTGTAGTGCAGCGGCACGACGGAGATCTCCGCTTGGGTCCGCCCGTCCGAGAGCTGGTAGACACGGCTGTTCGCGGTCCGCTCGGCGGTCAGTTCCTTGATTCGCTTCTGGGGCGGCCACGCCTTTGTCGGCGGCGGCTTCTCGTTGACTGCCAGGCCAGCACTGATCACCTCCGGCTTCGCCGGGCGCGGCCCGCCGTTGACCAGGTTCCGCGCGGCGCCCCCGACCCGTTCCAACAGGCCCGGTTCGTCACCCGCCCCCGCCGTGCTATCCGGTCCGGCACTCGCCGCGCTGCCCGGTCTCGAC
Organism: Micromonospora qiuiae; assembly: GCF_016863555.1. Lineage (GTDB taxonomy): Bacteria > Actinomycetota > Actinomycetes > Mycobacteriales > Micromonosporaceae > Micromonospora > Micromonospora qiuiae. Next base: position 75,082 of record NZ_BOPC01000030.1, on the reverse strand, counting down.
TCCCCCACGAGCTGCGTCCCGCCCAGGGTGGCTACCAGCGCGACCGACAGGACCACGATCAGCGGTCTCCTCAGCCTCATCTTCACCCGTCACTCTCCGTTCGCGGATTGACGCGACGAGTGGAAGCTAATGGCTGGCGATACACCGACCCCTATCGTCGATATATCGGGAGATCGACATTAAGGGATCTCTCGTAACGTCGGCATCCGTCTGCTGAGGACGGCCGGTCAAGATGCCTGGGTACAGGTGATCACCGCAGCCCGCCCAGAGTCGGTCTCTCCGTTCACGGGCCCGCCCAGTTCCGCAAGCTGGTCCGCCTGGTCGCCGAGCGTTCGGTGGCGCCATCGCCGACAGCCGACCGGGCCGGCAGTGGCCCCTGCCAGATCGGCCCGCTGTTCGGGGTGTCGCACTGCGCCGCGCACCGGGTCATCGATACCCTCGGCCCGCTGCTGGTCCTCGCACCGGTGCGCCGACGGCCGGTTGACCAGATTTTCCGTGCGCCGCCCCGACCCGTTCCAGTAGTCCAGGCTCATCACCCGTGCGGTCGGGCGGACCCGGAGGGCACCGCGATGTGGCCGGTTGAGAAGGCTGCCACGAATGAGGGGTCAGGACCGGGCCCGCAGGTGCCGGCCCTGACCCGGGTCCGGCGTGGGCGGCGGGCCAGGCCAAGCGCTGGCGCGGCGTGTCGACCAGCCCCAGCACGGTGCCGGCCCGCCTCGCACTCAGCTCCACGGTGCCCCACACACCGAACTCCGACGCCGCAGCCCACCCCGGCGAACCGCGGCGCCGAACACGAGGCTAGGGCCCGTCCCGGCGGGCTGACGATTGTCGCCCCGGGCGATTACCAGCAGGATACAAAAGCGGCAGCCTGCTGTAACACCGCGCCGACCACCGACGCTGATCACGATCGAGGGTAGGGTCGCGACCGCGTCGACCAGCAGTTCACTGCGGGCCGCCTAGTCGAGCAGTCCGAGGTAGGCGATCATCGGATAGCAGGCGTCGCCGGCCGGTGCGGCCAGCCCGACCGGTACACCACCGTGGAGCGCGGCAGCGGAAACTCACTGACGTAACCACACCGGGTCGCTGTGCCGTCTCTACCCGGCGGGAGGGGTGAAGAGGTGGGTGGCGAGAAGGTGGTCGCGTTGGTCCTGGGCCTCGGGGCGGAGGCGGCCGCCTCGGGTGAGCATGACCAGGCCGTGCAGCAGGCTCCAGCCCAACTCGGTCAGGGTGTCCGGGTCCCGGCTGGCGGCCAACGGGGCGAGCGCCGCACGCAGCTCGCCGAAGGCCGCCGCCACCGTCTCGGGGACCTGCTCGGCACCGAGGGTCAGGTCCGGGGTGTACGCGAACATGGCGTCGTACATCTCCGGGTTGGCGTACGCGAAGTCCAGGTAGGCCGTCAGCACCGCCGGCCACACCTCTGAGGGCCGGGTGACCGCCGTACGGGCTGCGGTGAGCGCGGCGGCCAAGTCGGCGAAGCCGCGCACCGCGACCGCAGCGACCACCGCATCCCGGTCGGCGAAGCGCTCGTAGAGGGTGCCGAGGTCGATGTCGGCGCATTCGGCCAGCCGGCGGGGGGTCACGGCCGTCAAGCCCTCGGCCTCGGCCAACTCTCGGGCGGCGACGACGATGCCATCTCCATCCCGCTCGGTGCCCGGATCAGCCCCATCCCGCTCGGTGTCCGGGTCGTCTGCGCCCAACACGAAGCCGATGCTAGCGACAGGCAACTCAGAGTGACTCTCTGGCGACGGATTGACGACTCATCGCGCCTGGACGAGCCCTGATCGACTCCGTTCCGCCGGAACGGCGGTATCCGACCGAAGTTGATGCCGCCACTTCGACGAAATGGCGACTCCCGACCGGGGTTGAGGCCCCCACGTGCCGCTCGGTCGGGCGGTCAGCGGCGCAGGGTGAGGATGAGGTCGGCGACCAGGGCGCTCCAGCCGGTCTGGTGCCAGGCGCCGAGGCCGGCGCCGTTGTCGCCGTGGAAGTACTCCGGGAACGCGATCAGGTCGCGCCAGTCCGGGTGGGTCTGGAACAACTGCGCCGCCCCGTAGATCGGCCGTCGCCCCCAGCCGTCCCGGGTGAACAGCGCGATCAACCGGGCCGAGAGGTCGTCGGCGATCTCGTCGAGAGTCTTCTTCACCCCCGACCGGGTCGGGTACTCCACCCGGAGGTCGTCGCCGAAGAACGCCGCGTAGTCGCGCAACGCGCTGATCAGCAGGAAGTTCGTCGGCATCCAGATCGGACCGCGCCAGTTGGAGTTGCCGCCGAACAGGCCGCTGGTCGACTCGGCCGGCTCGTAGCCGACGCAGAACTCCTGCCCGCCGAGGGTCACCGCGAACGGCTTGTCCAGGTGCGCACGGGACAGCGTCCGCAGGCCGTACTCGGAGAGGAACTCGTCGGTGTCCAGCATCCGGGCCAGCAGGCGCACCACCTGCTCCGGCCCGCACATGGACAGCAGCCGCTGCTGGCGGCCGTCCGGTCCGAGCCGCCGGGCACCGATCACCGAGGCGTACTCGGGACGGTTGATCAGGAACCAGCGCAGTCGGGCACCCAGCTCGGGCAGCCGGTGCAGGGTACGCGCGGGCAGCCGGGTCACCGCGGCCAGCGGCAGCAGCCCGACCACCGAGCGCACCTTCAGCGGCACCTTCGTGCCGTCGGCCAGCCGCAACACGTCGTAGAAGAAGGCGTCCTCGTCGTCCCACAGGCCCTGCTCATAGGCGGCCGCGGCGATGTAGGCGAAATGTTCGAAGAACTTCGTCGCGGTGTCCACCCAGGTGCGGTCGTGTTCGGCCAGCACGATGGCGATGTCGAGCAGGTTGAGCGCGTACATCGCCATCCAGCCGGTGCCGTCGGACTGCTCCAGCACCCCGGCCACCGGCAGCGCCGCCGACCGGTCGAACGGGCCGACGTTGTCCAGCCCGAGGAACCCGCCCTCGAAGACGTTGTTGCCGCCGGTGTCCTTGCGGTTCACCCACCAGGTGAAGTTCATCAGCAGCTTGTGCATCATCCGGGCCAGGAAGTCGTGGTCCCGGCTGCCGTCGATCTCAAACACCTTCAGCGCGGCCCAGGCGTGCACCGGCGGGTTGACGTCACCGAACGCCCACTCGTACGCGGGGATCTGCCCGTTGGGGTGCAGGTACCACTCGCGCAGCAGAAGCAGCAGTTGCGCCTTGGCGAAACCGGGGTCGACCCGAGCGATGCTCACGCAATGGAAGGCCAGGTCCCAGGCGGCGTACCACGGGTACTCCCACGGATCCGGCATGGAGATCACGTCGAAGTTGGTCATGTGCCACCAGGCGCTGTTGCGCCCGTGCCGGCGCCCGGCCGGCGGGGTCGATCCCGGATCGCCCTCCAACCACCGCTTGACGTCGAAGTGGTAGAACTGCTTGCCCCACATCAGCCCGGCGATGGCCTGCCGGGCGATCAAGGCCTCGTCGGCGCTGGCCTTGGCCGGGATCACCGTCTCGAAGAACCGGTTCGCCTCGGCACGCCGGGCCCACACCACCGCGTCGAAGCCGGCGCCCAGATCGGCCGGCGGCGGATCGCCGGCACCGGGCGGCGGGGCGGTACGGGTCAGCCGCAGCCGGATCTGCCGCTGCTCGCCGGCCGGCACGTCCAACACGTAGTGCAGCGCGCCCTTCGTGCCGCTCAGTTCCGGGTTCACCGTGGCCGCCCCGGTGACCACGTGGTCGTTGATGCCGTCCTTCGGGTACGGCGTACGGCTGGGCAGCCCCCACAACCGCTCGGCGTTGGTGTCGTTGTCGCAGAGCAGCGGCGTCGGCTCACCGTCGCCGTCGAGAGTGATCTGCCCCAGCACCCAGTGCTCGCCGACCAGCCGACGCCCCGCGCCGACGATCCGCGGCACCCGGTCGCCACCGGGCAGCCCCCACGCCCAGGTGTTGCGGAACCACAGGTGCGGCAGCACGTGCAGCCGGTCGGCCCGGTCTCCCCGGTTGGCCACGGTCACCACGATGCAGAGATCCGTCGGGGTGGCCTTGGCGTAGTCGACGGTCACCGCCCAGTACCGGTCGTCGTCGAAGATGCCGGTGTCGACCAGCTCGTACTCGGTGTCGTCCCGGCCGCGCAGCCCGTTGACCGCGACCAGCTCGTCGTAGGGGAAGGCGGCCTGCGGGTAGTGGTAGCGCCAGCGCATCCACGAGTGGGTGGGCGTGGAGTCCTCGTACCACCAGTACTCCTTGACGTCCTCGCCGTGGTTGCCGCCGTCGCCACCCAGGCCGAACATCCGCTCCTTGATGATCGGATCACGCCCGTTCCACAGCGCGAGGGCGAAACAGAACGTCTGCCGGTCGTCGCAGATGCCCGCCATGCCGTCCTCGGACCAGCGGTAGGCTCGGGACCGCGCGTGATCGTGGGGGAAGTAGTCCCACGCCGTGCCGTGCTCGCTGTAGTCCTCCCGCACCGTCCCCCATGCCCGCTCGGACAGATAGGGGCCCCACGCGCGCCAGTCCTGCTCGCCGGCATCGGCCTCGGCGAGCCGGATTCGCTCGGCGTCGGGTGCGGAAGGCGTACCGTCAGTGATCACCTGACCATCTTCGACGCCGCCGGGGTACTTCACCACAGCGGCCATTGTCGTCGTGCCCTGTCACACCCCGCGGCCGGTGGAGGAAAGTTGATCGAGATTTGCTTCGGTTCCCAGGTCTGCGGCGAGCTGACCAGCGCCGTCGGCCGGGAGTGGATGGTCCCCGACGGCCTCAGCGGCTATGCCATGGGCACCGTCGGCGGGCTGCGCACCCGCCGCTACCACGGGCTGCTGGTGGTGCCGGGAGAAACCCCGGCCTCCCGCAAGCTGGGACTGGCGAGTCTCGACCCGGCGGTGCTGCTGCCCTCCGGGGCCCGGGTACGCCTCGGCGCCCACGAGTGGGCCTCCGGCGACGTCGACCCGCGCGGCTTCGAACTGCTGGAGCGCTTCGACCTGACCGACGGGCTGCCCCGGTGGCGGTGGCGCATCGGCGATGTGGTGATCGAGCGGGAACTGGCCATGCTGCACGGACGATCCTGCGTGGCGGTGGTGCATCGGCTGGTCAGCGGCGGTCCGGTCGAGCTGGAACTGGCCGCCGCCGGCACCTGGCGCGACGCCCACGGCGAGCGCCGGGCCGACGGGCCGCCGCTGCGGATGGACCCGGTCGACGGCGGCGCGGTGATCGAGGGGGCGTACCGGCTTTCCGGGCCGGGCTGGACACCGCAGGGCCACTGGTGGCGCGGGGCGTACCACCGCGAGGAGGCGGCGCGCGGCCTGCAACCGGAGGATGACCTGTGGTACGCGGGCCAGTTCCGGGACACCCTGCGCCGCCCCGGCGACACCGTGTCGGTGCTGGCCTGGGCGCAGGACCCCGCCGCGGCGCCTCCACCGGCCACCGAGGTGGTCGCGGCGGCGCGGCGACGCAACCGGGAGGTGGTGGCGTCGGCGAAGCCCGCCGACGACGTCGAGGCCACCCTGACGCTGGCCGCCGACGCGTTCATCGTGCGCACCAACGACAGCCCGGTGGACGTGGTCGCCGGCTACCCGTGGTTCGGCGCCTGGTCCCGGGACACGATGATCTCCTACGAGGGGCTGTTCCTGCGTACCGGGAACGCCGATCTCGGTCGCGAGCTGCTGCGCTCGTACGCGGCGACGCTGTCGGAGGGGATGCTGGCCAACACCGCCGACACCGGTCGGGTGGAGTACAACACCGTGGACGGCACCCTGTGGTTCCTGCACGCGGTCAGCCGGCACGTCACCGTCACCGGCGACACCGACCTCGGCGACGAGCTGCTGCCGGCGCTGCGCGCGGTGGTCGACGCCCACCTGGCCGGCACCCGGTACGGCATCGGCGTCGACCCGGCCGACGGTCTGCTCACCCAGGGCGCTCCGGGCGCCGCGCTGACCTGGATGGACGCCCGGGTGTACGGGGTACCGGTCACCCCACGGCACGGCAAGCCGGTCGAGGTCAACGCCCTGTGGATCAACGGCCTGGCCGGGGTCGCCGAGCTGACCGAACACACCGGGCGGGACGCCGACACGCTGCACCGGCTGCACGAGCGGGCGACCAGCACGTTCCGGGACCGCTTCCCCACCCCGTCCGGCTGGTTGCACGACGTGATCGACGCCCCCGCTCCCGCGTACCCCCTGGGTGGCGCGGCCTTCCACGACGACGACCTGCTGCGACCCAACCAGCTGTTGGCCTGGTCGCTGCCGAACGCGCCGCTGGAGCCGGACCCGGCGGTCCTGGGCCGCGTCGGCGCCGGGCTGCTCACCCCGCTCGGCCCGCGCAGCCTCTCCCCCGACTGCCCCGGCTTCACCGGCCGGCACCGGGGCGGGCCGGCCGAGCGGGACAGCGCCTACCACCAGGGCACCGTCTGGCCATGGCTGATCGGCCCGTACGCCGACGCCAGTCGCCGGGCCGGACTGCCGGTCGACGAGCTGTTCGCCGGACTGGAGGCGCACCTGACCGAGTACGGCCTCGGCTCGGTCAGCGAGACCGCCGACGGTCTCGCCCCGCACACCGCCACCGGCTGCCCGTTCCAGGCATGGTCCGTGGCGGAGCTGCTACGCGCCCGCCGATAGCGCTTTACACCCCCGCAACGGGTACGTCTCCGCTGGTTGACCAGGTGCGACGAGGATTGGTGTCAATCCAGCCGCGACACGAACGCCGCCCGTCGGGGCCGTTGGCGGGCGCGCGGAGACAACTCAAAGGGGGCGCGTATGTCACCGAACGCCGACGTGATCGACATCAACCCCGCACGCTCGCAGCGGGTGCTGATGCTGTCCTGGGAGTATCCGCCTGTCATCGTCGGCGGTCTGGGCCGACACGTGCACGCCCTCTCCGTGGCCCTGGCCGCCGCCGGCCATCAGGTCACCGTGGTCACCCGGCACGCCGAGGGCGCGCCGCTGGAGGAGCACGTCGACGGTGTACGCGTCGTGCGCGCCGCCGAGGACCCGGTCACCTTCCCCCTGGCCACCGGCTCGCTGCTGGCCTGGACGATGGCGTTCAACCACACCCTGACCCGCGCCGCCCTGCGCGCCGCCGACACCGGGGATCACGACGTCATCCACGCCCACGACTGGCTGGTCGCGCACACCGCGATCACGCTGGCCGAGCACCTGCGGCTGCCGCTGGTGACCACCATGCACGCCACCGAGGCCGGCCGGCACCAGGGGTGGCTGCCCGAGGAGATGAACCGCACCATCCACGGCGTCGAGCACTGGCTGAGCAACGCATCGACCCGGCTGATCGCCTGCTCCGGCTACATGCGCGAGCAGGTCGCCACGCTGTTCGACGTACCCACCGGCCGGATCGAGGTGGTGCCCAACGGCGTCGACGACCGGGCGTGGCGGGCCCGCCCGCGCGCCGTCGCCTCGGCCCGCGCCCGGTTCGCCGGGAACGGGCCGCTGATCGGGTACGCCGGCCGGCTGGTCTACGAGAAGGGCGTGCAGCACCTGGTCGACGCGGTGCCGCAGCTGCGCGACCGGCACCCCGGGCTGCGGGTGCTGATCGCCGGCGACGGCCCCTACCGGGGCGAGTTGGAGGAACGGAGCCAGCAGCTCGGCCTCGGCGGCACCGTACGCTTCGCCGGGTTCCTCGACGACACCCAGCTCCCGGCGGTGCTCGGCGCCACCGACGCGACCGTCGTACCGAGCCTCTACGAGCCCTTCGGCATGGTGGCTCTGGAGGCGGCGGCGGCCGGGGCGCCGCTGGCGGTGGCGCGCACCGGCGGCCTGGCCGAGATCGTCGAGCCCGGGGTCACCGGCGTCACCTTCCCGCACAGCGACCCGCCCGCTCTGGCTGGCGCGGTCGACCAGCTCCTCGGCGACGAGGTCTTCGCCCGTCGGGTCGCCCGCCAGGCTCGTTCCATGGTCGGCCGGCGGTACGGCTGGGCCACCGTCGCCGCCCGCACCGCCGAGACGTACGCCACCGCCTGCCGCGAACACGCCCCGACCCACCTGTGCCGCGCCACCGGCATCCCGGCCACCCGCGCACCCATCACCATCCCCGACGGCAACCTCCTCGCCATCGCCGCCTGCTGACGGTAGCCGGGCCGGGCGTTACCGTTCACGCCGCCAGATTTAAATCATCTTGCGCGCCCAGAGGTCTCTGGGCAGGATGATGGCGACTCGTTGAAACGGGGCAACGAGGAAGGTCGGAGGGAGCCCGTCGGCTCGCTGCCGCGTTTCTGGGTCATGCTTGCGGTAATCCCTCGCCGCACGCATGTTCCAGGCCGAGTCAGTCGCATTTCCGGCGACATTCCGGGATCTATCCAGCCAAATTCGGGGAGACATATGGCTAACGCCAGGCCGGTCGGCCAACCGCGCACCACCAGGCCCCATTTTCGCGCCATTCGCAGGGCCTTTGCTGGCCTCCTCGCGCTGACCATGCTCCTCCTCGCACCGGCACCCGCCGCAGCGAGGACGGCCAAGGACATCGATTCCGTCGGCACCGATCAGGTGTCGGTGGCGTCAGTCTCGGCGATCATCTCGTATGGCGCCAACAAGTTCGTCTCGGCCAGGCACAGCCAGACCGACTCGCCACTTCAGGCCCGCGCCAACACCGAGGGCAGTTGGGAAGAGTTCCAGTTCTACAACGCCGGATCCGGCTACTACGCGATTCGGTCACCTAGCAACGGCAAGTTTGTCAGCGCGAGGCTCAGCCAAACCGATGCGCCTCTACAGGCCCGTTCGGATGTGGTCAGCGACTGGGAGAAGTTCATTATTCGGCGTCACCCTGCGGGCTACCACTACATCCAGTCGGTGGCCAATGGCCGCTATGTGACCGCGAGAGTCAGTCAGACCGACGCTCCGCTCCAGGCCCGCGCCAGCACTGTCAGCGACTGGGAGAAGTTCAGCATTCCGTATCTGCCGCCGCTGTAACGTCCTGTGCAGAATGGGCCGGCCCTACGGGTCGGCCCATTCTCAGTTCGAATCGGCCACGATCGACCCGCCGCGCGGGACGCCGTTACCCTCAACTCCATGGAACGGGAACGGCACGACGACGACCGGCTACGCGTCTCCGACCGGGAGCGGGAGGAGGTCGTCGAGCTACTAGGCAAGGCCACCGCCGAGGGCCGGCTCACCCTCGACGAGTACACCGAACGGGCGGGCGCTGCGCACGCCGCGCAGACCCGCGGCGAACTGGCCCGGCTGACCACGGACCTGCCGGACGCGCCCGGCCGGTCACCCGCACGCCCGGCCGCCGCGCTGGCCCCGGCGTCGGAGAAACTCCTGGCCGTCTTCGGCAACGAGGTACGCAAGGGGGCCTGGCCGGCGCCGGAACACATCGAGGCCCGCGCGATCTTCGGCGACTGCCGGATCGAACTGCACGAGACCCGGATGCCCCGGCAGACGATCACGGTCGACGCGGACGCGATTTTCGGCAACGTCACGATCGTGGTGCCCGAGGGCACGGACGTCCGGCTCACCGGCAGCGCGATCTTCGGCAGCAAGAAATCCAAGCTGAGCGGCACGGTCGCCCCCGGTGCCCCGGTCATCGAGGTGCGCTGCCGCGCCGTCTTCGGCGATGTGACCGTCCGCCCGCCGCGTAAGCGTTGGTGGTGACGAGCCGGGTCAGCGCAGCCCGACACGTTCGACGGGCTGCTCCGCGCCTTCCACCGGTCGGGGATCGGGGAGCCGACCCGGTGGAGCGTACCGCGCGGCACCGACAGCTTCAGTCGCGTCCCATGGCCGACAGAGCAGCCAACACGACGGCCTCGCGCTGACATACTTCCTGCTGATCGGCCCGGTCCGCCGACCGCGCCCCGGCTCCGTCCGTTGTGGATGATCCCGGGGGTCCCCTGCGACCCGCGACGAACTACAGTGACGTAGTTTGGCGCTCAAGATCCCTGGGGAGGGCGAGCCGAGATGATGGGACCGTCGCACGCGCTGTCCGGCGCGGCGGTGTGGCTGAGCGGGTCCTGGGCGCTACAGCACTTCTACGACTACGAGCAGTCGCCGCTGGCGCTGGCTGTCGGCACCGCCGTCTGCGCCGGTGGGGCGCTGCTGCCCGACCTCGACCTGTCCGGCAAGGTGACCCGCAACCGGGGCGGCGCGACCGTGGCCCGCACCTTCGGCGTCTTCTCGCTGTTCATCGCCGAAGTGGTGGAGAAGATTTCGCTGGGTGTCTACTACGCCACCAAGCTCAGCCGCGACCCGAAGCGCAACAACGGGCATCGGACGCTGACCCACACCATCCCGTTCACCGTGCTGGTGGGCTGGGGCACCACCAGCCTGTGTGCCCGGTACGGCAAGTGGGCGGTGATAGGCATCCTGTTCTTCATGATCGGCTTGGCCCTGCGCGGTCTGTTCGACAAGTGGGCCGAGCGCGCGGGCTGGCTCATCGTCACGCTGGTCTCGGCCGGCGCGGCTGTCTTCACCGCCGCCAACCTTCCCGGCGATCGCGGCTATCCGATGATCGGTCTGGCGGTCGGGGTGGGCTGCTTCGTGCACATCATCGGCGACATGATCACCCGGGCTGGCGTACCGATTCTCTGGCCGATTCCGATCAAACGCCGGATGTGGACGCCGATCAGCCTGCCCGACAAGATCGCGCTGCGGGCCGGCGGGCGGACCGAGGTCGTCTTCGTCCGCTCCGCGCTCACCGTCGTCTCAGTGCTGGCCGCCATCGGCCTCGTCGCCCCCTCCCTACTCCAAAAACTAGACCTCACCCTCTAACCCCCACCCCCTCCCGCACGCCCCACCCGCTCGCCTCGTCGATCATGCACTTTTGGTCGGGACAAAAGGGCGCAAGGGCGGCATTACGGCGACCGAAAGTGCAAGATCGGCGGGGAGTAGCGGGGGTGGGGGTGTTGACGTGGGTGTGATACGTGGCCTACCTTCCCAGTCGAAGCGGTTAGTCGAAACGCTTCGACTGAGCCGCGGTGAGGGAGGTGCCGATGGCCACCATGCAGGACGTCGCCCGCCTCGCCCGGGTCTCGGTCAGCACCGTGTCGTACGCGCTCACTGGTGCCCGTCCGATCTCCCAGGCCACCCGGGCCAAGGTCCTCGCCGCCATGGCGGAGCTGGACTATCAGCCGAACGCCATGGCACGTGGGCTGGCCAGCCGGCGTAGCCGGATCCTCGGGTTGCTGCTGCCCATGGACGAGCGGGGCCTCGGTGCCACCGAAACCGCCTTCGTCACCGGCGCGGCGGCCGCCGCCAGCGCCGCCGGCTACCACCTGATGCTCTCCCCGATCGGCGTCGGCGACCTCGACGAGCTGCGCCGGCTGGCCAGCCAACGGATGCTCGACGGCGCGTTGCTGATGGAGGTGCAGCTGCACGATCCGCGGGTGGACGTGCTGCGGGAACTCGGCGTGCCGCTGGTGCTGATCGGTCGCACCGCCGACACAGACGGCCTGTCGTACGTGGACATCGACTTCGACCAGACCGTCCGGGCGGCCGTCGGCCACCTGGTCGACCTCGGCCACCGCCGGATCGTCTACGTCAACCACTCCGCCGACACCCTCGCCGAGGGGTACGGTCCGGCCCTGCGCACCCGGGACGCGTTCACCGCCGCGATGACCGGGCACGGGCTGGAGCCGCTGATGATCCCCGCCGAGGACAGCGCGGCCGGTGGCCGGGCGGCGCTGGCCACCGCCCTGCGCCGGGCGCCCGATCTGACCGCGATCCTGGCGATGAACGAGAGCGCCGTCTTCGGTCTGCTCGGCGAGTTGGCCACCCGTGGCCGGAGCGTTCCCGACGACGTCTCGGTCGTCTCGATGGTCACCTCGCCCCAGGTCGCCGAGCTGGCCACGCCGGCGCTGACCGCGATGAGCTCGCCCGGCTCGGCGGTGGGCCGGATCGCCATCGAGACGCTGCTACGGCACGTCGACGCCGGCGACGGCCAGATCAACCAGCAACTGATGCCGTGCGCGCTGGAGGTCCGTGGATCCAGCGGTCCACCGCGTACGGAAGGCAAGCCCACCGAAGCCGCCCGTCGCCGCGCTGCCACGCGGCGACGGGCGTAAGGAGTACCGGCTCGATACTCGTCAGGGAGACTAGCAATGCGACATTTTCGCAGAGTAGCCGTGGTGACCACGGTCGCCGCGCTCACGGCCACCGGCCTGGCCGCCTGCGGTGGCAACGGGGACGACAGTGCCGCAGGAGTCCTCAAGCTCTGGCATTACGAGAGCGCGAACAGCGCGATGGGGGTCGCCTGGGACCGGGCGATCGAGATCTTCAAGGATGAGCATCCCGGGGTCGAGGTGCGCTTCGAGCGCAAGGCGTTCGAGCAGATCCAGCAGAACGCCGGCATGATCATCAACTCGTCCGAGGGCCCGGACGTGATGGAGTACAACAAGGGCAACGCCACCGCCGGCCTGCTCTCCTCGCAGGGCCTGCTGACCAACCTCACCGAGGAGGCGACCAGGCGCGGCTGGGACAAGGCGCTGAGCCCCAGCCTCCAGACCACCGCGCGGTACGACAACGGCGTGATGGGCTCCGGCAACTGGTACGGCGTACCGAACTACGGCGAGTACGTGATGGTCTACTACAACAAGGAACTCTTCGCCGAGCACGGAGTGAGCGTCCCGACCACGCTGGCCGAGCTGACCGCCGCAATGGACACCTTCGTCGCCAAGGGCGTGACGCCGCTGGGCATGTCCGGCGCCGAGTATCCGGCCGGTCAGCTTTTCTACCAGCTCGCGCTCTCCCGGGCCGACCGCGACTTCGTCAACGCCTACCAGCTCTACACCAACCCGGTCGACTTCCGGGCCGACCCGCTGCGCTACGGCGCCGAGGCATTCGCCGAGTGGGTGCGCAAGGGTTACCTGGCCAAAGACTCCGCCGGCCTGAAGGCCGAGGACATGGGGACCGCCTTCATCTCCGGCAAGGTGCCGATGATCATCTCGGGCAGTTGGTGGTACGGCCGCTTCAAGAGCGAGATCAGCTACGACTGGGACAGCTTCCTCTTCCCCGGCAACACCCTGCACGCCGGCTCGTCCGGCAACCTCTGGGTGGTCCCGGAGACCAGCAAGGCCAAGAGCCTGGCGTACGACTTCATCGACATCACCATGCGTCCGGAGATCCAGGCGCTGATCGGCAACAACGGCGGTGTGCCGGTCGCCGGCGACCCGGCCACGATCAGCGACGAGAAGGACCGCAAGCTGATCGAGAACTTCAACACCGTCAGCTCCCAGGACGGCCTGGCGTTCTACCCGGACTGGCCGGTGCCCGGCTACTACGACGTGTTGGTCTCCGGCTTCCAGGGCCTGATCAACCAGTCCAGGTCGCCCGAGGAGGTCCTCGACGCGATCGCCAAGCCTTACCACGACGGCGTCGCGGAGATCAAGCGCGACTGAGCGGCGGCCGAGGTGGGCGCGCGACCGGCACACCGGTACGCCCGCCCCCAGGCGTGGAAGGACCCCCATGGCAGTGCCTGACACCGTCGCCGCCCGCCGACCGGCGGCCACGTCACCCCCGTCCCCGACGGCCACGGCGAAGCGCCGGCCGTCCCGCCCCGACGCCGCGTACTGGCTGTTCCTGCTGCCCGGCGCGGTGCTCTTCCTGCTCGTCATCGGCGGTCCGCTGCTCTACACCGGCTACCTGTCGCTGACCAGGTGGTCCGGCGTCGGCGAGCCCCGCTTCATCGGGCTGGAGAACTACCGGCACCTGCTGACCGACGAGGTCTTCTGGACGTCGTTCCGCAACACCGTCGCGATGATCGTCGCGATGGTGGTGGTTCCCACCCTGGTCGGGCTGGTGCTCGCCGCGGTCCTCTTCGACACCATCGGACGCAGGTTCCGCCCCCGCACCGCCGCCGCGCTGCGGGCCGCCTTTTACCTGCCGCAGGTCCTTCCGGTCGTGGTCGCCGGCATCGTCTGGGGTTGGATCCTGCGGCCGGACGGCGCGCTCAACGGGCTGCTCGACGCGGTCGGGCTCGGTGCGCTGCGCCACGACTGGCTGGGCGACCCGGGCAGCGCGCTGCCTGTGGTGATGGCCGTGATGATCTGGGTGCAGATCGGCTACCCCGTGGTCGTCTTCATGGCCGCGTTGGAACGGGTGAACCCCGAGCTGTACGAGGCGGCGGAGATCGACGGCGCCGGCTGGTGGCGGCGGTTCCGGGCGATCACCCTGGCGCAGATCCGGCCGGAGACGTTCGTGGTCGGGCTCACCTGCACCATCGCGGCGATGAAGGTGTTCGGGCCGATCTACGCGCTGACGCGGGGCGGACCGGAGAACGCCACCAACGTGCCGTCCTACTTCGCCTACTTCACCTTCTTCAAGCGGCTGAACGTCGGCTACGGCTCGGCGATCTCGATGGTGCTGACGTTGATCATCGTCGTGGTGGCGGTGCTGTTCATCCGCGCCCAGAACCGGGCCGAACAACGGGACGGGGCGCTGTAGATGGCCAGCACACTCGCCCCGGTCCGTCCCACCCGACGACCGGCCGATCGGCACCACCGCGGCGTCGGCCGCTGGCTCGTGCTCGTGCTGGTCGGCGCCGCCGCGCTGGCCATGCTGGTGCCGTTCGCGTTCATGCTGATCAACGCCTTCAAGTCGCCCGGCGACTACTCGACCAACGGCCCGCTGAGCTGGCCGACCGAGCTCTACACCGGCGGGTTGCGGACGTACTGGGAACAGGTCGACTTCCCGGTCAAGCTGTGGAACTCGATCGTCATCTCCGGCTCGGTCGCGGTCCTGGCCGTGGTCGTCTCACTGCTCAGCGCGTACGCCCTGGGCATCGGCCGGGTCCGCGGCCGGCTCTGGATCATCGGTCTCTTCCTGCTGGCCAACATGCTGCCGCAGGAGGCGCTGGTCTACCCGCTCTACCACTTCGCCAAGGAGGCCGGTCTCTACAACAGCCGCCTTGCGGTGATCATTATTTTCACCGTCATCCAGGCCGCCTTCGGCACCTACCTGCTCGCCTCGGTGCTCGGCACGTTCCCCCGGGCGCTGCTGGAGGCCGCTGCCCTGGACGGGGCGGGCAAGTGGCGGATCCTGTGGCGGGTGGTGCTGCCCAACGTGCGGCCCACCATCGCGGTGCTGCTGGTGTTCTTCTTCATCTGGACCTGGAACGAGTTCCTCATTCCCCTGGTCATGCTCATCGACAACCAGACCCAGACGGTGCCGGTCGCGATCGCCACATTGCAGGGGGACCGGTTGATGGACGCCCCCACCACCAACGCCGGGGCGTTGCTCAGCCTCCTCCCCACGATCCTGTTCTTCCTCATCTTTCAGCGCACCCTCGCCCGGGGCATCACGGCAGGAGCCGACAAGTGAAGTTCACCGACGGATACTGGCAATTGCGTCCCGGCGTCACCGTGCTGCGGCCCGGCGCGGTCGAGTCGATCGAGCCGGACGAGCGGGCCTTCACCGTGTTCGCGCCGATCGGAAAAATCACCGGGCGCGGCGACACCCTCAACCGGCCGGTCGTCACGGTGCGGTTCTCCTCCCCCGCGCCCGGCGTGATCGGGGTGACCATCGGCCACCACTCCGGTGGGCTGCCCAAGCAGCCCCGCTTCGCCCTCACCGAGAGCGCCGACCATCCCGTGCAGGTGGAGATCACCGGGCTCAGTGCCCGGCTGACCACCGGCGAGCTGACCGCCCGGGTCGCGCTGACCGGGCCGTGGCGGGTCGACTTCCTACGCGGCGACCGGCTGGTCACCTCGTCCACCGAACGCAGCATCGGCGTGGTCACCGACGCCGAGGGCCGCAAGTACGTGCACGACCGGCTGGCGCTCGGCGTCGGCGAGACGATCTACGGGCTGGGCGAGCGCTTCGGGGCGTACGTCAAGAACGGCCAGACCGTCGACATCTGGAACGCCGACGGCGGCACGGCCAGCGAGCAGGCGTACAAGAACGTGCCGTTCTACCTCAGCAGCGCCGGGTACGGGGTCTTCGTCGACCATCCGGAGCACGTGTCGTTCGAGGTGGGCTCGGAGGTGGTGTCGCAAACCCAGTTCAGCGTGCCGGGGCAGTCGCTGACCTACCACCTGATCGACGGGCCCACCCCGAAGGACGTGCTGCGCCGGTACACCGCGCTGACCGGCCGCCCGGCCCGGGTGCCCGCCTGGTCGTACGGGCTGTGGCTGTCCACCTCGTTCACCACCTCGTACGACGAGAAGACGGTCACCGAGTTCATCGACGGGATGGCCGAACGGGACCTGCCGCTGTCGGTGTTCCACTTCGACTGCTTCTGGATGCGCCAGTTCCACTGGGTCGACTTCATCTGGGATCCGGCGACGTTCCCCGATCCGGAGGGGATGCTGCGCCGGCTGCACGAGCGTGGGCTGAAGGTCTGTGTCTGGATCAACCCGTACATCGCCCAACGGTCGTACCTGTTCGAGGAGGGGCGGCAGGCCGGCTACCTGGTCCGCAACCCGGACGGCTCGATCTGGCAGTGGGACAAGTGGCAGGCCGGGATGGCGCTGGTCGACTTCACCAACCCGGAAGCCGTCGCATGGTACGCCGGCAAACTCAAGACGCTGCTCGACATGGGGGTCGACTGCTTCAAGACCGACTTCGGCGAACGCATCCCGACCGACGTCATCTGGCACGACGGCTCCGACCCGCAGCGGATGCACAACTACTACTCGTACCTTTACAACAAGGCAGTGTTCGAGCTGTTGGCGGCGGAGCGCGGCGAGGGTGAGGCGGTGGTCTTCGCCCGCTCGGCGACCGCCGGCGGGCAGCAGTTCCCGGTGCACTGGGGCGGCGACTGCGAGTCCACGTTCGTGGCGATGGCCGAGTCGCTGCGCGGCGGGCTGTCGTTGGCCGCCTCGGGCTTCGGCTACTGGAGCCACGACATCGGCGGCTTCGAGGGCACGCCGGATCCGGCGGTGTTCAAGCGCTGGATCGCCTTCGGGCTGCTCTCCTCGCACTCGCGGCTGCACGGCTCCGGCTCGTACCGGGTGCCGTGGGCGTACGACGACGAGGCGGTCGACGTGCTACGCCGGTTCACCCGGCTCAAGTTGAGCCTGATGCCGTATCTGGCGGCGGCGGCCGAGGAGGCCCACCGCGAGGGCGTACCGGTGATGCGGCCGATGATCCTGGAGTTCCCGGACGATCCGGCCGCCGCCTATCTGGACCGGCAGTACATGCTCGGCCCGGACCTGCTCGTCGCGCCGGTGATGAGCGCCGACGGGCACGTCACCTACTACGTGCCGGCCGGCACCTGGACGCACCTGATGACCGGCACGCAGGTCACCGGCCCGGGCTGGGTGACCGAGAAGCACGGCTACGACAGCGTTCCCGTGCTCGCTAGGCCCGGCGCGGTCATCCCGTTCGGCTCGGTCACCGACCGGCCCGACTATCCGTGGGCCGACGGCGTCCGGCTGCGGTGGTACGCCCCGACCCCGGGGCAGCGAAGCCGGGTCCGGATACCGTCGCCCGACGGTGGGACGGACACCGAGTTCGAGATGCGCTACCGGGACGGGACGGCCACCGCCGAGCTGGTGGCCGGCCTCTCGTCGGGATACCGCTGCGAGTTGACCGGGCACGAAAGGAGCTAGACGCCGACGCGTTGTTCGGGGATGGAGAGGCCGTAGAGGGCCATCAGCTCCGGGCTGTCCACCCGGTTGCCGTCGGCCACCGAGTCGCAGGCGATGTCGACGATCTGGTCCTTGTGCGCCAGCAGGTACGGCCGGGCGCCGACGTCGGCGCTGGCCAGGGTCGCGATGCCCGGCCAGTGCCGGCGACCGAACAGCATCGGGTAGCCGCGCAGCCCGTGGTACGTCGCGCAGACCAGCGCGTCGGGGAAGGGCAGCGCGGCCACCCGGCGGACCGCGACGGCGGTCAGTCCCGGCATGTCGACCGGCACCACCACCGTCGCCTCGACCTCGTCGTCGTCGATTCCGGCGAGGCCGGCACGGATGGACGAGCCGACCCCGGTCCCCCAGGCACGGTTGACCACCACCGTGGCGCGGTCCAGGTCGGCGGCCTCGCGCACCTGGTCGGCCGCGGCGCCGAGAACGACCACGATCTGCCCGCAGCCCGCCTCCGTCAGCGTGTCGATCATCTGGTCGACCAGGGGCTTGTCGCCCTGATGCAGCAGGGCCTCGGGGCCACCGATCCGGCGGCCACCCCCCGCAGCGATGATCATTCCTGCGATCCGGTTCAGAGCTGCGCTCCCTCCAGCATGGGATCGGCAGGCACCGCAGCGCTGTCCATCCCCCCGACGCACACCGTGAGCAACGATCGCGCCCGGAGGAGAGTGTCGGGGCAAATCACATAAATTGGACAGCAAGTGCAAGGAAGGGCCCCTTTTTAACGCCTGCGGTAGAGGAAGGGCCCCCTATTAACAGCCGAGCGCAGTTAACCGCCTGCACTGCCCGCAGCCGGGACCAGGACCACCTGCCACGCCCCGGTGACGTGCTCGGGTACGACCTCGACGGTCACCGCTTCACCCCGGCGCGGGTCGATGCCGAACTCACGTTTCCACTCGCCGCCCTCGTCGCCGTACATTCCGCTGCCAGCCAACCCGGTAGTCCCACCACTCACCGGTGGTGATCTCGACACCGGCGACCCGTAGGTGCAGCAACCCGGGCGTCTGGGAGACCATCTCGATCGACCTCAGGTTCCGCCAGCTCAGCTCCCGTCGAACCGGGCGCCTCGGGTCGTCCGGATCCGATCGGACGATGACGACGTTTCTGGCACAGCGCCTCGGTACAATCCGCCGGCAGCGGAGCCTGACTCAGCGGGGTGAGCGTTCCCGCTGGTCGGGACGGCAGCGGATACCGGTCGAACGGGATCCGCTCGCCGATGGCGAGTCCGTAACCGCCACTGGTCGGAATCGGCACCGCGACGGTCCCCGACTCGGGAAGCTCGGCGGTGGGCAGTTCCCCGCGCCACCTGCGTCGCCACCACGAGGCGTACGCGTTGACGATGACCCGCCGCACGTACGGCTCGGGGTCGCCGTCGATGCGCCGCCACGCCTCCCACGCCCGCGCCAGCGCGGTCTGCAACAGGTCTTCCGCCAGTGCCCAGTCCCGAACGCACCGCCCGCAGAGCCGAGCGTCGGAATAGCGACCCTCGCCCGACGGGTGAGGCGGACGTGGTGGCCCAGCGGCGCGGATATCAACCTCTGGCGGAGGAGCCAGCGGCGAACCAGATTCCGGCGGCGATCGTGACACCGGCGATGACGAGCCCGACCACCCGCACCGGGTCGACCGCGAGAGTCTCCCGAAAGACGGTCACGCCGATGACCACGCTGGCGACGGGGTCGGTGAGGGTGACAGCGGCGAGCGGCGCGGCGAGGCGACCGTGCTGGAAGGCGGTCTGGTTCAGCAGCAGCCCGACGATGACGATCACCGCCAGGGCCGGAAGCCGCCAGCTGACCACGGAGGCCAGCCCGTGGTAACGGCCGGCGACGTCCTTGACCAGCGCCGCCGCCAGGCTGAAGGCAAGTCCGCTGGCCATGCCGAGCAACGCACCACGGGCGGCGCCGGTCAGTCGGTACGCGACCAGGACACCGGCCGTGATCACCAGTGCGGCGCCGCTCAGCGGCACGATCCAGGCCCCCGGAGAAGGAGTGGCCACGCCGGCGCGGGCGTCGGCCAGGACGAGGAACGCGGACAGACCGGCCACTCCCACCGCGACGGCGAGCAGGTCCCGCGCCGCGACCCGACGGCGGATCATGGCGGCCTCGATCAGGACCGCCATGAACAGTCCGCTGGCCATGACGGGCTGGACGACCGCCAGCGGCCCGAGCCGTAGGGCGACGACCTGGAGCGCCACGCCGGCGGAATCGGGGATCCAGCCCGACAGCCACAGCCGGCTGCGCACCAGTCGGAACAGCAGCCGAGGGTCGGGTACCCGATACTGCGGCTGTTGTTTCGCGGCCCGCTGGTGCAACGCGGAGGCGAGCGCGAAGCAGAACGCCGCCGCGAGCGCGATCGGGATCACGGTACGGGCGGGTCGTTCCGCCGCCGGGTGGCCCGAGCCGACCGGCGGACGGCTTCGGACACCACGGCGGCCATGTCGGTCGCGGCGACGACCGGCGCGTCGTTCTGGGCGGTGGTCAGCGCGGTGAGCGCCGGGCGCAGGTGTGCGGCCGTGGTGACGTAGGTGGTCAGTCCGGCCTCGGCCAGCACCTCGGCGTTGGCCCGACCGTGCCCGGGAAT
The DNA here is from genome assembly GCF_016863555.1 of Micromonospora qiuiae. Classification (GTDB taxonomy): domain Bacteria; phylum Actinomycetota; class Actinomycetes; order Mycobacteriales; family Micromonosporaceae; genus Micromonospora; species Micromonospora qiuiae. The sequence goes on along the minus strand of NZ_BOPC01000030.1, from coordinate 55,030 downwards.
CGGCCGGTAGGTGACGGTCGGCAGGCCGGCGGCCAGCGACTGCTGACAGGTGAGCCCACCGGCGTTCTCCACCACGACGTCCACCGCCCGCATGAGCGTGGGCATGTCGTCGACCCAACCCAGGACGTGTCCGGGAAAGGCGTGCAGCCGGCGGCGCAGTTCGTCGTTACGTCCGCAGACGACGACCGGTGTGACGCAGCCGGTGGCGAGCACCTCGGCGGCGGTACGGACCACGTCGCCGACGCCCCAGGAACCGGCGACGATCAGGGCCAACCGCTCCTGCTCGGGCAGGCCGAAGCGGGCGCGCGCGGCGCGCTTGTCGTCGCTGGGTGACGAGGCGAACCGGGCGGACACCAGTGGACTCACCACCCGCACATCGTGCGCCCCGTGGGCAGCGGCGTGCCGCTGCGCCGCCCGGTGGATGACGCAGTACGTGTCGATGCCCGGTGCCATCCAGGTCGGGTGGACCACGAAGTCGGTGACGTAGGTGACGACCGACGCGTCCAACCGTCCCCGGTGACGCAGCGGTCCGAGCACCTGGTTGGCGAACGGAAAGGTCGTCACGACCAGGCTGGTGCCCGGCGGCAGTCGCAGCAGCATCCGGCGCGAGGCCAGCCGCAGTGCCGTCCTGATCGCCCGGACCGCGAGCGGGGAGCGGTCGGTGATGGTGAACAGGGCGTCGTAGCTCCAGGGCAGCCAGCGGAGCATCGCCCGGTAGCCCTCCCGAAAGACACTGTGCAGGGGCCGGGGCAGCGCCGCGAAGAAGTTGAGGCGCTCCACCATGATCCCGTGCGCGGCCAGCCGGTCGGCCAGTTCGGCGGCGGCGGCGTCGTGCCCGGCGCCGATGTCCGCGGACACGACCAGCACGCGCCCCCGGTCCGGATGACCCACCGGGTCGCCCCGATCCGCGCGGGCATCCGTCGGGGCGACGATGGCATCGCGCGACGGGGCGCGGATGCCGCCGGTCAGGTCGGCACCAGGTGCGAGGGTGAGCCTTCGCGGCTGGTTCACCGGCCGGGGTTACCCGTCCCCGCAGCCGCCATGCCGCCCGTTGCCGCCGACGGTCCGTCGCTCGTCCTCGTCGGCCCGGTGCGCGCCGAGCGTCCCGATCGTCAGGTTCCGGTCCTGGGCCCACTGGAACAGCCGCGGCAGCACCGCCAGGGCCCCGTGCCAGGCACCGGGGGCAGAAGCGCAGTCGGAGTCGTGCAGCAGCAAGGTCCCGCCACCGGCGAGATCCTCGCTGATCGTCTGCCAGATCACCCCCGGTGGCCGGGTGGCCTCCCAGTCGCGCCCCCAGGCCGTCCAGAGTCGCGGGGTCAGGTGCAGCCGCCGGCAGGCCAGTAACGCCGCCGACGTCAGCACCCCGTACGGTGGCCGATACCAGAGCGGGGGTACGCCCGTCACGTCCGCGATCCGGTCCCGGGTTCGGGCGATGTCGGCGTACGTGGCCGCGGGCGGGCGCCACAGCAGGTTCCGGTGCTCCCACCCGTGCACCGCGACCTCGTGCCCGGCGGCGACCAGTTCGCGGCCGAGCCCCGGGTCCCGGTCCAGCATCCGGCCGAGCACGAAGAAGGTGGCGCGCACCTGAGCCCGCGCCAGCAGGCGCAGAAACTGCGGGGTGGAGGCCGGATCGGGACCGTCGTCGAAGGTCAACGCGATCCGGGTGACCGGACCGACGCCGGCAAGCCGCGGCCAGAGCCGCCGACGGATCGGCCCGTTCGCGGTCACCATCGGTACGACCTGCGCCGCCGCGCCCAGCGTGGCGGCCGCGACGGTTCTCAGCACCAGTCGGCGCATGCCTGCCGTCTCACCTGCCGATCGGAAGCGGTACCGGCAGCGGGGATACCCACTGGCGGCGGGATCAGGCGCGGCGTCCGGAACCAGCCCCGGTGGGCACGCTCAAGACGCGTCGCGTCGGATGGCGCGCCGCACCCGGCGCCTGACCCCGCCGGCCGCACGATGCTTCAGCCGCGAGAAGGCAGCCTCGGCGGGGTGCTCCGCCCGCTCACTGAGGGAGTCGGCGTGCCCGAGCATGTCGACGATCGCCTCGATCGCGACCTCGAGCAGGTGGGCGTCGTCGACGTCGCCGCCGCCGGCTGGCGTCAGCTTCGCCGGCCGCAGTTCGTCGAGGTCGCCGACGACCCGGCACGGGTAGTCCTGGAGTTCCTTGATCTGCTGTTCGGCGAGGTCCATCACCCAGCCGGCCCGGTCCGGGCCGACGCCGAACCGCAACTCGTTGGCCCGCCGCTTGAGCACCGCGTCGACCAGATGACGGTGGACGACCCGACGGTACGGCGTCCGGAGCGGATAGCGATCCCCCAACTTCCGGTTGACGCGTCGGAGCACTTCGATCTCGGCGGCGCCGAGTGACGGATTCGCGGTCGGTGCCGTCAGCTCGCACAGCCCGTCTGCGATGCCGACGATGCCGGCGAAGCGACGCCACAGGACCTCGTGCGGGGCACCCGGAGCCGGCACGGTCACCAGGTGCCGCCGCTGCGCGGGGACCAGGTCGCCCCAGCGGCGCAACATCCGGGTCGCCGTGTGGTTCTCCCAGAACGCCTCGCACCGGCCCTGTTCGACGGCGCGCAGGAACTCCTCGAAGCGCCATCCGGCGCGGGCCCGGACACTCTGCTGCCAGAACGACGGCAGGGTACGCCACAGGTCCCGACCCACCACGATGACGTGGATCTCGGCGGGGCCCAGGCTCCGCACCGCGCGGGCGGCCTGCTCGACGGTGGCGCGCCCAACCCCTCGTTGCTGATGATCACGTCACCGGACCATTTCCGGGCCTTGTCGGCCAGCCGGCCCCAGGTCCAGTACACCTCGGCGTCCCGCCACGGCGCCGCGCGCAGATCGGCCATCGCCTGGTCGTGCGCCACGGCGCTGCCGGGCAGCAGGATGTCCGCGTCGGCCAACCTGTCCCGGTTGGCCCAGAGCACGTTCTGCACATAGGTGCTGCCCGCCTTCGGCGCACCGATGTGCAGGTAGACGCGTCTGGCCATGCCGCCTCCCGGGATCCTCACCGGAATGCTCCGGTTCGCCGGCCAGGATTACCGCCGAACGTGAACAACACGGAAAGAACCGACGCAGCTTCGGTGTCCAGTCCGGTGATCACGCCGCGCGCGACCGTCTCTCAGGCGGCGTCGGCGTAGCACTCGACGATCGACAGATCCAGCGGGAAGCGCACCGGGGTGTCACCGAAGAGCAGCGTGCTGGCCCGCTGCCCGGCGCGGTGGACCGCCTCGGCGACCCGCTCGGACCGCTCGGCCGGGCAGTGCACGACCACCTCGTCGTGCTGAAAGAAGACCAGCTCGGCGCCGGTGCCGGCCAACTCGCCCCGAAGCACCGCCAGCAGCGTCGAGGCCCACTCGGCCGCGGTGGCCTGGATGACGAAGTTGCGGGTGAACCGGCCCCGGGAACGGGCCGCCCGGGCCCGCGGCGAGTGCCGGTCGTCGGCCGCGTCCGGGTCGCCGGCATCGTCGTCACCGAAACCTGCCGTTCCCGGCGGGCAGGTGCGCCCCAGCCACGAACGCACCAGCCCACCGGTCTCGCCGGTACGCGCCGCCGCCTCGACGTAGCCGAACGCCGTCGGATAACTGCGCCGCAGCACCGCCAGCGCCGGCACCGCCGCGCCACCGGTCTGCCCGTACATCGCGCCGAGCAGGGCCAACTTGGCCCGTCCCCGGTCGCCGCCGAACGCGTCCCGCGCGAGTGCCGCGTACAGGTCACCGGTCGCGCCCGCCCGGGCGAGCCGGGCGTCACCGGAGACAGCCGCCAGCACCCGGGGCTCCAACTGCCCGGCGTCGGCCACCACGAAGCACCAGCCCGGGTCGGCCACCGCCGCCCGGCGGATCACCTTCGGAATCTGCAACGCGCCGCCGCCCCGAGTGGCCCAGCGCCCCGACACCACCCCGCCGGGGACGTACTCCGGCCGGAATCGGCCGTCGCGCACCCAGGCGTCCCGCCATGCCCACCCGTGCGCCGTCCAGATCCGGTACAGCTCCTTGTACTCCAGGACCAAGGGCACCGCCGGATGATCCACCCCCCGGAGCACCCAGGCCCGGGTGTTGGGCAGCTCCACCCCGGCCCGCGCGAACGCTCGCAACAGCTCCGCCGGGCTGTCGGCGTGCAGCTGGCGCAGGCCGAACGCGTCGGCGATTCGCGCCGCCAGCTCGGCCAGCCGCCGGGGCGGCCCGCCCACCGGGGACGGCTCTCCCAGCAACTCGGTCAGCATCGCGTCGTGCACGTCGGCGCGCCAGGGCAGGCCCGCCGCACCCATCTCGGCCGCGATCAGCGCACCGGCCGATTCGGCGGCCACCAGCAGCCGGAACCGGCCCGGTTCGCCGGTCGCCGCGATGCGGCCGAGCTGGTCGGCGTACACCCTGGTCAACGCCGTGATGCCCGGACCCGGCGGGCCGGGCACGGCGTCGAAGAGCGCGGCCTGCCCGGCACCGGGCGGGGCGGCGACGCGCGGCGGCGGGTCGGGCGGCACCGACGCGCCGGTCAACCGGGCCCACGCGGCGGCCAGGGCACGCGGCTCTCCCCAGCGGCCGGCGTACCCGAGCAGCAGCGCCTCGGTCAGCTCCACGTCGTGGCACCGTTCGACCCGGACCCCGGCGCGCAGCAGCGCCGGGTAGAGCGTGGCGCCGGACGCCCAGACCCAGCGCGGCCGGTCGGCGTGCTCGCGGGCGACCACCGCGGCGGCCAGGTCGGCGACCGGCTCCGGCGGGCCCGCGGGAGCGCCGGAGGTGACGAGGGGCTGCAGCACTCCCCCGCCCTGCTCGTCGGCCACCACCGCCACCAGCACGGACCGATTCTGCCGCCTCCGTGCGACAACTCGGACCGCAGCTGCGGTCACTCGGTCGGCGGTGCGCGTCAACCACCTTGCGCATGGCCGAGGCGAGCCCCGACGTTCACCTGCGGGTAGGTCGGAAGGTCCAGGCCGATCGCGCGGCCGTCCCGCACCGCGGTGGCCGTGTCGAGCGCGGCGGCCAGGGCCGCCCGGAAGAGCAGGGAGCCGGTGCTGACCCGCCGCACGCCCAGGTCCGCCAGGTCGGCGACGGTGTGCCGGCCCGGCAGGAACAGGATGTTGACCGGTACGTCGACCGCCGCCACGACCGCCGCGATGTCGGCGGGCTCGGCGAGGCCGGGGACGAACACCCCGTCCGCCCCGGCGTCCGCGTAGCGGCGAACCCGGCTGACCGCCTCGGCCAGATCGCCGGGGCGCTGCCAGTGCGTGTCGGTGCGGGCGTTGACGAACAGTTGCGGCACCTCGCGCTTCACCGACCGGATCAACGCGGCGTGCGTCTCCGCCGGGCCCATGGCGTCCTCGATGTTGACGCCGACCGCGCCGGCCTCGGCCACCGCGACCGCCGCCTCGACGGATCCGGCCTCGATGTCGGCGGTGAGGTGCACCGGCAGCGACGCCAGCCGCCGGACGAGCAACCGGGTCTCGGCCACGGTGGCGCCGATGCCGTCGGGCCGGCCGTTGGTGGCCGCGACGCCGAGGCTGGTGGTGCCGAGCGCGGGAAAGCCGGCCTCCACCAGGAAACGGGCCGACGCGACGTCCCACACGTTCGGTAGCACCAGTGGGGCGCTGGTCCTATGCAGGGCGGCGAAGCTGCTCATGAGTGTGCTCCCGCCACAAGCGCGAGGGCGTGGGCGCGGCCAGGGCAGCGCCGGGGTCCGGCGCCGAACGCCAGGTCGCCCGCCAGGGGCACCCGCACCACCTCACCGGCCTCGACCGTCACGTCTCCGACGGTGGTGGTGACGAGGGCTTGGCGCTTGGTCCCCGGCACGGGCGGGTCATCGCGCAACACGTCGTCGACCCCGCGGTGCCGGGCCCGGTCGATCAGGGCCACGGTCGGCTCGCAGGCCTGCACGAGCACGCCGATGCGCGCTGCCGTCGGCTCGTCGAAGTCGCCGCCGAAGACCGCGACCAGCCGGTCGACCGCCGCGTCGGCCCGCGACTCGTCACCGGTCCCCGGCTGGTACGCCTGCGCCACGTCCCGGACCAGGCCCACCACGGGTTCGACCACGCCCATCTGGCGGGCGAGTACCGCCACCGGGTGGATCGAGCCGGCATGGCGCAGAGAGTCGAGCGGGATCGCGTCCAGGACCGCGATCGACAAGGCACGTCGCCGCTCGTGCTCCACCCCCTCGCTGAACCGGCCAACCGTGGCCCGTAGCCAGGCGACTCCGGCGGACGCGGGCGGAACCGGCGGCACCACGAAAGCCGGGTCGGTCAGGACGGCGAGGGCCAGGTCGCGGCCGTGGATCTGCAGCATGCGGCGAAGGCTACGAGCACAATCGTTCGGTACGAGCCGAACCGTCGCCGCCGACAATGAAAAGGTGACCTCGCCTTCCGACCTGGCGGCGCTCGCGGCCCTGCTGGCCGACGAGACGCGGGCCGCCATCTGCCTCGCACTGCTCGACGGCCGGGCATGGACCGCTGGCGAACTGGCCGCGTACGCGGGCGTCGCGCCCTCCACCGCGACCGGGCACCTGCATCGCCTCGTCGACGGCGGGCTGCTCGTGCAGCGGCGGCAGGGCCGGCACCGGTACGTGCAGCTCGCCGACCCGTCGGTGGCGCAACTGCTGGAAGACCTGTCGGCCCGGATCGAGCCACGACCCGCCCCGCCCCGCGGGCTGCGCGCGGCGACCGCCAGCGCGGCCCTGCGCCGGGGCCGCACCTGCTACGACCACCTCGCCGGACGTCTCGGCGTCGCGGTGACCGACGCGATGACCGAGCGGGGGCTGCTGGACCAGAGCGCCGGCTTCGCCCTCACCCCGGCCGGTAGCGCCTGGCTGGCCGACGTGCTCGGGTGGGATCCCGCCCAGCCGCGCCCCAGCCGCCGGCCGCTCGTACGCGGCTGCCTCGACTGGACGGAACGGCGCCAGCACCTCGGCGGGCTCGCGGGGGCGAAGCTGTGTGAGACGTTCCTCGGCAACGGGTGGGTGGTGCGGATCGGGTCGGGCCGCGCCGTTCGCCTCACCACGTCCGGCAGAGTCATGTTACGGGACCAGTTGGCTATCAGCCTCGACTGACGTGGCTGGTCCTCGACCCAGGGCCGCCGGGTGGACTAACCTCTTAGCCAAGGAGGGTCAGATGGGAAGCGAGGCTGCCGCCCAGTTCAACATCCACGAGGCCAAGACGAACCTGTCGCGGATCATCGAACGCGTCGAGCAGGGCGAGGAAGTGGTCATCAGCCGGGCCGGCCAGCCGGTCGCAAAGGTGATCCCGCTCGTGCGTCGGGTCAACCGCACCGCACGAGGATCGCTGCGCGGTAAGCTGGTGCTCGCCGAGGACTGGGACGCCCCCGAGGTCAACGAAGCCATCGCAGACGACTTCGGAACGACCGCGTGACTCTCCTGCTGGATACCCACGTCGTCATCTGGTGGTTGACCGACGACCCGGGCCTGTCGCCAGAGATCAAGCACCGACTGGACCACGAGCCGGACGTCTTCGTCAGCGCCGCCACGATCTGGGAAATTGCCATCAAGCAGGCGATCGGCAAAATCAAGGAACCGGAGAACCTTCCTGAACTCGTCCGCGGCAGCGGGTTCCGGCACCTTTCCATCACGGCCGACCACGCGATTTTCGCCGGTCAACTTCCCATGATTCACCGCGATCCGTTCGACCGGATGCTGGTGGCTCAGGCGCGGTGCGAGAACCTCGTCCTCGCCTCGCGTGACTCTGCCGTGCAGCAGTACGACGTACCGGTGCTGGCCGTCTGACCTGAGCTGTCCCGCACGGCGACCTCTCACTCGGACGATGCCCACCGTTTCGTGCTGGCGAACGCCGGCCCGGCGGTGGCCGGGCCGGCGGTGGCCGGGCCGGCGGTGGCCGGGCCGGCGCGGGCGGCGTTACTTGCCGACGCCGGCGGTGAGACCGGACTGCACCTGACGTTGGAAGACGATGTAGACGATGAGCACCGGCAGCATCGCCATGGTCACCCCGGCGAACAGGCCGGACCAGTCGGACTGGTAGCCCTGGTTCACCGACAGTTCGATCAGGCCCTGCGAGATGACCTGGTTCTTCGGCTCACCGGCCACCGACTGCATGAGCAGGGTCGGCAGGTACCACTGGTTCCACTGGCCGAGGACGTTGAAGATGCCGATGCTGATCAGGCCCGGCTTGGCCATCGGCAGCATGACGCTGAAGAACAGTCGGCTGTGCGATGCTCCGTCGACCATGCCCGCCTCGGCGATGGCGGTGGGCAGGGTGCGGAAGAAGGAGTGCATGAAGAAGACGGTGAACGCCAGCGACCAGGCCACGTAGACCAGGATCAGCATGAGGTGCTTGTTCGGCCCGAGGAAGGGCAGCGTCACGCCCATGTTGTAGACGCCCTTGAACAGCGGCACCGCGGCCAGGTAGATCGGCAGGGTCAGCCCGGACAGGAACATGTAGTAGATGAGCCGGTTGCCGGGGAAGTCGTAGCGGGCCAGCACGTAGGCGGCCATCGAGCCGAGCAGCATGGTGAGGAAGACGCTGCCGGCCAGCACCAGCACGGTGTTGAGGAAGAACGAACCGATGTGTCCCTCGGTCCAGGCCCGGACGAAGTTGTCCCACTGCAACCGCTCAGGGAAGAGCGACAGCGGTTTGCGGATGACCTCCGCGTCGGTCTTGAGCGCGGACATCACCACCCACAGCAGGGGGTAGACCACCATGATCGCCCATACGGCGAGGAACAGGTGGGAGAAGCCGTTGAAGAACCTCGCCCCGGCCCCGCCGCCAGCGGCGGCACGTCGGCCCGGCGTACGCCCCGTCGGCGGGGCCTGGTCGGGCCCGGCCAGGGGGTGGGTCACCGTGCTCATCGTCCAGGCCTCCTCAGAACTCGATCCGCTCACGACGGGTGATCCTCAGCTGGAACGCCGCCAGCAGGATCGTGAAGATCGCCAGGGCCACCGCGATCGCGCAGGCGTAGCCGAACTGGCCTTTCTGGAACGCGTTGAAATGGATCACCGAGGCGAAGATCTCGCTGGCGTGGTTCGGGCCGCCCTGGCTCGGAGTCATGATGAAGACCAGCGCGAACATGTCCAGCGCGATGAAGCCCAGGTACACCCAGGCCACCGAGACGGTGTCGCGCAGCAGTGGCAGGGTGATCCGGAAGAAGGTGTGGAAACGTCCCGCCCCGTCGAGGATGGCCGCCTCGTAGATGTCCTTCGGGATGGACTGCATGGCCGCCGAGAAGAGCACCATGTAGAAGCCGGCGCCGCTCCAGACCGCGATCAACAGCAGCCACCACAGCACCGCCGGTACGCCGAGGAAGGGCTCCGGGTCGTACATGAAGGTGATCGGGTCGTCCTCGGCGACCAACCCGATCTTCATCAGTACGCCGTTGACCAGTCCCTGGCCGTCCGCGCGGTAGATCTGCTGCCACATCACCGCGATGACGACCAGGGACAACACCTGCGGGAAGAAGAAGATCACCTTGTACAGGCCGGAGCCGAAGACGCCCCGGATGCCGGCCTTGTCCTCGCGTCCGCCCACGTTGAGCAGGAACGCGAGGAACAGGGCCAGCGCGATGGTGCACAGCGGCACGGTGACCAGGAAGAAGACGTTGTGCCAGAACGCCTTCCTGATCAGCTCGTCGGTGAACAGCCGGAGGTAGTTCTCCAGCCCGACGAACTGCTGCCGGTCGGAGTAGCCTCCCCAGTCGGTCAGCGAGTATCCGGCCGCCTGGAGGAAGGGCCACACCACGTAGAAGAGGTACAGCCCGACCGGCAACACCAGAAAACCCGTGACGAAACGCCCAACACCGTGCCGCATCTCTCTCACTTCCTCGTTCGGTCAGATCCGGGGTGTCACGCGTCTCGGGGCTGCTTGGTGATCGACGAGTCCTTGGCGACCTTGTCGGCGGCAGCCTGCATCTTGTCGACGAACTGGGCGGCGGTGATCCGGCCCGCCATCAGCTCCTGGGAGAGGTTCTGGCTCTCCTTGTCCAGGTCGGCGTAGAAATCCCAGAACTTGACCTTGACCAGATCCTTCGGGGCGTTCTTCATCAGCTCGTTGGCGCTGGCCAGCGCCGAGTCCTGCACGTTGTCCCCCGAGCCGGTGGTCGACGCCAGGGACTTGGTCAGCTCGGCGAACTTCGCCGCACCGGCCTTGGAGAGCACCGCCCGCAGGAACTCCTTGGCCGCCGCCTTGTTCGGGGCCTTGCTCGGCACCACGATGCCCTCGCCGGCACCGGCGTAGACGTCGTTGGGCGCCTTGTCGGTGGCACCCAGGCCCCAGTAGTCGGAGAGCTTCATCTCGAAGCCGGGCGGGATGGTCTCCGCCATCTCGTTCTTCAGCCAGGTGCCGACCTGGATGAAGGCCGCCTTGCCGTCCAGCCACGCCTGCTGTGACTGGGTGTGGTCGAGCCGGCCGGGCAGCACCAGCTTGTCCTTGACCAGCTTCTCCCAGACCTCCAACGCGGGCAGCACGCCCTCGGCGCGCCAGGCGTTCTCCTTGAGGTTGTCGATGTCGATGACCGCCTGCTTGCCGGCCGACTTCCAGATGGTGGCCATCAGCGCCCAGCGCGGGTAGTAGCCGTGCACGGCGTCGTACACGTACGGGGCCATGCCGGTGGCCTTGATCTTCGGGGCCAGGGCGAAGAACTCGTCGAAGGTCTTCGGCGGCTCCCACCCCTGCTTGCTGAACAGGGCGGAGTTGTACCAGTTGCCCCAGACGGTGTAGGCGATGTTCACCACGTAGAACTTGCCCTGGAAGGTGCCGTCGACGACGGTGCCCGGCAGCAGCGAGTCGGCGGCCGTGCCCTCGCTGTCCCAGGCGGGGGCGGCGAGCAGGTCGTCCAGCGGCTCGATGGCACCCTCGTTGACCAGGGTGCTGATGTCCATCATGTCGGCGCCCGAGTTCATCACCACGTCGCTGGGCGTGGTCGCCATCTTTGGCTGCTCTTCGGTCTTGATCTTCTGGGTGGAGCTCATGTTGATTGTGACGCTCGGGTGCTTGGCGTTGAAGATCGCCTGGTCTTCCTTCGCCCAGGCGTCACCCAGACCACCGTTGAAGATGACCACCTTCACGGCGCTGTTCTCCTGCACGCCGAAGGGGTTGTCGCTGCTCTTCTGCCCGGTGCTGTCGTTGTTCTGGCTCGGCGTGCTGCCGGCGCAGGCGCTGAGCAGACCCGCGGCCGGGGTCACCAGGAGGCCCGCTGCCGCCGCGCGGCGCAGCAGGGTACGGCGATCGAGTTCGGGGGTAAGGGACATCTCTGACTCTCCTTCTGATGTCGGGTCAGGAGGTGCGCCGGAGACGTCCGGCGTACCGCGACTCGAGGGCGAGGTGGTGCTCGTCCCCGCCGGGGACGTGCCGGAGAGGGCACCGACCGCGTTCATGCGGTGACCCCTCTCGCGGCCTTGTGCCCGTCGACGGCCTGGGCGGTACGCCGGAAGGCCGCGTGGGCGCGGTCGTGGGTGCGCTGGGCGACCGCGATGTAGAGCAGGTCGAGCACCACCAGCTGCGGATGCCGGGCCGACAACGCGTCCGGTCGGAACGTGGTCGCCTGGCTGGCGGTGAGCAGCACGATGTCGGCCAGTTCGGCCAGCGGCGAGCGGCGGAAACCGGTCAGCGCGATGGTGGTCGCGCCCCGACTGTCGCCTTCGGCGAGCATTTCGATGGCCTCCCGGGTCTGGCCGCTGTGCGAGATGCCCAGCGCGACGTCGCCGGAGCGCAGCAGCGCGGCGGCGGCGAGCCCGGAGTGCACGTCGTGCCACGCCCACGCGGCCACCCCGATGCGGTGCAGGCTGAACTGCATCTCCTCGCCGACCAGGGCGCTGCCGCTGGCACCGAAGATGTTCACCCGGCTGGCCCCGGCGATGGCGACCGCAGCCCGTTCCACCTCGGCGAGGTCGAGCAGTGCGGCGGTGTCGTGCATGGCCCGGGTGTCGGCGGCGATGAGTTGTTCCAGCACCCGTTCGAGCGGATCACCGGGCTGGATCTCGCGTCCGATGTCGACGGTCCAGCCGGCCGAGCGGGCTCGGCCGGTCTCGGTGGCGATGCCCAGCCGCAGATCGGCGTAGCCGTCGAAGCCCATCGCCCGGCAGAACCGGGTCACCGTGGCCGGTGAGGTGCCGCTGCGTTCGGCCAGTTCCACAATGGTGGCCCGGGCCGCCGCCTCCGGGTCGGTGAGCACCTGCTCGGCGACCCGGCGCAATGCGCCGGTCAGCTCGTCGGCGCCGGTACGCACCCGGGCCAACACGCCGTCGGAGGCGACGCCGAGGGCGCCCCGCCGGTCGACCCCCTCGGCGTCGGCCACCGCGGTGCCCGCGGAGGTGTCCGCCTCGTGATCAACCATGGGGCGCCTTTCCGAAAAGACTGTTAACTGTTAGTGGTAAAAGTTCTTACTGAAGCCACCTCCGTGTCAAGGCCGTGGCAGAAGTTTTCAAACTGTTACCTCGCGCGCACTCCCTGAGACGACCCGTCGCTCGCCATCAAAAGCCGCCGCGACCAGCATGAACGTTGACCAGTAAGAAGGTGGTCGATGCATTGCGTCGTCGCGGCCGGTGCTCCCGTCCGCCTGACCGACCGGCCACCTCGAACCGCGACCGAGCCGATGACTCGCCGCGGCTGGCATACCCTCAGCTCATGCGCCGCCTGGCCCGACTCGCCGCCCGGACACCGGCCGACCGCGAGCGCTACCTCGACCTGCTCCGGGCTCTGGCGATCATGCTGGTCGTCCTCGGCCACTGGACGTTCGTCACCATCTACCACGACCAGCACGGCCAGCCCAACGGCCGCTCGGCCCTGCCCGCGATCCCCTGGGCCGATCCGCTGACCTGGGCGATCCAGGTCATGCCCGTGTTCTTCCTGGTCGGTGGATACGCCAACGCCGCCTCGCTCACGGCGCATCGCGGCCGGGGCGGCGACCCGACCGGCTGGCTGCTGGGCCGCAGTGCCCGGCTGCTGCGCCCGACCACCGTGCTGGTGCTGGTGCTCGCCGGTGGTTCGCTGGTCGCGCGGTTGGCCGGTGCCGAGCCGGGCATGCTCCGCACCGTCGTCTGGTTCGCCACCATCCCGCTGTGGTTCCTCGCCGCCTACCTGGCGGTGGTGCCGTTGACCCCGCTGATGTACGCGCTGCACCGCCGCTTCGGGCTGGCCGTGCCGGCGGCCCTGGCGCTGCTGGTGGCCGTCGGCGACCTGGGTCGGGCGCTCGGCCCGGCCGAGCTGGCGCTGGCCAACTACCTGCTCGGCTGGCTCGCCGTCCACCAGCTCGGCTTCGCCTGGTACGACGCCCGCCGGGGCAACTGCCAGCCAACAGCGGGCCGGCAGCGGGGACTCCGGACCCGGTGCCTGCCCATGTCGCCCCGGGCCGCCCTGGTGATGATCGTCGGCGGGCTCGCCGTCGCGGTGCTGCTCACCACCGTCGGCCCGTATCCGGTCAGCATGATCAACATGCCGGGCGAGCGGATGGCCAACGCCGGTCCGCCCAGCGTGGCGCTGCTCGCCGTGGCCACCGCCCAACTCGGGCTGATCCTGCTGCTCCGCGAACGAGCTGAACGCTGGCTGCACCGCAGCCGCCCGTGGCAAGCGGTGGTCGGCGTCAACGCGGTCGTGCTCACCGTCTTCCTGTGGCACCTGACCGCGGTGATCCTGCTGGTCGGCGCGCTGGACGGGCTCGGCGTACTGCCCACCCCGCCGGCCGGCTCGGCGGCCTGGTTCGCCTGGCGGCTGCCCTGGGTGCTGATGCTGGCCGTCGTGCTGGCCGTGCTCGTCGCCCTCTTCGGCCCGATCGAGGCCCGCACCGGCCGCTCCACCGTGAGACGCTCCCCCGCCGGCTGGTGGGCCGGTGCGCGCAGCGTGCTCACTCTCGCCGCCTTCTCCGCCGCCGTGTACGCCCTGGTACTCAACAGCGCCACCGCGAAGACCGCACCCGAGCCGCTCGGGCTGCCCGTCGGGGCGCTGGTGGCGTACCTGGCCGGGGTGAGCATCCTGCGCCTGCTCAGGTCCGGATCTAGGTGACCGAGGTTGAATCGCCGGGACCGGGCAGCACCCGGCCGCGTCAGGCGGGGACGGTGGTGCGGACGGCTTCGGCGAAAACCTCGGAGCGGTGCTCGAAGTTGCGGAACCGGCCGTAGCTCGGCGCGGCCGGGGAGAGCAGCACCACCCCGCCGACGGGGGTGACCTGCCGGGCCAGCCGCACCGCGGCGGTCAGATCCTCGACCAGTTCGGTACGCACCTTCGGCAGCCCGTCGAGCGCCGCGAGGATGCGCGGACCGCTGTCCGGGATGCCGATCACGGTGAGTTCCCGCTCGGCCAGGTGCTCGCGTAGCGGGCTGTAGTCGACACCCCGATCGTTGCCGCCGACGATCACCGTCAACGGCCGCCCGTCGTACGCGTCGATGGCGTGCATGGCCGCGTACGGGCTGGTCGCGAGAGTGTCGTCGACGAAGGTCAGCCCGGACGGGTCGGCGATCTCGGTCAGCCGGTGGGCCAGCCCCTGGAACTCGGCCACCGCCACGGCCAGGGTGTCCTTGCGGTCGACCAGGTCCACGCCGAGCGCGTCGAGCACGGCCAGCGCCACGCAGAGGTTGCCCTCGTTGTGCCGGCCGACCAGCGGCAGCACCGCCCGGGGAAAGAGCGGCCGGTCGACCAGGTGGAACCAGGGGGTCCCGTCCGACCCGGCGGCCACGTTCACCGAGTCCGCCGTGCCGGCCCGCACCGCCGCCCGGTCGCCGAGCTCGAACAGCAGGCGGGGATCGGCGCCGTTGACCACCACCGTGCGGGGCCCGTACGCCAGCAGATTGAGCTTGTCCCGGTAGTACTCCCGCTCACCGCCGTGCGCGTCCAGGTGCTCGGGAAACAACGCGGTGACCACCGCCACCCGGGGCGAGTCGGTCAGGTCACTGCACTGGTAGCTGGACAGCTCCAGCACGTACAGCTCCGCCGCCGGCAGGTCCAGCGTGGGTACGCCGATGTTGCCGCCGAAGACGTTCGGCCGGTCCACGGCGGCCAACAGATGGCTGATCAGGCTCGACGTGGTGCTCTTGCCCTTGCTGCCGGTCACCCCGATGGTGCGCTCGCCGTGATCGGCCATCCACAGCGCGGTGCCCTGGGTGACGGTCACGCCGCGGCGGCGCAACTCCACCAGCCACGGGTGGGTCTGCGGCACGCCCGGCGAGCGGACCACCACGTCGGCGGCGGCCAACCGGGCGAAGCCCTCCTCGCCGGTGACCAGCGGGGCGGCCTCCGCCAGCGGCCCGTCCCAGGGCAGCGAGAGAAAGTTGGCGCTGTCGTCCACGGCGACCAGGTTCGCCGGACCGTGGGCGGCGATCGCGGTCACCGCGGCCCGCCCCTCCCGACCGGCCCCCCAGACGGCGACGGTACGTCCGCGCAGCTCAGACAGGCGCACAAGCTCTCCTCGGATTTCGACGACGGCATGGCACAGGCGCGGTCCGGCGGTCGCCAGCCCCGCACTCCGTCGCGGTACACGGCGGAGCCGGGCACGGCCGGACGAACCAGGGCCTAGTATGGCGTGTGCCCAACACGCAGCTGGCGCGGATGGACGCCTTCACCTTCCCGTCCTACTCGATCGACCTCGCCACTGGGGAGGCGCTGTTCGATTACGCCCTGACCGGGCCCGACGGCGAGCAGCGGTTCACCGAAGTGATCACGTTACCGGTGCCCGAGCAGTCACCGTCGGACGCCGCCGTGGCAGCGCTCGGCCGGGTGCTGGAACTGCTGCACGTGGTGGCCGGGGTCAGCTATTACAAGGCCGCCGCGCCGGGGCAGCTGGTGCTGC
Source organism: Micromonospora qiuiae (assembly GCF_016863555.1). Lineage (GTDB taxonomy): Bacteria > Actinomycetota > Actinomycetes > Mycobacteriales > Micromonosporaceae > Micromonospora > Micromonospora qiuiae. Next base: position 39,290 of record NZ_BOPC01000030.1, on the reverse strand, counting down.
CGGCGCCGCTCGGCCCGGCCGCCGCCGAGTTCGTCACGGCCGTCTACACCAAGGGCCTCGCCGAGTACGCGTACCGCAACCAGCTGCCGTACGTGCTGGAGCTGACCCCCCGCATCCCGGACGGCCGGGTCACGCCCGCCGCCCCGTACGACAACTCCGACCGGCGCCCCCTGTCGGCGGTCGGCGGCGGCAAGGACTCGATCGTCAGCCTGGAGGCGCTGCGCCGCGCCGGCCTCGACCCGGTGCCCTTCTCGGTCAACCCGAACCACGTGATCGACGCCGTGAACGCCGCCTCCGGGCTCACCCCCCTCGCGGCCCGGCGGCGCATCGACCCGGTGCTGCTCGAGCTGAACGCGATGGGCGCCCGCAACGGGCACATCCCGGTCACCGCGATCAACTCGTTGATCGCGGTCGCCACTGCGGTGCTGCACGGGCTGGGCCCGGTGGTGATGTCCAACGAGCGCTCGGCGTCGGACCCGAACCTGATCTGGAACGGCCACGAGATCAACCACCAGTGGTCCAAGGGGGTGGAGGCCGAGGGGCTGCTGCGGGCCGCGCTGGCCGAGCACGCTGGGCTGGCCGAGCCGTACTTCTCCCTGCTGCGCCCCTTGTCGGAGCTGCACATCGCCCGGCTGTTCGCCTCGATCGACCGCTACGACGATGTGGTGACCAGCTGCAACGCCGCGTTCAAGCTGCGCGACGCCAGCGAGCGGTGGTGCCGCAACTGCCCCAAGTGCCGCTTCGTCTTCCTGGCTCTGGCGCCGTTCATGCCCCGCGAGCGGATCACCCACATCTTCGGCGGTGACCTGCTCGCCGACGAAACCCAGATCCCCGGCTACCGGGAGCTGCTCGGCGTCGACGGGCACAAGCCGTTCGAGTGCGTCGGCGAGGTGGAGGAATCGGTGGTGGCGCTCAGCCTGCTCGCCCAGCAGCCGGACTGGCGCGACACCCCGGTCGTCCGTGCCCTCGTGGCGGCCGTTCCCGACACCGCCTGGTCCACCGCCGCCACCTCCGACACCTTCACCCCCACCACCGCCCCCAACCACATCCCCCCCACCTACACCAAGGCCCTGCACTCCCTCACCACCTGACCCCCCTTTTTCACCGGCGATCATGCAGTTTCCGTCGGCACAAAAGTTGACAAAGGGGGCGAACCGCCGACCGAAAGTGCAAGATCGGCGAGGAAGGGCGGGGTGGGGTGGGGCGGGCCGCTTGCGCCGGTCAGAGGGGGTCGTCGCGGCCCAGCTCCCAGCAGGCCACGGCGGTGGCGGCGGCGACGTTGAGCGAGTCGACACCGCGCCGCATCGGGATCACCACCCGGGCGTCACTCGCCTCCATGGCCGCCCGGGTCAGTCCGGCGCCCTCGGCGCCGAGCAGCAGCGCGGCGCGGGCCCGCTGGGCGGGATCCAGCCGCTGGATGGGCACCGCGTCCGGTGCCGGGGTCATCGCCAGCACGGTGAAGCCGGCGGCCCGCACCTCCGCCAGCGCCGCCGGCCAGGGCTCCAGTTTGGCGTACGGCACGGCGAACACCTCGCCCATGCTGACCCGTACGCTGCGCCGGTAGAGCGGGTCGGCGCAGGACGGGGAGAGCAGCACGGCGTCCACCCCGAGCGCGGCGACCGCCCGGAAGATCGCGCCCAGGTTGGTGTGGTTGTTGACGTCCTCCAGGATCACCACCCGGCCGGCGGCGGCGAGCACCTCGGCGGCGGCCGGCAACGCCTTGCGCCGGAACGACGCGAGCACTCCCCGGTGCACGTGGAAGCCGGTGGCCGCCCGCAGCACGTCCTGCGTGGCGGCGTAGACCGGGGCGTCACCGGTGTCCAGGTCGGCGAGCTGGTCGACCCGCTTGGCGTCGACCAGGTACGACCGGGCCGGATAGCCGGCCCGCAGCGCCCGCCGCAGCACCAGCTCACCCTCGGCGATGAACAGACCGTGTGGTGGCTCCCAGCGGGTCCGCAGCTCCACGTCGGTCAGCGCACGATAGTCCCCGATCCGCTCGTCGTCCGGCTCGGTGATCAGCTCCACAGGCACCCGCCGAGTGTAAGGAAGGGCCCCGTATTAACGCCTCCGGTAGAGGAAGGGCCCCTTCTTAACACCGCACGGCAATGTCCCGGTCGGTACCGGCTCGGGCACCGACCGGGATGCCGCACCGATCAGGCGATCGTGCAGGTGGAGCCATTCAGGGTGAACGACGACGGTCTGTCGGAGTTGCCGGTGTGGGTGGCCTGGAAGCCGATACCGACGGAGGCCCCCGGGGCGATGGTGCCGTTGTAGGACACGTTGCGCGCCGTGACCTGCCCCGAGGTCGGCGAGTAGCTGGCGTTCCAGCCGCTGGTGATGTTCTGCCCGCCGGGCAGGGTGAACACCAGCGACCAGCCGTTGATCGTGCTGTTACCGGTGTTCGTGATGGTGATGTCCTCGGTCAGGCCGTTGTTCCACGCGTTGACGTTGACCGCGACCCGGCAGGCGCTGGTGCCGCCCGGCGGAGGGGTGGTCGGGCCCGGCGGAGGAGTGGTCGGGCCCGGCGGAGGAGTGGTCGGGCCCGGCGTCGGGGTGGTGCCGGCACCGAACTGGGTGAAGAACTGCCAGGTCTCGGCCGGCAGGAAGGTGTAACTGCTGCCACCGTCCTGCGGAGAGGGGGTGTGGCCGCCGTCGAAGGCGATCCAGCGCACCGGATAGCCGGCCGCGCATCCGGAGTAGTCGGTGGTGATGTGGGTACGGCTGTTCACCGCCGGCTCCGGCGGGTTCTGCCGCGTACATCCGTTGTTGGTGACGAACCGGTCGCGCAGGGTCCGCCCGCCGGAGATGCTGAGCACGTTGTCGCTGAGACCGTGGGCGCCCAGGTACGCGATTCGGCCGGTGCCGCCGCTGCATCCGCTGATCTGCCCGCCCGCGTACACCGCGACTGCCCGGAACACGTTCGGCCGCGCACAGGCCAGGGCGAAGCTCATCCCGCCGCCGTAGCTGAACCCGAGCGCGAACCGCAGGGTCGTCTCCACGCACAGGTTCGACTCGATCTGGCGCAGCATGTCGTCGACGAACGTCACGTCCTCGCCGCCGGAGTTCGCCCAACCGTTGTTCAGCCCCTGCGGCGCCACGAAGATCGTGGTGTTGTTGGCCAACTGCCGCAGCCCGTAGTACGACCAGACGTCCCGCTGCACCGTCTGCCCGGTGTCCACGTCCACGGCGGTGCCGCCCAGCCAGTGGAATCCGAACACCAACCGGTACGGGTTGTTCTGGTTGTAGTTGGCCGGTAGCCGCAGGATGAAGCTACGGCTCTTGCCGCCGCTCTGAATCGTGTGCGTGCCGCTGTTCAGGCCCGGTGCCCGACCGCATCCGGCCGACGCCGCGAGGGTGCCGACCTCCCCGGCCGCGACCGGGGCGGCGTTCACAGACGAGGCGGTGGCGCTGGTGGTGCTGGTCAGCCCCACGGCGCCCACGCCCAGGACGAGAAGCGCCGCGAGCGCGGCGGGACCGAAGAGCGATCTGTGTCTCACCATCGTGTACTCCATTCCGCGTCGCAATGCGACGCGCAGGCGGTGCGATGCAGCGTGGTGGTGGTGTCGCGTTGCCCGGATCACGAAGCTTGCATGACAATTGAGTGCGCCCCCGGCTCCCACTTCGCAACGTATCGCGTGACCGCCCACATATCAAGACATGTGGATGTATCGAGTGCTGCAGGATCCGCCCACAGTGGAGTGCCGTGGGCCGTGCGGGCGGCGGCGGGGCGCCGTTGGTCAGGGAAGAAGCGGCAGACCGATCAGCGCGGCGAGCATGGCGGCACCGAAGATCAACCACGCCACGTAGTCACCGATGTGACCGGAGTGCAGCCGTCGTACCAGCTCGAAACCCGCGATCATCCGCGACAGGAACCGACCACGCTCAGGGGAACCGACGTGCAGGGAGATGCCGGCGATGATCACCGCAAGGACGGTTGACGCCGCGCCGAGGAGTAATCCCGACCTGCTCCACCAGGTGGCGGGCGACGCCGGGACCGGGGTCGCGGGCACTGCGAACAGGGCTTGGTCGACGTATCCGGCCTGATCGCCGAAGAATCCAGCGCCGTGACCGACCGCCTGGGCGAGTGCGGGCACCACGCCCACCACGACGCTTCCGGCAAGAAGCACTCCGATCGCCACCAGCATGGTCGATGGCGTTCGTCGTAGCGGATGTTCGGTTTCCGGCTTCTTCGGCTCCGCGCCGATCTGGTGTGCCGGTTCGATCGGTCCGGGCCGGTGTCCCTGCCCGAGGAAGACGCGGAGCCCGGCGCGGAGCACCGCCGCACCGGTGACGGCCGAGACGAGGACGAACACCACGCTGAGCCAGGGATAGCCGGCGGCGGAGGCGGCCTCTTCCGTGATCGCCTTGCCCAGCCCGGGGCCGGACGGCGGCAGGCCGGCCAGGGCCAGCGCGGCAACCAGGAACATCCAGCAGGCAGGGTGACGCCCGCCGACACGCCCGAACAGCTTCCCTTCGTCCAAGGTCTGGAAGCGATCCAGGAGCAGGCCCACGAGGAGGAAGAGCGCCCCTTTGACGCCGGCGTGGCCCACCACGTACAGGGCGACGCCCGCCAGCCCGTCGGGGCGCAGCAGGGCGAACCCGATCAGGAACAGGCCGACGTGCGCGATCGTCGAGTACGCCAGTAGCCGTTTGAGGTGACGCTGGGCGAAGCACATCAGGCTGCCGACCGCGGCGGTCAGCAGGCCCATGGTGAGGAAGGTGCGCTGCACCACCGGAGCCGGAATGCTGGTGGCGAAGACGGTCAGGTACACGCGTGCCAGCGCGTAGACGCCCATCTCGACCATGACGCCGGACATCAGTACGCACACCGGTGTGGGCGCGACCGCATGCGCGTCGGCCAGCCAGAAGTGCATGGGGGCCATGGCCGCCTTGACCAGGAAGCCGATGGTGACGAGCACGAACGCGCCGACGATCAGCCCGTCGGCCGGGTGGCCGGCGAGCTTCGCGCCGAGTTGGGCGAATCCGAGTTGCCCGGTGCGCGCGTACAGCAGCCCGATCCCCATCAGGGACAGGTACGCCCCGAAAGAGTTGATCAGAGCGAAGTTGAGGCTGCCCTGCACGGAGTCCGGCTCCTCGATGTGCAGTCCGGCCAGCGCGAAGGCCGAGACGCCCATCAGTTCGAAGAACACGAACATGTTGAACAGGTCGCCGGTGAGGACGAATCCGATCATCCCGGCCAGGAACAGCAGCATCAGCGCGTGGTAGTGGCCGTGGGCGGTTTCCAGGTACCGCCAGCTGTACAGCAACGCGCAGCAGGTCAGGCCGGCGGCGAGGCACGCGAAACCGGCGCCCAGTTGGTCGACCACCAGCACGACGCCCACGGACCGGCCGCCCCTGGGCTCCCACCCACCCGACCAGGTGACCACCCGCCCGTCCTTTGCGGCGGCCACCAGTGCCACGCACAGGCCGAGCGCGGCGACCGCCGCCACCATGGCGAGCAGATCCGCCAGCCGGCGTGACGCCCACCGCTGGACGACCAGGACCACACAGGCCATCACGATGGGCAGCGCGACCGCGAGTGGCGCGAGATCGCTGGCAGACCCCCGGTACACCTCAGCCCTTCAGTTGCTGCAACTTGTCCGGATCGACCGTGTGGTGGGTCTTCTCGATCTGGATGGTGAGCGCGAGCAACAGCGCCGTGACCGTCGCCGACACCACGATGTCGGTGAGCGCCATGGCCTGCACGACCGGATCCACCACATCGCTGGTCGGCGTCGAGCCCGGGCTGAACACGGGGGCCCTCCCTTCCCACTGGTATCCGATCGCCAGCAGGAGTACGTACGTGCCCGACTGCGCGACGGACAGGGACACCGTCGCCTGGATGAGATTTCGACTGCGAAGGATGCCCATTGCGCCGACCAGGACCAACCACCCGGCCACGGCGTACGCGAAGATCCGCACTGCCGCCCGCCTCAGCTCGTGGACCTGCGGGTTGGCAGCTGGGTTGTCCCGATGGCCTGCGCGAAGAACTGCGCCAGCAGCACCACCCCACCGCCAGCTACCGCAGCGCCGGTCACGATGTTGAGAATCGGCACGGTCCCGGCGGACAGCAGGCTCTGGAACGAGCCGAGTGGCGCGATGTTGGCCAGGAAGCCGCTCCCCAGCGCGAGACCGACGAGCCCGAGCACGGCGAAGGACGCGGCGCTGAGACCTTCTGTCCAGACGTACCAGCTGAGTGGTCGGAGACGCTGCAGACTCTCGTACCGTCCGGCCAGATACAGCAGATGCACGGCGGTTGCCAGCACGACACCGCCTTGAAAGCCGCCGCCGGGTGTCAGGTGGCCGTGTACCACGACGTCCAACCCGATCAGCACAGTCACCGGGAGGAGCAGGTAGGACAGCAGGGTGGTGCTGTCCGACACCCGGCCACCTCGCGTCGCCGGGCGCCGGGACTCACGTCTGGTCGGGCGCAGGAGCGCCGCGGTACCGATGACCGAACTCAGCAGGATCACCTCTTCACCGAGGGTGTCCAGGGCCCGCTGGTCGAAGTTGACCGACGACACCACGTTCGCGGTGCGGTGCTGTAGCGCGGCCGGTACGGCCAGATCGCGGTAGGGGTGTTCGGATGTGCCGAAGGGTGGCATGCCGGCGACCGCGAACGCGAACATCACCGCCAGACCCGCCGCGCCGAGGGCGAACACGAGCAGCCGCGCCCGCCGGCTCATCGATGCCTCTGGTTGATTTTGTGTACGGTGAGCATGACCATGAGCGGCACCAACGCGGTGCCGACGACGAGCTGCGACAGCGCGACGTCAGGCGCCTGCAGCACGAAGAACAGCAACGTGAGCAGGATGCCGAAGACCGACAGGGTGACCGCCTGGCGGGCCGGCTCGGGGGTGAAGACGACGGCGGTCGCGCCCACCGCCACCAGCGTCAGGGCCACCACGATCAGGACGGCGCTCATTCCGGGGACTCCGCAGGGACCAGCTTCTGCCATTGGGCGGCGACGCGGCCGGTCGCTGCAGCCAGCACAGGCCCCGTCACGACGAGAACCAGCGTGGTGAACAGGATCAACGCGGTGGGCAGGTGCCATCCGCTGTCGACGGCCAGGCCGACACCGACGAGCGGCGCGCCGACGGAGGTCACCGGCGTCAGGAAGTGGATCCGGCGCAGCACGTTGCGCGGGAGCAGGATCCCCAGCACCGACGCCACGCAGACCAGCACCCCCGCCGTGACGAGGATGGCCGCGAGTGACCCGACGCCGGTCATCGCTGTGGCGCCAGGAGCCGGGTGAAGACCAGGATGCCGGCGAACGACAGCACGGCCAAGACCAGGGGCGCGATCAGGTACGACAACTGATCGAAGCCGCTGGCCAGCAGGAGAAGGATCAGCACGGTGAGGGTGCTGGACAGCTCGAGGCCGATGAGTCGCTGCAGCGCGTCGCCGCGTGCGCCCAGGTACAGCGCCGGGCCCAACCCCGCGACCATCAGCGCCAGACCGGCCGCCAGCCAGAGGTTCACCTGACGACCGTCTTCCCCGTCGACACCTGCCCCGACCCGAGCAGATGCAGCACGACCGGCGCCCCGTCCGGGGGCCAGTCGACGACGACGCTGCTGGGCGTGGCGGAAAGCACGAAGGTGCCCCATGCCCGACGGAACGCCGCGCGGGAGGCAGCCTCGTCCGTGGGCGGGCGGAGCCGGACCAGCCGGCCGGGTACGTCCCTGCCGGCAAGCATCCGCGGCGTGACCTGCACCAGCAGGCGAGCCGTGTCGACAGGTACGGCCACGGCCAGCCGGCCCAACCAGGCCAGCCACCGCACGTCCGGCCGCCAGCGGTGTCCGAGCGCCCGCCGGCTGCTCACCGCGACGACTGCGCAGACGAGTGCGCAGGCAGCACCGACCAGCAGCTCGGCGAGGGTCAGCGGGGAGACGGTGGCGACCCATCCGACGGTCAGGGCAACCCACCAGATGACCAATTCCACCAGCAGTGACAACGTGTTTCCTCTCCGCGGGCCAACCCGGCTGCGGCGGACTTCCCGTTACTTTCCCCGCCAAACACCCAGCCCCGAGTACAGCCAGACCATGGCCGCCGAGCGCCGCGAGCCGGCGCTCGGGGCGCGGCAAGCTGGTCGCCTAGACCGAGGGTTGTGTAGCTCGCAGTTTGCGGGGTAACCGCGCACGGCCCATGGTGGTTGCCACCTCTACACGGCGCATGAGGGAGTCAGGTCGATGTTGAAGAAGTTGCACGATTCGGGGCTGAGGGCGGAACACTGCTACATGGCCGGCATGGCGAGTGTTGGGCTGGCGTTCACAAGCTGGCTGCTGTCCAAGCGATTCGAGCGCGCCGGCATCGAACGCGCGGATCGGTGGGGAATTTTTATCGGCGAATGGGCTCCGACCTTCTTCGCGATTGGCAACGGACTTCAGATGTACGAGAGGAAGTGAACATCGCCCAGGCGACGTGTGGGAAACCCGCGACCGGCTTCAGAATCTCGCCACCGGCAGGTGTCTGGGCACCAACAACAACGGGGATGTCTACACCGCAGAATGCAGCACGACGGATAACAAATACCTGGCCTGGTGGTTGACCGGATCGACCACGTATGTTCAGAACGAACGTACCGGCTGGTGCCTGGACAGCAACAGCACGGGGTGGACCTATGCCCTCCCGTGCAACCGCGGGAACAACCAGATCTGGGTCCTGAGCTGAACCAGATCAGCGATGACGGCAGAGCGGGCACGACTCACCTCGGTCGATCAAACGAGGCGATGAATCGACATGCCCGCCCTGCCACCATTCAGCAAGGGCGCATCTCATGAAACGCATCAAGCCGGACAGCCCAGACCTTGCCAGGGCTGCGTCGAGATCGCCCTGCTTGATCACCTGCTCAGCAAAGCCGTATGGAACTGATCTTGTCGTTGCCGTTGCGGGTGGTCAGATCGGCAATCTGCTCCCCCGGGACAACATCAATGAATGACTTGGTGTAGTTGTAGCCATCAAAGAGGCACCACCTGCCGCTGTGCACACGCAAACTGGAGATAGCGTTGTCGATGCCGCTCCGGCGGAGATCCGGGTTGTTCCCCATGATGATCGTGCGATGGCCGTTGAATCCCGCGTCGAGCCACACGTCGATTCGCTCATTTGCCGCAGAAGCGGGCGAGGGCAGAGCAGCCACCCCAGCGGCCATAATTGTCACCGCCGCCATCAATCTGCCAAGAATGCGCCGTTTCATGGAGCCAGACTCCTTCTGTCGCCTTCCAATGGGCGTCGATCACGCTAATCGAAGGCATGCTTTGCCAGCTACCAGGCAAAATGAGAGCATTGCCACTTGAACCGGACGGAAGCTGAGGCGTCCGGCCCTGAGCGCCAGCCGGACCCGGCCGCGCGAAACTCCCTTTGAACCTTCCGACGATCGCGAACGTCGACATCTTCAGAAAGGATCCCCAAGGGATTTCTCTGAGAGGATGTGGCATGGGATCGTTCCGGAAATCCAGGCAGGCAGCGGCTGCGGTCGTCGCCGTGGGAGCGCTGACTGCTGGGCTTACCTTCAGCACGGCAGGCCCGGCCTCCGCATCGACGATCAAGAAGGGCTGGGTTCAGTTGTGCGCCCAGGGCGACTACTCCGCCGTGGTGAACTCCTCCTCGCTCATCTCCTCCCGGATCGTGACCCCGGGCACTTGCGATTGGTGGGAGTGGGGCGCTCGCGGTTGGGAACAACTCACTGTCATCGACATCCGGTCGGGCAGGGCCGTCGGTAGCGCTTGGTACAACGGCGCCCAGTCCGGAATCGGGCTGGGCGCAAAGGGCACGACCGGCGGCAGCCAGTGGATCATCACCTGGTAGCCGACGAAGGCCAACTCCGCCCCTGAACGGCCAACGCATGGTTGATCATGAGGTTAGCGCCGCTGACCTCATGATCAACGCGGGGGCGGGTCAGCTGCGGTTCTGGAACCAGCGGCGCAGGTCCGACAGGCGGTCGTCGGGTGAGCGGCGTTCGGTTACGGGGTCGCGTTCGACCGGGCGGCGCGGGTCGCCGACCAGGGCGCGGCTGGGCGCGGTGAACGACTCCGCCGGCTGACCGTCGACCGCCGCCACGATGGTCCTCGCGACCGCCTCGATCACCCGGGCCTGCACCGCGCCGACCGGGTCGGTCGGGTCGTCCGGGTTGGCGGCGATGCCGGCCACCGCGACCTGCGGGGTGAACCCGACGAAACTCGAGGTGGCGCCCTGGTCGGAGCTGCCGGTCTTGCCGGCCACCGGCCGGCCGCCGAAGATCCGGCCCACGGCGGTGGCGGTGCCGCCGTTGCACTGCCCGAACGCGGACTGCTGGCCCACCGGGCAGCGCGCCGCGTCGGTGGCGGCCCGGGCCACGTCGGGGTCGAGCACCTGCCGGCAGGACGGGTCGCCGACCGGCAGCCGCTGACCGTCCGGCGCGGTCACCGACAGCACCGGCACCGGCGAGCAGTACGTCCCCTCCGCCGCCACGGTCGCGTACGCGTTGGCCAGGTCGAGCGGGGTGGTGGCGGCCACGCCGAGGCCGAACGCCCCCCAGTTGGCCGCGTCGTTCTCGGCGAAGTTCGCATCGGCCTCGGCCCGGAAGGTGATGCCGAGCCGCTGCGCCATCTCGACCACCTTGTCCTGGCCGACCTGCTCGGCCAGCCAGACGAAGTACGTGTTCACCGAGCGGCCGAAGCCGTCCCACATCATCCGGTAGCCGTCCATCCACTGCGGGTTGGCGTTGGCCGGGCACCACCGGCCGTCGCAGCTGCTCTCGTCGTCGCCGGCCGCGTACCGGGTGGGCAGTCGGCTGGGCGCGTCGAACCCGGTCGCGAGGGGCCGGCCGGACTCCAGCGCGGCGAGGAGGGTGAACAGCTTGAACGTCGAGCCTGCCTGGTAGCCGGCGACGCTGCCGCCGCCGGAGATCAGCGGGTTGACCGTGTTCGGGTAGTTGAGCTGCCCGTCGGGGTTGGCGTCGAGGCTGTAGTGCCGGTTGACCGCCATCGCGAGGATCCGGCCGGTGCCGGGCTCGACCGCGGCGATCGGCAGGGCACGGGGGTTGTCGTACCCGTACACGCCGGTGGCCTGCCGCTGCGCGGTGGCCTGGACCTGCGGGTCGAGCGTGGTGACCACGCTGTAGCCACCCCGGCGCAGCGCCTGCTCGCGCTCGGCGACGGTGTCGCCGAACTCGGGCTGCTCCAGCCACCACCGGTGCAGGTAGTCGCAGAAGAACCCCGACCCGTCCTGGGCGCCGGCGGTGGCGGCGCACCCGTTGGCCTGCGCGCTCGGGTTCAGCGCCAGTTCCTCGGCCTTGGCCCGGGCGGCCTGCTCGACGGTGATCGCCCCGGTCGCGGCCATCGAGTCCAGCACGTACGCCCGCCGGGCCAACGCCGCCTCGGCGTCACCGTCGATCGGGCTGTACGCCTCCGGCGCCTGCACCAGGCCGGCGAGCAACGCCGCCTCGGCGAGGGTCAGCTCCGCCGGCGGCTTGGAGAAGTAGCGCTGGCTCGCGGCGGCGATACCGTACGCCCCGGAGCCGAAGTACGCGATGTTCAGGTAGCGGTTGAGGATCTCGTCCTTGCTGAGCAGCTGTTCCAGGGCGTTGGCGTACCGGATCTCCTGGAGCTTGCGCCCGATGGTCGTCTCGGTGGCCGCGGCCCGCTCCTCGGCGGTGCGGCTCGGGTCGGTCTTGAGCACGTTGCGCACGTACTGCATGGTCAGCGTCGAGCCACCCTGCTCGGCGCTGCCGGAGGTGACGTTGGTGACCAGGGCCCGCAGCATGCCGCGCAGGTCGACCCCGCCGTGGTCGTAGAAGCGCCGGTCCTCGGCGGCCACGATCGCCTGCCGCATCACCGGCGCGATCTCCGCCAGCGTCACGTCGCTGCGGTTGACGTCGTAGAACGTGGTGATCAACGTCGTGCCGTCGTTGGCGTAGAGGTATGAGCGCTGCGGGGTGGCCGGGGTGCGCAGCGCGTCCGGCAGCGCCGCGTACTCACCGAGTGCCGCCTTGGCGGCGAAGCCGAGCAGAAGGTTGCCCGGCAGTGCGGCGACCGCCAGCACGACGCCGGCGAGGACGCCGGCCAGCAGGACGGTGAACAGCCGCGACAGCGGCGTGCGGGTGGCCATGGTCACCAGGATTGCCGCGAAAGCCGCGATCCGGCCACCCTCGCCGGCCGGTTGTCAGCCAACTCACGGCCGATTGGCAGCAGGCTTTACGCAGGTCAACCGCCAGGTGCGCGACCTCGTCCAGGCTGACGCGGCAGCCGGAGCATGGCGCCCGTCAGCCGGCCCCCAGTGGCCCACCCGGTCCGCCCGGCACACCCGGCCCGATCGGCCCGATCGATCCGGGTGGGCCCGCGGTGGCGACGCTGGCGTTGCCGGCATCGCGAAGGATCTCGCGGGGCAACAGGCGACCGGAGCGATAGCTGATGCCGATGCCGGCGATCAGCACGAAAATGGCCCCGAAGGTCTGCAACGAGCCGATCAGCGCCCCGCCGATGCCCAGCAACGGGCTGGCGATCATCAGCATCGCTCCGTCGCCGATGCTGAACATCCCCGAGCGGGCCACCGCCCAGCCGGTGCAGAGCCAGCCCACGCTGTAGCAGGTCGCACCGACCAGCACCAACGTCCGGGCGGTGGTGCCGAAGACCGGCGTCTGCTCAGCCAACCCCGCGAAGGGCAGCATCAGCACCGTACCGGCGATGCTGACCAACAACCCGGCGACGGCCGAATGGCGGCTGCGGGTGGCAGCGAGCAGGCCCGTCAGGCCCAGCAGGGCCAGCAGGCCGAGCCAGACCGCGAGCACCCAACCGACCAGGTAGAGCGGCTGACCGTCGGCCGGGTAGGGATCGTTGCCGACCCCGCCGTCGCTGGCCATCGCCACCGCGCCGTAAAGGATCGCGTACGCCGGCAGCAGCCAGACCGCGGCTCGGGCCAGCCGACGCAGGGACCACGCCCAACTCGCATTGGTGGCCGCTCCCGGCGGAGCCGGCTCGTCGGCGAAGGGCAGTACGCCGAAGCCGCCACCGGTCCGGCGGGTACCCAGGGGCCCGGTGGGGTCGTGCGCCCCCGGCACCTCCGGCGCGGACCACAACCGCCTCAGTGGATCCATCCGTCACCTCGCTCGTCCACGAGCGGTGCTCAGGACGCGCCGAGGCGCCCCGAGGCCTGGTCACCACCCGCACTAGACCGATGGTGGCAGGCACCGAGGCGCCTCATGAGCTTTTCTCGGGATCAGCCGCGCTCGCGCTGGTCCGAGGTGTCGTTGAGCAGACTCGCCGGGGTGACCGGCTCCGGGGCGGGCAACCCCTGCGGTCCCTTACCCCCGGTGGCCTTCGCCTCCGCCACGCGTACCTCGTCGTGTATCTCCTGGGCCGCCGCAGCGGCGGCCTGCGCCGCCTCGGCGGCCTCCCGCTCGACGGCGCTGGCGTCGTCGGAGGCCTGCGGGCTCGGCGCGTCGCCGACCATCTGGCTGAGCCCGCCGAGCGCTCCACCCATGCCCTCCAGGGCCTTGGTCAGCTCGGCCGGCACGATCCACACCTTGTTCGCCGTGCCGTTGGCGATCTGCGGCAGCGCCTGGAGGTACTGGTACGCGAGCACCTTCTGGCTCGGGTTGGCCTGGTGGATGGCGTCGAACACGGTCCGGATCGCCTTCGCCTGACCCTCGGCCTGAAGGATCCGGGCCTGCCGGTCACCGTCGGCCCGCAGCACCGCCGCCTGCTTCTCACCCTCGGCCGAGAGGATCTGCGACTGCTTGTGCCCCTCGGCGTTCAGGATCGCGGCACGGCGGTCCCGCTCGGCGCGCATCTGCTTCTCCATCGAGTCGCGGATGCTCGGCGGCGGCTCGATCGCCTTGATCTCGACCCGGGTCACCTTGATGCCCCACCGGCCGGTGGTCTCGTCCAGCACCCCGGAGAGGTGCCGGTTGATCTCCTCACGGCTGGTCAGCGCGCGCTCCAGGTCCAGCGAACCGATCACGTTGCGCAGCGTGGTGACGGTCAGCTGCTCGATCGCCTGAAGGAAGTTGGAGATCTCGTAGGTGGCCCGGACCGAGTCCACGACCTTGAAGTAGAGCACGGTGTCGATCGACACGACCAGGTTGTCCGAGGTGATCACCGGCTGCGGCGGGAAACTGACCACCTGCTCGCGCATGTCGACCTTGGTTCGCACCGCGTCGACGAAGGGCAGCAGGACGTTCAGCCCCGGGTTCAGGGTGCGCTTGTAGCGGCCGAGCCGCTCGACCACGTCCTGGCGCTGCTGCGGCACGATCCGCACCGACTTGGCCAGGGTGATCACCGCGAGCAGGGCAATACCTATCAACAGGACGGGGAACACGAATTCCATCCGCTCACCTTTCCGCTTCGGGTAGCTCACCGGGCGTCGTAACGTCCCGCCAGACCAGGGCTACCGCTCCCTTGACCTGGATAACCTGCACCCGCTCACCGGGTGCCAACACCTGGGTGGCGTCGTAGGCGCGAGCGCTCCACGTCTCGCCATCGATCTTGACTACGCCCCGATCGGCGTCGACCTGCTCCAGCACCAGGGCGGTGGAGCCCTCGATCGCCTCGATGCCGAAGACGGCGTCCCGGCTCTCCGAGGAGGTCCGCTGGTGCCGCTGAATGACCGGCCGCGCGGCGAGCACGGTCAGCGCCGACACGGCGGCGAAAACCACCGCCTGCACCGGCACCGAGGCACCCAGTGCGGCGGCACCGGCGGCGGCGAACGCGCCGACCGCGAACATGATCAAAAACAGGGTCGCCGTGAAGATCTCAGCGACCGCCAGCAACACGCCCAGCACGATCCACAGCACGGCTTCCATGTAACGATCGTGACACGGCAAGGCACGTATCATCGAACTGTCATGATCGAAACCTGGCGACCACCGCCATCAAGGGCGATTCGTGTCGTTATGTGCGGGCCTGACCGCCCGGCAGCCGGGCCTGGCAGGCCCCAACCGCAGCCACTCAGGACGGCTCGGTGACGAAGTCGATCAACCGCTCCATGGCGTTGATCAGCGGGGTCTCCACGTCAGCGAAGGTGTTCACCCGGGACAGGATCCGCCGCCACATGTCGGCCGGCTCGGCCACCCCGAGCGCCGCGCAGACGCCCTCCTTCCACGGCCGTCCCGGCGGCACCACCGGCCATGCCGCGATGCCCAGCGCTCCCGGCTTCACCGCCTGCCACACGTCGACGTACGGGTGCCCGGTCACGAGCACGTGCGGTGAGCTCACCCGCGCCACGATCCGGCTCTCCTTCGAACCGGGCACCAGGTGGTCGACCAGCACGCCGAGGCGCCGCTGCGGCCCGGGGCCGAACTCGCGCACCTGGGCGTCGAGCGCGTCGACCCCCTCCAGCGGCTCCACCACCACACCCTCGATCCGCAGGTCGTCGCCCCAGATCCGCTCGACCAGCGCGGCGTCGTGCACACCCTCCACCCAGATTCGGCTGGCCCGGGCGACCCGCGCGCGTACCCCGTCCACCGCGATCGAACCCGAGGCGGTGCGGCGCCGGGCGGCCGGCACCGGCGCGCGGGTGGGCCGGCGCAGGGTGACCGGACGACCGTCGAGCAGGAACGCGGCCGGCAGCAGCGGAAAGTTGCGCCGCCGGCCGTGCCGGTCCTCCAGCACCACCGCGCCGGAGTCGAACCCGACCACCGCACCGCAGAAGCCCGAGTCGGCGTCCTCGACCACCAGATCCGGTTCGGCGTCGACCTCCGGAATCACCTTCCGTCGACGCCAGTCCCCCGCCAACACGTCGTCGCCATACCGCCGCCCCATGACGCTCACGGTAATCCCGCCCTTGCCGGCCCACACCTCGACCCGCCGCCCGACAGTTATCACACCTGGCAAAAGCCGTGAACATTGACGAACCGCTCAGCCATGCAGCCCGGTGGGCGGCGTGGGCAGGCGGTGGCGCGGCAGCCGAGACACAGGTGGGCGTCAGCACGTACTCTTTCGGCATGTCCACCCCCGCTGCGGGTGCGGCCATCCTCGCGCCGCGCCGGTCGAGCCGGTTCGTTGCCTGGGTGCGCGCGTGGCGCGCCGGGTTGGTGCCCTTCGACGAGGTCGCCGACGCCGTCGCCGGCGACGAGGAGCACCTGGTCGCCGACGCGCCCGGCACCTGGACCGACGTGCCGCTGGGGGAGGCGCTGCCCACCCTGGCCAAGCTCTCGCCCGACGAGATCCGGCTGGTGCTCCCCGCGCCGGGCGACCCCCGCGGCCTGCCCGGTCCGGGTGACTTCGCCGGCGCCGCGCTGCTCGCCGGCGAGGCGGTGATCGCCGGCGCGCTCGGGCTGATCCCCGAGGTACGCGTGCACACCTCGGGCTCCGGCGACACGTTCGAGACGTTGCTCTGGCGGGTCTACCCCCTACCGGCGAACGCCCCGGCCGCGTCGCTCACCCTGCCCGGCGCCGCCGAGGCGGAGGCGGAGCTGGCCGCCGCGCTGGCTGACACCACCGCCGCGCTCACCCGCCTCGACGTGGCCCAGTGGCGGCCCGAGCTGGCCGGTGCCCTGGAGGCACTGCGCCGTCCGGACGGCACCACCGACCTGCCCCCCGGATTCGACCCGCGGGCCCGCCGGCTGTTCGCCCGCGCCGCCGTGCTCGACCGGGTCCTCGCCCTGGCCGGGCACGCCGCACCCGGCGGCGCGATCAACAACTACGAGGCCCAGCAGCGCGACGCCGCGCTGCGCCCCCTCACCGCCGCCTGCCGCCAAGCCCTGGTGGCCGCCTGCAACGCCCCCCTACGCCCCTAACCCTCGCCCTCGCCCCCGCCCCCGCTCTCGCTCTCGCTCTCGCTCTCGCTCTCGCTCTCGCTCTCGGCAATCTTGCCTGCGGCCCGCCTCGGCGATCTTGCACTTTGGGTCGCCCTGATGCCCGTTATAGCCGATATGCGGCGACGAGAAGTGCAAGATCGCGGGCGGGGCGGGGCGGGTCAGATCTCGTCGATCAGGTCGGCAACCGAGTTGACGATGCGCGACGGGCGGTACGGGTAGCGCTCGGCCTCCGCCCGGGTGCTGATGCCGGTGAGCACCAGGATGGTCTCCAGCCCCGCCTCCAGGCCGCAGAGGATGTCGGTGTCCATCCGGTCGCCGATCATCGCCGTACTCTCCGAATGCGCGTCGATGGTGTTCAACGCCGAGCGCATCATCATCGGGTTGGGCTTGCCGACAAAATACGGCTCGACCCCGGTCGCCTTCGAGATCATCGCGGCCACCGAGCCGGCGGCCGGCAGCGCACCCTCCACCGATGGGCCGGTGGCGTCGGGGTTGGTGCAGATGAACCGGGCCCCGTCGTTGATCAACCGGATCGCCTTGGTGATCGCCTCGAAGCTGTAGGTCCGGGTCTCCCCCAGCACCACGTAGTCGGGCGCGAAGTCGCTGAGCACGTAACCCACCGCGTGCAGCGCCGTGGTCAGCCCGGCCTCCCCGATCACGTACGCCGTGCCGCCCGGCCGTTGGTCGGCCAGGAACTGGGCGGTGGCCAGGGCGGACGACCAGATGGCCTGCTCCGGCACGTCCAGGCCCATCCGGGCGAGGCGGGCCTGAAGGTCGCGCGGCGTGTAGATCGAGTTGTTGGTCAGCACCAGGAACGGCTTACCGGAGGCGCGTAGGCGCTTGACGAACTCCGGGGCGCCGGGCACCGGCTGGCCTTCGTGCACCAACACGCCGTCCATGTCGGTGAGCCAACTCTCGACGGGCTTACGGTCATGCATGGTCGTCATTCCCTGGGGTGTCGGGCCGTCCGGAGCGGTCAGGACGGGCGGCGGGGCGGGACACAGCAGACCGTAGGGCAGGCGTCCCACATCGGCAGCTCGCCGAGGCGGCGGCGCAGGTTCGCGCCGTCCGGGTCGATCCGCTCCCGCACCAGCTCCCGCACCATGGACACGAAACGCGGGTCGACGCCCGGCGTGGCGGCCCGGACGAAGTCCAGGCCGAGCTGCTTGGCCGTGTCCAGCGCCTCGGTGTCGAGGTCCCAGACCACCTCCAGGTGGTCGGAGACGAAGCCGATGGGGCTGACCACCACCCCGGTGACCCCCTGTGCGGCCAGCGTGGCCAGGTGGTCGTTGATGTCCGGCTCCAGCCACGGAACGTGCGGCGGCCCGGAGCGGCTCTGCCAGACCAGGTCGTACGGCAGATCCGGGGCGGCCGCCGCGTGCACCAGCCGGGCCGTCTCGGCGAGCTGGGCGGTGTACCGGCCGCCGTGCGGACCGGCGGTGTCTGCCGCCGAGATCGGCACGGAGTGCGCGACGAAGACGATCCGGGTGCTGTCCCGCCGCGTCTGGTCGAGCCGGGCCAGTGCCGCGCGTACCGCGTCGACGTTCGGCTCGACGAAGCCGGGATGGTCCCAGAACTGGCGCAGCTTCTCGATCACCGGCGCGTCCGGCCCGACGGCTGCCCGGGCGGCGACGATGTCCTCCTGATACTGCCGGCAGGAGGAGTACCCGCCGTAGGCGCTGGTGACAAAGGCCAACGCCCGCCGTACGCCGTCGTCGCGCATCTGCGCCACGGTGTCGGCGAGCATCGGCTTCCAGTTCCGGTTGCCCCAGTACACCGGCAGGTCGAGACCGTGCTCGGCGAAGTCCGCCCGGATCGCCGCGAGCAACTCCCGGCACTGCTGGTTGATCGGCGACACACCGCCGAAGTGCTGGTAGTGCTCGGCGACCTCGGCCAGCCGCTCCGGTGGGACGCCCCGCCCCCGGGTCACGTTCTGCAAGAAGGGCAGAACGTCGTCCGGCCCTTCCGGGCCGCCGAAGGAAACCAGCACCACCGCGTCGTACGCCATGGGCCCATTGTTGCCGGTGGCCAGCGTCACCTCGGCAACGCCCCCGGGTCCCCGGCGTCCGGGGTGTTAAGAAGGGGCCCCTGCTATACCGCAGGCGTTAACAGGGGGCCCTTCCTTACAGCTAAGCGCCGAGGGCGTGGTAGCCGCCGTCGACGTGGACGATCTCGCCGGTGGTGGCCGGGAACCAGTCCGACAGCAACGCCAGGCAGGCGCGGGCGGCCGGTTCCTGGTCGGTGAGGTCCCAGCCCAGCGGGGCGCGCTCGGACCAGGCGTCCTCGAACCGCTCGAAGCCGGGAATCGACTTGGCAGCCATCGTACGCAGCGGCCCGGCGGAGACCAGGTTGCTGCGGATGCCCTTCTTGCCCAGGTGCAGGGCGAGGTAGCGGGAGGCGGACTCCAGCCCGGCCTTGGCCACGCCCATCCAGTCGTAGACCGGCCACGCCTTGGTGGCGTCGAAGGTCAGCCCGACCACCGCGCCGCCCGGCGACATCAGCGGCAGGGCCGCGACCGCGAGGGACTTGTAGGAGTACGTCGAGACATGCAGGGCGGTCGCCACGTCCTCCCAGGAGGCGTCGAGGAAACCGCCGCCGAGGCAGCTCTGCGGGGCGAACCCGATCGAGTGCACCACCCCGTCGAGGCCGTCGACGTGCTCGCGAACCTTGTCCGCCAGCCCGGCCAGGTGCTCGGCGTTGGTCACGTCCAGCTCGATCACCGGGGCCGGCTCGGGCAGCCGCTTGGCGATCCGCTCCACCAGCGAGAGCCGTCCGTACCCGGTGAGCACGACCTGAGCGCCGTTCTCCTGGGCGAGTTTCGCCACCGAGAAGGCGATGGAGGCGTCGGTGATGACGCCGGTGACGAGCAGCCGCTTACCGGCCAGCAGTCCGGACATTACGCTCATTCCTCCGTGCTCAGGGTCAGTGGCCCATGCCGAGGCCGCCGTCGACCGGGATGACCGCGCCGGAGATGTAACCGGCGCTGTCCCCGGCCAGCCAGGTGACCACCGCGGCGACCTCGTCCGGGCTGGCCATCCGACCCGCCGGGATCGACTTGAGGATCTCCGCCTTGCGCTCGTCGGTCAGCACCGCGGTCATGTCGGTCTCGATGAAGCCCGGCGCGACGACGTTGGCGGTGATGTTGCGGCTGCCCAACTCCCGGGTGATCGAGCGGGCCACCCCGACCAGGCCGGCCTTGCTGGCCGCGTAGTTCACCTGGCCAGCGCCACCGGCGAGGCCGACCACCGAGGAGATGAAGATCATCCGCCCCCATCTGGCCCGCAACATCTTCGCCGAGGCCCGCTTGGCGCAGCGGTACGCTCCGGTCAGGTTGGTGTCCAGCACCCGGGTGAACTGCTCCTCGGACATCCGCAGCAGCAGGGTGTCGTCGGTGATGCCGGCGTTGGCGACCAGCACCTCGACCGGGCCGAGTTCCGCCTCCACCGCCGCGAAGGCCGCGTCCACCGACTCGACGTCGGTGACGTCGCACCGCACGCCGAACAGCCCCTCGGGTGCCTCGCTGCCCCGGTGGGTGATGGCCACCCGGTCGCCCTGCTTGGCGAAGTCCTGGGCGATGGCCAGACCGATCCCGCGGTTGCCGCCGGTAACCAGCACGGTACGGCCCACAGTTCCCCCTCTTTTCTGCTGATCACTCAACCGCTCGCCGAGCCTAGGGGTTACCGGTAGGTAAGCGCTAACGCCGCCCGGTCACACGGGGGTACGGCCGAGTGCGCCAGATGCTCGCGCCGGGTGTACGATGATCCGCGTTTGCGGGCCGCTCGGCGGCTCGCATCGTCCCGGAACCCGACCGCAGGAGGTGATCGCTGTGCGAGATAGCGATCCTCCCAGTCGTGGCCGGGCCGATCGCCAGCCACGCTGAGCCGCACCGCTCCGCCTGAGCTGGCCCCGCTCCCCGCGCACCCGCCCTGCCGCCCGGCGTGATACCGCCGCCCGGCCCGCGGGTTGCCACCGGCAGCCGTCCGGTCACGACTTCGTGTGTGCGCGTCCCGAACCACCCCTCGCGGTCCGTCCTGTCCCCCGGGCCGCCGAGCCGCTCACCCCGGAGCCTGTCATGAGCCGCTACGTCGCCCCGTTGGGCTTCACCCTCGCCGCCGTCTGGGTGGCCGTCCTTTTCGTACTCGCCAGCGGCACCCACTGACCTCCACCCCGCTGGCGCCGTCGATCAGAGTTGGCGGTGGTTTGATCTCCAAACCGCCCGCCAACTTCCTGATGCGGGGCGGGTCAGAGCAGGCGCGATGACCAGAGGAGACTGAGGGCGCCGGCGCAGAGAGCCAGCAGCAGGGCCGCGCCGGCGTACCACTGGGTGATCTCCCTCGGCTCGGTACGGAACCCGATCGAGCTGCCCATGTCCTGGTACACCTGCTTCAGTTCGCTGACCGTGGCCGCCTCGTAGAAGTAGCCCTCGGTGCTCTCGGCCAGCTCGGCCAGGGCGAGCCGGTCCACCGGCACCCGCTGCAACTGGCCGCCGATGTCGACATGGCCGGTGTCGGTGCCGAAGGCGATGGTGGAGACCGGCACGTTCGCCGCCTGCGCTGCCGCCGCCGCCTCCTCGACCGACCGGCCGGCCGTGCGGTACCCGTCGGAGAGCAACACGATTCGCGCCGGCGGGATCCCCGCCGCGCCGTCGGCCGGCACCGACCGGATCGCTTCCAGGCAGGTGAAGACCGCCTCGCCGGTCGCGGTCGCCTCGGCCAGCACCAGCCCGTCGATGGCGCTGGTCACCGCCGGCCGGTCCTTGGTCGGCGGCACCAGCACGTTGGCCGACTTGGCGAAGGAGACCAACCCCACGTTGTACGTCTCCGGCAGCTCCGCCACGAACTGCTTGGCCGCCTCCTGGGCCGCCTCCAGCCGGTTCGGCGGCACGTCGTCGGCCTGCATGGAGAGCGACACGTCGATGGCCAGCATGATGGTGGCCCGCTCCAACGGCTCCCGGGTGTCGATCGCCGGCCGGGCCAGCGCACCGGCCAGCACCAGCAGGGCGAGCAGGAACGCGGTCGCCGGTACGTGTCGTCGCCAACCCAGCCCTTTCGGCGCCACGGTACGCAGCAGGTCCACGTTGGTGAATCGCAGCGCGTAGTCCCGGCGGCGCAGCTGCCGCCAGACGTAGAACGCGGCCAGGGCGAGCACCGGTAGCACGGCCAGCAGCCACCACGGTTGCAGCAGTCGGATCATCTGTCGTCCGTTACCTCTCAGTGCGCTCTGACGAGCACGCGGTCACCGCGTCGTTCCCCGGGTGCGGGCGTGCCGTTGAGCGGCCACGAAGCGCACCATGTCCAGCAGCCAGTCTCGGTCCGTACGCAGTCGCAGGTGCCCGGCACCGGCGGCGCGCAACGCGGCGGATATCTCCGCGCGCTGGGCGGCGGCGGCCGCCGCGTAGCGGTGCCGCAGGCTCGGGTCGGCGGTCTGCACCTCGTGCAACTCGCCGGTTTCCGGGTCGACCACCGGAAGCACCCCTACGTCGGGCAGTTCCAGTTCCCGCGGATCGACCACCTCGATCGCCAGCACGTCGTGCCGGACCCGCAGCTTGCGCAGCGGCCGGGTCCACTGCGCCGGCGGGGCGAGGAAGTCGGAGATGATCACCGCCACGCCGCGTCGCCGGGGCGGGCGGTTGAGCATGTCGATCAGCGCACCGAGATCACCGCGGCCGGGTCGGATCTCGGTGGCGGCGATGGCACGCAGCATGCCCTGCGCCTCCCGGCGGCCGGACCGGGCGGGCAGCCGGACCAGCCGACCCGGAGCCGCCGGCGCGGGTGCCGCGCGGCCACGCTTGCGCGCGGGAAGGTCGCCGCCGCTGCCCACCACCGCCCCGATCCGGTTGCCGCCGCGCACGGTCAGGTGCGTCACGGCGGCCGCCGCCGCGATCACCACGTCCCGCTTCAGCCACCGGCCGGTGCCGAAGTCCAGGCTCGCCGACAGGTCCACCGCCAGCCACGTCTCCAGCTCACGGTCGGCCACCGTACGCCGCACGTGCAGGGTCGTGGTGCGGGCGGTGACCGGCCAGTCCATCCGGCGTACGTCGTCGCCGGGGCGGTACTCCCGCGACTCGCCCGCCTCGCTGCCCGGCCCGGGCAACAGGCCGGCGTAGTCGCCCTGCAACAGCCCGTCGAGCTTACGGGTGACCAGCAGTTGCAGCCGGGACAGCACCGCGCCGGAACGGTTGGTGACCGAATCCGGCGTGCTGTCCCGGTTGCCGGGTCGAGGGGTGGTCGAGGTCACGGCCGCTGCCCGGGCCACCCCGAGGTCGGCGCCACCGCACCCGGCGGTGTCGCCTGCTGTCGCGGGGCGACCGACGGCAACGGGATGGTCGTCAGCACCCGATGCACCACGTGGTCGGCCGGCACGTCGTCGGCGAGCGCGTCGTAACTGAGCACCAGGCGGTGCCGCAGGATGTCCGGGGCGATGTCCTGCACATCCTGCGGCAGGGCGTAGTCCCGCCCGCGCAGCAGCGCCAGGGCCCGGGTCGCCCGGACCAGACCGAGGGAGGCGCGCGGGCTGGCACCGTACTGGATCATTTGCGCGACGTCGGGCATGCCGTGCTCTGCGGGGGTACGCGTGGCCAGCACCAGCCGGACCGCGTAGTCGATCAAGGCGTTGTGTACGAACACCTGGTCGGCCTTGTGCTGTAGGGCGATCAGGTCGTCGGCGCCGAACACCGCGGCGGGCTCGGGTGCGGCCACCCCCATCCGGTAGACGATCTCCCGCTCCTCGGCGTCGGTCGGGTATCCCACGATGATCTTCATCAGGAACCGGTCCCGCTGCGCCTCCGGCAGGGGGTAGACCCCCTCCTGCTCGATCGGATTCTGCGTCGCCATCACCAGGAACGGGTCCGGCACCCGGTGACTCTCGCCACCGATGGATACCTGCCGCTCGCTCATCACCTCGAGCAGCGCCGACTGCACCTTGGCCGGCGCGCGATTGATCTCGTCGGCGAGCAGGAAGTTCACGAAGACAGGCCCCAGCTCCACGTCGAACTTCTCGCTGGACTGCCGGTAGATCCGGGTGCCCATGATGTCCGCCGGTACCAAATCCGGGGTGAACTGCACCCGGGCGAACGACCCGCCGACGACCTTGGCGAGGGTCTCCACCGCCAGGGTCTTGGCGACTCCCGGTACGCCCTCCAGCAGACAGTGCCCCCGGGCGAGCAGCGCCACGAACATCCGCTCCACCATCCGGTCCTGCCCGACGATCACCTTCTTGATCTCGAACAGCGCCCGCTCCAGCAGGGTGGCGTCCTGAGCCGGGGTGGTTGCCGGCGTGAGCGACTGCGGCTGCGTCCCGTTGGGCATCGGAGCGTCGGGCATGGTCGGCTGGGCCACCGGTCCTCCACAGCATGAATTCGGTCGTCGTGGCGTGTGCGTTACCAAGCCTCGCATGCCCGGCTGAGTACGGACGTGGGGAGCGACCGATTTTCGCCACGCCGTCCCGCGTCAGGCGAATCGCCCATCATGAGTAGACAGAAGCCGCCCCCGCGTGTGTACCATTCATTCGTCGCCGGGCGGCTTCCCCCGTGGCCGCCCGGCGCTCTCTTTCCTCTTCCGCCGACCTAGACTGGTCGGGATGAGCGACGCTGACACTCCCAGCCAGGCCCTGATCTGTTCGGCCCGCGGGTGTCGCGCCTCCGCAGACTGGTCACTGCGCTGGAACAACCCTCGTATCCACCAGCCCGAGCGCCGCAAGACGTGGCTCGCCTGCGACACGCACCGCTCGCAGCTCGGCGACTTCCTCACCGCGCGGGGCTTCCTGCGCGAGGTCACCCCGCTGGCCGGATCGCCTACCCTCGAAGGGTGAACGCCTACAACGGAGCCCCAGCTCGGTGAGCACGAGGAGTGAGCTTGCGAGCCCCGGTGTCGCATCCCGGCGGTGGCCGGGTCGGCAGCCGCGAACGAAAGGCGAGACCGGTGAGCGGTGACGGGCCGGTCGACCCACAGCCGATGCCGCCAGCGGCACCGGCTGGCCCGCTCGAACCGTGGCCGGACACGGTCCTGTGGCAGTCGATCTCGACCGACCTGATCTGGGTGGAGCTGCTGCGGCTGTCCGCCATGGTGGCCGTGGTCTCGCTGGCGCTCGGTGTCGGCTGGGCGGTCACCGGTTCCTGGCCCTTCGGCGTGGCGCTGGGTGCTTTTTTGCTGCTCGCCGTGTGGCGCGCGGTGGCCGTCGTCCGGGCGGTTCGCGCCTGGGGCTACGCGGAACGCGAGAACGACCTGCTGGTGCGGCATGGGTTGCTGGTACGCCGGCTGTCCATCGTGCCGTACTCCCGGATGCAGTTCGTCGACGTCAGCGCCGGCCCGCTGGAGCGGGCGTTCGACCTGGCCACCGTGCAGTTGCACACGGCCGCCGCAGCGAGCGACGCCCGGGTGCCGGGGCTGCGGCCCGCGGAGGCGTCCCGGCTGCGCGACCGGCTCACCGCACTCGGCCAGGACCAGGCGGAAGGGCTTTGAGCGGCCCGACCAGTCGGGGCCCGGAGCCGCCCAGGCCATCCCCCGCCGACACCCCACCACCCGGATCCGACGCCCCGCTACCCGGACCGGACGTCCCACCACCCGGACCGGACACACCACCACCCGGACCGGAGGCCCCGCTACCCGGGCACCCGCACGGCACGCCTCCCCCCGCATACCCGCTGGGCCATCCGTCCGGCGGGCCGTACCCGCCCGCGCCGCCGCCGCACCCACCCGGCCCACCGCCGTACCCACCCGGGTCGCCGCCGGACCTGCTGCACACCCGGCAGCGGCTGCATCCGTTGAGCCCCGCCCTGCACGGCGCCAAGTCACTGGTCGTGGTCATCGCCGGGCTGTCGTGGTCGACCCTGTCCCGGGTCGGGTTCGGCTGGTTCGTGGCAATGGTGGTCGTGATCGCCGTCGGAGCCACCGTGCTGGCGGTGGTGAGCTGGTACAACACCGGCTACCAGGTGGTCGGTCGGGAGTTGCGGATCCACGAGGGGTTGCTCTGGCGCCGGACCCGGGCCATCCCGCTGGAACGGCTCCAGGCGGTCGAGGTGGTACGTCCGCTGCTCGCCCAGCTCACCGGGCTGGCGGAGCTGCGGTTGGAGGTCGTCGGCGGTGGTAAGACCGAGGCGCCACTGGCGTTCCTCGGGGTCGCCGAGGCGTCGGCCCTGCGGCGACGCCTACTGGCCCTGGCGGGGGCCCGGTCCGCCACCGGGTCGGGTGCGCAGCCATCGCAGGCACCGGCGCCGGCGGCGGAGCCGCCCGTGCCACCCGGCCGGCCGCTGCACGCGGTGGACAATCGGGACCTGTTGATCAGCCAACTGCTCACCCCGCAGGCGTTCCTGCTGCCCTTCGGCGTGGTGTTCGTGGCCGCGCAGTTCCTGTCCGAGGGTTCCTGGTCGTTCATCGCGGTGGCGAGCACCCTGACCGCGATGGCCGGCATCCTGCTGCAACCCGTCCGCCGGGTGCTCGACGATTGGCGGTTCCAGCTCGCCCGCGACGAGGACCGGCTGCGAATCCGCAACGGTCTGCTCGAGACCAGGGTGCAGACCGTGCCGCTGCGCCGGGTACAGACCGTGGGTGTGACCTGGCCGCTGCTCTGGCGAATCAAGGGCTGGTTGCGGCTCCGCCTGGAGGTGGCCGGCTACGCCACCGGGGAGTCGGACCAGCGCAATCGACCCGATCGCCTGCTTCCGGTCGGTGACCTGGCGACTGGTGAGGCGATCGTGGCCGAGGTGCTGCCCGGCGTCGCCCTGTCGTCGTTGCCGCTGACCCCGCCGCCGGCCCGGGCCCGATGGGTCAACCCGCTGAGCCGCCAGGTGCTCGGCGCCGGCCTGGCCGAGCAGGTCTTCGTCGTACGCTCGGGCCTGCTCACCCGTCAGCTGACGATCGTGCCGTACGCCAGGTTGCAGAGCGTCCGGGTCGTGCAGGGGCCGGTGCAGCGCCTGCTCGGGCTGGCCACCGTGCACGCCGACACCGCCGGCGGGGCCGGCGCGGCGGCGGTGGATCGGGACCTGGCCGAGGCCTGGGCGTTGGCGGCGGAGTTGTCCGAACGCGGCCACGCCGCCCGCCTCACCACATAACCTCCACCCCACGCTGCCCTCCCCCACCCCACCCCACCCCCGCCCTCCCCGCTTCGCCCTGCGCGATCTTGCACTTTTGGTCTGGGCAAAAGCCGTGAGGGGTGCATATCGACGACCGAAAGTGCATGATCGCCGCGCGGAGTGGGCTGCGGGGTGGGGGGTGGGGGTGGGGGTGTTAGTGGGGGGTGGGGACGGGGGGTGGTGGTGCGGGCGCGTCGTGGCGGGCCGGGGGGTTGACCGGAGTGCGGCGGGCCTGGCGCTTTGCCCACCAGCGTTCGGCAAGGCCGACCACCAGGAAGGTCATCCCGACGTACGCCCAACCGACCAGCACGTCGATCACGTAGTGCTCACCGCTGTAGACCAGCGTGAAGGTCATCGCCAGCGGATACGCCAGCAGCAGCGGCCACCAGCGGCGTCGCACGTTACGCAGGAAGAACAGCACCACGAACAGCGCGAACGCGGTGTGCAACGACGGCATCGCGGCCACCGGGTTCGAGGCCAACTGCCCGGCGTTGAGCAGGTTGCCGGCGCCGTGCATGCCGAAGGCCTTCCACCCCCGGGTGGAGATCCGGGCGACCTCCTCCAGCAGGCCGTTCTGCGCCGCCCACCAGGGCGGCGCGGCCGGGTAGAGGAAGTAGGTGACCAGGCCGGTGGCGCAGAGGAAGAACCAGCGACGCATGAAGGCCGCCCACCGGCTGCGCTCGCGCATCCAGAGCACCGCTGCGGCGGCCAACGCCGCCACGAAATGCGAGAAGTACACCCAGCTGACCAGCACGTCCCACCAGCGCACCTCGGGCTGGTAGAGGTGCTGCTGCAACCAGACCGTCGGCACCTGGCCGTCCAGGGCCCAACCGAACATCAACCGGTCCGCCACGATCAACTCGTACGCGTGCGGGACCGTCCCGTCGTGGTAGGCGAAGCCACGGGAGAGGTTGTAGAGGACCAGCAGCAGCACCACCGGCACCCAATCCCGGGCGAAGCGCAGGTGGCTGCGCCACGGGCGGGCGGAGTTCCAGGCGATCGTGCCCGCCCAGATCCAGAAGAACGCGTAGACCGGGTCGGTGGGCAGACCGATGCCGAGCCAGCCCGCCACGAAGGCGATGCCCCACACCGACATCGCGATCAGACGACGGCGACCGCCGCCGGGCGAGACGGGCGGCTCGGTCGGAGCGGCGGGCTGAGAGTCGATTAGGGCAGACATCGCGGACAAGGTTAACGGGTGGAAGGAAGGGCCCCTTCTTAACGCCTCGTGTATTAAAAGGGCCCCTTCCTAACACGACCCGCGTCGCCCCGGTCCCGGCGACCGCCTACGCTGTGGCCATGCAGGAGCAGCCGGATAATGCCCTGGTGCCGGGTCTGGCCGCCCGGGTCGAGTTGACCGTCACCGACGCCGACACCGCCCAGGCGATCGGCTCCGGAGACGTGCCGGTGCTCGGCACCCCTCGGTTGCTCGCGCTGGCCGAGGCCGCGACTGTGGCGGCCACCACCCGGCAGCTGCCCATCGGATCGACCACCGTGGGCACCCGGGTCGAGCTGCACCACCTGGCCGCGACGCCGATAGGTCGGACGGTCGCGGCGCAGGCCCGGCTGACCACGGTCGACCGGCGGCGACTGGTGTTCGAGGTCGCCGTCACCGAAGGCGACCGGACCGTGGCCACCGGCGAGGTGGAACGCGTCCTCGTCGACCGACGCCGGTTCATCGAACATGCCGGACAATCGTCATGATCGGCTGTTTCGTCGAGGTCGCCGACCGGGTGCTCGTGCTGCGGGAGCCACTGCTCGCGGTCAACGTGACGCTGGTACTCGGCGACGGCGAGGCCCTGCTGGTCGACACACTCTCCACCGCCAGGCAGGCCGCCGAGCTGGGCAACGCCGTTCGCGCGGTCACCGGCGACCCGCTGACCCTGGTCAACACCCACCACCACTTCGACCACTGTTTCGGCAACGCCACCTTCGCCGCCGATCCACCCCGCCCGATCTGGGCCCACGAGCTGGCCGCGGCAGCGTTGCGCGACGAGCCGGCCCGGCTTCGCCAGGAGGCGTACGCGGAACTGCGCGACGGTCAGCCCGAGCTGGCCGCCGAGTTGCCGGACACCACGCTGCTGGCCCCCACCCACACCGTGCGTACCGAGGCGGCGCTCGACATCGGTGGCCGGCGGGTGCTGCTGCGTCACCCCGGCCGTGGGCACACCGACGCCGACCTCGTGGTGCACGTGCCCGATGCCGACCTGCTGGTCGCCGGTGATCTGGTCGAGCAGTCCGGCCCGCCGGCATTCGAGGACTCGTACCCGTTGCAGTGGCCCGACACGCTGGCCGAGCTGCTGCGCTGGTGCACCGTCGACACGGTGGTGGTGCCCGGCCACGGCGAGGTGGTGGACGCCGGGTTCGTCCGGGCCCAGCACGCCCAACTGGTCGAGCTGGCCTGGCTGATCCGGGCCGGGCACACCGGCAGCGCCCCGCCGGAGCGGATCGCCGCCGATGCACCGTTCCCGGCCCGTCCCGCCCTGATCGCCGCCCGACGCGGCTACGCCGAACTGGACGGCACGGCCGGCTGACGCCCGCGGTCGGGACGCCCGCCGGCGGACACCCGCAGACGCCCCGCGATCAGGATGCCCGCGATCAGGACGCCGGAGGATACCTGCGGACGCCCGCGATCAGGGCGCCCGCGACGAGGGCATCGGCTCCGGGCAGGGCACGTTCGGCCCGGCTCGCCTCAGGCGGGGAAGCGTTCGAGCACCTCGGCCCGGGTGGGCATGGCGACGGCGCCGCCGGGCCGCTCACAGACCAGCCCGGCGACCCGCAACGCGAAGGCGACCCGCTCGTTCCAGCCGCCCGGGTCGGCCGGCGCACCGTCGACCAGCAGGTCGGCGACGAGCGCGGCCATCACCGAGTCGCCCGCACCGGTGGCATCGACTGCGGTCACCTTCGGTGCGGGTACGCGTACCGGATCGGCATCGGCGGCGGCGACCACCGCACCTGCAGCACCCAGGGTGACCACGACGGTGCCGGCGCCCAGTTCCCGCAGGTACGCCGCCACCCCCTCGACCGGCTCGCCGGGATAGAGCAGCCCGGCGTCGGCGACGCTCAGCTTGACCAGATGCGCCCCGGCGGCGAACTCGGCGACCACCGCCCGCAGCCCGGCCAGCGCCGCCGGGCCGTCCAGCAGCCGGGGGCGAACATTGGGGTCGAACACCCGCAACCCCGGCGTCAGCGACCAGGCCCGCCGGGCGGCGGCCAACATCGCCGGCGCCAGCAGCACTATCGAGCCGCAGTAGAGCACGTCCGCCCCCTCAAGCAGGGCGACGTCGAGGTCCTCGGGCGTGAGCCGGGAGTAGGACGGTGGATCGCCGTAGAACCGAAAGTCCGGCTCGGCGCCCGAGAAGGTGGCCACCGCCAGCGTGGTCGGCACGGCCGCGGTGACCGTCCCGGCCAGGCCGACGCCGGCGGCGGCGAGGAAGGCACGGATCCGGTCGGCGAGTACGTCGTCACCGAGGGACCCGACGAACTGCACCGCGCCACCGAGCCGGGCGACGCCGACCGCGACGTTCAGCGGCGCACCTCCGATGGCCTGCCGGTAGACCGGAACGCCGTCACACTCGGTGTCGAGCAGGTCGACGAGCGCCTCGCCGAGTACCACCGCGTACCCCATCTGGAGTCCTTTCCGTTCGGCCGGTTGTGATGCTCCAGGCTGGCACAGCCGTTGCCGGTCGGGCGTGGAAGCCACGGTATCGGTGGCGGGACGGTCGACGTGAGCAGGCCACTTGGCTCATCGAGAGACGACTATTGCGCAAAGCCACTCGGCATGTTGGGATAGGCATGCCGAGTGGCGCGGGGCTGCGCGCCACCGGCGCCGGGTTCATCACACGCGAGGGCATTCACAACGCGTCGACAGGCATCGGCGGCCGCCCTTTGGGCGCAGTCGCCGCATCGTCGCATCCGTCCACATAGCGGGGCGGTCTCTCTCGCCACCCGCTCATTCTGGCGGGGCCATCCTCTCGAAGGTGCCCCCGCGAGTCAGGAGAACCTGTGCAACTGCACCGTCCTCGTCTGGCCGCGCTGCTGGTCGCGGCCGTCACCCTTGTCGCGAGCGCGGTCGTCGTGATCGCTCGCCCCGACCCGGCCGCCGCGCACGGCGCGGCGATGACGCCGGGCGCCCGTACCTACCTTTGCTGGCGCGACGGCCTCACCCCCACCGGGGAGATCCGTCCGCAGAACCCGGCCTGTGCCGCTGCGGTCGCCCAGAGCGGGACCAACTCGCTCTACAACTGGTTCAGCGTGCTGCGCTCGGACGCCAACGGGCGGACCGTCGGCTTCATCCCCGACGGCCAGCTGTGCAGCGGCGGCGCCACCGGCTTCCGCGGCTACGACCTGGCCCGCGACGACTGGCCGCTGACCCACCTGACCGCGGGCCGGACGATGGAGTTCCGTTACAGCAACTGGGCCCACCACCCGGGCACGTTCTACTTCTACGTGACCAAGAACACCTGGAGCCCGACCCGGGCGCTGGCCTGGAGTGACCTGGAGGAGCAGCCGTTCCTGACGGTGACCAACCCGCCGCAGCGGGGCGCGGTCGGCACCAACGACGGCCACTACTACTTCACCGGCACTCTGCCGGCCAACAAGAGCGGCCGGCACATCATTTACTCGCGGTGGGTCCGCTCGGACAGCCAGGAAAACTTCTTCGGCTGCTCCGACGTGACCTTCGACGGTGGCAACGGTGAGGTGACCGGCATCGGCTCCGGGGGCACCCCGCCGAACCCGACCACTGCGCCGCCGAACCCCACCACTGCGCCGCCGAACCCGACCACTGCGCCGCCGAACCCGACGACCCCGCCGCCCGGCAACGGTGCCTGCTCGGCCACCATCAAGGTGACCAACAGCTGGTCCGGTGGGTTCCAGGCCGAGGTCGAGGTCAAGAACACCGGCAGTGCGACGTTGAACGGCTGGACCGCGACCTGGAGCTGGCCTAGCGGTCAGCAGATCAGCCAGGTCTGGAACGCGACCCACACCACGTCCGGTTCGTCGGTGACGGCCCGCAACGTGTCGTACAACGGCACCCTCGGAGCCAACGCCAGTACGACGTTCGGCTTCCTCGCCAGCGGCAACAGCGCAACGCCCACGGTCACCTGCAGCTGACCGTGATCAGGTGTTAAGAGGGGCCCCCTGCTATACGCGAGGCGTTAACAGGGGGCCCTTCCTTGCACTCTCAGCGGACCATGGAGCCGACGACGGGCTTGGTGAGCAGGGCGGACTGGTTACGCTGGATGCCCGGGTCCAGCGTCTTGGCGACGAAGATCGCGTGCCAGATGCAGAAGATCAGCACGGTCCACACCTTGCGGGAGTGATCGAACTCCTCCCGCTTGTGCTCCTCAAGCAGGCGCAGGGCGTACGACAGGTCGAGCAGTTCCCCGGCGCCCGAGGTGGTCAGCACGTGCCGGGCCCACTCGTACATCTCGCCGCGCAGCCAGACCCGCGTCGGGGTCGGGAAGCCCAGCTTCTTGCGGTTGACGATGGCCGGCGGGACCACGCCCTGCAACGCCTGCCGCATGGCGAACTTGGTGGTGTCCGAGCGCGGCGGCAGCTTCAACTCGACCGGGATCTTCGCCGCCACCTCGAACACCTCGCGGTCGAGGAACGGCACCCGCACCTCCAGTGAGTGCGCCATGGAGATCCGGTCGGCCTTGACCAGGATGTCTCCGCGCAGCCAGGTGTAGAGGTCGACGTACTGCATCTTGGTGACGTCGTCCAGCTCGGTGCACTCGGCGTAGATCGGCGCGGTGACGTCGGTGTATCGCACCGACGGGTCGTAGCGGCGCAGCAGGTGCTGCTTCTCCTCCTCGGTGAACATCCGCGCGTTGCCGTAGTAGCGCTCTTCGATCGGGGTGGTGCCGCGCTCCAGGAAGCTCTTGCCCTTGACCCCCTGCGGGATCGCCTTGGAGACCGCCCGCAATCCCTTCTGCACCCCGCCGGGCAGCCCGTTGACGCTGCTCAGCGAAAGCGGCTCGCGGTAGATCGTGTACCCGCCGAAGAACTCGTCGGCGCCCTCGCCGGAGAGCACCACCGTGACGTGCTCGGCGGCCTTCTTGGCGACGAAGTAAAGCGGCACCAGCGCCGGATCGGCCACCGGGTCGTCCAGGTGCCAGACGATCTTCGGCAGCGCCTCCATCATGTCCTGCGGCCCGATTTTGGTCGGGATGGTGGTCACGTCGAGGTGGCGGGCCGATTCCTGGGCGACGTCGATCTCCGAGTAGCCCGGCACGTCGTACCCGACGGTGAAGGTGAGGATGTTCGGGTTGAACTCCCGCGCGAGGGCGACCACCGCGGTGGAGTCGATCCCGCTGGACAGGAAGGAGCCGACCGGCACGTCCGAGCGCATGTGCATGCGTACGCTCTCGCGCAGCGTCTCCCGGATCTCGTGGTAGAGCTTCTGCTCGTCGGCGACCGGGGCGGGCCGGAACACCGGGCGGTACCAGCGGCGCACGTCGATCCGCCCGCCCGGGGCCCAGGTGAGGTACTCCCCCGAGCCGATCCGGCTGATCCCCTTGTGCAAGGTGCCCGGCTCGGGGACGTACTGGAGGGTCAGGTAGTGGCTGAGGTTCGCCGTGTCGACCCCGGCGTCCCCGGCGTACGCGGACTGCGCGAAGGGCAGCAGCGCCTTCTTCTCCGAGGCGAGGTAGAGCCCGTCGGCGGTTTCGAGGTAGTGCAGCGGCTTGATGCCGTAGTAGTCCCGGGCGCCGAACGCGCGACGCTCCTGCCGATCCCAGATCACGAAGGCGAACATGCCGCGCAGCCGGGTCAGCACCCGCTCGCCCCAGTAGTGGAAGCCGGCGACGATCACTTCGCCGTCGCCGTTGGTGGCGAACCGGGCACCGTGCTCGCGGATCAGCTCCTCGCGCAGCTCGATGTAGTTGTAGATCTCACCGTTGAAGGTCAGCAGGTAACGCCCGTCGGCGTACGGCAGTGGCTCGTGACTGAGCGCGACGTCGATGATGGCCAGCCGCTTGTGGGCGAACACCCCGTCCGCATACTGGCCGGTGGCGTCCCCGACCACCTCGACACCGGTCTCGTCCGGGCCTCGGTGGTGCAGGCATTCCAACGCTCCGGCGATGTTGTCGCGGTGGGCGGCGGCGTTGCCGCGCGCACTGAAAAAAGCCAGGAGTCCGCACATGGTCGTCATCTTTTCACGCGGGGCGATCGGGCGGAGCGGCACCGCCGCCCTCGCCCGGCACCACCTCGTACCACCTGGTAGGCGACGCGCGGAGCGGGCCCTGCGCTCGCCGGCTCCGTCGGCCGAGACCGGCCGGCTCGGGCTTTCCTCGGGTACGCGGTACCGTCGGGATCAGCAGCGAGGCGAAGGGAGCGGGGCATGACCGAGGAACGCACCGACGGCAAGGCGGCCGACGGCACCGAGTCGCACGACCCGGATTTCCCACCGGCCTTCCTGTCGTTCATGCGGGAGGGCTGGCGGGACAGCACGCTGCCGGTCGGCCCACGCCCGGAGGTGCCGAACTACGCCAAGCGCCGGGCCGCCCTGTCGGCGGCGTTCCCCGGAGAGACGCTGGTAATCCCCACCGGCCCGCAGAAGGTACGCGCCAACGACACCGAGTATCGGTTCCGCCCGGGCAGCGACTTCGCGTACCTGACCGGTGATCACGATCCGGACAGCGTCCTGGTGCTGCGCCCCAACGGCTCCGGCCACGACGCCACCCTGTACATGCGGCCCCGTTCATCCCGCCAGACCGACGAGTTCTTCCGCAGTCGCAACGGCGAGCTGTGGGTGGGCCGCCGGCACACCCTGGCGGAAAAGTCGGCCGAGCTGGGCCTGCCCACCGCCGACCTGACCGAGCTGGAGACGGCCCTGGCCGGACTGGCCCCGGCCCGGACCAGGGTGCTACGCGGCTTCGACGCGAGCGTGGACGCCGCCGTACGCCCGTACGACGGTCCGCGGGAGGAGGGCCAGCCGGCCCGCGACCGCGAGTTGGCGATCGCCGTCGCGGAGCTGAAGCTGGTCAAGGACGAGTGGGAGATCGGCCAGCTCCAGGACGCGATCGACGCCACCGTACGCGGTTTCGAGGACGTGGCCCGCGTGCTGCCGGCGGACCGGGGCGTTTCGGAACGGCTGCTGGAGGGGATCTTCGCACTGCGCGCCCGGCACGACGGCAACGACGTCGGCTACGGTTCGATCGTCGGCGCCGGCGCGCACGCCACGATCCTGCACTGGGTGCACAACCACGGCGTCACCCGACCGGGTGAGCTGCTGCTGATGGACATGGGCGTGGAGGGGCACAACCTCTACACCGCCGACGTGACCCGGGTCCTGCCGGTGAACGGCCGCTTCACCGCCCTCCAGCGCCAGGTCTACGACATCGTGTACGCCTCGCAGCAGGCCGGCATCGACTTCATCAAGCCGGGCGTGAAGTTCAAGGACGTCCACCTGACCTGCATGCGGGTGCTCGCCGAAGGGCTGGCCGACCTGGGACTGCTGCCGGTGAGCGTGGACGAGGCGATGGACGAGAAGTCCACCGTCTACCGGCGCTGGACGCTGCACGGCTTCGGGCACATGCTCGGCATCGACGTGCACGACTGCTCGAACGCGCGCAAGGAGGCCTACCGGGACGGCACCCTGGGCGAGGGGTACGTGCTCACCGTCGAGCCGGGGCTCTACTTCCAGCCGGAGGACGACCTGGTCCCGGAGGAACTGCGCGGCATCGGCATCCGGATCGAGGACGACGTCCTGGTCACCACCGACGGCGCGGTGAACCTGTCGGCGGGCCTGCCGCGCCGGGCCGACGAGGTGGAGACCTGGCTGGCCGAACAGCGCGCCGCCGGCCCACGCCTTCCAGGCTGACCCAAACCGATCCACCGCGAACGGGCCGCCGGCCGGGGCACACCCCGGCAGGGCGGCCCGTGGGTCTGTCTGATCGCGGGATGAATGTGACGGTTTTCCGCGTATGACCCCACTCGCGAGGATCCTTCTCATATGGTGGCAATCGGAGCTGCAAAGCCATTTGCAGCTATGGCTCCGGCGGCGGCCTGCACGTCTTCGTCGACGGCGGGCAACTGGGAAGCACCACCACATAGAACGGGGCTCCTCCGCACCGGTGACGGCGCGGAGGAGCCCCAACCTCGCCGGCTCGTCACCCGGATCCGGCAGCTGACGCACTGAGCGATCTGGCACCGGATAGGCACAGCCCGCCCCGCAGCACACCAAATGCGGGGTTTTTTCGTATATGAGCACGAGGCGAGGATCCTTCTCATACGGTGCATCTGGGAGCTACAACCGATTTGTAGCAGGGGACGCTCACCTGCGCGTGACGACCCTGTCTGGCACGACGAGAGGGCAGAGAGCTCCGATGTCCAACTACGTAGCTAAGAACAACGCCGCCGAGCCGGCGGAGGCGCCCAAGCGGCGCCGCAAGCTCTGGCTCGCCAGCGGCATCGCCGGTCTCACCGGCGTGGTCAGCATCGCCGCCGTCGGTGTCGCCACCGGCGCCGGCGCGGTCGGCTCCGAGGGTCTGCGCTGGTCCACCACACAGCAGGTCAGCAAGAACGGCGACCGGGGCGCGGCGGAGCGCGAGAAACACCAGGGGAAGAAGGACGGCGAGGAACACAAGGGCAGGGAAGGCGGCGAGGAACACAAGGGGAAGAAGGGCAGCGAGGAATACCAGGGTAAGGAAGACGAGCGCGAGCACCGCGGCAAGGAGGTGCCCTGCGACTCGGACAAGCTGATCCAGGCGATCATTTTCGCCAACGAGAACCACGGCGGCGTGCTGGAACTGGCCAAGGACTGCACCTACAGGTTGACCCGGTCCGACAAGCACGGCAACGGCCTGCCGGTGATCAAGGAGAACATCGTGCTCAAGGGGCACGAAACCAAGATCGTCCGGGATGCCACCGCACACCACTTCCGCATTCTCACGGTGGGCCGGGGCGGGCACCTGACCGTGAAGGGTCTGACCATCAAGGGTGGCCAGACCGCGCACCACGGTCTGCACGGCGACACCGCCGAAGCGGTGTGGTCACGGTTCTCCAACTCGGTCGAGGCGACCAAGGCCGCCGAGGCCGGCAAGGATTACCTGCCGCTGTTGCAGGCCAAGCCGACGGGCGAGGCGCTCAAGGCCGCGAAGGCCAAGGCCGAGGCAGCGACGCTGCTGGACGGGGGATTGCACGCCGGCGGCGGCGTCCTGGTCCACGCGGGTGGAACGGCAAAGTTCGAGGAGACCCACATCCTGGGCAACCAGGCCAGCAGCCTCGGCGGCGGAATCGCCAACTTCGGCCGGACCAGCCTCCTGCACACCACGGTCGCCGACAACACCGCCTTCTTCTTCGGCGGCGGCATCTTCAACGCCGGCGTCCTCCAGGTCAACCAGTCACGGGTGATCAACAACGACGCCGGCATCGGCGGTGGCGGGATTGCCAACGGCGCGGCGTTCATCTTCCACCCGGACATCGACGGCGGCACCACCTGGATCGAGAAGACCGAGATCGCCAGAAACGAGACGCTCGGCTTCGGTGGCGGTCTGCTCGACATCGAGGGCACCAGCGCCGTCGAGCACTCCAAGATCGCCGACAACACCGCGGCCCTGGCCGGCGGCGGGGTGGCTTCGGCGGGCGACAGCAACTTCGAGCTGACGCACGTCGAGATCGCCGGCAACTCCACGGTCGGCGTGGGTGGTGGCCTCGCCCTGGCGCTCGGCGCGATCGCCAACGTCGAGGAAAGCAAGATCGTCGCTAACAAGGCCGGCTTCTTCGGCGGCGGGGTGTTCACCGCCATCAGCGAGGCCACCTTCCGCAGGAGCGAGATCAGCGGCAACCGGGCCGTCGGACCGCTGGGCGTCGGCGGTGGCATCTTCACCGTCATCTCCGAGATCGACCTCGACAAGACGCGGGTCGCGCACAACTTCGCGACTCTCCGCCCGGGTGGCATTTTCAGCTTCCTGAGCGATGTCGACGTGGATGACAAGTCTGCCATCACGGCCAACAAGCCGACCAACTGCGAGGGCACGCTGACGCCGGTCCCGCGCTGCTTCGGCTGATCGCCTGACGGACGGCCAACGGCCGTACCTGGGCTACCCGGCCCCCTCCCCGCACAGCGGGGAGGGGGCCTCTTCACGTCGGCGCATCGCGACCGTCCGCTCCGGACCGGACGGTCACACCGCGTCACGAT
This sequence comes from Micromonospora qiuiae, assembly GCF_016863555.1. GTDB lineage: Bacteria > Actinomycetota > Actinomycetes > Mycobacteriales > Micromonosporaceae > Micromonospora > Micromonospora qiuiae. The sequence continues at coordinate 1,343 of NZ_BOPC01000030.1, read as the reverse complement.
CCCCGGATCGAGCAATCGTCTGATGATTACCGAGGGTCAACATGATTCAAAACGGTGGCGCGTCGCGGAAGCGGCGCGCCACCCGCTACAACAGCGCGGCGTCCCACACTTTCGTTACAGCCGTTGACGGGATACATCACATGTTTATAGCCTTGCCGTCACCTCACCAAGACGCCCATCACTTCCCCCCATCCACACCGGATCCCCCGCCGCCGCTTCATCGCCGTCGAGCCCGAAACACCATTGGCGGAACCGGGGCCGACCTCCCGGCAAGGAAGACCCGTCCCTCGTGGAGGACCGTAATGTCAGATCTGACCCGAAGGCAGCTGCTCAGATTCGGCGCAGTCGGCGCCGGAGCCGCCCTGTTCCCGATGCCGTGGACGGCCGTGGCCCGCGCGTCGTCCGTCGCACCCCCGCAGGTACGCGCCGCCGGAGACCTGGCGCTCTGGTATGACCAGGCCGCCGGCACCGACTGGCTGCGGGCATTGCCGATCGGCAACGGCCGGCTCGGCGCCATGGTGTTCGGCAACGTCGACGCCGAGCGGCTGCAGCTCAATGAGGACACCGTCTGGGCCGGCGGCCCGTACGACTCGAGCAACCCTCGGGGTGCCGAAGCCCTCCCGGAGATCCAGCGTCTGGTCTTCGCCAACCAGTGGACCCAGGCGCAGAACCTGGTCAACCAGACGATGATGGGTAACCCTCCGGGCCAGCTCGCGTACCAGACCGTGGGCAACCTGCGGTTCACCTTCCCCGGTCCCAGTGGCGTGTCGGAGTACCACCGACAACTGGACCTGACCACGGCGACCGCGTCCGTGACGTTCCTGCGTGACGGCGTGCGGTACCAGCGGGAGGTGATCGCCAGCGCGCCGGACCAGGTGATCGCCATGCGGCTGACCGCCGACCGCCCCGGCTCGATCACGTTCACCGCTCGGTTCGACAGTCCGCAACGGACGACCGTGGCCAGCCCGGACGGCGCCACGATCGCCCTCGACGGGGTGTCCGGCAACCAGGAGGGCGTGGCCGGCCAGGTCAGGTTCCTGGCGCTGGCTCGGGCCGTCGTCGAGGGCGGCAGCGTCGGCAGTTCCGGCGGCACGCTGACGGTGACCGCTGCGGACGCCGTGACGCTGCTGATCTCGATCGGCTCGAGCTACGTCAACTTCCAGGACGTCAGCGGCGACCACCAGGGCATCGCTTGGGGTCACCTCAACGCCGCCGAGGGCACCCCCTACGACAAGCTCCGCCGCCGGCACGTGGCCGACTACCAGAAGCTGTTCGGGCGTACGGAGCTCGACCTGGGCCGCACCGAGGCGGCCGACCAGCCGACCGACGTACGGATCGCCCAG
>NZ_BOPC01000029.1 GCF_016863555.1 Micromonospora qiuiae | reverse complement strand
CCCGATTGCTCTCGGCCCGATTGCTCTCGGCCCGATTGCTCTCGGCCCGATTGCTCTCGGCCCGATTGCTCTCGGCCCGATTGCTCTCGGCCCGGTCGCTCTCGGCCCGGTTGCCGTCGGCCCGGTCGGTCCGGTCAGCGCGCTCACCACGCCGGTCTTGGTCGCGCTCCTGTTCCAGGTGGTGGCCCTGGTGGCGCTGCTGACCCTGCTGGTGGAGGAACGGCCGGTGGCCGGCTCGGATGCGCTGCGGGCGTCGGTCCGGTCCGCCCCGCGGATGGTGGGTGAGGCGTTCGGTCTGCTGCGTCGTTCCCGGGTGCTGATCGCCCTGGTCGCGGTCGAGCTGTTCTGGGGCTTCGGCATGGTCGCCTTCGAGGGCCTGCTGCCGATCCGGCTGGGCGAGGTGATGGGCGACGCGGACCGGGCCGCCGCCCTGCTCGGCCCGGCCAGCACCGTGGCGTGGCTCGCCTCGGCCGGCGGTGCGGCGCTGACCCCGCTGCTCATCCGCTGGCTCGGTGCCGCACCCGGTGCCGCCCTGTTGCGCGTCGTGCAGGGGGTCACGGTCGTCGGCATGGCGCTGCTCGCCGGCCCGGCCGGGGTGCTGGTCGCCTTCTTCGCCTGCCACGCCGTGCATGGTGCGTCGAACCCGCTGCACATGGGGCTGCTGCACCGGCAGGTCGACGGCCCGTACCGGACCAGCGTGATCTCGGTGAACTCGATGATCGCCATGCCGGCCGGCGCCCTGGGTGGCGTGTTGCTCGGCCACCTCGGTGACCGGGCCGGGGTGAGCGCGGCGATGCTGGTGGGCGCGGTGGTGCTGGCCGTCGCCGCGCCGCTGTACCTGCCGGCCTGGCGAGCCGACCGCCGCCGGGCCGCCGGTCAGGCCAAGCGGACCGAGGTGAGCGCAGCGGTGGCGGTGTAGCCGAGTCTTCGGTAGAGCCGGATCGCCCCCACGTTCGCCGGGTAGACGCCCAGCGCCACCACGTCGTACCGCGCCCTCAACGCCCAGGTCAGGCCGGCGGTGAGCGTCGCGCCCAGGCCGCGATTGCGGTGCTCGGGAGCGACGGTCAGCCCAGCGAGAAAACCGACGTCACCTCGGGTGCAGTCGGCCCCGCAGGCGATCAGCCGGTCACCGTCGAGGATGCCGTACCAGTCGATTACCCGCGGGTTGCCGGGGCGCACGGTGCTGGTCGGGTACGACCCCTCGATCAACGCGGTGAGCGCCGGATGGTCCGCCCCGGTCAGCCGGACCACCCGCTCCTCGCCGGGCTGCGGTGGCGGCGCCGTGGCCGTCCAGAGAAAGTCCCAGTCTTCGTACGCGCCCAGACCCGGATCGCCGTCGAGTGCAGCGGGATCCAGTCGGGGCAGGTGCAGCCACCGCCCGGCCTCGAACGCCCGCTCGGCGGCCAGCGCGGTGACCAACTCGACCGCCGGGGTCACTGCCCCGATCGCGCCGCCCACCGGCCCCTGGAACGTGGGCGGCAGCAGCCAGCCCACGGCGCCGTCGCGTCGCCAGCCCTGGACCGGTTGGTCGGGCGGCAGTGAGTGCCGGACGAACGGGTGGCGCTCCGTGGCGGCCAGGATGGCGTCGCGCCCACCCAGGACCTCAGCCGCGATGGTCACGCCGGCAGCCTAGTCGCGGGCGCGGCCGGGCCAGGGCGATCCACGGTGGAGATTGGCGGGCCGACCGATCGGGTACTTCCCGCGCCGACCTACTGGAACCCCCACCGGAGGAACGACATGCTCGCCATCGCCGCAGCCGCGGTCTTCGGCTTCGCGCTGCTGCTGGACCTGCTGGACACCGATCTCGGAGCGCCGGACCTGTTCAACTGGAACACCCTCGTGCTGATCGGTCTGCTGCTGCTCGCGCTCTACCTGGCCGGCGTCGGCCGGGGCCCCGGCGGCGGTGGTCGCTGGTACCGGGGCCGCCGACCGGGACGTGGCTGACCGAAAAGGATCATCATCCAGAGCTCGGCTGGCGGCGCGATTCCGGCGTCGCCAGCCGAGCCCGGTACTGTTCTCGTGATGGAGTCTGATGCCCTCTTCACCCTCGGTGAACCCGCCGCAGCGCCCAGTGCGCAGACGGGTTCCGGTGGCGTCGGCGGCTTCACCGCGGTCGGGCCGGACGCGCCACTGCCCGTCCGGATGCGCCCGGCGAATCTGGACGAGTTGGTCGGCCAGGAGCACCTGCTCACCCCCGGCTCGCCGCTGCGGCAACTCGTCACCGGCAACGCGCCCATGTCGGTCATCCTCTGGGGGCCGCCGGGCAGCGGGAAGACCACCATCGCCCACCTGGTGGCCGGAGCCACCGACCGGCGCTTCGTCGCCATGTCAGCGCTGTCGGCAGGGGTGAAGGACGTCCGGGCCGTCATCGACACGGCCCGGCGGCAGCGGCGCTCCGGTGGCCCGCCGACGGTGCTCTTCATCGACGAGGTGCACCGGTTCAGCAAGACCCAGCAGGATTCGCTGCTGGCGGCGGTGGAGGACCGCACCGTCACGCTGCTCGCGGCCACCACGGAGAACCCGTACTTCTCCGTCATTTCTCCGCTGCTGTCCCGATGCGTGCTGCTGACCCTCCAACCGCTCGACGACGCGGCGGTCCGCGCCCTGCTGCGCCGCGCGTTGACCGACGAGCGGGGCCTGGCCGGGGCGCTCACCCTCGACGCCGAGGCCGAGGAGCACCTCGTGCGGCTGGCCGGTGGCGACGTACGCAAGGCGCTCACCGCGCTGGAGGCGGCCGCGGCGTCGGCCACCGCGCTCGGCGCCGGGCGGATCGACCTGACCACCGCCGAGCGGGCGGTGGACACGGCGGCCGTGCGCTACGACCGCGCCGGCGACGCCCACTACGACGTGACCAGTGCCTTCATCAAGAGCATGCGGGGCTCGGACGTGGACGCCGCGTTGCACTGGCTGGCCCGGATGCTGGTCGCCGGGGAGGACGCCAGGTTCATCGCGCGTCGGCTGGTCATCTTCGCCAGCGAGGACGTCGGCATGGCCGACCCCGGTGCCCTCGGCGTGGCCACCGCCGCCGCCCAGGCCGTCGAGTACGTCGGCCTGCCTGAGGTGCAGCTCAACCTCGCTCAGGCCGTGATCCACCTGGCCACCGCGCCCAAGTCGAACTCGGCGACCACGGCGATCGCCGACGCGATCGCCGACGTACGGGCCGGCCGGGGCGGCCCGGTGCCCCGCAGCCTGCGCGACGCGCACTACGCCGGCGCCCGCGGGCTCGGCCACGGCACCGGGTACCGCTACCCCCACGACGACCAGCGGGGTGTGGTCAGCCAGCAGTACGTACCGGACGACCTGGTCGGCGTCGACTACTACCAGCCGAGCCAGCACGGCGCGGAGCGGTCGGTGGCCACCCGGCTGCCGTTGCTGCGCCGGATCGTCCGCGGGTTGCCCACCCCCGCGGTCAGGCAAGGGTCGACGGCGAACGGCCGGGCGTCGACGCCGTCCGCAGGCGACGGCGGCGGGCCGACGGCCCCGCAGGTCGACGCGGCCGATCAGGTCGGTGACAGCGCCGACGGAAAGGGTCAACAGTGAGATCGCCTGGTTCGGAGCGACCGGAGGACGGCCCGGAGGAGCGGCGCGGCAAGGGCCGCCGCTGGGGCCGGGGCAGGCCCGAGGCCGCCCGGGAGGAACCGGCCGCCGGCGAGGACCTCGGCTGGATCGACGACCTACGCTCGGCCAAGCAGCAGCGCGGCGATCTCGGCCCCGACGGGGTGGCGGCACCAGACATGCCGCCCGGCCCCGAGCACCCCGGCCGGATACCACCCGGTCGTCCCGTTCCGCCCCCCGCCGGCCGCTCGATGCCGGAGCCGCCCGGCGTGCCCGTCCCGCCCGTGGCCCCCGGTGGTCGTGCGGCGGGGCCGGATGGCCCGGTTCCGCCTGTGCCCCCCGGTGGTCGTGTGCCGGGGGTGCCGGGTGGGCCCGTTGCGCCTGGCGGTCGGGTGCCGGTGGGGCCCGGTGAGCCCGTTCCGCCCGTGGCGCCGGGTGGTCTTGGGCCGGGGGTGCCGAGCCGTTCCGTGCCGGTGGAACCGAACGCCGGCCCGCCGACCGCGCCCCCGCCGCGTCGGGGGGTCGCCGAGCCGCCCCGGGCCCGATCGGTCGATGGTCCCTGGCCCGGCGCCCTGGATCCCCGCCCTCCGGCTGTCCCCCCGAACGCCGGTGGCCCCCGGCCGGCCGCCGGGCCTGTTCCCGCCGGTGCCGAACCCCGACCGGACGCCGCTGCCCGGCCCCGACCGGACGCCGCTGCCCGGCAGCAGCCACCCGCCGCCCCGCCGTATCCCGGTCCGCCGCCGGCCGGTCCCGTCGGGCGTCGCGACGCCGGCGCGCCGAACACGGCACCCGGCGGCTGGCCGTCGGCTGACGCCGCCGCGCCCGCCCGACGGATGCGCTCCGGTCCGCCCACCGAGTCGACCTCCGGCCCGCCGACCGGTCCGGTTTCCGGTGCCCCCGTCGGGCCCGTCTCCGGGGCGCCGGCTGGTCCCGTGTCGGGCCCGCCCGCACCACGCCGGATGCCCGGCCGTCGGCCGGACGGGGTGCCCGCCGGCCCTCGGCGGGCGGCGCCCGGGGAAGTCGGGTCGACTCGCGTCCCGGCGACCCCCGAGCAGGACGCCGGAGGGCGGCCGGCGGGCCCTCCGGACCCGCCGGCGCCTCGACGCGGCCGACGCGCCGCAGCGGAGCCCACGCCCGCCACGGACCCGGTGGCCCACGGTCCCGGCCGTCCGGTGTCGGGGATGACGTCCGCGCCCGGTGCCTCCGAGGGACCGGCCGACAGCCGGCCCGCCGGACGCCGGCGCGCACCCGATGAGGGGCAACCGGTGGTGCCGCTGTCCGGCAACGCGCCGCCGATCCCCGGTGTGCCGTCCGGCGGCGCCGCGGCGGAGACGGCGGCCCGCGAGCGGCGGGCCGCCGCCGAGGAACCGCCGCCCCCAGCGGGTCGGACCGGTGGTGACACTGCGGAACGTTCGACCGTGCCCCGAGCCGGCGCCGGCCGTGCCGGCCGCCCCGAGCGCCCGGCCGACTGGCTGCGGCAGGCCGGTCGTACCCACCACACCGACCCGACGCTGTCGACGATCAAGCGGCGTGGCACGTCGCCCGGTGACCCGGCCGGACGCATCGGCGGTACGCCGCCGGGCGGTACCCCGGTGCTCGGTGAGCGCGGTGTGGTGCCGCCCACCGGCCCCGCCGCCGGCCGGCCGGACACCGGCGCCGCGCCGAGCGGTCCGCTCGATGACGGACGCGGCCCCGGCCCGGGACGCCGCCCGGGTGCCGCTGTGCCGCGCCGTGCCGAGGAGCCGCCCACCGGGCGGGGGCGTGCCGTTTCAGAGCCCGGACCACCCACCACCGGGCCGGCGGCGAACGAGCCACCGCTCGGCCGCCCCGGATCCGAGGCGTCCCTCGGGGGTGCCCGGGCGCCGGCTCGCCAGCACGGTGCGCCGGCGGGCCCGCCGCGCGGTGCGGCTCGGCCCGATCTGCCGCCGGCTGGCCCGCCGCCCGGTGCCGCCCGCACCGATATGCCGCCGGCAGGGCCGCCGAGGGCCGGTCGTCCCGATGGCCCGCCGCGTGGTGCCGTCCAGCCCGATGGCCCGATCGGCGGCCCCGGCCGCCCGGGCGGCATGCCACCGGGCCCCGCCCGCGGTGCGGCCCGCCCCGGGACCGACCCGGTACGGCCCGGCGCGGGTCCGGCCCGGCCCGATGGCGGCCCGGCCCGGCCCGATGGCGGCCCGGCCCGGCCCGATGGCGGCCCGGCCCGGCCCGATGGCGGC
>NZ_BOPC01000028.1 GCF_016863555.1 Micromonospora qiuiae | reverse complement strand
CCGGCCCGGCCCGATGGCGGCCCGGCCCGGCCCGATGGCGGCCCGGCCCGGCCCGATGGCGGCCCGGCCCGGCCCGATGGCGGCCCGGTGCGGCCCGATGGCGGCCCGGCTCGGCCCGGCGTTGCCCCGCCGATCGGTCCGGCCCCGGGACGTCCGACCGGCGTCACCGGAGAACATGGCGAACCGTCACCGACAGGGGCCCGCGCGGCCACCCCGATCCTGCGACCCGACGACCGGCTGGCCGGGCGCGCCGCGCCACCGCACCGGACCCCCGAGCCCGCCGATGTCCCACCGGGGCCCCCGCCGCCGCGTGCCGGCGAGAACCCGGCCGTGGCCCGGGCCGCCGTGGCCTCCGTCGACCCGGTCGGGCAACGGCCCGGTGCGGAACCGCCGCTGCCGGGATCCACCGAGCCGGAGCACCCGGACTCCGACCGACCCGAGGACGACCCGTCCGACGTCGGCCAGGAATCGCGCCGGCAGGCCGGTGGCGAGCAGCGGATGCGGGCGATCATCCTGGCAGTGGTCAGCGTGGTCCTGCTCGGCGGTCTCCCGGCCTTCTTCGGCGTACAGGCGATGCGGCAGGATCCGGTCTTCGTCTCGCTGAACGAACTGGACGTGCCCGACTGGGCCGCCGTCGAACCGGTCGATGACGTCAGTGGCAGCCGCTGGTGCCTGCTCGACTGCCGGCTGCGGGAACGCACCGTCAACTCCGAGCGGTCGCCGGAGGAGACGGCCCAGGTCTACGAGGCCGCGCTGAGCCGGGACGGTTGGCAGCGGTGGACGCCGGACTACTGCCCCGAACAGGAGGAGAAGGGCAGCTACACCTGCTGGCGGCGGGACGAATTGACCCTCGACCTCTGGGTGCGGGCACCCGCCTGCGTGCCGCCGCCGGTGGACGGGGAGCCGGCGGTGGTGCCGGAGCCGGATCCGTCGACCGCGGCGGAGGAGTGCGCCGGATCGTTGGTGTCGGTGAAGGTGCGTAACGCGATCGACGACGAGCGGACCCGGCCACAACCGACCACGGACCCCTCACTGACCGGTGTGGACCCCTATCCGACGCTCGGCGAGGATCCGCTGGGCGAGTTGACCCCATCAACACCGTCCTGAGCCGATCGTCATCACGGACGGTAGGGTCTGCTTCTGGCGGCCCGTGTGCGCGTGCTGGCCGGACCGCCGGGCGTTGGTCGTGGGCGAGACGGTCGTGCGTCTCAGGACCGTCGAGGTCCCGGGACATCTGGTTGAGGAGGACAGGCGTGGGCTTTCTGGAAGTCGCGGCGTTGGTCGCGGCGATCGCGTTCGCGATGCTGGTGCTGATCCTGACGCTGCCCATCCTGCGGTTGCGTCACACGGTGGACGCCACCACCCGGATGATCAACGACCTCAACGACCGGACCGGCCCGCTGCTCGGTGACGTCAACGCCACCGTCCGCAACGTCAACGTCACGTTGGAGCAGGTCCAGACGTCGATAGACGGCGTGAACCTGCAACTGGCCAAGGTCGACGCGATGACCAGCCACGCGCAGAACATCAGCGCCAACGTCGCCAACCTGGTCACCGTCGTCTCCGCCGCCGCCGCCAACCCGCTGGTCAAGGTGGCCGCGTTCGGCTACGGGGTGCGCAAGGCGACCGCCGCCCGCCGGCACGCGGAGACCGAACGCGAGGTCCGCGACACCATCAAGGCTCAGCGGCGCGCCGCCCGGCGCGGGAACCGCTGACCGCGAGGAAGCGGAGGTACGAGCATGAGGCGCCTGTTCTGGCTGGGCATCGGGCTGGCCGTCGGCGTGGTGGTGGTCCGCAAGGCGACCCGCGCCGCGCACGCGTACACCCCCGCCGGCATCGCCGACAACCTGTCACAATCCGCTGGCGGCCTGGTCGAGGAGCTGCGTAGCTTCGTGGCGGACGTACGCGCCGGAATGGCCGAGCGGGAGCAGCAGATCCACGAGGCGTTCGCTCAGGGCGAGGCGTTCGACGACCAGTTCGCCGAGTTGCGGGAGGACCCGCAGATCGGTGACCGAGAGATCTTTCCGGAGGAACACCAGCGATGAAGACGGCGGAGATCAAGCGGCGGTACCTCGCCCACTTCGAGGCGCACGGCCATGCCGTGGTGCCGTCCGCTCCGCTGCCTGCCATCAGCGACCCGAACCTGCTGTTCGTCAACGCCGGTATGGTGCAGTTCGTCCCCTACTTCCTGGGCCAGCAGACCCCGCCGTACCCGCGTGCGGTGAGCGTGCAGAAGTGCATCCGTACGCCGGACATCGACGAGGTCGGCAAGACCAGCCGGCACGGCACGTTCTTCCAGATGAACGGCAACTTCTCCTTCGGTGACTACTTCAAGGACGGGGCGATCCCGCTCGCCTGGGAGCTGGTGACCAAGCCGGTCGATCAGGGCGGCTTCGGGCTGGACCCGGAGCGGATCTGGGCGACGGTCTACCTCGACGACGACGAGGCGTACGACATCTGGCGCCGCACCGGCGTGCCGGCGGAGCGGATCGTGCGCCGCGGCAAGGCGGACAACTTCTGGTCGATGGGCATCCCGGGCCCGGCGGGCCCCTGCTCGGAGCTGTACTACGACCGTGGCCCGGCGTACGGCGCCGAGGGCGGCCCGGAGGTGGACGAGGACCGGTACCTGGAGTTCTGGAACCTCGTCTTCATGCAGTACGAGATCGCGGACGTGACCAGCAAGGAGCACTTCCGCATCGTCGGTGAGCTGCCGAAGAAGAACATCGACACCGGCATGGGCCTGGAGCGGATGGCCTCCATCCTGCAGGGCGTCGACAACCTCTACGAGATCGACGAGGTCCGGCCGATCCTGGACCGGGCGGCCGAGCTGACCGGCAAGCGGTACGGCGCGCACTCCGGCCAGGCCGCCAACCAGTCACACCCGGACGACGTGCGGCTGCGGGTGGTCGCCGACCACGTGCGTACCGCGCTGATGCTGATCGGTGACGGGGTGACGCCGTCCAACGAGGGCCGTGGGTACGTGTTGCGGCGGATCATGCGCCGGGCGATCCGGGCGGTGCGGCTGCTCGGCTGGCAGGAGCGCGCGCTGCCCGAGCTGCTGCCGGTGGCCCGGGACTGCATGGCGCCGTCGTACCCGGAACTGGCAGCAGACTTCGACCGGATCGCCGCGTACGCGTACGCGGAGGAGGACGCCTTCCTCGCCACGCTGCGCGCCGGCACCACGATCCTGGACACCGCGATCGCCGAGACCCGCACCGCGGGCGGCAAGGCGCTCTCCGGGGACAAGGCGTTCCAGCTGCACGACACCTACGGCTTCCCGATCGACCTGACCCTGGAGATCGCCGCCGAGCAGGGCCTCACCGTCGACCAGGAGGGCTTCCGCCGGCTGATGGCCGACCAGCGGTCCCGGGCCAAGGCTGACGCGCAGGCCCGTAAGACCGGGCACACCGACCTGTCGGCGTACCGGTCGGTGCTCGACGCGGGTGGTCCGGTGACCTTCACCGGCTACACCGAGGTGTCCCGCGAGTCGACGGTACGGGCGGTGCTGGGCACCGACGGCCCCCGCGCGGCGGCGGTCGAGGGCGATCTGGTCGAGCTGGTGCTCGACACCACCCCGTTCTACGCCGAGGGCGGCGGGCAGCAGCCCGACCACGGCATGATCACCGTCGGTGGCGGCCAGGTCGAGGTCCTCGACGTGCAGCAGCCGGTGCCCGGGTTGATCGTGCACCGGGCCCGGGTGATCCGGGGCGAGGTGCGAGCGGGGGAGACCGGCTACGCCGAGATCGACACCAGCCGCAGGCGGGCGATCTCCCGGTCGCACACCGCGACGCACCTGGTGCACCAGACGATGCGGAATTTCCTCGGCGAGTCCGCCACCCAGGCCGGCTCGCTGAACGCCCCCGGCCGGCTCCGGTTCGACTTCAACACCGCGACCGGGGTGGCGCCGAGCGTGCTGCGCGACGTGGAACAGCAGGTCAACGAGGTGCTCCTGGCCGACCTGGAGGTGCACGCCTTCGTCACCTCGATGGAGGAGGCGCGCCGCATCGGCGCGATGGCGCTGTTCGGCGAGAAGTACGGCGATCAGGTCCGGGTGGTCGAGGTCGGCGACTACGCCCGCGAGCTGTGCGGCGGCACCCACGTGTCCCGCTCCGGCCAGCTCGGCCTGGTCAAGATCCTCTCCGAGTCGTCCATCGGGTCCGGCGTACGCCGGGTCGAGGCGCTGGTCGGCATGGACGCGTTCAACTTCCTGGCCCGTGAGCACCTGCTGGTGGCCCGCCTCGCCGAGCTGTACCGGGTCCCCTCCGAGCAGGTCGCCGAACGGGTCGAGCAGACGGTCACCCAGCTGCGCGACGCCGAGAAGGAGTTGGAGAAGCTGCGCGCCCAACTGGTGCTCGGCGGCGCCGCGGCGCTGGCGGCCCAGGCCAAGGACGTGCGGGGGATCGCGTACGTCGGCACCGAGGCGCCCGAGGGGGCGGCCGGCAACGACGTACGCACCCTGGCCCAGGAGATCCGGGGCCGGATCGATCCGGCCCGACCCGGTGTGGTCGCGGTGGCGGCCCGCTCGAACGGCAAGGCGTCCCTGGTGGTGGCCGTCAACCCAGCCGCCCGCAGCCGAGGGCTGGCCGCGAACGACCTGGTCAAGGCGGCCTTCTCGGGTCGCGGGGGCGGCAGTCCGGACCTCGCCCAGGGCGGCGGGCTGCCCGAGTCGGAGGTGCCGACCCTGCTGCTCACGGTCGAGAAGGCGATCGCCGACGCGTGAGCCACCAGCGAGGCGGATCAGGGCGGACCGGAGCGGTCCGCCCTGACCTGTCTGTCGGGAAGGTGACGGCCCGTGACTGAGCTGCCTCGTGGCGTGCGGCTGGGCGTGGACGTCGGCCAGGTTCGGGTGGGGGTGTCCCGGTCCGATCCGCACGGGGTGCTCGCCACCCCGCTGGTCACCCTCGCCAGGGAGCAGAACCCCAGGTCAGACATGGTGCCGTCGGACGTCGCCGAACTTGCCGCGCTGGTCGCCGAGCACGAGGCGGTCGAGGTGGTGGTGGGCCTTCCGGTCAACCTCGCCGGCAAGCATGGACCCGCGGCGGAGCATGTAAAGGCGTACGCTCGACTTCTGGCTGGTGTGATATCGCCGGTACCGGTGACGCTGACCGACGAGAGGATGTCCACGGTCGTGGCGAGTCGCAGACTTGCCGAGCGGGGTGTCCGGGGGAAAAAACAACGCGCGGTGGTCGACCAGGCCGCTGCGGTAGAGATTCTGCAGAGCTGGCTGGATGCGCAGCGGAGGCGGACGCCATGATGGACGAGCTGGATCTCGGGTTCGACGAGCGCGAGAGGGGTGACAAGGGCAAGCACCGACGCGGTCGTAAGCGCAACGGCCGATCCGGTGGTGGCCGGGGCAAGACGATCTTCGCCCTGTTGCTGGCGCTGGTGCTGCTCGGCGGCATCGGTGGTGGTGCCTTCTACGGCTTCGACCGGATCCAGAACTTCCTCACCACCCCGGACTACGACGGCGCCGGCACCGAGGAGGTGACGGTCCAGATTCCGCAGGGCGCGTTCCTGGCCGACATGGCCGTGGTGCTCTACGAAGCCGACGTGGTCAAGAGCACCAAGGCGTTCATCAACGCGGCCAACGACAACTCGCGCAGCCGCAACATCCAGCCCGGCACGTACAAGTTGCGCAAGCAGATGAGCGGCGAGAGCGCCCTGGCCGCGATGCTCGACCCGGCCAACCGGATCGTCAACGGGATCACCATCCCTGAGGGGCGCACCGCGAAGAACATCTTCAAGTTGCTCAGCAAGCACACCGACATTCCGGTCAAGGAGTTCGAGGCCGCCGCGAAGGACCCGGAGAAGCTCGGCGTGCCAGACTGGTGGTTCAAGCGCACCGACGGCAAGAAGTCCAAGAAGTCGATCGAGGGTTTTCTCTTCCCGGACACCTACGAGATTCCGCCGGACGCCACCGCCGAGACCATCCTCAAGCAGATGGTGGACCACTTCCTCACCGTCACCGGGCAGATGGAGTTCGCCGACCGGGTGGAGAAGGAACGCGGCGGGATCAGCCCGTACGAGGCGTTGATCGTCGCCTCCCTCGCGCAGGCCGAGGCCGGCACCAAGAAGGACCTCGGCAAGGTCGCCCGGGTCGCCTACAACCGGGTGTACTCGGGAACCTTCAACTGCGGCTGCCTGGAAATGGACGTCACGGTCAACTACTACCTGGAGATGACGGGGCAGAAGACCAAGACGTCGGCTGAGATGTCGAGGGACGAACTGCTCGACACCAACAACCCGTACAGCCGGAAGCTGCGCGGCATGGTCCCCACCCCGATCAACAATCCTGGCAAGGAAGCCCTCGAGGGCGCCATGGCTCCGCCGAACGGGAACTGGCTCTTCTTCGTGGCCATCGACAAGGCGGGCAACTCCGCCTTCACCAAGGACTACAACGAGCACTTGAAGAACATTGACAAGGCCAAGGAGGCCGGCGTCCTGTGATATCCGGCCCCCTGCGGCCCGTGTCGTGCTCAGGTCAGGTCGACGGTCGCCGTGGTGCCGGTGGTGTCGGTGGGGTCGATGGTGAAGCGTGCGGTGCGGTCACCGGCGGTGACCGTGTAATCGCCGAGGAAACCCTCGACGGTGACGGTGCCGTCCGCGTCGGTGCGCATGGTGGTGGGCGGCAGCCACCACTCGCCCTTGATGAGGGCTTCCAAGGCGTCGTACGACGGTTTGCGGCTGCCGTCGGCGCGGACCAGACCGGCGGGGGCACCCAGCCACGCGCCCTGGTCGGTGAGCCCCCAGTAGTTGATCGACTCGACTGCGGGGTGGGCGAGTAGGGACCGGTAGTGCCGGGCGATTTCGTCGGCCTGCCGGGCCTCGCCCTCGGGGGTGCTCGGCCACTCCGGGATCTGGTAGTCGTTGAGGTCCACGATCTCGGGCGGCATGAGGTGGCCGGAGACCAGCGTGGTCTCGGTCAGGTGCAGCGGCAGGCCGTACCGGGCGAACCGGTCGAGCATCTGCTGCATCTCTTCCTCGCCCCGATACCCCTGGTGCATGTGGGTCTGCAGCCCGATCGCGTCGATCCGGATCCCGGCTTCGAGGACGCCCTCGATCAGGCACTCGTACGCCGAGCTGAGGTCGAAGTCGTTGAGCAGCAGTGTGGCGCTCGGGTTGGCCGCGCGAGCCTCCTCGAACGCCAGCCGCACCATGTGGATACGGCCCCGGGCCCGCGCCAGGGGGGTGATCGCGTTGTCGCCGTTGGCGAAGACGGGCATGATCACCGCTTCGTTGATCGCGTCCCAGGTGTCGATCAGGCCGGCGAACCCGCCGACCAGGTCACGGATGCGGGCCCGTTGCAGCCGTTCGACCTCGTCGAGGTCGAGGCCGAGCAGCCACGGCGGCTGCACGGTGTGCCAGACGAGCGGATGGCCCTTGACCGTCACGCCGCGCTCGGCCAGCCACTGCGCCGTCTTCGTCAGGCGTTCGGTGTCGGGGACGCCGCGCTGCGGCTCGTATCTGCCCCAGTAGAACGGCAGGGTCGCGGTGTTGAACAGGTTGAGCCACAGCTCGCCCAGCAGGTCCAGGTCCACCTGGTCCGTACCGCCGAAAGACTGGCCGTCCGCCTCGGGGCGGGGGCCACCGACGAGGTCGACGAAGTCGAAGCCGATGTTCCCGAAGCCGAAGGCGTGCCGCTGCTGGGCGACCGTCACCATCTGCTCGGCGAGCGGCTGCCCCCCGGGCCCTCGTACCGTGAGCGTGGTCTTTCCTCTGCGATGCCGCAGGCTGGTGTCAGACATGCCTCTCCTTCGCCCGGCCTGGTGGTGAGCGACGTTCATGATCCCGTATGCCGGGGGACCTGTCGCAGCGGCCCATTCGGGGTTGAATACCGTTGACGGTTGGCACTACGGCTGGGGAGGAACGTTGGCTGTGTCGGTGCACAGGGCGGCGGTGGTGGGCAAACCGATCGCGCACTCGCTCTCCCCGGTGATCCATAACGCCGGCTACGCCGCCGCCGGGTTGACCGGGTGGTCGTACACCCGGATCGAGTGCGCGGCGGCGGAGTTGCCGGGCCTGGTCGCGGGCTTGGGGCCGGAGTGGGCCGGGCTGTCGGTGACCATGCCGGGCAAGGAGGCGGCGCTCGCGGTGGCCGCCGAGGTTTCGCCGGTCGCCGCCGCGGTGGGTGCGGCCAACACGTTGGTACGCCGTCCCGACGGTTCCTGGTACGCCGACAACACCGACGTCAGCGGCATGGTCGAGGTGCTGACCGAGGCGGGCGTACGCCCCGGCGCCACCGTGACCGTGCTGGGCGCTGGCGGCACCGCGCGGGCGGCGCTGGCGGCGGCGGCCCGGCTGCACGCGTCGGCGGTGGCCGTGGTGGCTCGCCGGCCGGCGGCGGTCGCCGAACTGGCCCCGGTGGCCGACATCCTGGGGCTGGCCATGACCGCCGCCCCCTGGTCCGAGGCGTCGACCCTCCTCAACGCCGACGTGGTGATCTCCACCGTGCCGAAGGGCGCCGCCGACGACCTCGCGGGCGCGGTGCCGAAGGGTGCCGCCGACGAGTTCGCGGACACGGTGCCGAAGGGTGCCGCCGACGAGTTCGCCGGCACGGTGCGCTGGCGGCCGGGCACGGTGCTCTTCGACGCGATCTACGACCCCTGGCCGACCCCGCTGGCCGCCTCGGCGGGCGCGGCCGGCTGCCGGATCGTCTCCGGCCTGGACCTGCTGCTGGCCCAGGCCATCGGCCAGTTCGAACAGTTCACCGGCGTCGCCGCTCCCCGCGCCGCCATGTCCGCCGCCCTCGCCGCCGCCCGCGCCGGCTGACCCAGTTCGGATCGAGCGGTCGTCCGCGCGGATGCGCTGCTGAAGCGTGTCTCCGGGAGACCCTCTTCTATGCCGACCTGGAGGCCGACCAGCGCCAGTCAGCTGTCCGTCCTGGTCATGAGCCGAGCAGCGGAGGCTCCATCGCCGCACTGAGCCGAACGCTGGCGGCGGCGCGCTGCGGGCGGCCGATCCGAGATCTTGGACAGTTTCCGTGCGACGGGGGCTCGCGGAGAAATAAGTAGTAGCTTCACGTATTTTTCCTCGTTGATCTGGTATGTCGATCACGGTTGAGGTCCAGCGGATGCTCGCGGTGAAGCTTGAGGTGATCCTGCCGCATCTGGATGAGCGGCAGCGTCGTCTGTTGCTGGCGGCGGAGGCCCGATCGTTGGGGCATGGCGGGATCCGTGTGGTGGCGCGGGCCGTTGGGGTCCGGGAAGCGACCGTCTCGGCGGGGATCGACGAGTTGGAAGCGGGCGCGCCTGTGTTGGGTCGGGTTCGCCGGCTCGGCGGTGGCCGGAAACGGGCCGTGGAAAGGGATCCGGGTTTGCTGTCCGCGTTGATGGCGTTGGTCGAGCCGGACGAGCGGGGAGATCCGATGTCGCCGTTACGGTGGACAACCGTATCGACCCGGAGCCTCGCCGAGGCGTTGACCCGGCAAGGGCATCGGGTCAGCGCGGGCACCGTCGGGGGCTTGTTACGGGAGCAGGGGTTCAGCGTGCAGGCCAACGCGAAGGTCTTGGAGGGCCGCCGGCACCCGGACCGCGACGAGCAGTTCCGTTACCTCAACGAGCAGGTCAAACAGCATCAGGACACGACCGATCCGGTGATCAGCGTGGACACCAAGAAGAAGGAACAACTCGGCGAATACGCCAACCCCGGCCGACAGTGGCGCCCCCGTGGGCAGCCGACCGCCACGCGTAGCCACGACTTTCCCGAGCCGGACACCGGCAGGGCGGTGCCCTATGGCATCTACGACCTGACCGGCAACACCGGATGGGTCAACGTCGGCACCGACCACGACACCGCCACGTTCGCCGTCGAGTCGATCCGCCGCTGGTGGACCAGCCGCGGCCGCCACGACTACCCACACGCCCGCCGGCTACTGATCACCGCCGACGCCGGCGGCTCCAACAGCTACCGCAACCGCACCTGGAAAACCGAACTAGCCACCCTGGCCGCCCAAACCGGCCTGACCATCACCGTCTGCCACTTCCCACCCGGCACCTCGAAATGGAACAAAATCGAGCACCGTCTCTTCTCCCACATCACCCAGAACTGGCGCGGCCGGCCCCTGACCAGCCACGAAGTCGTCGTCGCGTGCATCGCCGCGACCACCACCCGCACCGGACTGCGCGTCCACGCCCAACTCGACACCAACACCTACGACCTCGGCGGGACCGTCACCAACCAACAACTAGCCGCACTCCCACTACACCCCCACCACTGGCACCCGGACTGGAACTACACCCTGCAACCCCCACCAACCGACCAACCCCCCACACCACCACAACCACCACACCACCACACCCCGACCTGACCTGGCTCCACCACCCCACCATGACCGGCCACACCCACACCGACTGGAACGACCTCATCACCATCCTCACCGCCCTGGAACACCAACCCGCCCGACGCGGCCCCGCCCCAAAACTCACTACCGCCGACCGACTCCTGATCACCACCCTGCACCACCGATTCCGGCTATCCCAGATCAAACTCGCCGCCCTGGCCGACATAAACGTCGAAAACCTCAACCACTGGATCCAAAACACCCGGCGACTACTCCAACGAGCCGGACGCACCATCCCCACCACCCCGCAACGACTCACCACCCTCGACGCCTTCTTCGCCTACGCAGCCGCACACGGCATCACCCCACCCACCAAGATCAAACCTGCGAGTTAAAAACCCACAAGCCCCGGCTAGCGGAAACTGTCCAAGATTGACACTTAGATCGCCGCTCCGCCGTAATGGCGGTGTCCCGGCCGCTTGGACATGGCCGTACCGACGAAACGGAGTCGATCAACTGGCTCTGGCTTTGCCCGCCTCGGCCCTATCGCCGCCCTATTGCCGGTCGCTTCATCGGGGCTCGAGATTGGTGTGGCGGGACCAGGCGAGGAATCGGGTGAAGAGGGCGGCCGGGTCGGGGGCGTCGTGTGGGTTGAGGTGGTAGAGGTCGCGCATGGCCTCGTACATCAAGCCGGCGAGGTAGATCGACAGGCCGATGGGGTTGCCGTCGTACTCCACTCGCAGCAGCAGTCGAGCCTCGCCGCAGGGCCAGGGCTGTCCGTCGGCCCGGCAGCACCACATCGGCCGCAGCGGGGTGTGCGGCACCCCGCTGCCGGTGGCGCTCGGGCGCTCGGGGTGGGGGCCGCGATCCGGCGGCGACAGTCGGGTCGTGATCACTGTTGGCCTCGGTGCGTCCGCCATAGTCGGCCTCCCAATCGGCGTCTTGGTGGGGCCGTCCGGGCACGGGGGAAGTTCACGGACGGCCCCGAAGCAGGAACCACCCCGTCCCTCCCTGGATAGGAGCGGCTCCGCTGCGTGACAGTCTGGATAGGACGTCTTACTGTCGGTAGGTGCGCGTGACATCTGCGCATGTATCAGGGACAACCGGGCGGAGCTGGCGAATCGCCGAATGGAGAAGGGCAGGGGTGGAGATCGATGGGGAGCGCTGTCGATTACGTCCGCGAGGAACTGCGGCTGCTGCGAGTGCATCTCAGGTTGAGTCAGGACGACTTCGGTCGCGGCATCGGCTATTCCGGGTCGCACGTCAGCTCGGTCGAGACCGGTGGTCGACCGCCCACCAGGGATTACATGCTCTCCGTCGATCGTGCCCACGACCCGGCCTTCGATGCGGAGGCTGGGGAGGGACGCTTCACCCGGATGCTGCGGGAACTGTCGAAACTGGAGCAGACGCCCGCCTGGCTGCGTGAGTGGATTGAGCTGGAACGCGAGGCAGCGCTCCTGCGCTGGTACGAGCCCGCGTTTCTGCCCGGCGTCCTCCAAACGGAGGCGTATGCGCGGACCACCATGAGCGGCAACCTGTATCTGCCCGGCGAGATAGACCAGTTGGTGGCTTCCCGCCTGGAGCGGCAGGCCATCCTCACCCGCGACGCGCCGGTGCCGCTGGTGGTGATCATCGACGTGATGGCGCTCCGCCGCCCGGTCAACGGGCAGCCCGACATGATGCGGGAACAGCTCGAACACCTGGTCAAGATGTCCGAGTTGCCGCACGTCCGGATACTCGTGGTGCCCGAGGAGGCGGGACTTTACCCTGGCTTGCAGGGCGGTTTCATCGTGGCGACCCTGAGCGACGGCTCACTGGTGGCACACCTCGATCACCAGGTGCGCGCGCAGGTGGTCAGCCAGACCGATGACCTTGCTACTCTCCAGCGGACCTGGGAGGCGGTCCGGAGCGAGGCCCTCCCGCGCAGGCAGTCACTCGAGCTGATCAAGGAAGTGGCGCAGACATGGACATGACCGGCGCCAACTGGCGCACGTCGACCTACTCGGGCAGCAACGGCGGATCCTGCGTCGAGGTTGCCGACAACCTGCCCGGCGCGGTGCTGGTGCGCGACACCAAGGACCGCGACGGCGGCACCCTTGCGTTCACGCCAGGCTCCTGGCGGTCCTTCGTCGACCTGGCGAAGCGAATCGGTCCGACGGGCTGACCCGCACAGGCGGTGAGAGCGGGCCCTCGGCGTACCGCCATGGTCCTCGGCGTCGTCGGCGCGATGCTCGGGCTGGCGGCGACCATGATGTCGCTGCGCGATGCCCAGCCGACCGGCCCCGCCGGAGCACCTCGGCTGGGGCCGGGGCGGTGCGGGGGTGTCTCGGCGAAGCTGGTGCCCTCGTGCGGTGCCTGGTGGGGGATGTACTCGCGGACCGACCCGGCGACCTGGGACCACGGTCGGGCGATTACCGACGTCGAGGCACAGGTCGGGCGGCGCTTCGACATCGTGCACCGCTACCACGACTTCTCCAACGCCGGCAGCAACGGCGCCTTTCCCGACGCCTACCAGCAGCGGCAGATGCGCGAAGGACGGATCATGTTCTTCGCCTGGGAGACCCGGATCTTCTCCTCGGGCACGGTGCTGACCTGGCGGGACGTCCACAGCGGCCGGTACGACGCCACGATCGACGCGGTCGCCGAGCGGATCCGGGCCGCCGGTGTGCCGGTCTTCCTGGGCTTCGACCACGAGCCGGAGGACGAGCCGGCCAAGGGGAGCGACGCGGACTTCGTCCGGGCCTGGCGGCACGTGCATGATCGGTTCACTGCGGCCGGGGTCGGCAACGCGGTCTGGGTGTGGACGGTGATGGGCTGGTCCGGCCACTACCATCGGTACGCCGGGCTCTACCCCGGTGATCGATACGTGGACTGGGTGGCCTGGGACCCGTACAACTTCCACGCCTGCACCGGCAATCCGACCTGGAAGAGCCCGAGCGAGACCATCGGCCCGTTCTATCGATGGCTCGACGAGCACGGCATCGGTGCGGGTAAGCCGCGGATGCTGGCCGAGTTCGGCACGAACTTCGACGCGGGTGACCCGAGGGCCAAGCGGCGCTGGTTCGAGCAGTTCCCGGCGGCGCTGCGTGCCCATCCCAAGGTCAAGGCCGCGATCTATTTCAATTCGCCGGGCGTGACCCGGACGACGAGCACCTGTGACATGACCATGAACCATGACGCGGCGGCGCTGGCCGGGTTCGCCGCCGCCGGGCGCGACAGCTATCTGCGGCAGCCCAGGAAGGGGCGCTGACCGGGCGCGTGACGTGGACCGGATGGAGGCCCGACCCTTGGTGTCTGATTCCGGATCCGCTAAACGACCAATCGGCTGATATTGCCCTCCGTGCCTGACGGGGGACGCTACGTGAATAGTCGTCCACTCTGGAGGCGTAGCGTGCCCAGAATCTCCTTCCCGTGGCGTCCGGCCCGGTTCCGAGCCGGACTGGTCGCGTTGGTGACCGTGGCGGCCGTGCTGGCCGTGTCCACCGCGACAGCCGCGGCGGCCGTGGTGCCGGTGCCGACGTCGGGCACTCTGGTGTCGACGAATCCCGCCGACCACACCCCGCACGCTCGCGACGGTGAGGCCCGTGCCTTCGCGCAGGTGGGCGAGATGGTCTTCGTCGGCGGCAACTTCACCCAGATCCGGCAGACCGCCAGCTCGCCGTGGCTCGCCCGGGCCTACCTGTTCGCGTACCACCGCTCCACCGGGGCGATCTCCACGGCCTTCCTGCCGGCGCTGGACGGCGCGGTCAACGCGCTCGTCGCCGGGCCCGGCGGGACGTTGATCGTCGGCGGGGCCTTCAAGAACGTCAACGGGGTCGCCCGGCGCAACCTGGTGGCGCTCGATCCCGTCACCGGTGCGACTGTCGCCAGCTGGGTCGGCCGCTCGGACGGCGGGATGATCCGCGACATGGTGCTACACCAGAATCACCTCTACCTGGCCGGTGCCTTCAACTGGATCAACGGCACCGCCCACTCCGGACTGGCCCGGCTCGACGCCACGACCGGCGCCGTCGACCCGGCCTTCGCCGTTGACGCGACCGTCGGCCGGCACGGCACCGGGTCGTACGCCTGGACCATCGACATCACCCCGGACGGCCGCACCCTGGTCGCCGGGGGCAACTTCCAGTACGTCGGCGGCCTGGCCCGCAACCAGCTGGCGCTCATCTCCCTCACCGGGACGCCGAGCGTGATCGACTGGAGCAGTGAGAAGTTCGCGCCGCCGTGCGCCGCCCCGGAGACGTTCACGCACTACGTGCAGGACGTCCGCTTCGGCGGGGACGGCAGCTGGTTCGTGGTCGGCACCAACGGCGGCGCCGGCTGGCCGGCGGCGTACTGCGACGCGCTGGTTCGCTTCGAGACCGCCGCCCGCGGCGCCAACCAGCTGGGCACCTGGGTCAACTACACCGGCAACGACACGATCACCTCGGTGGAGGTGGCGGACAACGTCATCTACCTCGGCGGGCACTTCCGCTGGCTGAACAACCCCAACGCCAGCGACGCGGCCGGTCCGGGCGCCGTCGACCGGCTCGGCATCGCCGCGGTCACCCCGGCCACCGGCATGCCGGTGAACTGGAACCCGGGCCGCCGGGGCGGCAGCTCGCTGCCGGCGGGTGCCAGCAACTGGGGCTCGGCGGTGCCGGTGCTCTGGCGGGGCAGCGGCGGCCTCTACTTCGGGCACAACTCCGACGGGATGGGCAACGAATACCACGGCCGGCTCGGTGTCTTCCCTCTGGCCGGCGGGCGCGACCTCGTGCTGCGGAACCCACCCACCGCGACCACCGGTCACCTCTACCTGAGCGTGGGCGAGGGACTGCTCGCGAAGGTGCCGTTCAACGGTACGACGCTCGGCGCCGCCACCACCGTCAGCCAGCCGAACTACACCCAGGCGGGCGCCACCTGGCGGGTGGACGACCGGATCTACTGGTCGCACCGGGTGGCGGGCACACCGACTGGTAGCCGGATCGACATCTCGATGTTCAACGGCGGCGCCATCGGGGTGCCGTGGGAGTCCTCCGGCTACAACGCCTGGTTCAACCCGGCACAGATGACCGGCGCCTTCTACCTCGACGGGCGTCTCTACTACACCCGCAGCGGGGCGAACCAGCTCTATTACCGGTACTTCGAGCCGGACGGCAACTACCTCGGCGCCACCGAGTTCAGCCTGCCCACCACCGGCGTCACCTGGTCGTCGGTGCGGGGCATGGCCTGGGTCGGCGGGCGGATCGTCCACGGTGGCACCGGCGGTTCGCTGCGCAGCGTCCCCTTCGACCCGACCGCCGCACCGGCAGCGGTGGTCAACGGTACGCAGAGCACGGTACTCAGCACCGGAAGCTCGGGGTTAAGCTGGTCCACCCCATCGATGTTCTTCTCGGTGCAGTGACCAGCGACGCAGACCCCGCATCGAAAGACCTGACCGACGGTGAAGCCGGATGACTGACGCCTCGCACGGTCCCTGGCCCGCCGCGCCGTCCGCCGGCGAGGGCGCGGCGGAGCGGACGCTGACCCTGGGCGACCTGATCCGCGTACCGCTGCACCGCATCGGACTGGTGGCGGCGGCCACCGCGGTGGGCCTCGTCGTGGCGTTCGGATATCTGCTCCTGGTGCCGGGCCGGTACACCGCGAGCGCGGTGGTGGCGGTCCGTCCGGTCGTCACCGACGCCTTCAGCCCCAGCGGGGCCGCCGCCGACCGGGCGGTGAACATGAACGTGGAGAGCGGCATCGCCACCGGCACCGAGGTGGTGCGCCGGCTGGCCGAGCGCAACGGGCAGGACCAACGGGACGTGCGGGACGCCCTCGACGTCGAGGTGCCGACCGGTGGACAGATCCTGCGCTTCACCTATCGGGCGCGTTCGCTGGACGAGGCGGTGCGCAGCGTCAACCTGGCCGCCGAGTCCTACCTGGACATCCGCCGGACGATGTACGAGCGGCAGCGCACCGAGATGCTCCGCTCGTACGACGAGAGCATCGCCAAGGTGGCCGCGCAGCAGGCGGCGGTGCGCAAGCGGCTGGCCAACGCCGGCCCGGGTGGCGGCGACGCGGCGGCGGCCGAACTCACCGGGATCAACAGTCAGCTGACCCAACTGAACTCCGCGCGTACCGAGATCGCGGCGGTGGACGTGAACCCGGGCTGGGTCACCCGGGCCGCCGAGCCGGAGATGACCTCTTCCGGCGGCGGCCGGCAGGCGCTGCTCCTGCTGGCCGGTCTGCTCGCCGGAGCGCTCGTCGGCGGGGTGCTCGCGTACGCCTGGGAATCGGTGGACCGGCGGGTCCGCTCGGCCGACGACGCCCGGCGGGTGAGTGGTCTGCCCCTGCTCGGCACGGTTCGTGGTGGGGGCGGTATCGCCGGGCGCCGAAGCGCGGACGACGCCGACATCAGATACGTCGCCATGGCGATCGCGGAGCGGGTTCACCAGCCGGCCCGGGTCACCGTGTTGAGCGCCGGAGAGGACCCCACCCCGATCACCGCCCGGCTGGCCGTCGCGCTCGCGGTCGCCGGTCGGGAGGTCTTCGTCGCCGACGACAGCGGGCGTCTGGACCGCCTCCGCGACGCGGTGCTCGCCGACCGGGAGCGGCTGCCGGCGTACGTGGACCCGACGCGGCAGCGCTTGCCGAGACCGCGTCCGCCGACCGACACCGATCCGATCACCGAACGGATCGGGCCCGTGCGTCGCCGTCCGTCGCCCTACCCGGTCGGTACGCGCACCCCGGCCGACCCGGACGCCACCCTCACCCTGCCCCGGGCGACCGCCGAGGGCGGGCCGAACGGGCGGGCCGCCCGCGACGACGGGCTGCGGGTGGGCGCCGGACGGGTACTGCTCGGCACGTTCCAGCACGGGGCTCGCCACCCCCTGCTGCTGTTCAACGCGCCGCCGGCTGATTCCGATGAGCGGGGGGTCGCGGCGGCCCGCCAGGGCAGCGCGGTGGTGGTGGTGGAACGGCACCGGACCCGACAGAGCGAACTGCGCCGGCTGGTCGAGCGACTGCGTGCCGCCGGGGTGAACACGCTGGGCATGGTGTTGACCCGCGACGGGCGGGTCTGATCCGTGCCCGCCACCCGCGCGCCAGCGGCGACCGATCCGCTCGGCGACGGGCCGCCGGAACCCGCCTGGTCGGACCCGCCCGGTCCGACGCCCCGGCTGCCCGGCTGGCCGCTGATGCTGATGTTCGGTCTGGTGCCGCTCTGGTGGTTGCTCGGCGCCTTCTACCTCGGCTGGTCGCTGCTCGGCGCGGTGCTGCTCGCGCTGCTGCTGGTGCGGGGGCGCGTACCGCTGCCGCCGGCCACCGGGCTCTGGCTGCTCTTCCTGGCACTCGTCGCGATCAGCGCCACCCGCCTGCCGGCACCGGTCGCGCTGGCTCCGTTCGGACTGCGGCTGGGCTTCTACGTCACCGCCCTGGTGGTCGGCGTCTACGTGTACACCCGGGCCCGGGAAAGCACCGACCCCGCGCAGGTGCTCCTGCCGCTCTGCGCGTTCTGGTTCGGTCTGGTCGCGCTGGGCTGGCTGGGTGTGCTGGCCCCGCGGTTCGCCCTCACCACCCCGGTGGAGCTGCTGCTGCCCGCCGGGCTGGCCGGCAACGACTACCTCCGGGACCTGGTGCACGTCACGGCCACCGAGTACAGCCTGCGGGCGGCGGATCCGGTCTACCGGCCGGCGGCGCCCTTCCCGTACACCAACAACTACGGCAGCGCGTACGCGATGACGCTGCCCTGCGTGGTGGCGTTCACCATGCTGCGCCGCCGGGGCGCGCTGCGCTGGACGGTGCTGGCGTCGCTGCCGTTGTCGCTGGCGCCGGCCTTCCTCACCCTGAACCGGGTGATGTTCGCCAGCCTCGGGGTGGGCCTTGCGGTGCTCGGCGTTCGGGCCGCGCTGCGCGGCAACTCGCGGGTGGGTTTCTCCGTGCTGGGCGTGCTGTGCGCCGCGCTGCTCACCGCCCTGTTCATTCCGGTCGCCACGTTGATCGGTGATCGGGTCGCGGCCAGCGACACCAACGCCGACCGGTTCGCGCTCTACGCCGAGGTGGTACGCCGGATCGGCCACTCGCCGTGGCTCGGCTACGGCGCGCCGGTCAGCTCGGACACCGTCACCGCGCAGGTGCCGGTCGGCACCCAGGGCCAGCTCTGGATGGTGCTGTTCAGTCACGGCGTACCGGCGCTGGTCTGCTTCCTCGCCTGGTTCGTGGCGGCCACCGTGATCTGCGCCCGGGCGGTCTGCGCCGCCGGGCAGTGGCTCGCCGTGGTGCCGGTGATCTGTCTGGCGCAGATTCCGTTCTACGGCATGGCGAGCCCGACCATCTCCGTGGCCTGCTTCGCCGTCGCCCTGTCGATGGCGCTCGTCGCGCGCCAGGCGCGCACACGGACGCCCACCGACGCGGTGGCGGTGCCCGGATGATCACCCCGTCGTGGCCAGCCGCTGGCGTGACGCCGAACCGGGCCGACGACGCCGCGTCGGCACCCGGCGACCACGGGTCGGCACCCGACCGGTCCGCCGTCGAGGCCGCGGGGGAGACCCGGCGCAGCGCGCGCGCCGCCTCGGCCGGTCTGCTCGGCGCGGCGGTCAACGGGCTCCTCGGCTTCGTCCTGGTGGTGGTCATCACCCGTGGCTACGGCGCCAGCGGGTCGGGGGCGTTCTTCGCGGCGATCGGAGTGGTGACGGTGGCCGCCGCCCTCTGCACCCTGGGCGCGGAGACCGGGCTGATCTGGATGCTGCCGCAACGGCGTACCGGCGCGGCGGGCGACGCGGCGCGGCTGCTGCCGGTGGCGCTGATTCCGCCGCTGTCGGTCGCCGTCCTGGTCGGTGTCGTCGGGGCGCTCGGGGCAGCGCCGGTCGCCGCCCGGCTGCTGGACACCTCCGCCGGCGACGGCGCCGTACTCGTCGCGCTGAGCTGCGCCGCGATCCCCGTGGTGGTGGCCATGACGCTGCTGCTGGCCGCCGTGCGCTGCGTACGGCCGCTGCGCGCCTACCTCGCCGTGCAGTCGGTGCTGCTCCCGCTGGCCCGTCCCGCGCTGGTCGGCCTGGCGGTGCTGGCCGGCTGGGGGCTGGTGGCCGGGCTGGCCGGCTGGCTGGTGCCGGCGGCGCTGGCCCTCCTGCTCTGCCTGGCCCTGGTCGCCGGCCCGCTCGGCGTCGGCCGGGGCGCCGCGCTCCGACCGGCACCGGAAGATTGGCGTACGTTCTGGCGCTTCGCGCTGCCCCGGGCCGCCTCGGCGGCGATGGACACCGGTGCCGTCTGGGTGGGCGTGCTGCTCACCTCGGTGCTCGCCGGGCCGGCCGAGGCGGGCGTCTTCGGCGCGGTCGGCCGCTACATCCTCGCCGGCCAGTTGGCCATGCACGGGCTGCGGGTGGCGGTGTCGCCCCAACTGTCCCGACTGCTCGGCCAGGGGCGGCGGGCCACGGCGGCGGCCGTGCACCGGCAGATGACCGCCCTCGCCGTGCTGCTCTGCTGGCCGGTCTACCTGCTGCTGGCGCTGCACGGCGCGACGTTCCTGGCGGTCTTCGGGGCGGACTTCGCCGCCGCCGGCACCACCGCCATGGCGGTGCTCGCCGCCGCGATGCTGGTGAACACCGGGGTGGGCAACGTGCAGAGCCTGCTGCTGATGAGCGGGCGCAGCGGACTGCACCTGGCCTCGACCTCGGCCGGGCTGCTGGTCACCGTCTCGCTCGGCCTGCTGACGATCCCCGGTCGGGGTGCGACGGGTGCGGCGCTGGCCTGGGCGGCGGGGATCGTGGTGGAGAACCTCGTCGCGTACCGCTGTGCCCGGATGGTGGTCGGCCAGCCGCTCGTCGACGCCGCGCTGGTTCGCGTCGCCGGGCTGGTCGTCCTCGCGGTGGGGGGCGCGGCGCTGCTCGGCCTGCTGGCGCTGGGAGATGGCCCGGTCGGCCTAGCGGTGGCGGTGGGTCTGCCGGCCGCCGGCTGCCTCGGCCTGTTGGCACTGCCCCGGGTGCGCGCCCGCGTCGGCGCCGCCCTGGCACAGATTCGTGAGCGCGAGCCGGGTGGGCCTGCCGCCGCGCCAGAGCCGTCAACGAAGGGCAGGTGAGGCTCGTGCCGCCGCTGCGGGACCGGGTGAAGCAGGTGATTCCCCGCCAGGTGACGAACCGGGTACGGGAAAGTCTGGTCGACTACGGCGTACGCACCAGCGACCGCCGGCCGCTGCCGGACTTCCTCATCATCGGCACCAAACGGGGCGGCACCACCTCGCTGTGGAACTACCTCATCCGGCATCCGCTGGTGCCCCGGCTCTTTCCCGCCTGGAACACCAAGTCGTCGCACTACTTCGAGGAGAACTGGCACCGCGGCGAGGCGTGGTACCGCTCGCACTTTCCGACCGTGCGGCAGCGGGAGGCGCTGGAGGGTCGCCACGGCGGCCCGGTGCGGGTCGGCGAGGCGGCCCCGCTGTACATGTTCCACCCCCTCGCCGCGGCGCGGGTCGCCGCGCTGATGCCGTCGGTGCGGCTGATCGTGCTGTTGCGCGACCCGGTGGAACGGGCGTACTCGCACTGGAAGGAACGGCGCGCCAACGGCGTCGAGCCGTTGGACTTCGCCGCCGCGCTGGCCGCAGAGCCGGAGCGTACGGCGGGGGAGCGGGAACGGCTGATCGCCGAGCCGGAACACGTCAGCGCCCCCTACGACTGGTACACCTACCGGGCCCGGGGCCGCTACCTGGAACACCTGACGCCGTGGCTGGAACGCTTCGACCGCTCCCAGTTCCTCTTCCTGCCCAGCGAGGACCTCTACCGCGACGCGCGGGCGGCCTTCCGGCGGACCCTGGACTTCCTCGGCCTGCCCCCGGTCGAACTGCCCGACTTCACGGTCCACAATCGCACCCGCTCCACGCCATTGGACCCGGCGTTGCGGGCTGAGCTGACCGAGTACTACCGCCCGCACAACGAGGCGCTACGCCAGCGGCTGGGGCTGGCCCTCGACTGGCCGGACCGGGTGGCGTGAGGGTGGCCGGCAGCGCCTCGACCGACCCCCGGTGCCGGGCCGACGGGCTGGGCTGGGTGAGCCGGGCGGTCTTCGGCGACGAGCGGATCGCGTTGACCGTGGGCGTCGCGCCGCCGGCCGGGTACGCCGTCGCGGCGCGGTACGCGATCGTGCCGTCGGTCGCCCGGGCGCGTTTCCTGCTGCCGCTCGGGGCGCCCCGGGCCACGGCGGCGGCGCTGCTGGCGTACAACGCGCTGCGGCCGGCCACGATCCGCCCGATGCGCGCCGTGCTCGGCGTCGCCGCCCGCGTCGGCGCGGTGGACCGGGCGCCCTTTTCGGCCCTGACCGTCGCCCTACCCGCCGGGCTCGACCCGGCCGAGGTGCTCCTCGCCGACCGGCTCGCCGCCCTCCTTGGCGGCGGTGCGCGGTACGCGGCGTGCGGCGTCCGCCCGCCGGACCCGAACCACAAACCCACCCTGCAACTGTTCGACCGTGCCGGGCAGCCACGCGGGTACGCGAAGATCGGGTGGAATCCGGCGACCCGGGGGCTCGTCGCGGCGGAGGCGACGGCGCTGCGGGAGCTGTCCGGGGTGGCCGGAATCGCCGGTCATCCCCGGGTGCCCCGGCTGCTCGCCGAGGCCGACTGGGACGGGCGGGCGGTCGCGGTGGTCGAACCGCTGCCGCCGCAGGTACGACGGGTGCCGGCGGGCGCGGCACCCGATCCGGTGGCGCTGCTCGCGGTGGCCCGCCGGCACCGGCCACCGGCCGAACCCCGACCGCTGGCCGGCTCACCCTTCCTGAGCCGGCTGACCGCCGAGGCACGGCGGGCCGCCGCCACGACCCCCGGCGGGTCCCGGGCGGTGCGGGCGGTCGCCGCGCTGGCCCGCCGACACGGCGACGTCGCGGTCGAGTTCGGGCACTGGCACGGCGACTGGGTGCCGTGGAACCTCGGCCGGCAGGCCGGTGACCTGTTCGCCTGGGACTGGGAACACAGCGGGCCCGACGTGCCGGTCGGCTTCGACCTGGCCCACGACGCCTTCCACCGCGCACTGCTGCTGCGTGGTGAGCCGGTCGCCTCCGCGGTCGCCGCGATGACGGCGGGACTGGCCCGGCACGGCGCGTGCCTGGGCCTGGACCAGCGGCGGCAGCGGCTGGTGGCCGACGCGTACCTGCTGGAGCTGTGGCTGCGCACCTGGCGCCTGGCCGATGCCGGTGCCGGCTGGAACCGGCGACTGCATCCCGCCCTGCTGGACATCGTCGAACAGTCACCCGGCAACTGATCGGCGGCGGCGAATGGTGGAAAGGACGCCTTGAATGCGATAAGTATCGATGGCCTGACGGAATCCAAGCGAACTTTGTGGGGAGTCGCGTGGACGCGAAGAACCGGAAAACCGGCCAACCGCCGCTGCTGCTGCTCGTCGGCTCCAGCGGTGGACACCTCGCCCAGCTGCTGGCGCTGCGGCCCTGGTACGAGAAATGGCGGCGCTGCTTCGTCACGTTCGACACGCCGGACGCGGTGTCGCTGCTCGCCGGCGAGGAGATGGTCCTGGCCCACCATCCGACCACCCGGAACCTGCGCAACCTGCTGCGCAACGGGGTGCTGGCGGCCCGGGTGCTGCGCCACCGGCGGGTCGCCGCGGTGGTCACCACCGGGGCGGGCGTGGCCGTTCCGTTCGTCGTGCTCGCCCGGCTGCGCGGCATCCCGACCGTCTACATCGAGGTCTACGACCGGATCGACACGCCGACGCTCACCGCCCGGCTGTGCCGCCCGTTCCTGTCCGTGATGCTCGTGCAGTGGGAGGAGCAGCGCCGCCAGTACCCGGAGGCGACCGTCGTCGGGACGTTGCTGTGAGCGGTGTCCTGCCGCCCGTCGACGCCCGACCACAGGTGCTGGTGACCGTGGGCGCCGACCGGCATCCCTTCGTCCGGCTGGTCGACTGGCTGCGACAGTGGTACGCCGAGGTGGCCGGTGAGGTCATCCTGACCGTGCAGCACGGCTACACCCCGGTCGCGGACCTGCCGGACGCGGTGCCGTTCCTCGGGCACGCCGAGTTGCAGAAGGCGATGGACCAGGCGGACCTGGTGGTCTGCCACGGCGGGCCGGCCAGCATCCTGGAGGCCCGCCGGCACGGGCACCTGCCGATCGTGGTGCCCCGGGACCCGGCACACGGCGAGCACGTCGACGACCACCAGCAGCGTTTCGCCCGCCGGCTCGGCGCGGCCGGGCTGATCGCGCTCTGCGAGTCCCGGCAGGATCTGCGGGACGCGCTCGCCGCCGGCCTGTCCGACCGGTCGCGGTTCACCGTGGCGGCGGACCCCGAGTCGGTCGACCGGCAACAGGCCGCGGCACACCGGGTGGGACTGATCGTCGACGATCTGATCGCCACCGCCGCGCAGCGCCGGCACCGCCCCTGGTGGCCGCCGTGGCGGGGACCGGGACGCGACGAGGGAGGACAACCGTGACCCGATACCCGCCGGTGAGCGTCGTGATACCCACCCGGGACCGCCCGGAACTGCTGTCCGCCGCAGTCCGGGCGGCCGTGACGCAGGACTACCCCGCGCCGGTCGAGGTCATCGTGGTGTACGACCAGTGCGAGCCGGACGCTCGGGCCCCGGCTGCGTGCGATCCGTCGACAGCGGCGCCGCCCGCGCTCCCCGCACCACACCGGTCGGTGCGGGTGCTCAGCAACACCCGCACCCCGGGCCTGGCCGGTGCCCGCAACACCGGCACCCTGGCCGCCACCGGCGAGCTGGTCGCCTTCTGCGACGACGACGACGAGTGGCTGCCCGGCAAGCTGCGCGCCCAGGTCGACGCCCTGGCCGCATCCGGCGCGGCCTTCGTCACCTGCGGCATCCGGATCAGCTACGACGGGCACACCGTCGAGCGGGTGCTGGACCGCGACTCGATCACCCTGGCCGACCTGCTGCGGGACCGGATGACCGAACTGCACCCGTCGACCTTCCTCATCCGGGCCACCGCGCTGCGCGACGGCATCGGACTGGTTGACGAGAAGATCCCGGGCGGCTACGCCGAGGACTACGACTTCCTGCTCCGGGCCGCCCGCACCGCCCCGCTGGTCAACCTGCCCGCCGCGTACGTGCTTGTGCGCTGGCACCGGCGGTCGTACTTCGCCCAGCGCTGGGACACCATCGCCGATGCGTTGCAGTGGCTGCTGGAGCGCCATCCCGAGTTCGCCACCCAGCCGGCGGGCCAGGCCCGGATCGCCGGGCAGATCGCGTTCGCCCGCGCGGCCCGTGGCGATCGGCGCGGGGCGCTGCGCTGGGCGCGCCGCACCCTTCGCCGCAACCCGCGCGAACCCCGGGCCTACCTGGCCCTGGCGGTGGCCGGGCGGGTGGTCCGCGCCGACGCCGTACTGCGCACCCTGCACCGCCAGGGCCGGGGCATCTAGAACCGGTCTTGATTCGCGGCCACGTCGTCCCGGTGCCGCTCAGCCCAGAGTTTGAGCTGACGCACCGTGCGGTGCAGCGAGAGTCCGAGTTCGGTGAGTTCGTACGAGACGGTCACGGGGACCGTCGCCGTCGCTGCCCGGGACACCAGCCCGTCTCGCTCCAGAGATTTGAGCGTCTGCGAGAGCATCTTCGGGCTCACCCCGGCGAGCAGCCGGGCGAGCTCCGAATACCGCATGGGGCGCGGATCACCGTCACAGTGCGGACCGCTGCCGAGGGCGGAGAGGACGAGGATCACCCACTTTCCAGAGATCCGTCCGAGGATCTGGTGGCTCGGGCACACCGCCAGGAACGCGTTGTACTGCGCCTTGGCCTCGGCCTTCCGCTGCGCGGCGGTCATGGTTGTCACGTGCCCTCCTTTTGCCAGGTAGCAACTCACTTTAAAGTAACTACTTCCGGATGGATAGCAGCTGGCGGAAACTGGTCCGCGACCGTCCGGTTCGCAAGCTGCATCGAAAGGCTTTGTCATGACCACGACCACACTCGACCTGCCCGGTGGCACCTGGACCCTTGGTGACACCACGGTCACTCGCTTCGGTTACGGCGCGATGCAACTCGCCGGCCCCGGGGTCATGGGACCGCCGAAGGACCACGACGCCGCCCTCGCGGTTCTGCGGGAAGCGGTCGACCTCGGCATCACCCACATCGACACCGCCGAGACCTACGGGCCCCGCGTCGTCAACGAGCTGGTCCGAGAGGCACTGCATCCGTACCCCGGAGACCTCTTCATCGCCACCAAGGTCGGCGGGCGCCGTGACGCCCGGGGCGGATGGCCTACCGCGCGGAAGCCGGACGAGCTTCGCCGGCAGATCGCCGACAACCTGGAGACCCTCGGCGTCGACGTGCTCGACCTGGTGCACCTGCGCCTCGGCAACGCGCAGGGTCCCGTCCCCGAGCCCATCGGTGCGGCGTTGGAGGCTCTCGCCGACCTGCGGCAGCAGGGCGTCATCCGGCACCTCGGCGTCAGCAACGCCACTAGCGAGCAGGTCGCGGAGGCTCAGCGCATCGTCCCGATCGTCTCCGTGCAGAACATGTACAACCTCGCCGTTCGACACGACGACGCCCTGATCGATCGGCTCGCCGCCGAGGGCGTCGCGTACGTGCCGTTCTTCCCGCTCGGCGGCTTCAGCCCGCTGCAGTCGGAGGCCCTCACCGCTGTCGCGGCCCGGCTCGGAACGACACCGATGTCCGTCGCGCTGGCCTGGCTGTTGCGCCGATCGCCGAACATTCTCCTCATCGCCGGCACGTCCTCGGTGGCGCATCTCCGCGAGAACATCGCCGGCGCCGGCCTCGAACTCCGTGCCGAAGACCTCGACGAGCTGAACGGGATCGCCGGCTGAGCGAGCCAGGGCACCCCTTCCCCCGATCGTCGATCGGCGGATCGAGGAGAAAGTCCGCAGGGCGGGACGGGGCGGGCGGCGTGGGGCGGCGGGCACCGGGCGTGACAGACTGGCCGCTGTGTTGCGCTGGTTGACCGCAGGGGAATCGCATGGACCCGCCCTCGTCGCGTTGCTGGAGGGGGTGCCGGCCGGGATCGAGGTGACCTCCACCGAGATCGCCGGGGAGTTGGCCCGCCGCCGGCTCGGCTACGGCCGGGGCGCCCGGATGGCCTTTGAGCAGGACGAGATCGAGATCATCGGCGGCCTGCGGCACGGCGTGACGCTGGGCAGCCCGGTCGCCATCCGGGTCGGCAACTCCGAGTGGCCCAAGTGGCGCACCGTGATGGCCGCCGACCCGGTGGATCCGGAGGAGTTGGCCGGGCAGGCCCGCAACGCGCCGCTCACTCGGCCCCGGCCCGGCCACGCCGACCTGGCCGGCATGCAGAAGTACGGCCACACCGACGCCCGGCCGATCCTGGAGCGGGCCAGCGCGCGGGAGACCGCCGCCCGGGTCGCCGTCGGCACGGTGGCCAAGGCGCTGTTGCGCCAGGCGCTCGGCGTCGAGATCGTCTCGCACGTGGTGGAGCTGGGACCGGTCGCCGCCAAACCGGGGCTGCGGCCCCGCCCGGAGGACGCCGAGCGGATCGACGCCGACCCGCTGCGCTGCCTCGACCCGGAGGCCAGCGCCCGGATGGTCGCCGAGGTCGACGCCGCGAAGAAGGCCGCCGACACCCTGGGCGGCGTGGTCGAGGTGCTGGCGTACGGCGTCCCGCCGGGTCTGGGCAGTCACGTGCAGTGGGACCGCAAGCTCGACGCCCGGCTGGCCACCGCGTTGATGTCGATTCAGGCGATCAAGGGTGTGGAGATCGGCGACGGCTGGCAGCAGGCCCGGTCCCGGGGCTCCGAGGCGCACGACGAGATCATGCCCACCGCCACCGGGGTCCGCCGGGTC
Organism: Micromonospora qiuiae; assembly: GCF_016863555.1. Taxonomy (GTDB): domain Bacteria; phylum Actinomycetota; class Actinomycetes; order Mycobacteriales; family Micromonosporaceae; genus Micromonospora; species Micromonospora qiuiae. The sequence goes on along the minus strand of NZ_BOPC01000028.1, from coordinate 93,343 downwards.
ACCGACCGGGCCGGTGGCCTGGAGGGCGGCATCACCACCGGCGAGCCGCTGCGGGTCAAGGCCGCGATGAAGCCGATCTCCTCGCTGAACCGTGCCCTCGCCACCGTGGATGTCACCACGGGCGAGCCGGCCACCGCGATCAACCAGCGCTCCGACGTCTGCGCGGTGCCCGCCGCAGCCGTCGTCGCCGAGGCGATGGTGGCGTTGGTGCTGGCCGAAGCGGCGGTGGAGAAGTTCGGCGGTGACTCGATCGCCGAGATGCGCCGCAACCTGGCCGGCTACCTCGACGCGCTGGTGATCCGGTGAGCGGTGCCACCCGCCCGGTCTGCGTCCTGGTCGGGGCGCCCGGCTCGGGCAAGACCACCATCGGCGAGATCCTGGCGCAGACGTTGGGCGTCGAGTTCCGGGACACCGACGTCGACATCGAGCGCCTCGCCGGCAAGCCGATCCCGGAGATCTTCATCGACGAGGGGGAGGCACACTTCCGTACCCTCGAAAGGGCGGCGGTGGCGGCGGCGCTGGCCTCCTGCACCGGGGTGCTGGCCCTCGGCGGCGGCGCGGTCCTGGCCGAGGAGAACCGGGCCGCCCTGGTCGGGCACCGGGTGGTGCACCTGCAGGTCGAGCTGCCCGACGCGGTGAAGCGGGTCGGTCTCGGCGTCGGCCGGCCGCTGCTGGCGATCAACCCCCGGGCCACCCTCAAGCACCTGATGGACCAGCGCCGCCCGCTCTACGCCGAGGTCGCCACCCTCACCGTGCACACCGACGGCCGCACGCCCGAAGACATCGCCGCCGAGATCGCGCAGTTGCTGCCCACGAATAAATAGGTTCCCGGCGGACGAGGATCCCGACCTTCTCGATCGTTGGCAGCTCAGCAGCGCGACACGCCGGTTATCGGTGCTGCTGAACTGCCAACGATCAAGGTTCACTCGATTTTATGGTGTCCAGCGCCCACCCACCCCCTCCGCTGCTCCTTTGCTCTGCTTCAACCCATGCAACGGTTTCGACAGCAACCGGTGCGTGGGTTGAAGCAGAGCAAAGCGGCCACAACAAACACAGCTGAGAACCTCGTCGGCAGCCACCCACTTTCGCCCGGTGCCGCGTGACTAGTCCGTGTGCTCGGCCACCAGGAACGGATCTCGCCACCACCACCAATTCTTAACGGCTGCCGGTGAGCGCTGCGGCGGGCGCGGGGCGTCGGCGGGGCTGCGGGCGCCAGCTGACCAGGAGCGCGAGCGCGAGCAGGATCTCGGCGAGGTCGCCACCGTAGTACATGATCGTGGCGCCGGCGCGGAGCTGGTCCGGCGGGGCCGGCACGTCGACGAGCAGTCCCGCGTACAGGAGTTGGGCCAGGCTGGCGTGGGCGGCCACCGCGACCCCGAGCACCACCAGCCGCACCGGGACCCCGGAGCGGTGCCCGGCGGGCTCCGGGCCGGCGATCGACCAGGTGAACAACAACCCGCTGAGCAGGAAGTGCAGGTTGACCAGGTCGTGCAGCGGCGGGCTGGCGAGGGTGGCCCGGTACAGCGGCGTGAGGTGGAGCAGCCACAGCCCGCCGGCGGTGAGCAGCAGCCCGGTGACCGGGTGGGTGAGCGTTCGCGCCGCCGGATGGCGCAGCGCCCGCAGCGCGGCCCGACCGGCCCGCCGGTCGACGGTCCGTAACGCCAGGGCGCCCGGCGCGCCGAGCACCAGCCCCAGCGGAGCCAACATGCCGATCAAAAGGTGCTGCCACATGTGTGCGGCGAAGCCCTCCACCGGCAGCAGCAGGGCGACGGCGAGCAGGGCGCACCCGACGGCGAAGGCCGCCGTGCGCCAGTGGCTCCAGCCGGCTCGGCCCGGTGCGCGTTGCCGCAGCGCCGCCGCCAGGTAGAGCCAGCCGACCAGCAGCGGTACGAGCAGCGCCGGCCCGACGGTCGTGGCGTGCCCGGTGCCGTGCGCCGAAACCACCGGGCTCATCCGCGCCGGTTGCGGGTCGACGTCGGCCGCTGGTCGGCGCAGACGTCCACGGCGGTGGCACGGCGCTGCACCAGCCAGCCCACGACGATCAGCACCACGCCCAGCGCGAGGAAACCGAGATCCCACCAGAGTTGGTACTCCCCGGACCGGACGTGGTGGATGGCCAGGATGTGGTGGTCGATGATGCCTTCGACCAGGTTGAACAGCCCCCACCCGATCAGCGCCCAGCCCCACAGCATGGGTGAGCGCCACAGCCGGCCCCGGGAGCGGGTCACCCGGGAGTACAGCATCGCCAGCCCGATCAGCACCGCCACCCAGGTCAGCACGTGGAACAGCCCGTCCCAGACGGTGTTCATCTGCAATCCGGAGACGGTGTCGACCGGGTAGTCGCGGACCCCGATGTTGTCGTTGCCGGTGTTGCTGAGCATGTGGTGCCACTGGAAGACCTGGTGCAGCAGGATGCCGTCGACGAAGCCGCCGAGACCCACGCCGAGGATGGTGGCCGGCAGCCGGATGTCGGCGCCGTCGATCGTCCGCTGCGCCATCCCGCCTCCTGGTTCATCCCGGTGGTCGTGGCTGCCGGTGCCCGCTCCACGACGTGGTAAACGTCGTTCCAGCCTTCGGCACGCGGTGGGCGGGAACGGCCGGGAGCGCGGCCGGTGGGCTAGGCTCCCGGCGATGGACGAGGTGACCCGGATCCGCGTCGGCGGCGAGCAGCCGTACGACGTGCTGGTCGGACGCGACCTGCTTGACACGCTGCCCGGCCTGCTGCCGGACGCCACCCGGGTGGCGGTGCTGCACGCGCCGCCGCTGAAGGAACGGGCCGACGCCATCGGCGCCCGGCTGGCCGCGGCCGGGATGACGCCGCTGCCGATCGAGGTGCCCGATGCGGAGGCCGGCAAGCACGTCGACGTGGCGGCGCAGTGCTGGGACCGGCTCGGTGCGGCCGGGTTCACCCGTACCGACGCGGTGGTCGGGCTGGGCGGCGGCGCGGTGACCGACCTGGCCGGGTTCGTGGCCGCCTGCTGGCTGCGCGGGGTGCGCTGGGTGCCGGTGGCCACCTCGCTGCTCGGCATGGTCGACGCGGCGGTGGGTGGCAAGACCGGAATCAACACCGCGGCCGGCAAGAACCTGGTGGGCGCGTTCCACCCGCCGGTCGGGGTGCTGGCCGACCTCGCCACGCTGGACTCCCTGCCCCCGGCGGACCTGACCGCCGGCCTGGCCGAGGTGGTCAAGTGCGGTTTCATCGCCGACCCGGCCATCCTCGACCTGGTCGAGCGGGACCCGGCAGCGGCCACCGACCCGTCCGGGCCGGTGGGCCGGGAACTGATCGAACGGGCGATCCGCGTGAAGGCCGACGTGGTCGGTGGTGACCTGCGCGAGTCGGGCGTACGGGAGGTGCTCAACTACGGGCACACCCTCGCCCACGCGATCGAGAAGGTGGAGGAGTACCGCTGGCGGCACGGTCACGCGGTCGCGGTCGGCCTGGTGTACGCCGCCGAGCTGTCGCGCCTCGCTGGCCGGCTGGACGTCGCCGCCGCCCGCCGGCACCGCGACGTGGTCACCGCGCTCGGCCTGCCCACCGACTATCCGGCCGACGCCTGGCCCCGGCTGCTGGCCGCGATGCGGGTCGACAAGAAGGCCCGCGGCAGCACGTTGCGTTTCGTGGTGCTCGACGGGCTGGCCCGGCCGGCGATCCTGACCGGCCCCGACGACGACCTGCTGCACGCCGCCTACGGCGCGGTGGCCCGGTGAGCGTGAGGAGCGGCATGAAGGTGTACGTGCTCAACGGGCCGAACCTGGGCCGGCTGGGCACCCGCCAGGTCGACGTGTACGGCGTGACCAGCTACGCCGATCTGGTCGCACTCTGCGAGTCGACCGGCCGGGAGCTCGGCCTGGAGGTCACGGTGCGGCAGACCGACGCCGAGCACGAGCTGATCGGCTGGCTGCACGACGCGGCGGACGAGCAGGCTGCGGTGGTGCTCAACCCGGCAGCCTGGTCGCACTACTCGATCGCTGTGCGGGACGCCTGCGCGCTGCTGCGTGGCCCGCTGGTCGAGGTGCACATCTCCAACATCCACGCCCGGGAGGAGTTCCGGCACCACTCGGTCGTCTCGGCGGTGGCCACCGGGGTGATCTGCGGGCTCGGTGTCGACGGCTACCGCCTCGCCCTGCAGCACCTCGCCGTCCGCCGTTGACCCGCCCCCACCGGGGCGGGTGGTGGGTGGCGGTGGGCTGTGGGGGCGGCGAGTAGACTTGGCAGGTCTGTCCGCCAAATTATGATCAAGGCAGGAAATGGCCACCACCAACGACCTGAAGAACGGCCTGGTGCTCAACCTCGACGGAGAGCTCTGGTCCGTCGTCGAGTTCCAGCACGTCAAGCCCGGTAAGGGTGGTGCGTTCGTGCGTACCACGTTGAAGAACGTGCTCTCCGGCAAGGTGGTCGACAAGACCTTCAACGCGGGCACCAAGGTCGACACCGCGACCGTGGACAAGCGCACGATGCAGTACCTCTACGCCGACGGCGAGGATTACGTCTTCATGGATCTGGAGACGTACGACCAGATCACGGTGCCCGGCGGGACGGTCGGCGAGGCGGCCAACTACCTGCTGCCCGAGGCCGAGGTCATCGTGGCCACGCACGAGGGTCTGCCGCTCTACGTCGAGATGCAGGCCTCCGTCGTGCTGGAGGTCACGTACACCGAGCCGGGGCTGCAGGGCGACCGGTCCACCGGCGGCAACAAGCCGGCGACCCTGGAAACCGGTGCGACCGTGCAGGTGCCGCTCTTCATCACCACCGGCGAGAAGATCAAGGTCGACACCCGCGACGGCCGTTACCTCGGCCGCGCCTGATGGCCGAGGGTCCGAAGCAGCAGATGCCGGCGCGCCGCAAGGCGCGCAAGCGGGCGCTGGACGTGCTCTTCGAGGCCGACCTGCGGGATCGCCCGCCCGTCGAGGTGCTCGCCGGCTATGTCGAGCGGATCGCCGTGCCGCGCCCCGAACACCTGGGCTACGCGGTCGGTCTGGTCGAGGGCGTGGCCGAGCACCTAAACCGGATCGACGAGTTGATCGCCAGCTACGCCGAAGGTTGGACGCTGGACCGGATGCCGGTGGTCGACCGCAACCTGGCTCGGATCGCGGTCTACGAGTTGCTGTACGTCGACGAGGTCGACGACGCGGTGGCGATCAGCGAGGCGGTCGAGCTGGCCCGGCAGATGTCGACCGACGACTCGCCCCGCTTCCTCAACGGGCTGCTCGGCCGCATCGCCGAGTACGCCACCCGCTGAGGCATCGGCGACGGCGGAGCCACTCGGCCGAGTGACGCGAACGAAACGAAAGGGCCCGTGCCGTCCCCGGCACGGGCCCTTTCCGTTCGGTGCTCAGCTGGCGAAGAACGCCCGCGGGTCGGCGACCAGCACGCCGTGCTCGGTCAGCCGCTCGATCAGTCCGGAGGGCGAGGCGTCGTAGACGATCGCGAGGGCGCGCAGGTCGTCGGCGCGGATCGAGAGGACCCGGCCGTTGTAGTCACCCCGCTGCTGCTGGATGGCGCGGGCGTACCGGGCCACGTAGGCGAGCTCCTCGCTGGCCTCGTCGTAGAGCCGCTCCAGGTCCAGCACGATCTTGCTGGTGGGCTCGTGCCGCACGCCGCTGCCGTCGGGCAGCAGCTCCGAGACGGGAACGCGGTAGAACTCGGCCAGATCGGCCAGGCGGGACACCGTGACGGCGCGGTCGCCGCGCTCGTACGAGCCGACCACCACCGCCTTCCACCGCCCGTTTGACTTCTCCTCCACACCCTGCAGGGACAGGCCCTGCTGCTGGCGGATGGAGCGCAGGCGGGCGCCCAGAGACTTGGCGTATTCAGAGGGCATTCGGACACTCCCAGTGCTGCTCGGGGTTCTCCCAGCGATCGCTACGGAGCGTGACGGTACGGGGATTCGCAGACCTGGTCAAGTGGTGATGACCTTCCCGTTGGCGCCTCGCGTGAGTTGTCCCGTTTCGACAGCTGAATCGATACGCTGTCCGGTGACGCTTCGGCGTGGTCAGGGCCACTCGGTCCCGCCCCTGGTGGCGATGCCGATCGCTGGTAACGTGGCCGCAGCTTCCGCCGGCCGTCCAGCGACCGGCCCGGAGGATCCGACATCCTTTAACGACCCGTCCCGTGAGGCGGGAAAGGAGGTCCGCCGTGGCTCAGCCATCGGCTGCCCACTCGTCGCCGCCGCGACAACCCTCGGTGAAGGTGATTCTGACCAGCGCTGACGTGCAGCGCGTCGTCGACCGGATCGCCCACCAGATCCTCGAGAAGACCCAGGGCGCCGCCGACACCGTGCTGCTCGGCATCCCGACTCGCGGTGCCCCCCTCGCCCGGCGGCTCGCCGCCCGGATCAGCGCCTTCGAGGGTGTCGCCGTGCCGGTCGGTGTGCTCGACATCACCCTCTACCGCGATGACCTGCGCCGCAACGCCACCCGGGCGGTCGGCCCGACCCAGCTGCCCGCCGGTGGCATCGACGGCCAGCGGGTGGTCCTCGTCGACGACGTGCTCTTCTCCGGGCGGACGGTACGCGCCGCCCTCGACGCACTGGGCGACCTCGGGCGGCCGGCGTCCGTGCAGCTCGCCGTGCTGGTCGACCGCGGCCACCGGCAGTTGCCGATCCGGGCCGACTATGTCGGCAAGAACATCCCGACCGCGCTCGCCGAGAACGTGAAGGTGACGCTGGCCGAGACCGACGGCACCGACGAGGTCCGCCTCTACGGAGGGACCCTCCCTTGATCAGGCATCTGCTCTCCGGCGCCGACCTCGACGCCGACACCGCCACCCAGATCCTGGACACCGCCGCGGAGATGGCGGCGGTGGCTGGCCGCGAGATCAAGAAGTTGCCCGCGCTGCGCGGCCGTACGGTGGTCAACCTCTTCTACGAGGACTCCACCCGCACCCGGATCTCCTTCGAGGCGGCGGCCAAGCGGCTCTCCGCCGACGTGATCAACTTTTCCGCGAAGGGGTCCAGCGTCGCCAAGGGCGAGAGCCTGAAGGACACCGCGTTGACCCTTCAGGCGATGGGTGCCGACGCGGTCGTCGTCCGGCATGCCGCCTCCGGCGCCCCGCACCGGCTCGCCGACTGGGTCGACGGTTCGGTGATCAACGCCGGCGACGGCACCCACGAGCATCCCACCCAGGCGCTGCTCGACGCGTACACCATGCGCTCCCGACTGGGCCGGCTGGCCGGTCTGTCGGTCGTGGTGGTCGGCGACGTGCTGCACTCCCGGGTGGCCCGCTCCAACGTGCTGCTGCTGTCCACGCTCGGTGCCAAGGTGACCCTGGTCGGGCCGCCCACCCTCATTCCGGTCGACATCGCCGCGGCCCTCGCGTCGGGTACCGACGTCTGCTACGACCTGGACGCGGTGCTGCCGTCGGCGGACGTGGTGATGATGCTGCGGGTGCAGCGGGAACGGATGAACGATTCCTACTTTCCGTCCGCCCGCGAGTACGCCCGCCGCTACGGCCTGGACGGCGCGCGGATGCGCCGGATGCCGGGCCACGCGATCGTGATGCACCCCGGCCCGATGAACCGGGGGATGGAGATCACGCCGGAGGTCGCCGACTCGCCCCGCTCCACCATCGTCGAACAGGTCGCCAACGGGGTCTCCGTCCGGATGGCCGTCCTCTACCTGCTGCTCGGGGGGAACAACCGGTGAACTCGTACCTGATCAGGAACGTCAGCGTGCTCGGCGCCGCGCCGACCGACCTGCTGCTGCGCGACGGCGTCGTCGCCGAGGCCGGTCCGGGGCTGTCCGCGCCGGGCGCCGGCGTGGTCGACGCCGACGGGCTGGTCGCCCTGCCCGGCCTGGTCGACCTGCACACCCACCTGCGCGAGCCGGGCCGGGAGGACGCCGAGACCGTCGAGACCGGTTCCCGGGCGGCGGCGCTGGGCGGCTACACGGCGGTCTGCGCGATGGCGAACACCTCGCCGGTGGCGGACACCGCCGGCGTGGTCGAGCAGGTCTGGCGGCTCGGCCGGGAGGCCGGGCTGGTCGACGTGCAGCCGATCGGCGCGGTCACCGTCGGGCTGGCCGGCGAGCGCCTGGCCGAGCTGGGCGCAATGGCCGACTCGGCCGCCCGGGTGCGGATCTTTTCCGACGACGGGCACTGCGTCGCCGATCCGCGGCTGATGCGCCGGGCGCTGGAGTACGTCAAGGCGTTCGACGGGATCATCGCCCAGCACGCCGAGGAGCCCCGGCTGACCGAGGGCGCGCAGATGCACGAGGGCGAGGTTTCCGCCCGGCTGGGCCTGACCGGCTGGCCGGCGGTGGCCGAGGAGGCGATCATCGCGCGGGACGTGCTGCTGGCCGAGCACGTCGGCAGCCGGCTGCACGTCTGCCACGTCTCCTGTGCCGGCAGCGTCGAGGTGCTGCGTCAGGCAAAGGCCCGGGGCGTACGCGTCACCGCCGAGGTGACCCCGCACCACCTGCTGCTCACCGACGCCCTCGTGAGCGGGAGGAGTGAGCTTGCGAGCCCCGCACTCGCGAGCAACTGGAGCCCGGCCGGAGCGTACGACCCGGTCTACAAGGTCAACCCGCCGCTGCGGACCGCCACCGACATCGCCGCCCTGCGCGCCGCGCTGGTCGACGGGGTGATCGACATCATCGCCACCGACCACGCCCCGCACGCGATGGAGGACAAGGAATGCGAGTGGGCGTACGCCCGGCCGGGCATGCTCGGGCTGGAGACGGCGCTGTCGATCGCGCTCGACGTGCTCGGCCCGGAGTGGGACCTGATCGCCGAGCGGATGTCGCGCACCCCGGCCCGGATCGCCGGGCTGACCGAGCACGGCCACGATCCCGCCCCCGGCGTGCCGGCCAACCTCACCCTGGTCGACCCGGCGGCCCGCCGGGTGATCGACCCGGCGGAGTCGGCCAGTCGCAGCCGCAACACTCCGTACGCCCGGATGACGCTGCCGGGTCGCATCGTGGCGACCTTCCTGCGTGGCGAGGCGACGGTCCTGGACGGAAAGGCTGTTAAGTGAAACGCAGGAATGCGACCCTCGTCCTAGAGGACGGGCGCACGTTCCACGGCGAGGCGTACGGCAGCGTCGGGGAGAGCTTCGGCGAGGCGGTCTTCAACACCGGGATGACCGGCTACCAGGAGACGCTGACCGACCCGTCGTACCACCGTCAGGTGGTGGTGCAGACCGCCCCGCACATCGGCAACACCGGCGTCAACAGCGAGGACGACGAGTCGCGACGGATCTGGGTGGCCGGTTACGTGGTGCGTGACCCGGCCCGGGTGAGTTCGAACTGGCGGGCCACCGGCAGTCTGGAGGACCGGCTGGCCACCGAGGGGATCGTCGGCATCAGCGGGGTGGACACCCGGGCGCTGACCCGGCACCTGCGCGAGCGCGGCGCGATGCGGGTCGGCATCTCCAGCGTCGACGACGACCCCCGTGCGCTGCTGGCCCGGGTACGCCAGTCACCGCAGATGCTCGGCGCGGACCTCTCCGCCGAGGTGACCACCGCGGCGCCGTACGTGGTGGCCGCCGAGGGCGAGCACCGGTTCACCGTCGCCGCCCTCGACCTGGGCATCAAGCGCAACGTGCCGCGTCGGCTCGCCGCCCGCGGCGTGGCCACCCACGTCCTGCCGGCGAACTCGAGCATCGAGGAACTGCTGGCCACCGGTGCCGACGCGATCTTCTTCTCACCCGGCCCGGGTGACCCGTCCACCGCCGACCGGCCGGTCGCGCTGGCCCGGGAGTTGATGCGCCGGCGGGTGCCGCTGTTCGGCATCTGCTTCGGCAGTCAGATCCTCGGCCGGGCGCTCGGCTTCGGCACGTACAAGCTCGGCTACGGCCACCGGGGCACCAACCAGCCGGTCATCGACCTGGCCACCGGCAAGGTCGAGGTGACCAGCCACAACCACGGTTTCGCCGTGCAGGTGCCCGGCGTGCAGCCCGGTGCGGTGGTGCCCGACCAGGTGATCGAGACCGAGTTCGGTGGGGTTCAGGTTTCGCATGTCTGCCTCAACGACAACGTGGTCGAGGGGCTGCGGGCGCGCGATGTGCCCGCGTTCACCGTTCAGTACCACCCGGAGGCGGCGGCCGGTCCGCACGACGCGGACTACCTCTTCGACCGGTTCGCCGAGTTGATCGAGGGCCGGACCCACAGCGAGGGGCGCACGAATGCCTAAACGGACCGATCTCAAGCACATCCTGGTGATCGGCTCCGGGCCGATCGTCATCGGGCAGGCGTGCGAGTTCGACTATTCCGGCACCCAGGCGTGCCGGGTGCTGCGCAACGAGGGGATCCGGGTCAGCCTGGTCAACTCGAACCCGGCCACGATCATGACGGACCCCGAGTTCGCCGACGCCACCTACGTCGAGCCGATCACCCCGGAGTTCGTCGAGCTGGTCATCGCCAAGGAGCGGCCGGACGCGGTGCTGCCCACCCTCGGCGGGCAGACCGCGCTGAACACCGCGGTCGCGCTGCACGAGGCCGGGGTGCTGGACAAGTACGGCGTCGAGCTGATCGGTGCCAACATCGACGCGATTCGTCGCGGCGAGGACCGGCAGCTGTTCAAGGACATCGTCGCCAAGGCGGGGGTCCGGATCGGCGTCGAGGACCCGGCCGCGCTGGTGCCCCGTTCCCGGGTCTGCCACTCCATGGACGAGGTCCGCCAGACCGTCGGCGAGCTGGGGCTGCCGGTGGTGATCCGGCCGTCGTTCACCATGGGCGGCCTCGGGTCGGGCATGGCGCACAGCGACGCCGACCTGGAGCGCATCGCCGGCGCCGGGCTGGCCGCGAGCCCGGTGCACGAGGTGCTGATCGAGGAGAGCGTGCTCGGCTGGAAGGAGTACGAGCTCGAACTCATGCGGGACCGCAACGACAACGTGGTGGTGGTCTGCTCGATCGAGAACGTCGACCCGATGGGCGTGCACACCGGCGACAGCGTGACCGTGGCCCCGGCCATGACGCTCACCGACCGGGAGTACCAGCGCCTGCGTGACCTGGGCATCGCGGTGCTGCGCGAGGTCGGGGTGGACACCGGTGGCTGCAACATCCAGTTCGCGGTCAACCCGGCCGACGGGCGGATCGTCGTCATCGAGATGAACCCGCGGGTGTCCCGCTCCTCGGCGCTGGCCTCCAAGGCGACCGGTTTCCCGATCGCGAAGATCGCCGCGAAGCTGGCCATCGGCTACACCCTGGACGAGATCCCCAACGACATCACCCGCAAGACGCCGGCCGCGTTCGAGCCGACGCTGGACTACGTGGCGGTGAAGATTCCCCGGTTCGCGTTCGAGAAGTTCCCCGGCGCGGACCCGGAGTTGACCACCACGATGAAGTCGGTCGGCGAGGCGATGAGCCTGGGGCGCAACTTCAGCGAGGCGCTGAACAAGGCGATGCGCTCGATGGAGACCAAGGCGGCCGGGTTCTGGACCGTCGCGGACCCGCCGGGGGCGACCAAGGAGAACACCCTCGCCGCGCTGCGTACGCCGCACGACGGGCGGCTCTACACGGTGGAGCGGGCGCTGCGGCTGGGCGCCTCGATCGGTGAGGTCGCCGTGGCTTCGGGCGGGATCGACCCGTGGTTCCTGGACCAGATCGCCGCTCTGGTCGAGCTGCGCGCCGAGATCGTGGCCGCCCCGGTGCTCGACGTCGACCTGCTGCGTCGGGCCAAGCGGGCCGGCCTGTCCGACCGGCAGTTGGCCGCGCTGCGTCCCGAACTGGCCGCCGAGGACGGCGTGCGGACGCTGCGGCACCGGCTGGGCATCCGGCCGGTCTACAAGACCGTGGACACCTGCGCCGCCGAGTTCGAGGCCGTCACGCCGTACCACTACTCCTCCTACGACGCCGAGACCGAGGTGATCGGCTCGGACCGGCCCAAGGTGCTGATCCTCGGCTCCGGGCCGAACCGGATCGGGCAGGGCATCGAGTTCGACTACTCCTGTGTGCACGCGGTCCAGGCGCTGCGGGGGACGTACGAGACCGTCATGGTCAACTGCAACCCGGAGACGGTGTCCACCGACTACGACACCGCCGACCGGCTCTACTTCGAGCCGCTGACCTTCGAGGACGTACTGGAGGTCTGGCACGCCGAGGACTCCTCCGGCCGCGCCGCCGGCGGGCCGGGCGTGATCGGGGTGATCGTGCAGCTCGGTGGGCAGACCCCGCTCGGGCTGGCGCAGCGGCTCAAGGACGCCGGTGTGCCGGTGGTCGGCACCTCCCCCGAGTCGATCCACCTGGCCGAGGAGCGGGGTGCCTTCGGGTCGCTGCTGGCCCGGGCGGGCCTGCGGGCTCCGGCCCACGGCACCGCCACCTCCTACGAGGAGGCGAAGGAGATCGCCGACGAGATCGGCTACCCGGTGCTGGTCCGCCCCTCGTACGTGCTGGGCGGGCGCGGGATGGAGATCATCTACGACGATGTGACGTTGCGTGACTACATCGGTCGGGCCACCGACATCTCCCCGAACCATCCGGTGCTGGTGGACCGGTTCCTCGACGACGCCATCGAGATCGACGTGGACGCGCTCTGCGACGCCGACGGCGAGGTCTACCTCGGCGGGATCATGGAGCACATCGAGGAGGCGGGAATCCACTCCGGCGACTCCTCCTGCGCGTTGCCGCCGATCACCCTGGCCAGCTCGCACGTGGCCCAGGTCCGCCGGTACACCGAGGCGATCGCCCGCGGCATCGGCGTACGCGGTCTGCTCAACGTGCAGTACGCGTTGAAGGACGACGCGCTGTACGTGCTGGAGGCCAACCCGCGTGCCTCGCGTACCGTGCCGTTCGTCTCCAAGGCCACGGCGGTGCCGCTGGCCAAGGCGGCGGCCCGGATCGCGCTCGGCGCGACCGTCGCCGAACTGCGTGACGAGGGTTTGCTGCCGGCCAGCGGGGACGGCGGCACGCTGCCGCCGGACGCGCCGATCGCGGTCAAGGAGGCGGTGCTGCCGTTCAAGCGGTTCCGCACGCCCGCCGGTAAGGGGGTGGATTCGTTGCTCGGCCCGGAGATGAAGTCGACCGGCGAGGTGATGGGCATCGACACCGCCTTCGGGCACGCCTTCGCCAAGTCGCAGTCGGCGGCGTACGGCTCGCTGCCGACCTCGGGCCGGATCTTCGTCTCGGTGGCCAACCGCGACAAGCGCGGCATGATCTTCCCGATCAAGCGTCTGGCCGACCTGGGCTTCGAGATCGTCGCGACCAGCGGCACCGCCGAGGTGCTGCGTCGCCACGGCATCGCCTGCGAGCTTGCCCCCAAGCACTACGAGGCCGGCTCCGACGACGACGCGGTGTCGCTGATCCGCTCCGGCCAGGTCGCCTTGGTGATCAACACTCCGCAGGGTTCCGGGGCCAGCGCCCGTTCCGACGGCTACGAGATCCGCAGCGCCGCCGTGACGGCGGACATCCCCTGCGTCACCACCGTTCCCGGCGCCGCCGCCGCGGTGATGGGCATCGAGGCCCTCATCCGCGGCGACATGCAGGTCCGCCCTCTCCAGGACCTCCACAGCGCCCTTCGCCCCCCACCCCACCCGCGTTGATCATGAGGTTAGCGGCAGAAGATCGACGTCGCCGTCAACCTCGTGATCTACCTAGGTCAGACAGGGGAGGGGGAGGGTGAGCGTGTTTGAGCGGGTGGTGCGGCGGGGGTTGTTTCGGATCGGGCGTGGCGACGCCGAGGCCGCGCACGAGTGGACGCTGCGGCGGTTGTCGGCGCTGTCCGAGCGCCCGGTGGCGTTGGCGGCGTTGCGGGGCCGGTACGCCGTGGCGGCACCGCGCACGGTGTTCGGGGTGCGCTTCCCGAACCCGGTCGGGCTGGCCGCCGGGATGGACAAGGACGGCGTGGCGCTGCCGGCGTGGCCGGCGCTGGGCTTCGGCTTCGTCGAGGTGGGCACAGTGACGGCTCACCCCCAGCCGGGCAACCCCCGACCGCGGCTGTTCCGGTTGCCGGACAGCGAAGCGGTGATCAACCGGATGGGCTTCAACAACGCCGGCGCGGCGGCGCTGGCGGCGCGGCTGGCGGCGCTGTCCCGCCCGCTCGGCGTACCGCTGGGGATCTCGCTCGGCAAGTCCAAGGTGACGGCGCTGGATGACGCGGTGGAGGACTACCGTGCGTCCTACCGGGCGCTGCGCGGGCACGGGGACTACTTCGCGGTCAACGTCTCGTCACCGAACACGCCCGGGCTGCGCGCCCTGCAGGACCGCGAGCACCTGGACGCGTTGCTCGCCACATTGGTGGGGGAGAAGCCGGTGCTGGTGAAGATCGCGCCGGACCTGACCGAACCGGCGATCGCCGAACTGCTGGAGGTGTGTCTGGCCCGGGGCGCGGCCGGGGTGATCGCCACGAACACCACGCTGAGCCGGGACGGGCTCGCCCCGGCCGACCGGGGGCGTGCCGGCGAGGCGGGGGGCCTGTCCGGCCGCCCGCTGGCCGACCGGGCCCGGCAGGTGGTCGCCTTCGTCCACGCCGAGACCGGCGGGCGGCTGCCGATCATCGGCGTCGGCGGCATCGTCGACCCCGACGGCGCCGCCCGGATGTTCGACGCCGGCGCCAGCCTGGTGCAGCTCTACACCGGCTTCATCTACCGTGGCCCGGCCCTGCCCCGCGCGGTCGCCCGCGCCGCGGCGGGCGCCGCGCTGCCGGCCAGCACCGGATGAGGCCTCCCCGCGACCGCCGATCACGCCGGCCCGCCCGACCGCGAACAGCCGGCCTGGCCGCGCCAGGCCTGGTCCGACCAGCGGCTCCGGCCGGAGCACCTTCCCCCTTCCTTCCGCCCTTTGCTCTGCTTCAACCCACGCAACGGATCTGGCGCAGAACCGGTGCGTCCGGTGAAGCAGAGCAAAGGCTGCGGAGAAGGGACTGGACACCGCCGGCGGGCGTCCCGGCGGGATGCAGGCCGCCAGCCACGCTCAGCGGGGCACCGGGGAGGTGACTGAGCGCCGATGACCCCGGAGGAGATCCTCGCCGCCGACGCCGCGCACGTCTGGCATCCGTACGCCACGCTGCCGCCGGCTGTGCCGCCCTATCTGGTGGAGAGCGCCGAGGGGGTCCGGCTGCGCCTGGCCGACGGGCGTGAGCTGGTCGACGGCATGTCGTCCTGGTGGGCGGCGATCCACGGCTACCGGCATCCGGTGCTGGACGCGGCGGTCACCGACCAACTGGGCCGGATGAGCCACGTCATGTTCGGCGGACTGACCCACGCGCCCGCCGTGGAGCTGGCCCGCACCCTGGTCGAGCTGGCACCGGACGGGCTGGAGCACGTCTTCCTGGCCGACTCCGGTTCGGTCAGCGTCGAGGTCGCGGTCAAGATGTGCCTGCAGTACCAGCTCGCCGTCGGCCGGCCGCAGCGCCGCCGGCTGGGCACCTGGCGGGGCGGCTACCACGGCGACACCTTCCACCCGATGAGCGTCTGCGACCCGGAGGGCGGCATGCACCACCTCTGGGGCGACGTGTTGCCCCGGCAGGTGTTCGCTCCGATGCCGCCCGGTGGTTTCTCCTCTCCGCCCGACCCGGCGTACGAGGCGGCGCTGGTTCAGGCAGTCGAACGGCACGCCGACGAACTGGCCGCGGTGATCGTCGAGCCGGTGGTGCAGGGGGCCGGCGGGATGCGGTTCCACCACCCGCACTACCTGCGGGTGCTGCGCGAGGTGACCCGTGCCCACGGCGTACTGCTGATCTTCGACGAGATCGCCACCGGCTTCGGCCGCACCGGCAGGATGTTCGCCGCCGAGCACGCCGGGGTCGCCCCGGACGTGATGTGCGTCGGCAAGGCGCTCACCGGGGGCTATCTCACCCTCGCCGCCGCGCTGTGCACCGCCGAGATCGCGCGGGAGATCAGCGCCGGTGGTGTGTTGGCGCACGGGCCGACGTTCATGGGCAATCCGCTCGCCTGCGCGGTCGCCAACGCCTCGCTGGGGCTGCTGCGGGCCGGGGACTGGGCCGCACAGGTGTCGAGGCTCGAGCGCGGCCTGTGGGCCGGGCTGGAGCCGCTGCGGGCGATGCCAGGCGTGGTGGACGTGCGGGTGCTCGGCGGGATCGGTGTGGTGCAACTCGACCACGAGGTGGACCTCACGGCCGCCACGGCCGCCGCAGTGGCGCAGGGGGTGTGGTTGCGCCCGTTCCGGGATCTGGTCTACACGATGCCGCCGTACGTCACCGACGACGCCGACCTGGCGCTGATCGTGGCGGGGGTCACGGCGGCGGTCAAGGCGGGTTGAGTAGTCCTGCGGCGCCGCTCGACCCGGATTGAGTAGGCGGACAGCCCAGGTTGAGCATGAGAGGAAGCACTGACGAAATGGAGAGCTTCGGCGCCCGGCTGCACCGGGCCGTCAGCGAGCGGGGGCCGCTCTGCGTCGGGATCGATCCGCATCCGGCGCTGTTGGCCCGCTGGGGCCTCACCGACGACGTCGACGGGCTGAGACGGTTCGCCCGGACCGTCGTCAACGTCCTCGGTGACCGGGTTGCGGTGATCAAGCCACAGTCGGCGTTCTTCGAGCGATTCGGGTCCCAAGGATTGGCCGTCCTTGAGTCAACTATCCGACAGTTGCGCGAACGCGGCGCGCTCGTTCTGCTTGACGTCAAGCGCGGCGACATCGGCTCCACCGTCCGCGCGTACGCCTCGGCGTACCTTGAACCATCCAGCCCCATGTATGTCGACGCGGTTACCGCGAGCCCCTTCCTGGGAGTCGGTTCGCTCGCTCCGATGTTCGAACTGGCCGCCACGCACGGGGGCGGAGTCTTCGTCCTGGCGCTCACCTCCAATCCCGAGGGCGCCTCCGTGCAGCGGGCTCGCGGCGCCGACGGGCGGAGCGTCGCGCAGCTGGTGATCGACGAGGTTTCCCAGCTCAATGCAGGTGCGCAGCCACTCGGAAGCATCGGGCTGGTGGTCGGTGCGACGGTCGGCGAGACCGGCTGCGACCTGTCGGCGGTGAACGGTCCACTGCTCGCACCGGGCCTCGGAGCGCAGGGCGCCACGGCGGCGGATCTGCGTACGGTGTTCGGCTCGGCGCTGCCCGCGGTGCTGCCCTCGTACTCCCGGGAGGTGTTGGGCGCGGGGCCGGACCCGGCGGCGTTGCGGGCCGCGGCGGACCGCGCAGTGGGCGACTGCCGGGCCGCTCTGGCGATGTCATGACTGACTGACGGGTCGGTCACTTTGTGGCGATGGTCGCGTGCCCACGTTGCCGAAAGCTCCGTTGGCCGCTAGTTTTCCCCGCGCTGGGAACCCCTCGGGTTCACAGCGACACCACGTTTCACAGATGCGGCGGAGCGTCCCGCCCGTCGCGATAGGGACCTGAGGAGAACTGGTGCCGCTCCCGTCACTGACCCCCGAGCAGCGCGCAGCCGCGCTGGAGAAGGCTGCGGAGATCCGCAAAGCCCGTGCAGAGCTGAAGGAGCAGCTCAAGCAGGGCAAGACCACCCTCGCTGCCGTTCTTGAGCGGGCCGAGTCCGACGATGTCGTCGGCAAGCTCAAGGTGTCGGCCGTGCTGCAGGCGATGCCGGGCATCGGCAAGATCCGGGCCACCCAGATCATGGAGAAGCTCAAGATCGCCGACAGCCGTCGCCTGCGTGGCCTCGGCGAGCAGCAGCGCAAGGCCCTGCTTGGGGAGTTCGCCGCCAACTGAGCACGGCTGCGTGTAGAAACAAGCAGTGAGCTTGGATGACGAGGCGCGCCCGGCGGCTCGGCTCACTGTCCTGGTCAGCCCATCCGGTGCCGGCAGGGAGAGTGTCGTCGAGTCGGTCCGGGCGCGTTCTCCGTCAGTGTGGACGCCGATCACGCTCACCACCCGGCCTCGCCGGGAGGGGGAGTTGGACGGCGTCCATCGACACTTCGTCGCGCCGGCGGAGTTCGACCGCCGGGTGGCCGCCGGCGAACTGTTGGAGTGGAGCTGGTTCGGGGCGCACCGCCGGGGCACCGAGATCGCCCCGCTGCGCCGCCGGGTGGCCGCCGGACAGCCGGTCCTGCTGCCGCTGGATCTCGACGGGGCGCCGCTGGTCCGGGCCGCGTGGCCCGAGGCGGGATTCGTCCTACTCCATCCGCCCGGACGACTTCCGGAGATTGCCGTGGCGGTGGCCTTCGACCGCCGTCTGTCGCACGACCGTACCGAGCGCGTGGTAAACGAGCTGGTAGGCTTTATCGGTTCTTCCTTCCTGGCTCCGGCCCGACCGCGTCCGCGCGGTTGAGCGCCGGCACCGCGGTTACGCGGTCCGTGCGAAAGACGCAGAGGTTCACCCGTGGGATCCATCGCCAACCCTGAAGGCATCACCAACCCGCCGATCGACGAGCTCCTGGAGAAGACGACGTCGAAGTACGCGCTGGTCATCTTCGCGGCCAAGCGCGCCCGTCAGGTCAACGCCTACTACAGCCAGCTCGGCGAGGGCCTGCTGGAGTACGTCGGCCCGCTGGTCGAGACCACCCCTCAGGAGAAGCCGCTCTCGATCGCGATGCGCGAGATCAACGCAGGCCTGCTCACCGCCGAGCCGACTGACCAGCCGTAATCCCCGCGCGTCGATGAGCGCCCGGATCATCCTCGGCGTCGGCGGCGGGATCGCCGCCTACAAGGCGTGCGAGCTGCTGCGACTGTTCACCGAGTCGGGTCATTCGGTGCGGGTCGTGCCGACCGCCGCCGCGTTGCGGTTCGTCGGTCCGCCGACCTGGGCGGCGCTCTCCGGTCAGCCGGTCGCCGAGGACGTCTGGTCCGACGTGCACGAGGTGCCGCACGTCCGCCTCGGCCAGCAGGCCGATCTGGTGGTGGTCGCGCCCGCCACCGCCGACCTGCTGGCCAAGGCCGCCCACGGCCTCGCCGACGACCTGCTCACCAACACCCTGCTCACCGCCCGCTGCCCGGTGCTGCTCGCGCCGGCCATGCACACCGAGATGTGGGAGCACCCGGCCACCGTCGCCAACGTCGCCACGCTGCGGGCCCGGGGCGTGCGGGTGATCGAACCCGCCGTCGGGCGGCTCACCGGCGCCGACACCGGCAAGGGGCGGCTGCCCGATCCGGCGGAGATCTTCGCCGTCGCCCGGCGGGCGCTCGCCCGCGGGGCCGCCGACCCGGCCGACCTGGCCGGCCGGCACGTGGTGATCACCGCGGGCGGCACCCGGGAGCCGCTGGACCCGGTGCGGTTCCTCGGCAACCGTTCCTCCGGCAAGCAGGGCTACGCGTTCGTCCGCTCCGCCGTGGCCCGCGGTGCCCGAGTCACCTTGATCTCGGCCAACGTGGCACTGCCGGATCCGGCCGGGGCGGATGTGATCCGGGTGGGCAGCACACTCGAGCTGCGCGAGGCGACGCTGAAGGCGGCGACGGACGCCGACGCGGTGGTGATGGCGGCGGCTCCAGCCGATTTCCGGCCGGCGACGTACTCGCCTGGCAAAATCAAGAAGTCGGACGACGGCGCGGCGCCCACCATCGACCTCGTGACCAACCCGGATATCGCCGCTGAACTGGGCCAGCGCCGCCGACCGGAGCAGGTGCTGGTGGTGTTCGCCGCCGAGACCGGCGACGCCGAAGCCAACGGGCGGGCCAAGCTCGCCCGCAAGCGGGCCGATCTCATCGTGATCAACGAGGTCGGTCCGGACAAGGTCTTCGGCGCCGAGACCAACGCGGCCACCGTCATCGGTGTGGACGGTTCGGTCATCCGGATGCCCGAGCGGTCCAAGGAAGAGTTGGCCGACGGCGTGTGGGATCTGGTGGTCGCTCGGTTCACGGACGGCCTCTCCTGATCGCTGGATCGTGGACAACCGCGGACCGAGCTACTGACGGCTGCTGATTACACTGCCGCACAACGACATCCAAAAAAATCTAGGAGTGCCGTGACACGCCGCCTCTTCACGTCCGAATCGGTCACGGAAGGCCACCCGGACAAGATCGCCGATCAGATCAGTGATGGCATCCTCGACGCCCTTCTCAGCCAGGACCCGCACAGCCGGGTGGCCGTCGAGACCCTGATTACCACCGGTCAGGTCCACGTCGCCGGCGAGGTGACCACCAAGGCGTACGCCGACATCCCGACGATCGTCCGAGAGACAATTCTCGGTATCGGCTACGACTCGTCGAAGAAAGGCTTCGACGGGGCGTCGTGCGGCGTCAGCGTCTCGATCGGCTCCCAGTCCCCGGACATCGCCCAGGGCGTCGACAACGCCTTCGAGTTGCGTACCGGGGCGTCGGAGAGCGCGCTGGACGCGCAGGGCGCCGGTGACCAGGGCATGATGTTCGGCTTCGCCTGCTCGGAGACGCCCGAGCTGATGCCGCTGCCGATCGCGCTGGCGCACCGGCTGGCCCGCCGCCTGGCCACGGTCCGCAAGGACGGCATCGTCCCGTACCTGCGGCCGGACGGCAAGACCCAGGTCACCATCGAGTACGACGGGCTGCGGCCGGTGCGGCTCAACACCGTTGTCGTCTCCAGCCAGCACGCCGCGGACATCTCGCTGGACTCGCTGCTCACCCCGGACGTGCGCGACCACGTCATCGCGCCGGAGCTGGAGAGCCTCGACCTGGACACCGAGGGGTACCGGCTGCTGGTCAACCCGACCGGCCGGTTCGAGATCGGCGGTCCGATGGGTGACGCCGGCCTGACCGGGCGGAAGATCATCGTCGACACCTACGGCGGCTACGCCCGCCACGGCGGTGGTGCCTTCTCGGGCAAGGACCCGTCGAAGGTCGACCGGTCCGCCGCGTACGCGATGCGGTGGGTGGCCAAGAACGTGGTCGCCGCCGGCCTCGCCGAGCGCTGCGAGGTGCAGGTCGCGTACGCGATCGGCAAGGCGCACCCGGTCAGCCTCTTCATCGAGACGTTCGGCACCGAGACCGTGTCGGTGGCCTCGATCGAGAAGGCGGTCAACGAGATCTTCGACCTGCGTCCGGCCGCCATCATCCGGGATCTGCACCTGCTGCGTCCGATCTACCAGCAGACCGCCGCGTACGGCCACTTCGGCCGGGAGTTGCCGGACCTGACCTGGGAGAGCACCGACCGGGCCGCCGACCTTAAGTCGGCCGCAGGAGCCTGACCGGCGCCCGGCGGGACGACCGGCGACCTGCCGACGGGTCGCCGGTCGCTCGTGTCTGCGTCGACGTGCCGCTGGCGCACCTGGACCGGCCGTTCGACTATCTGGTCCCGCAGGAGTTGGCCGCCGACGCGCTGCCCGGCGTGCGGGTGAAGGTCCGCTTCGCCGGTCAGCTGGTCGGTGGGTGGCTGCTGGAACGGGTCGAGCGCTCCGACCATCCCCGGCTGGCGTACCTGGAGAAGGTGGTCTCGCCGGTGCCGGTGCTCGCTCCCGAGGTGGCCCGGCTGGCCCGCGCCGTCGGCGACCGCTACGCCGGCAGCCTGGCCGACGTGCTGCGCCTCGCGGTGCCGCCACGGCACGCCCGGGTGGAGAAGGAGATCATCGCCTCGGCGGCTCCGGACAAGCCCACGGTCGCGCCGCCGCAGGAGCTCACCGCCGCGGCGTCCGAACAGTCCACGGCCGTGGCCGCGCAACACCCGGCCGCCCGACCCGGCGCGCTCGGCGTGCCGGAGCCGGGCGGGTGGCGGGACTATCCGGCGGGGCCGGCGCTGCTGCGCGCGCTCGCCGCGGGCAGCGCACCCCGGGCCGTGTGGTCGGCGTTGCCGGGGGAGGACTGGGCGGCCCGCTACGCCGAGGCGATCGCCGCCACCGTGGCTGGCGGCCGGGGTGCCCTGGTGGTGGTCGCCGACGGGCGCGACCTGGACCGGCTCGACGCGGCGCTGACGGCGACGCTCGGCCCGGACCGACATGTGTGCCTCTCCGCCGCGCTCGGACCAGCGCGGCGCTACCGTGCCTTCCTCACCGCCCGCCGGGCCGACGCGCCGGTGGTGATCGGCACCCGGGCGGCCATGTTCGCCCCGGTGGCCCGGCTCGGGCTGGTGGGAATCTGGGACGACGGCGACGACCTGCACGCCGAGCCTCGGGCCCCGTATCCGCACGCTCGTGAGGTGCTGCTCACCCGGGCCCAGCTCGAACAGGCCGCGGCGCTGGTCGGCGGCTACGCCCGTACCGCCGAGGCGCAACTGCTGGTGGAGACCGGTTGGGCGCGCGAGGTGGTCGCCGACCGCGCGGTGCTGCGGGCGCGTACCCCCGCCGTCGCGCCGACCGGCGACGACCCGCAACTGGCCCGTGACCCGGCCGCGGCCACCGCCCGGCTGCCGAGCCTGGCCTGGGCCGCTGCCCGGGAAGCCCTCCGGGTGGACCTGCCGGTCCTGGTGCAGGTGCCGCGGCGCGGCTACCTGCCTTCGGTGGCCTGCGCCGAGTGCCGGGCCCCGGCCCGCTGCCCGCACTGCGCCGGGCCGCTGGCGTTGCCGTCGGCCGGCGGGGCGCCCGGCTGCCGCTGGTGCGCCCGGGTCGCCGCGGCGTACGCCTGTCCGCACTGCGGTGGGCGGCGGCTCCGGGCCTCCGTCGTCGGGGCCCGGCGCACCGCCGAGGAACTGGGCCGGGCCTTTCCCGGGGTGCCGGTGCGCACCTCGGGGCGGGAGGAGGTGCTGGTGGAGGTGCCCGGCGGCGGCGGCCTGGTGATCGCGACGCCCGGCGCCGAACCGGTCGCGACCGGTGGCTACGGCGCGGTGCTGCTGCTGGACACCTGGGCGTTGCTCACCCGGGCCGACCTGCGCGCCGGCGAGGAGGCGCTGCGCCGGTGGAGCGCGGCCGCCGCGTTGGCCCGACCGGCCGCCGCCGGTGGCCGGGTGGTGGTGGTCGCCGACGGTGGGCTCGCGCCGGTGCAGGCGCTGCTGCGCTGGGACGCGCCCTGGTTCGCCGCTCGGGAACTGGCCGAGCGGCGGGAGTTGGGCTTCCCGCCGGCGGTGCGGATGGCCAGCGTCACCGGTTCGCCCGCGGCCGTGGCCGATCTGCTGGCGCAGGCGCGGCTGCCCGACGGGGCGGAACTGCTCGGCCCGGTACCGGCCGACGGTGAGCGGGAGCGGATGCTGGTGCGGGTGCCGCGGGCACGGGCCGCGGTGTTGGCCGAGGCGTTGCACGCGGCAGCCGCGGTGCGCAGCGCCCGTAAGGCGCCCGACCCGGTGCGCCTCGAGATCGACCCGCTCGCAATGTTCTGACGGTGGTCACGGTGGGTGGTGTTCGGGGGTGCGCCGGCGCGGTGGTAGCATCGCCCGTCATGCCCACGACGGCGGGCCCGCGTCGGTCCGGCGCGGTATCAATGATCTCTATCAGCCGGTGATCAGGGGTGTACCAGTCGTGACCGTTCGTCAGTCGATCGTCTTCAACGGTGACCTCGGCAGCGGCAAGAGCACCGTCTCGGTGGTGATCGCCGAGCGGCTCGGGCTGCGTCGGGTCAGCGTCGGTGACCTCTACCGGCAGATGGCCCAGGAGCGGCAGATGACCGCGCTCCAGCTCAACCTGCACGCCGAGCTGGACCAGGCCGTCGACGGCTATGTCGACCAGTTGCAGCGCGACATCGCCGCCTCCGGCGAGAGCCTGGTCATGGACTCGCGGCTGGCCTGGCACTTCTTCACCGACGCGCTCAAGGTGCACATGATCACCGAGGCGGGTGAGGCGGCCCGGCGGGTGCTGCTGCGCCCCTCCGGCCCGGCCGAGAGCTACACCTCGCTGGAAGAGGCCAAGATCAAGCTCCGGGAGCGCAGCGAGAGCGAGCGCGGCCGGTTTCTGGTCCGCTACGGCGTGGACAAGGCCCGGCTGCGCAACTACGACCTGATCTGCGACACCACCCGGGCCCCGGCCGACGAGGTGATCGAGCGCATCATCGACGTGTACGAGGGGCGCCTCGCCCCCGAGGTGCTGAGCGGTGGACCGCCGCTGCTGCTGCTCGATCCGGCCCGGATCTACCCGACCGAGGACGTCGCGAGCCTGCGCGGGCTCTGGGACTCGACCTTCGTCGACGAGGTCGCCGCGGCGGGCGGGACGGGCCTGGAGCCGCTGGAGATCGGCTACACCGGCGAGTACTTCTTCGTGGTCGACGGGCACCGCCGGCTCAGCGCCGCCCTGCGCAACGGGTTCCGGCTGGTGCCCGGCCGGCTCGTCGCCGAGGTCGACGAGCCGGTGGTCGGTGACATCAGCGCCATCGACTACTTCGCCGCGCAGACCCGGCCCAGCCTGATCCACGACTGGGAGGCGGCCCACGAGATCCGCCTGCCGTTGCCGGAGCACGCCCTGCTCGGCGGTGACGCGGTGTTGGCGGGGGAGCCCGGCAGCGCCGGCTGAGTGTCCGCCGGGCCGCCGGCGGCGGGCTCCGGCCGGGACCACTGCGGGCAGGTCCGTAGACTGGTACGGCATTCGCCGTCCCACTGATCAAGGAGCCAACCCGCGTGACCGTCCAGCCCATCCGTCTGTTCGGGGACCCGGTGCTGCGCACGCCGGCCGATCCGGTGGTCGACTTCGACGCCGAGCTGCGCAAGCTCGTCGCCGACCTGACCGACACCATGCGTGAGCAGAGCGGCGCCGGTCTCGCCGCGCCGCAGATCGGCGTGGGTCTGCGGGTGTTCACCTTCCACGTCGACGACGTGCTCGGTCACCTGGTCAACCCGGTCCTGGAATTTCCCGACGCCGAGGAGCAGGACGGCCCGGAGGGCTGCCTGTCCATTCCCGGGCTGTATTTCGACACCAAGCGCCGGCAGAACGTGATCGCCAAGGGCTTCACCGGCCACGGCGACCCGGTGCAGATCGTCGGCACCGGCCTGATGGCGCGCTGCCTGCAACACGAGACCGACCACCTCGACGGCGTGCTGTTCGTCGACCGGCTGGACCCGGCCGGCCGCAAGGAGGCGATGAAGGCGATTCGCCAGGCCGAGTGGTACGACCCCGCCGCGCCGCCCACCGTGAAGCTGAGCCCGCACGGCGCCGGCAGCCCGTTCGGCCTGGGGCGGTGAACCGATGCGTGTGATCTTCGCCGGTACGCCGGCCGTCGCCGTCCCCGCCCTCGCCGCCGTGGCCGACTCCCGGCACGAGCTGGTCGCCGTGGTCACCCGTCCGGACGCGCCCGCCGGGCGTGGTCGGGGCCTGCATCGTTCCCCGGTCGGCGCCTGGGCCGACGAGCGCGGCATCGAGGTGCTCACCCCGGCCCGCCCGCGCGAGCCCGAGTTCCTGGACCGGCTGCGTGAGCTGGCCCCGGACTGTGTTCCGGTGGTGGCCTACGGCGCGCTGGTGCCGCCGGTGGCGCTGGAGATCCCCCGGCAGGGCTGGGTGAACCTGCACTTCTCGCTGCTGCCCGCCTGGCGCGGCGCGGCACCCGTGCAGCACGCCGTGCTGCACGGCGACGAGCTGACCGGCGCCAGCGTCTTCCAGTTGGAGGAGGGGCTGGACACCGGGCCGGTCTACGGCACCCTCACCGACGAGATCCGGCCCACCGACACCTCCGGCGACCTGCTGGAGCGGTTGGCCCACACCGGCGCCGGGCTGCTGGTGGCGGTGCTGGACGCGCTGGAGGACGGCACGGCGCGAGCCGAGCCGCAGCCCGCCGACGGGGTCTCCCTGGCGCCGAAGTTGACCGTCGAGGACGCCCGCGTCCGCTGGTCCGACCCCGCCTTCGCGGTGGACCGGCGCATCCGCGCCTGCACCCCGGCGCCCGGCCCGTGGACGACCTTCCGCGGCGAGCGGGTCAAGCTGGGCCCGGTCACCCCGGCCCCCGACGCCCCCGATCTGAAGCCCGGCGAGCTGCGGGTGGAGAAGGCGCAGGTGCTGGCCGGCACGGCCACCGTGCCGGTCCGGCTCGGCGAGGTGCGGGCGGCGGGCAAGCGGGCCATGTCGGCGCCCGATTGGGCGCGCGGTGCCCGGGTCAGCGCCGGGGAGGAGTTCGCGTGAGGGACACCGCTCCGCGTCGGGGCACGGACCGCCGGGGGCCGCGCTCCGGGCGGCCACCGGTGGACCAGCCGCGGCACGCCGCGTACGAGGCCGTCGCGGCGGTCAACCGCGACGACGCGTACGCCAACCTGGTGCTGCCGGCGATCCTGCGTGAGCAGGGGCTGATCGGCCGGGACGCGGCTTTCGCCACCGAGCTGACCTACGGCACCCTGCGGCGCCTCGGCACCCTCGACGCGATCCTCACGTCTGCCGCGGGCCGGGACGTGCAGCGGATCGACCCGCCGGTACGCGACGCGCTGCGGCTCGGCGCGTACCAGTTGCTGCACACCCGGGTGCCCGCGCACGCGGCCGTCTCCTCGACGGTCGACCTGGTGCGCACGGTCGGTCAGGGTGCCACCGGCTTCGCCAACGCGGTGCTGCGCGAGGTCGCCGGGCGCGATCTAGACGAGTGGGTGTCACGGCTGGCGCCGCCGCTGGAGACCGACCCGATCGGGCACCTCGCGCTGGCCTACAGCCATCCGCAGTGGATCGTCCGGGCGTTCGCCGAGGCGCTCGGTGGCGACCTCGGTGAGACCACCCGGCTGCTGATCGAGGACAACGAACGCCCGCCGGTGCACCTGTGCGCCCGGCCGGGCCTCGCCGACCCGGTCGAGTTGGCCGACGAGACCGGCGGCACACCGGGTGCCTTCTCGCCGTACGCGGTCTATCTCGACGGTGGTGGCTCCCCCGGTGACCTGGCGGCGGTGGCCGACGGGCGGGCCCACGTCCAGGACGAGGGTTCGCAACTGGTCGCGACCGCCCTGGCCGTCGCGCCGGTGGACGGCCCGGACGGCCGCTGGCTCGACCTGTGCGCCGGGCCCGGCGGCAAATCGGGGCTGCTCGGTGCCATCGCCGCGCAGCGCGGCGCGCGGTTGACCGCGGTGGAGGTGGCCGAACACCGGGCGCGGCTGGTCGCGAACGCCACCCGGGGCCTACCGGTCACCGTGCTGAACACCGACGGCCGGCTGGTCGGCGCCGAGCCGAAGCTGCCGGAGAGGCACTTCGACCGGGTGCTGGTCGATGCGCCCTGCACCGGTCTGGGCTCGCTGCGTCGCCGGCCCGAGGCGCGCTGGCGGCGCCAGCCGTCGGACCTGCCCGCCCTGACCCGGTTGCAGCGTGAGCTGCTCGCCGCCGGTCTGCGCGCGGTCCGTCCCGGCGGCGTGCTGGCCTACGTGACCTGTTCACCGCACACCGTGGAGACCCACGTGTCGGTGACCGAAGCGGCTCGCCGCAGCGGCACGCCGGTCGATTTCGTCGACGCCCGCTCGGCGCTGCCGACGGGCATGCCGGGGCTCGGCGACGGACCGACGGTGCAACTGTGGCCACACCGGCACGGCACCGACGCCATGTTCCTCGCCCTGCTGCGCCGAGGCTGAGACCCCTTCGTCGACCCGGCCCGCGATCGTCCCGGCGGGCGCGTCGGTCAGGTCACGGGCAGCCCCTGCGGACCGACGCCGCGCATCGAACCGGTGAGCTTGCGGTCATCGCTCCACAAGATACAGCGCACCCCGCGGTCGCCCTCCTCCCATTCCCGCTGCGACGGCGGGTAGAAGATGGAGCCGGCGCGGTAGGGCAACTCGGGATTGTTGGGCACGTCGGCGAAGGCGGCGATCAGTTCCATGCAGCGCTGGTGCGCCTGGCCGGCCGAGTTGTTGAACTCCTCCCAGCTCATGTCCTCTTCGGTGTACACCCCGACGAACTCGGCGCCGTGCGGTTCGGTGCACAGCACGGGGGCCATGTAGTTCAGGCTGTTGCCGATCAGCTTCGGGTCGAAGCAGCGGTGGACCAGCGGTGAGTCGCCGATCAGCGCCCCGCGCAGGCTGCCGGTGCGGTTCACCGGTCGGGTGTTGTCGATGCTGTCGGTCTCGCTCAGATCGCAGCGGAACCACCGGGCGCCGCCGTTCCAGGCCGCCACCGACGGCAGGGCGATGTTGAGCGTCAGCCGGGCGATGTGCCAGTCCCCACCGAGCACCAGCCGGGCGCGCTGGTCGCATTCGGCCCGGGCGGCACGCAGTGCCGACGAACCCGGTTCGGGTCGTGGACCCTTCGCCGCCCGGCCGACGAACGTGCCCACGTGCACCGTCTCAGCCAGGTGGTTGCGGGCGCAGTCCACGGTCTCGTAGGTGCTCGCCTGCACGATCGCGGTGACCCGGGGCAGACAGGCGTCGGTGGCCGGCACGAACATCGTCGGCGCGCGCAGCGCGGGCCAGTCGTTGGTGAGATTCCCGTCCGTCCCGCCCGGCCGCACGCAGCCGGAGAGCAGGAGCGCTGTCACGCCAGCCAGCGCCAGCGCCGCGAGCCACCGTCGCATCGTTCGCCGTTACCTTTCAGTGCGCTTTGGTGAGCGCACGATCGATAGTCCTGCCTTGCGGCGGGACGGTCCCGGTCTGACCCGCTGATGCGGTGCCGGGTTCACGTTTCGTGGCCACCTGCCCGCGTACGCGGGTCTTCTGGTCGGCTCCACGTGCTGCGACCGGGCCACTCCCGGCGGTGTCGAACTGCGCCGCCAGGGCGGCCAGGTTCAGTGCGGCGTTGCGGTCCCGGTCGATGACCAGACCGCACATCTCACAGGCGAACTCACGCTCGTGCAGGGCGAGCTTGGTTTTCACCGCGCCGCAGCCCGAGCAGGTCTTCGAGGACGGATACCAGCGGTCGGCCACGAGGAGCCCTGCGCCGTTCCAGGTGGTCTTGTATGCCAACTGGCGGCGGATCTCGGCGAATCCGGCGTCAGCGATGTGCCGGGCGAGCTTGCGGTTGGCGAGCATGCCGGTCACGTTCAGGTCTTCGACCACGATCGTGCCGTACGTCGTGGCGAGTCGGGTGGTGAGCTTGTGCAGGCCGTCACGGCGTAGGTTCGCCACCCGGGCGTGCGCGCGGCCGAGCCGGGCCGCTGCCCGCTCCCATCGCTTCGACGCGCGTTGGCCGGTGCGCCGGTCTGGGCCAGCCTTGCGAGACAGCGCCCGGCCGAGTGCCCGCATGCGCCGCTGCGCGGCCACGAGGTGGCGCGGGTTGCCGACCATCTCTCCGGTTGACAGCACGGCGAGGTGCGTGATCCCGACGTCGACGCCGACCACGACGCCCGGCCGTGCCGGGCCGCGTTCGGCGCGTTCGACCTCGACGGTGAACGACACGTGCCAGCGCCCGCCGTCGCGTCGCACCGTGGCGGACATGATCCGCGCCGCGCCTGCTTCGAGGCGGCGACCGAGTTTGCGTGCTGACTCGTGCAGCTTCAACCGCCCCAGCCGCGGCAGGACGACGTGCATCCGGTCGGGCTCGACGCGGATCGCGCCGGTGGTGAACCGCACCGATGCTGTGGTGCGGCGGCGGGACTTGAACCGAGGAAACCCCACCGGCCGTCCGGCGCGTTTCCCCGTGCGGGAATCGGCCCAGTTCTTCAAGCCGCGTGCGAGGGCGTCGAGGCCAGTGTTGAACGCCTCCTTGGACACCTCAGCCCACCACGGCGCAACGTCGGGCTTGGCGGCGTTCCACGCCTTGCGCAGGCCCGCGAGGGACCACGACAGCGACGGTGTCAGTCGCTCGTCCGGCACGCCGTACGAACGCTCGGCCGTGCGCTGGTCCATCACGGCTTTGACCTTCGCGAGCGCCCAGTTGTGCGCGACCCGGGCGGCCCCGGCGTGCGCCAGGACGTCCCGCTCCTGGCCTGCGGTGAGGTCGAGCGCAAATCGGTACGCCTGGATCGTCTTCACACCGAACCCTCAATCGCGGCCTCGACCCACGGCGGGCACGCTTCGCCGCTGCCCGGCGAAGCGTGCAGACGGGCGCACAGCGATGTCAGGATCTCGGTCACCTCCCGGACCAGGTCGTCATCGACCTCTGCCGGGCCGACCACCAGCAAACGCCGGACCTGCGCGGTCAGGGCAGCCTCGACGTACTCAACGCCGAAGCTAATCAGCCGGTTAAGCCGGTACGCGGGAACAGGCAGCGTCCCGGACTCGTATCGCCGACGCGCGGTCGCGTACGAAATACCCGTCGCCACTGCCCACTCCTTCAGATTGACAATGCCAACTACAACGCACTATTGAGCACTATTGACGACCGACACGCCAGCAGTTGTCACCCCCTCCCGGGAGCCGCCGCCCGGCTGTCGGCTCCCGCGCCCACCGGCCTGCACCTTACGGGTCACCGTCCCCGATGGAGTGTCGCCGCCCTCGTGGCCGTCTGGCCAGTCGGGCGCCGCATCGGTTGCGCCGCATCGGCCCGAAGGGGGCCATTCTGCACCATCGGTAGCCGTCGGGTCACGGGGTGTTCCGGTTGGTGCCGTGTTGCCGACGGCGGATGACCGCGTTCGTACACTGGCCCTGTGACCGTACCGCCGCCGATCATCGCGCCAAGTATCCTCGCCGCCGATTTCGCCCGTCTCGCCGAAGAGGTCCGCGCCGTCGAAACTGCGGCGGACTGGTTGCACGTGGATGTGATGGACAACCACTTCGTGCCGAACCTGACCATCGGGCTGCCGGTGGTGCAGAGCCTGCGGGCCGCCACCGAACTGCCCTTCGACGTGCACCTGATGATCGAGGATCCGCGGCGCTGGGCGCCCGGCTACGCCGACGCCGGGGCGTACAACGTGACCTTCCACGCCGAGGCGTGCGACGACCCGGTGGCGCTGGCCAAGGACCTGCGCGCGGCGGGCGCCAAGGCGGGGCTGGCGATCGACCGGGACACCCCGGTCGAGCCGTACCTCGACCTGCTGCCGAGCTTCGACACGCTGCTGATCATGACGATCAAGGCCGGGTTCGGCGGGCAGCGGTTCATCCCTGACATGCTGGAGAAGGTCCGCACCGCGCGCCAGCACGTCGACGCCGGTCACCTCGAACTGCGCATCGAGGTCGACGGCGGGATCGCCGCCGACACCATCGAGCAGGCGGCTGCGGCGGGCGCCGACGCCTTCGTCGCCGGCACCGCCGTCTACGGCGCCGATGATCCGGCCGAGGCGGTACGCCGGCTGCGCGGGCTGGCGGAGCGCGCGGCGACCGGGGCGTGACGTGGAGCCCGACGGCGATCGTAAGGACGTGATCCTCGTCGTCGACGACGACGAGGACATCGCCCGCTTCGTCGAGTTCAACCTGCGGCTGCACGGTTTCGAGGTGGTCATCGCCGCGGACGGTCAGGAAGCGCTCGACCTCGTCGGACGACAGCGGCCCGACCTCGCCGTGGTCGACCTGATGATGCCGCGCGTGGACGGCCTGGAGTTGACCCGGCGGCTGCGCGCCGACCCGATGACCGCCGCGCTGCCGGTGATCATGTTGACCGCCAAGGGGATGACCCAGGACAAGGTCAACGGGCTCAGCGCCGGGGCCGACGACTACCTGGTCAAGCCGTTCGACACCCTGGAACTGCTGGCCCGGGTGACCTCGACCCTGCGACGTAACAAGGAGTTCCGCGAGGTCTCCCCGCTGACCGGCCTGCCGGGCAACAGCCGCATCCGGCGGGAGATCGCCGACCGGGTCCGCAGCGGCACCGACTACGCGGTCGGCTACATCGACATCGACCGGTTCAAGAGCGTCAACGACCGGTACGGTTTCGTCCGGGGTGACGACTTCATCACCGCGCTGGCGCGCAGCCTGCACCGGGCGGTGATCTCGGTGGCGCTGCCGCCGGCCTTCCTCGGTCACGTGGGCGGTGACGACTTCATCTTCGTCTGCACCCCGGAGCAGGTGCTGCCGCTCACCTCACAGGTGTCGGCGGACTTCGAGAGGGCCGCGGACGCGCTCTACGACCCCACCGACCGGGAGCGCGGCTACGTCGAGCTGAAGGACCGGCGGGGCAACATCCGCCGGGCCGCGCTGGTCACTCTCTCCATCGGGGTCTCCGTCTCCGACGCCGACAAGCGCCTCACCGACCCCCTCGACGCGATGACGATCGCCTCAGAGATGAAGACGGTGGCCAAGAGCCAACCTGGCTCGTACGTGGCGGTGGACCGTCGTCGCGGCGTCGCCGATCCGAACCACCGTCATGTGAAGTAGCTCGCCGGAGTAGCCGAACACCCCGGTCGGCGTGTAAGACTTCCATCAGTACCCACCACGCGCTGGCGGGACTCGGTGTAATTCCGAACCGGCGGTGATCCACGGCCCGACCGTGGTAAGCCCGCGACCCGGGAGCGGCTCGTCCGCCCGGTGGACCTGGTGAGATTCCGGGGCCGACGGTTGGGGGCGGCTTCGGCCGCGCCCAGACAGTCCGGATGGGAGACAGCGCGCGGGACGGAAGGGTCGTGTGCTCGCCGGGTTCCGGCATGCGCATCGCCCACCGGGGCGGCGGTCGCCGCGCCCGGATTCCGCCTGCCCGTCCGACTCCCCTGCCCCGCCCGCGCGAGCAGAGCGAGAGGGCAGGGGCCAGGCGATGGCGAGCGTCTCCGTCGACGAGGCGATGCGTCGCGCGATCGAACTCGCGGCGCGCGGGCTCGGCACGACCAGTCCCAACCCCGTGGTCGGCTGTGTGCTGCTCGACGCCGACGGCGAGGTGGTCGGCGAGGGCTTCCACGCGTACGCCGGCGGGCCGCACGCCGAGATCGTGGCGCTGGCCCAGGCCGGTCACCGCGCGAAGGGCGGCACCGCCGTGGTGACCCTGGAACCCTGTGACCACACTGGCCGCACCGGCCCCTGCAGCCTCGCGCTGGTGCA
Source organism: Micromonospora qiuiae (assembly GCF_016863555.1). GTDB lineage: Bacteria > Actinomycetota > Actinomycetes > Mycobacteriales > Micromonosporaceae > Micromonospora > Micromonospora qiuiae. Next base: position 60,951 of record NZ_BOPC01000028.1, on the reverse strand, counting down.
GGCGGGAGTGGCCCGGGTCGTCATCGCGGTACCCGACCCCAACCCGGTCGCCACCGGTGGCGCCGCGACCCTGCGCGCCGCTGGCATCCAGGTCGACCTGGGGGTACGCGGCGCCGAGGCGGAGAACGGAAACGTGGCCTGGCTGACCGCCATGCGCCGGGGCTGGCCGTACGTGATCTGGAAGTTCGCCGCGACGCTCGACGGGCGATCGGCGGCGGCCGATGGCACCAGCATGTGGATCACGTCCGAGGCGGCCCGGATGGACGTGCACGCGCTGCGCGCCACCGTCGACGCGGTGGTCGTCGGCGTGGGCACGGTGCTCGCCGACGATCCCCGACTCACCGTGCGCAACCTGCGCGACGGCAGCCTGGCCATCCGACAGCCGCTGCGGGTGGTGGTCGACTCGGCCGGACGTACCCCGGCCGATGCCCAGGTCCGCGACGGCGCCGCCGCCACCTGGATCGCCACCGCCGCCGAGGTGGGCACCGGCCCGGACGGCGGCGTGGACCTGCCCGCGCTGATGGCGGCCCTGCAGGTGCGCGGGGTGCGGGCCGTGCTGCTGGAAGGCGGCCCGCGACTGGCCGGGGCGTTCCTCGCGGCCGGCCTGGTCGACCGGGTCGTCGGCTACCTCGCTCCCCGGCTGCTCGGCGCCGGACCCGCCGCCCTGGTCGACGCGGGCGTGAGCACCATCGCCGAGGCCATCGACCTGGAGGTCACGGACGTCACGCAGATCGGTCCCGACCTGCGGATCGCCGCGTTGCCCCGCAAGAGGGAGGGCTAGGCATGTTCACAGGCATTGTCGAGGAACTGGGCGAGGTCGTCGAGATGACCCCGACCGCGGAGGACTCATCGCTGGTGGCGATCCGTGGCCCACTGGTCGCCTCCGACGCCCGGCACGGCGACTCGATCGCGGTCAACGGCGTCTGCCTGACCGTGGTCGACGTCGACGGCGGGGTGTTCACCGCCGACGTGATGGGCGAGACGCTGCGCCGGTCGGCGTTGGGCGCGCTGCGCGCCGGCGACCGGGTCAACCTGGAACGCGCCGCCGCGCTCGGCAGCCGCCTCGGCGGTCACCTGGTGCAGGGCCACGTCGACGGGGTGGGGCAGGTGCTCTCGCGTGAGCCCGCGCCGCGCTGGGAGACCGTCCGGTTCCGGCTGCCCGCCGCCCTGTCCCGGTACGTGGTGGAGAAGGGCTCGATCACTGTGGACGGGGTCTCGTTGACCGTGGCCGAGGTCGGCGACGACTGGTTCGCCGTCGGCCTGATCCCCACCACGCTGTCGCTGACCACGCTCGGTGCCCGGGCCGTCGGCGACCCGGTCAACCTGGAGGTCGACGTGCTGGCCAAGTACGTCGAGCGGCTGCTCGGCGCCCGCGCGGGCGCCGCGCCCCCGGGCGCCTTTCCCGGCGGCGCAGACACCGAGCCTCCGGTCGGCCTGCCCGGCGGCACCGCACCCGGGCCGGTGACGTCGTGACGGGCGCACTCGGCTGGCTGCTCACCGCCGAGGTGCACATCGCCGGCTCGCCGGTGCTGGTGCGGGAGATCGTCGGCAACGTCTTCGGGCTCGGCTCGGCGCTGCTCGGCCTGCGCCGGCTGGTCTGGGCGTGGCCGCTGGGCATGATCGGCAACGCGCTGCTGTTCACCGTCTTCCTCGGCGGCGCCTTCGCCACCCCGCAGGCCCACGACCTGTACGGGCAGGCGGGCCGGCAGGTGTTCTTCTTCGGCGTCAGCCTCTACGGCTGGTGGCGCTGGACGCGTACCCGCCGCCTCGGCACCGCCACCGGCGGCGCGGCGGTCGCCCCCCGGTGGGCCACCGGCGCCGAGCGGCTGGGGCTGCTCGCCGCTGCGGTCGTGGGCACCGCGCTGGCGTACCCGGTGCTGGCCGCGCTCGGCTCCTGGGGCCCGCTGCCCGACGCCTGGATCCTCACCGGCAGCCTGCTGGCCACGTACGGGATGGCCCGCGGCTGGGTGGATTTCTGGCTGATCTGGATCGCCGTGGACGCGGTCGGCGTACCGCTGCTGCTGCGCGGCGGTTTCTACCCGTCGGCGGCCATGTACCTCGGCTACGGCGCGTTGTGTGTGTGGGGTCTGGTCAGCTGGTGGCGCACCTCGCGGCGCACCCGCCCGGCCGCCCCGATTCCGACCTACGCGGAGGCCGCGGCATGACGGGTTCCTTCGACAGCATCGAGCAGGCGGTGGCGGACATGGCCGCCGGCCGGCCCGTCATCGTGGTCGACGACCCCGACCGGGAGAACGAGGGCGACCTGATCTTCGCCGCCGAGCTGGCCACGCCGGAGCTGCTGGCCTTCACCGTGCGGCACACCTCGGGGTTCATCTGCGTACCGCTGCCCGAGGCCGAGTGCGACCGGCTCGACCTGCCGCCCATGCACCACACCAACCAGGACCGCCGGCAGACCGCGTACACGGTGACGGTGGACGCGCGGGAAGGGGTGAGCACCGGCATCTCGGCCGCCGACCGGGCGCACACCATCCGGCTGCTCGCCGATCCGCGTACCGGCCCGGCCGACCTGGCCCGGCCCGGGCACGTGGTGCCGCTGCGCGCCCGTCCGGGCGGGGTGCTGCGGCGCCCCGGGCACACCGAGGCGGCCGTCGACCTGGCCCAGCTGGCCGGGCTGCGGCCGGCCGGCGTGCTCTGCGAGCTGGTCAACGACGACGGCACCATGATGCGGCTGCCCGACCTGGAGAAGTTCCGCGCGGAGCACTCGCTGGCGTTGATCACCATCGCCGACCTGATCGCCTACCGGCGACGTACCGAAAAGCAGGTGGAACTGGTCGCCGACGCCCGGATGCCCACCGAGCACGGAGTGTTCCGGGCGCTGGGCTACCGCAGCGAGTTCGACTCGGCCGAGCACGTGGCCCTGGTGATGGGCGAGCTCGGTGACGGCCGGGACGTGCTGGTGCGGGTGCACTCCGAGTGCCTGACCGGCGACGTGTTCTCCTCCGTGCGGTGCGACTGCGGCCCGCAGCTCAACGCCGCGCTGGACCGGGTCGCCAGGGAGGGCCGGGGCGTGGTGCTCTACGTACGCGGCCACGAGGGGCGGGGCATCGGGCTGCTGCACAAGCTGCGGGCGTACCAGTTGCAGGACCAGGGCCGCGACACGGTCGACGCGAACCTCGACCTCGGGCTGCCGGCCGACGCACGCGACTACGGCACCGGCGCGCAGATCCTCTACGACCTCGGGGTGCGCTCGATGCGGCTGCTGACCAACAACCCGGCCAAGCGGGCCGGGCTGGAGGGCTACGGGCTGACCGTCACCGGCCGGGAGGGTCTGCCGGTACGGCCGCACCCGGAGAACGTGCGCTACCTGCGCACCAAGCGGGACCGGATGGGACACCTGCTTGACCAACTGGACGAGGTGACCGAGGCCCCGATGGGCCGCCCGGTCCCCGGCGACGAGATCGGAGCGTAGGCGATGGCGGGTTTCGGTGAGCCGGGCACGGCCCCGATCGACGCGACCGGGTTGACCGTGGGCGTGGTCGCCGCGCGGTGGCACGGCGAGCTGACCGACCACATGCTCGACCGGGCGGTGGCCGCCGCGCAGGCGTGCGGCGCGCGGACGTCGGTGGCGCGGGTGGCCGGCTCGGTCGAGCTGCCCGTGGTGGCGCAGGCCATGGCCCGCCGCTGCGACGTGGTGGTCGCGCTCGGCGTGGTGGTACGCGGCGCCACCGCCCACTTCGACTACGTCTGCCGCTCCGTCACCGACGGGCTGACCCGGGTCGCTCTGGACGAGGGCAAGCCGGTCGCCCACGGCGTGCTCACCGTCGACACCATCGACCAGGCCCGCGACCGCGCCGGCCTGCCCGACTCCACCGAGGACAAGGGCTGGTCCGCCACCGTGGCCGCTCTGGACGCCGCCCTGGCGATCCGCACGGTCACCGCCGCTGCCACCCACCGGGTCGGCTTCGCCTAGGTGGACGTCCACCCACCGTCGACCCGCAGGCATACCGGCTGTTGCCGTCGGCGTCCGGTGGTGTGTTGCGGTGGTGGTGGTGGTCCGAGGGTTGTCATGTCGGATGTGGGCGCTGTCGAGCTGAGTGCATCAACGGCTCGCGGTGATCGGTCGTCGGTGCAACGCGTCGAGACCCTGACGGTCGTCGGTGCAAGGCTTCGAGGCCCTGGCCGGTCGTCGGTGGGTGCTTCGCGCCAATGGTCGACCTGCCGATCGGTCGACCGGGCCTGCGAGAGCGTGCGTGACTCAGCTCGACACTGGCCGAACCCGACACTAGTGAGGTCCGGACGGTGTCAAGACGTAATGGCCGCTGTGCCTGGGGATGTTGACGGCGCGGGTTGCGGCATGTTGGGGTTTCCGGGCCGATTGAGACCGCGAGTTGCGGTGTCCTGTGCGCAGGGCCGCGAGTTGCGGCGTCTTGTGCGGTGGTGCGGGTGCGGACGGTGCCGTGGAGCGGTCTCCAGGGCCTCGGCGAGCCGAGGCCTTTTACCGCCACAGCGACGCGAGCAGTTCCATGGCGACGCTCTCAGCACTCACGCTCTCTCCAATCTCCCCACGCGAGGAGCTGCTGCCACCCCTACCGATGGGTCGGTCAGAGGCGGCCGGCCTCGATGATGCGGGCCAGGAACTGGCGGGTGCGGGGGTGGGTCGGCTCGCCGAGGACCTGCTCCGGCGGTCCGGCCTCGATCACCCGCCCGCCGTCGAGGAAGCAGACCTGGTCGGCGACGTCGCGGGCGAAGCTCATCTCGTGGGTGGCCAGGACCATCGTCAATCCCTCGGCCTTGAGGTCGCGGATCATGGTGAGCACCTCGCCGACCAGCTCCGGGTCGAGTGCCGAGGTGACCTCGTCGAGCAGCAGCAGCCGAGGCGAGTTGGCCAGCGCCCGCACGATCGCCACCCGCTGCTGCTGGCCGCCGGAGAGCCGGTCCGGGAAAGCGTCGGCCTTCGCCCCGAGCCCCATCCGATCGAGCAGCTCGCGGGCGTGCGCCTCGGCTTCGGTCCGGGAACGCCGGTGCACCCGGCGCGGCGCGAGGGTGACGTTGTCCAGCACGCTCAGGTGCGGAAACAGGTTGTACGACTGAAAGACCATCCCGATGCGGCGGCGTACCTTGTCGGGGTCGACGCCCGGCGCGGAGATCTCGTCGCCGTCCAGCTCGATGGTCCCGTCGTGCAACTCCTCCAGCAGGTTGACGCAGCGCAGCAGGGTCGACTTGCCCGACCCGGAGGCCCCGATCAGCGCCACCACGTGGTGCTCGGCCACGGTCAGGTCGAGCCCGTCGAGGACGACCTGCCCGCCGAACTCCTTGCGCAGGCCACGGCAGCGCAACACGTCCACGGTCAGCCTCCGGACTGGCGTCGAGCCGCCCGCAGCGTCACCCGATCGGTGACGGCGATCAGCGGGATGGCGAGCAGGACGAAGAGCACCCCGGCCACGATGTACGGCGTGTAGTTGAAGGTCTGTGCGGTGGCGATCTGCGCGGCCCGGACCGCGTCGATCGGGCCGGCCAGGGCGACCAGGCCGACGTCCTTCTGCAACGCCACGATGTCGTTGAGCAGCGGCGGGGCCACCCGGCGGACGGCCTGGGGCAGCACCACGTGCCGCATGGTCTGCCGGTGGGTCAGCCCCAGCGACCGGGCCGCCGCGAGCTGACTGGGGTGCACCGACTCGATGCCGGCGCGGAACACCTCTGCGAGGTAGCCGCTGTAGGTGAGCACCAGCGCCGCCCCGCCCAGCACCAGGACCGACGGCATGCCCTGCAACCGCAGACCGGGTGCGCCGAGGGTGAGCACGTAGAGCACGATGATCAGCGGCAGGCCGCGGAAGACGTACGTGTAGCCGGCCGCCAGAGCCCGGATCGGGAAGAAGACCGGCCCGCGCAGCGTGCGCAGGACCGCGATCAGCAGCCCGAGCAGCAGCGCGGCGACCGCGCAGCAGACCAGCAACCGGACGTTGAGCCAGAGCCCGGTCAACACCCGGGGCAGCGCGTCCCGGGCGATCTGCGGGTCGAGGAACGTCTGGCGTACCCGCTCCCAGCCGGGTGCCCCGGTCACCGCCACCGCCAGCAGCGTGCCGACCGCCGCCGTGGAGGCGGCGGCGATCAGCACGCTCAGCATGGTTTGCCGGCGTCGGTACGCGACCCGGGCCCGCTGCGCGGGCGAGAGGAGATGCGCGCTGGTGCTCACGTGAGTTCGGGTGCTCCCGCGTCCCGGGCGAGCCACTGCTGCTCCAACTGCGTGAGCACCCCGTCGGCGGAGAGCTTCCCCACCGCGCCGCTGACACATCCGGTGAGCGGGGAGTCCTTGTCCAGCAGCAGGCCGAACGCCTCCGGGGTGCCCACCTGGGGCAGCTGGCCGACGATCACCGCGTCGTCGATCTCCGCGCTGGTGATCTGGAAGGCGGTGGGCAGGTCCACCACCAGACCGTCGAGCTGGCCGTTCTGCAGTGCCTTCTTGGCGTCGTCGTTGCTGTTGTAGACCTGCGGCTCGACCGTCGGCTTGATCACGTCGGTGATCGCCTGGTAGCTGGTCGTGCCGACCTGGGCGCCGAGCTTGGCGCCGCGGAGATCGGCCAGCGCGGTCTTGTCGGCGATCTTGGAGGACTTCGGCGCGATGACGGTCTGCCGCACCAGGTAGTAGGGGGCGGAGAAGTCCACCGCCTGCTTGCGCTCCTCGGTGATGGAGAACTGGTTGATGTCGAAATCGAACTCCTTCGGGCCGGGCGCGATGGCGGCGTCGAACCGCACCCGGGTCCAGACGACCTCCTCGCGGGCGTAGCCGAGCTTCTCGGCCACCGCGTAGGCGACCGCGGACTCGAAGCCCTCGCCGTTGTCGGGTTTGTCGTCGACGAACCACGGCTGGTAGGCCGGTTGGTCGGTGGCGATGGTGAGCTTGCCCGCTGTCCGGGTGGGCAGGCTCTCCTTGTCGCAAGGCGCGCCCACGGTGGGCATGGGGGCGGGGGTCGCCTGCGGGGAGCAGGCGCCGACCGCGAGCAGAATGCCAGCGGCGGTGGCGAGCCTGAGGATGCGTGAGGTGCTGACCATGGCGGACAGCGTACGGCCAGCATCGGTGGGCGTCGAAGAGGTGTCCCACCATGGCGGTAGGGAATGCCGGTCCCGCTCATCGGTTGTTACCGGACCCGGTGCACATGGCGACCGAGGGCGACTGCGAGAATTCGGATCCGTGAAGACGTTCGAGGAGTTGTTCGCCGAGCTGCAGGCCAAGGCCGCCGCCGGCACCCCCGGCTCGGGCACGGTCGCCGCGCTGGAGAAGGGGGTGCACTTCATCGGCAAGAAGGTGGTCGAGGAGGCGGCCGAGTCGTGGATGGCCGCCGAGCACGAGGGGCCTGAGCGCGCCGCCGAGGAGATCTCCCAGCTGCTCTATCACGTCCAGGTGCTGATGCTCGCCAGCGGTCTCGACCTCGCCGACGTCTACCGACATCTCTGAGTGCCCCCGCCGTCGACCTCACACCGATCGAATGGAGCACTCCGTCATGCTGCGTGTCGCCGTACCCAACAAGGGCGCCCTGGCCGAGTCGGCCGCCCAGATGCTGTGCGAGGCGGGCTACCGCCAGCGCACCGACCCGAAGGACCTGGTCTGCCGGGACGAGCCCAACGACGTCGAATTCTTCTACCTGCGACCGAAGGACATCGCCACCTACGTCGGCTCCGGTGACCTGGACGTCGGCATCACCGGCCGCGATCTGCTGATCGATTCCGGCGCCCCGGCCGAGGAGGTGGTCGACCTGAACTTCGGCCGGGCCACCTTCCGGTTCGCCGCCCGCCCCGAGGACGTCGACGACGTACGGGCGCTCGGCGGGCACCGGATCGCCACCGCCTACCCGGGGCTGGTCGAACGCCACCTCGCCGAGCTGGGCGTCAAAGCCGACGTGATCCGGCTCGACGGCGCGGTGGAGAACGCCATCCGCCTCGGCGTGGCCGACGTGGTCGCCGACGTGGTGGAGACCGGGGCCACCCTGCGCCAGGCGGGTCTGGTGGTCTTCGGTGAGCCGCTGCTGCGCTCCTCGGCGGTGCTGGTACGCCGCATCGGCGCGACGCCCCACCCGCAGGCGGCGCAGTTGCTGCGCCGGCTGCACGGGGTGCTGGTGGCCCGCCGCTACGTGATGCTCGCCTACGACGTGCCGGCCGGCCTGCTGGACCGGGCCAGCTCGCTGACCCCCGGCATCGAGTCGCCGACGGTCTCCCCGCTGCACCGCGAGGGCTGGGTGGCGGTGCAGGCGATGGTGCTCCGCGACGACGTGCACCGGATCATGGACGAGCTCTACGAACTCGGCGCCCGGGCGATCCTGGTCACCAACATCCACGCCTGTCGGCTGTGAGGCGACCGCCGGCCGCGGCCGCGCTCATCCTGGTCGCCGTCGGCGGAGCCGCCTCGGCCGCGCAGGCCGCGATCAACGCCGAACTCGGGCAGCGGGTCGGCAACGCCACCCTGGGCGCGGTCGTCAACAACCTCGGCGGAACCCTGCTGGTCCTGGTCGGGCTGCTGGTGCTGCCGTCGATGCGGACCGGGCTGGCCGCGCTGCGGCGGGCCCGGCTGCCGTGGTGGTCGTACCTGGGCGGGTTGGGCGGGGCGGGCATCGTGCTGCTCGCCGCGTACGCCGTCCCGGTGCTAGGGGTCGCGGTGTTCACCATCGCCCAGGTCGCCGGCAATGGTCTCGGCGGTCTGGCGTCGGACCGGGCCGGCCTCGCCCCGGTGGGCCGGCTGCCGCTCAGCACGCCCAGGGTGGCCGGGGCGCTGCTCGGGATGGCCGCCGTGGCCCTGGCCCAGGTCGGCCAGCCCGTCGGTGACCTGGCCGTCGGCGTGCTCCTGCTCACGGTGGCCGCCGGGATCGGTGTGGCGTTGCAGACCGCGCTCAACGGGCGGATCTCCGCGGCCGGCTCGGCCGCCGCCGGCGTCGCGGTGAACTTCGCCGTCGCCACGCCTGCGGTGCTGCTGGTCGCGGCGCTCGCCGGCGCCTTCACCGGCCCGCCGGTGAGCTGGCCGACCGGCTGGCACCTCTACCTCGGCGGACTGCTCGGCGTCGGCATCGTGGCCAGCCTGGTGCTGGGGGTACGCGCGGCCGGCGTGCTGCGTACCGGCCTCGCCCTCGTCGGCGGGCAGCTCGCCGGCGCGCTGCTGCTGGACGTGCTGCTGCCAGACGGGCCGGGAGCCCGGCTGCCGGTGCTGGCCGGCGCGCTGCTCACCCTGCTCGCGGTGCTGATCACCGGCCGCCGGTCCCGCCCGGCCCCGCCCGACGTCGGCCTCCGTGTGGCGCGGGACGCCGCGCCGGCGCGGGATGACAGACTGGTGCCATGAGCGAGCGGCAGGAGGCAGTGCGGCAGGGGGCCGGCCCAGCGGTCGGCGCCGACGTGATCAGTCTTCGACCCCGACGCATCCGGCGGGTCTGCTGGATCTCGGCGGTCGTGCTGGTGGTCCTGTTCGCGGTGATCGCCACCACACTGACCGGGCCCACCGGCAACGGCTTCGGCACCTTCCAGCGTGGTGACCAGTTCGCCATGGCCGGGCTCGGTGTCCTCTTCGCCCTCGGCGTCCTGCTCTTCACCCGTCCCCGCGTAAAGGCGGACGCGCGCGGCATCCGGGTTCGCAACGTGATCGGCTCGTACGAGCTGCCCTGGGAGGTCGTCCGGGGCATCCGGTTCGACCGAGGCGCCCCGTGGGCCGCCCTGGAGCTGTACGACGACGACCTGCTGCCGGTGGTCGCGCTCCAGGCCGCCGACAAGCAGCTCGCCGTCGACGGGGTCCGCGCCCTGCGCCGGCTGCACCAGGCGCACCTGGCCACCCTCGCCGAGCGCGCCTCGGGTCGCTGACCTTCCCCCACCCTCCAATTCCGGACTGAACGTCCGCGCCCGGAGGAGACCGGTTTGGGCTCTCGGTTACCGAGGGTGTAGTGTTACCGAGTCGACCAGGCTGTCCGCACGGCGTCACTTGCTAAGAAGCTGCGCGGATGGTCATGAAAGTGGAGCGCCTGCTCCCACCCGAGTCGCCGCCCTCGGTGGCCGGGTCCGGTCTACGGTTCCGGGCACGTCCCGGTTCCGGGTGCGCGATCCTGTGATCGTGCCGACCGGTCGAGCGGGCCCTGGCATGCGCCGGGGCCTTCTGCTTTCCGGGCCGGTTCCCGCCGGGAGCCGCACGGGTCGGCCACCCATGTGAAGAACCGACTCGAGGAGGCCCCATCAGCGTCGAACCACGCGTGAACGAGCAGATCCGGGCACGTGAGGTCCGACTGGTCGGCCCCGAGGGTGAGCAGGTGGGCATCGTCCCGCTGGAGCGCGCCCTTCAGCTGGCCGCGGACGTCGAACTGGACCTGGTCGAGGTTGCGCCGATGGCGCGCCCGCCGGTGTGCAAGCTCATGGACTTCGGCAAGTTCAAGTACGAGAGCGCACTGAAGGCGCGCGAAGCGCGGCGTAACCAGCAGCAGACCGTCATCAAGGAGATGAAGCTCCGGCCCAAGATCGATCCGCACGACTACGAGACCAAGAAGGGTCACGTGGTGCGGTTCCTCAAGGCCGGCGACAAGGTCAAGGTGACGATCATGTTCCGCGGCCGCGAGCAGAGCCGCCCGGAGCTGGGCTACCGGCTCCTGCGTCGGCTCGAGTCCGAGATCACGGAACTGGGATATGTCGAGTCCGCTCCGAAGCAGGACGGCCGAAACATGATCATGGTGCTCGCGCCGCACCGCGCCACCAAGGCCGCTGCCACGGCGGCCCGCGGCGGCGCGCCGCGCGAGCGGGAGACCGACGCCACCGAGGCGCCGCCGGCCGAGGCGGCCGGACCCGCCGGGACCACCGGCGAGTAGCAGGGGAGAAGACGTTCCACATGCCGAAGATGAAGAGCCACACGGGGACGGGCAAGCGCGTCCGGGTGACCGGCAAGGGCAAGATCATGAAGCAGCAGGCCGGCATGCGCCACAACCTGGAGAAGAAGCCCTCCACCCGTACCCGCCGGCTGTCGGGCGTGGTCGAGGTCGCCAAGTCCGACGTCAAGCGCATCAAGAAGCTGCTCGGCCGCTGACGCGCGCCACCTGAGCCAAAGCAAGGAGTTGAGATGGCACGCGTCAAGCGGGCTGTGAACGCCCAGAAGAAGCGCCGTACCCTGCTGGAGACCGCGAGCGGTTACCGCGGTCAACGCTCCCGGCTGTACCGCAAGGCCAAGGAGCAGATGCTGCACTCGATGCAGTACGCCTACCGGGACCGCCGCGACCGCAAGGGCGACTTCCGGCAACTGTGGATCCAGCGGATCAACGCGGGTGCCCGCGCCAACGGGATGACCTACAACCGGCTGATCCAGGGCCTGCGCCTCGCCGGCATCGAGGTCGACCGCAAGATCCTGGCCGACCTGGCCGTCAACGACGCCGCCGCGTTCGCGGCGATCGTCGAGCTGGCTCGGGCCGCGGTGCAGGCCGAGGGCACCGGCGGCGCGGCGGCCCAGGCCGCCTGATCCCCGCACCGCGCCGCGAGGCGTCCCCTCCCTCCGGCGGGGGACGCCTCGCGTGTGTGTGCGGTGAGGACATCATGCCCTTCACACCGCGTACGCCCCGGGTGATGGCCGCCCGCCGGCTCCAGCGCCGCCGGGAACGCGAGGCCACCGGCCGGTTCCTGGCCGAAGGGCCGCAGGCCGTCCGCGAGGCGCTGGCCCGACCGCGCACCGTGGTCGAACTGTTCGGCACCCCCGAGGCCCTCGACCGGTACGCCGACCTGGCGGCAGCCGCCGCAGGCACCGACGTACCCGTCTCCGAGGTGACCGACGAGGCGCTCGCGGCGCTGGCCGAGACCGTCGCCCCGCAGGGCCTGGTCGCCGTCTGCTGGCACCTCGACGTGCCCCTGGCCACCGCGCTGGCCCGCGCCCCCCGGCTGGTCGCCGTGCTCGCCGGGATCCGCGACCCGGGCAACGCTGGCACCGTGCTGCGCACCGCCGATGCCGCCGGCGCCGCCACGGTGGTCTTCGCCGGGGACGCGGTCGATCCGTACAACGGCAAGTGCGTACGCTCCTCGGCCGGCAGTCTGTTCCACGTCGACGTGGTCCGTGAGCGTGACCCGGCGGCCGTGGTCGCGGCCGCGCGGTCCGCGGGCCTGGCCGTGCTCGCCGCCACCGGACACGGCGAGGACGACCTCGACGACCTGGCCGACACCGGCCGGCTCGCCGCACCCACCGCCTGGCTGTTCGGATCCGAGGCGCACGGCCTGCCCGGTGATCTGGTCGAGGCCGCCGACCTCCGGGTCCGGGTGCCGCTGCACGGGCGGGCCGAGAGCCTCAACCTGGCTGCGGCCGCGGCGGTCTGCCTGTACGCTTCAGCGAGAGCGCAGCGCTGACCCGAGGTCAGGCGCAGAGCACGAGGAGAACGGCTCCATGGTGAACGCAGCAGGGCGTTCGTTTAGCCAGCCCGCCGGTGTCGGCGGGCGGCGGGCCTGACCTGCTCTCCGCGCGACTCCCACCGGCGGGCTGCGGCACAGCCGTGCGTCCGTAGACTCGCTTCGCCGCCCGTGAAGGGCCGGCGCCGCCGTGAGGGAGTGCCCGTACGCCATGAGTTACCGCAACGATCCGTACGACCCGAAGCAGGTCGCCCTGCTCGACCCGGCCGCTCTGGCCGAGGCCGTGACCGAGGCCGGGAAGGCGTTCGCCGCCGCCGGTGACCCCGACGCGCTGGCCACGGTGCGACCGGCGCACCTCGGCGACCGGGCCCCGGTCTCGCTGGCCCGTCGGGAGATCGGCGCGCTGCCGCCGGCCGCGAAGGCCGACGCCGGCAAGCGGGTCAACGAGGCCCGCCGCGCGATCGAGCAGGCGTACGCCGCCCGCGCCGAGGTGTTGGAGCGCGAGCAGGCCGAGCGGGTCCTGGTGGAGGAGCGCGTCGATGTGACGCTGCCCTACGCCCGGCGGCCGCGCGGCTCCCGGCACCCGATCACCGTGCTGATGGAGCAGATCAGTGACCTGTTCATCGGCATGGGCTACGAGGTGGCCGAGGGGCCCGAGGTCGAGTTGGAGTGGACCAACTTCGACGCGCTGAACATCCCGCCGGACCACCCGGCGCGCGGGCTGATGGACACCTTCCACATCGCACCCGAGGACTCGGGGCTGGTGCTGCGTACGCACACCTCGCCGGTGCAGGCGCGCACCATGCTGTCCCGCAAGCCGCCGATCTACGTGATCGTGCCGGGGCGGGTCTACCGCACCGACGAGCTGGACGCCACCCACGCGCCGGTCTTCCACCAGGTCGAGGGCCTGGTGGTGGACCGGGGCATCACGATGGCGCACCTGCGCGGCACGCTGGACCACTTCGCGCGGGCGATGTTCGGCGAGGGGGCGCGGACCCGTTTCCGGCCGCACTACTTCCCGTTCACCGAGCCCTCGGCCGAGTTCGACGTCTGGTTCCCGGAGCACCGCGACGGCCCGCGCTGGGTGGAGTGGGGTGGCTGCGGCATGGTGAACCCGCGGGTGCTGCGGGCCTGCGGCATCGACCCGGAGGTCTACTCCGGCTTCGCCTTCGGTATGGGCATCGACCGGACGGTGATGTTCCGGCACGGGGTCAGCGACATGCGCGACATGGCCGAGGGGGACGCGCGGTTCACCCGCGCGTTCGGGGCCGGGCTGTAGGGCGACGGGTACGAGTCACGGAGACGGTGGATCAAAGTCATGCGAGTTTCTCTCAGTTGGCTGCGGGAGTACGTGGACATCCCGGCCAACCTGCCCGTCAACGAGTTGGAGCGGGCCCTGGTCGACCTCGGCATCGAGGTCGAGTCCATCGTGGACCTGTCCGGCACGGTCACCGGGCAGCTGGTGGTCGGCGAGGTCCTGGAGATCGAGGAGCTGACCGGCTTCAAGAAGCCGATCCGGTTCTGCCGGGTGAATGTGGGCGCCGCCAACGGCACCGGCGAGCCGCAGGAGATCGTCTGCGGGGCGCGTAACTTCGCCCCCGGTGACCGGGTCGTGGTGATCCTGCCCGGTGGGGTGCTGCCGGGCGGCTTCGCCATCGGCGCGCGCAAGACGTACGGGCGCAACTCCAACGGCATGATCTGCTCGGCGAAGGAACTGGGGCTGGGCGACGACCACTCCGGCATCCTGGTGCTGCCCGAGCACGTCGTCGCCGAGCCCGGCGACGACGCGCGTCCGGTGGTCGGGCTCGACGACATCATCGTCGAGGTGGAGATCACCCCGGACCGGGGCTACCAGATGTCGCTGCGGGGGCTGGCCCGCGAACTGGCGCACGCCTTCGGCATCGACTACGCCGACCGGGGTCGGGTACCCGCGACGGCCGGCACGGCCGAACCGGCGTACCCGGTCGAGGTGCGCGACCCGGTCGGCTGCGACCGGTACGCGGCCCGGATGGTGCGCGGCGTCGACCCGACGGCGCAGACGCCGGAGTGGATGCAGCGGCGGCTCACCATCGCCGGCATCCGCAGCATCTCGCTGCCGGTCGACATCACCAACTACGTGATGCTCGAACTCGGCCAGCCGATGCACGCCTTCGACGCCGACCGGATCGCCGGCCCGCTGGTGATCCGGCGGGCGGTACCGGGGGAGAAGCTGACCACGCTCGACGGGGTGACCCGCGCGCTCGCGCCGGAGGACATGGTCATCTGCGACACCGGGCTGCCGAACCCGCTCGCCGGTGACGGCGAGGGCGTGCCGATCTCGCTCGCCGCCGTGATGGGCGGCGAAACCAGCGAGGTCCTGCCGAGCACCGTCAACGTGCTCTTCGAGGCCGCGCACTGGGATCCGACGATGGTGGGGCGTACTGCCCGCCGGCACAAGCTGTTCAGCGAGGCGGCGAAGCGTTGGGAGCGGGGGGTGGACCCGGCCCTGCCGCTGGTCGCCCTGGACCGGGCGGTGGCGCTGCTCACCGAGTACGCGGGTGGCACCGTCGGCGACGAGGTGCTGGACATCGACCACGTCCGGCCGGTCACCCCGGTCACGATGCCGGCCGACCTGCCCAGCCGGCGGGTCGGCGTGGACTACCCGCCGGCCCGGGTGGTCGCCCTGCTCGAGCAGGTCGGCTGCACCGTGGCGCGGGGCACCGACCGGCTGGCGGAGGACCCGGGCGAGGTGGCGGTGGCCGCCGGTGGTGGCGAGACGCTCAGCGTCACCCCGCCGACCTGGCGGCCCGACCTGGCCGACCCGGCCGATCTGGTCGAGGAGGTGGTCCGCCTCGACGGGTACGACCAGGTGCCGTCGCTGCTGCCGACCGCGCCGCCCGGCCGGGGCCTGACCTTGCAGCAGCGGCGCAACCGGGCGGTGTCGCGGTCGCTGGCCGAGCGGGGCTACGTCGAGGTCCTGGCGCACCCGTTCGTCTCCACGGAGCTGGCCGACCAGTTCGGCCTGCCCGCCGACGACCCGCGCCGGCAGGCGGTGCGGCTGGCCAATCCGCTGTCGGAGGAGGAGCCGCTGCTGCGCACCACGCTGCTCGGCCCGCTGCTCGGCATCGTGCAGCGCAACCTCGGTCGTGGGCTGCGCGACCTGGCCCTCTACGAGATCGGCGCGGTTTTCCAGCCGCGTCCGGGCGCGGGCCGCCCGCCGGCGATGGGCGTCGACCGACGGCCCACCGACGCGGAGTTCGCCGCCGCCGACGCGGTGGTCCCGCACCAGCCCCGGCACGTCGCCGTCGTGTTGACCGGCGACCTCGAGCCGGCCGGCTGGTGGGGCGCCGGCCGGCCGGCCGGCTGGGCGGACGCCATCGAGGCGGGCCGGGAGGTGCTCGCCGCCGCCGGCGTGCCGCAGGAGCGGGTGCAGGTGCGGGCCGCCGAGTACGCCCCCTGGCACCCCGGCCGCTGTGCCGAACTGCTGGTCGACGGGACGGTGGTCGGCCACGCCGGCGAGCTGCACCCGGCGGTGCTGGCGGCGTTGGAGGTGCCCCGGCGGACCAGCGCGATGGAGCTGGACCTGGACGCGCTGCCGGTGCCTCCGGTGACGCCCGCGCCCATGGTCTCCGGCTTCCCGCCCGCGTTGATCGACGTGGCACTGGTGGTGGACGACTCGGTTCCCGCACAGTCGGTGCAGCAGGCCCTCGCCGAGGGGGCCGGCGAGCTGCTGGAGTCGGTGCGTCTGTTCGACGTGTACGCCTCGGCGCAGCTGGGTGCCGGGCGCAAGTCGCTGGCGTACAAGCTCACCTTCCGCGCCCCGGATCGCACCCTCACCGGCGAGGAGGCCGTCGCTGCCCGCGACGCCGCCGTGGCCCGCGCCGCCGACCGCTTCAACGCCACCCTCCGCGGCACCTGAGGTGTAAGGAAGGGCCCCTTCTTAACGCCTGGTGTATAGGAAGGGGCCCTTTTTAACACTCGTCGGACTCGAGCCGGGCTGCCTCTTCCAGGCGACCCTGGCTAAAGCCGGCAGCCGTGTTCTTTCATGATCTTGAGTGCTCAAGATCGCGGTCCCGGCGCGGTCTCATCTTGGTGGCCGCCATAACTGACAGTCGAACGAACCGGATCCCATCAATGACATCTGCCTCGTCGGTGACGGCGTCCACCGCCCACACCTCTGGGAACCAGCCGTCCAGGATTTCCACCCGCCCGTCGAAAGCTGAATCCGCTACCCGCTATGGCGTAGTCGTTGGTCGGTAGCTTCAGCGACAGGAGTTGCTGCATGTACGGGTGCGCCAGGGGCCGGCACCGATGAGGTGCAAACGGCTATCGCTGGTAGTAATCTTTCGCTCTCGTGCGGTCAAAGCGGATCTCGCCGTCGAGCCGAGGGCGGCGTGCACCCGGCAAGGCATCTTCCTTCGCAGATGTTATTTCCATACGGTTGGCCGTATGACCTTGCATCGTCAGTCTTGTCGCTGCTAGCCTTCGCTGCATAGTCATGCGGAGGTGGGTATGGGAATTCGGATCGCCGTCGCCGGGGCGAGCGGCTACGCCGGGGGCGAGTTGCTTCGCCTGCTCGCCGGGCATCCCGAGTTCGACCTGGTCGCTGCGACCGCGCACAGCCAGGCCGGCCAGCGCGTCGACGCGGTCCACCCCCATCTCACCGGGCTGGACCTGACGCTCGCGGAGACCACGCCGGACGTACTGGCCGACGCCGACCTGGTCTTCCTCGCCCTACCGCACGGCGAGTCCGCTGCCATCGCGGCGCAGTTGCCCGCCGGGGCCCGGGTCGTCGACCTCGGCGCGGACCACCGGCTCGCCGACAGCGCCGCCTGGGCCAGCTACTACGGTGGCCCGCACGCCGGCACCTGGACCTACGGCCTGCCCGAGCTGCCCGGCCAGCGGGAGCGGATCGCTGCGGCGACCCGGGTCGCCAACACCGGTTGCTACGCCGCGGCCACCATTCTTGCCCTCGCGCCGCTGATCGCCGCCGGTGTCGCCCAGCCCGCTGACGTGGTGGTCGTCGCCGCCTCCGGCACCTCCGGCGCGGGCCGGGCCGCCAAGGCGCATCTGCTGGGCAGCGAGGTGATGGGTGACCTGTCGCCGTACAAGGTCGGCGCCCACCAGCACGTGCCCGAGATCAAGCAGGCCACCGGCGCGACCGGGCTGTCGTTCACGCCGGTGCTCGCGCCCATGCCGCGCGGCATCCTGGCCACGGTGACCGCCCTGCCCGCCGCCGAGGAGGACCCACGGTCGGTGCTGGCGCAGGCGTACGCGGACAGCCCGTTCGTGCACGTGCTGCCCGAGGGCCGCTGGCCGCACACCGCCGCCACCCTCGGCGCCAACTCCTGCCACCTGCAGGCGGGCGTCGACATCGACTCCGGCCGGCTGATCGTGGTCGCCGCCCTCGACAACCTCGGCAAGGGCGCCGCCGGGCAGGCGGTGCAGAACGCCAACCTCATGTTCGGCCTGCCCGAGACCACGGGCCTGTCCGTCTGGGGCACGGCGCCGTGACCGTCACCGTGCCCCGGGGCTTCCGGGCGGCCGGGGTGGCCGCCGGCCTCAACGCCGGCGGCGTGCTCGACGTGGCCCTCGTGGTCAACGACGGCTCCGACGCCGGGGTCGCCGGGGTCTTCACCAGCAACCGGGCCAAGGCCTCATTCGACCTGAGCGCGAGGAACGCAGCGCAGCGGAGTCCCGCAGTCGCGACCGAAAGGCCGGTCCGGTGAGCGCGAGGAGCGCAGCGCAGCGGAGTCCCGCAGCCGTGAACGAAAGGCCGGCCCGGTGAACCTCTCCTCCGACCTCACTCGCGCCCAGGCCAAGGCCGCCACGCTGATCGAGGCGCTGCCCTGGCTGGCCCGCTTCGCCGGTGCCACCGTCGTGCTCAAGTACGGCGGCAACGCCATGGTCGACCCCGAACTGCAACGGGCCTTCGCCGCCGACATGGTGTTCCTGCGCTACGCCGGTCTCAAGCCGGTGGTGGTGCACGGCGGCGGCCCGCAGATCTCGGCGATGCTCGGCCGGCTCGGCATCGACAGCGAGTTCCGGGGCGGCCTGCGCGTGACCACCCCGGAGGCGATGGACGTGGTCCGGATGGTGCTCGTCGGTCAGGTCGGCCGGGAACTGGTCGGGCTGATCAACGCGCACGGCCCGTACGCGGTCGGCCTCTCCGGCGAGGACGCCGGACTGTTCACCGCCGTGCGGCGGCCCGCGTACGTCAACGGGCAGCCGGTCGACGTCGGGCAGGTCGGCGACGTCGAGTCGGTGGACGTCTCGGCGGTGGCCGACCTGATCGCGGCCGGCCGGATCCCGGTGATCTCCACCGTGGCACCGGACGTGGACGGGGTGCTGCACAACCTCAACGCCGACACCGCCGCCGCCGCGCTCGCCGTCGCCCTGCGGGCACGCAAGCTCGTCGTTCTCACCGACGTGCCGGGCCTGTACGCCAACTGGCCGGACACGTCGAGCCTGGTCAGCGAGATCACCACGGACGACCTGGCGCGGCTGCTGCCGTCGCTGGAGTCGGGCATGGTGCCCAAGATGGAGGCCTGCCTGCGGGCCGTCCGTGGGGGAGTGCCCGCCGCGCACGTCGTGGACGGCCGGGTCGCCCACTCCACGCTGCTGGAAGTGTTCACCTCGGAAGGCTTCGGAACCATGGTGATCCCGTCGCGGAACGGAGAACCGGCATGAGCGCGCTGACCCAGCGGTGGCAGCAGTCGATGATGAACAACTACGGCACGCCGCCGCTGGCGCTGGTCTCCGGCTCCGGCGCCGTCGTGGTCGACGACGCCGGCCGGGAGTACGTCGACCTGCTCGGCGGCATCGCCGTCAACGCCCTCGGCCACGCCCACCCGGCCGTGGTGGCCGCCGTGTCCAAGCAGGTCGCCACCCTCGGGCACGTGTCCAACCTGTTCGTCGCCGAACCGCCGGTGGCTCTGGCAGAGCTGCTGCTGGCGCTGGCCGGCCGTCCCGGGCGGGTCTTCTTCGCCAACTCCGGGGCGGAGGCGAACGAAGCGGCTTTCAAGCTGTCCCGGCGCACCGGTCGCAGCCACGTGGTCGCCACCATCGGCGGTTTCCACGGCCGTACGATGGGGGCCCTGGCCCTGACCGGCCAGCCGACCAAGGCCGACCCGTTCCGCCCGCTACCGGGCGACGTCGACCACATTCCGTACGGCGATGTGGCCGCCCTGGAGGCGGCGGTCACCGACGCCACGGCCATGGTGATCCTGGAGCCCATCCAGGGCGAGAACGGTGTGGTCGTCCCGCCGGCCGGCTACCTCGCCGCCGCGCGGCAGATCACCGCCCGCCACGGGGCGCTGCTGGTGCTCGACGAGGTGCAGACCGGTATCGGCCGCACCGGGCACTGGTTCGCCCACCAGGCCGACGGTGTGGAGCCGGACGTGGTGACCCTGGCCAAGGGGCTCGGCGGCGGGCTGCCCATCGGCGCGGCCCTCGCCTTCGGCCCGGCCGCCGACCTGCTGGCCCCCGGTCTGCACGGCAGCACCTTCGGCGGCAACCCGGTCAGCTGCGCCGCCGCCCTGGCGGTGCTCTCCACCATCTCCCACGAAGGGCTGCTCGACCACGTCAAGCGGGTCGGCGAACGGCTGCGCCGGGGGGTTGAGGCGCTCGACCATCCGCTCGTCGCCGGTGTCCGGGGTGCCGGTCTGCTGCTCGGTGTGGCCCTCACCGCGCCGGTGTCGGCCGCCGCCGCCGAGGCGCTGCGCGCGGCCGGCTTCCTGGTCAATCCGGTGCAGCCGGATGTCCTGCGCCTCGCCCCACCCCTGATCCTGACCGCCGCCCAGGCCGATGCCTTCCTCGCGGCCCTACCCACCGCCCTCTCCGCGGCCACTGCGGATTCTCATCCGGCAGAGCCCGCGCAGGGGCCGGTCCGTACCAGGATTTCCAGCGACGTCACCACGGAGGCACCCGCATGACCCGGCACTTTTTGCGGGACGACGACCTGTCACCGGCCGAGCAGTCCGCCGTGCTCGATCTGGCGGCACGGATGAAGGTCGACCGGTTCGCGTACCGTCCGCTGGCCGGGCCCCGCTCGGTGGCCGTGCTCTTCGACAAGCAGAGCCTGCGGACCCGGATCTCGTTCGACGCCGGCATCGCCGAACTCGGCGGCCATCCCCTCGTGGTGGACACCCAGGTCACCCACTTCGGTCGGGGCGAGGCCCTCGGCGACGCCGGTCGGGTGCTGTCCCGCTACGTGGCCGCGATCGTGCTGCGCACCCACGGCGACGACCGGATCGCGGAGGTGGCCGCCGAGGCCACCGTGCCGGTGGTCAACGCGCTGACCGACGGCTTCCACCCCTGCCAGCTGCTGGCCGACCTGCTCACCGTGCGTGAGTGGTGCGGTGGCACCGCCGGCCGGAAACTGGCGTACGTCGGTGACGCGGCGAACAACATGGCCCAGTCCTATCTGCTGGCCGGCGCGACCGCCGGGATGCACGTGCGGGTCGCCGGCCCGGCGGGCTTCCAGCCCGACGCCGACGTGGTGGCCCGGGCCGAGGCGATCGCCGCCGGCACCGGCGGGTCGGTGCGGGTACTCACCGACCCGGTCGCCGCGGTCCGCGACGCCGACGTGGTCGCCACGGACGCCTGGACCTCGATGGGCCAGGAGGCCGACGGCCTGGACCGGATCACCCCGTTCCTGCCGTACCAGGTCAACAAGGCGCTGCTCGGGCACGCCGCGCCGGAGGCGATCGTGCTGCACTGCCTGCCCGCGCACCGCGGCGAGGAGATCACCGACGAGATGCTCGACGGCCCGCGCAGCGCCGTGTTCGACCAGGCGGAGAATCGGCTGCACGCCCAGAAGGCGCTGCTGGCGTTCCTGCTCGCGCAGTCACCGTGAGCCGCGCAGTCGTGAACGAGGAGGATCGGTGGCCGCATCGTTGACCCGCACCGCCCGGCACGCCCGCATCGTCGAGCTGATTCGCGACCGGGAGATCCGTTCGCAGACCGAGCTGGCCGAGCTGCTCGCCGACGAGGGCGTCCAGGTCACCCAGGCCACGCTCTCGCGGGACCTGAAGGAACTCGGCGCGGTCACCGCCCGGGGCGGTGACGGCCGGGCCGTCTACGTCATTCCGGAGGACGGCCACCGGCCGCTGCGCGACGCCGAGGCGGCACCGGCCCGCCTCGTGCGGCTGCTGCGCGAGTTGCTCAACGAGGTCGACTCCAGCGGCAACATCGCAGTGCTGCGCACTCCGCCCGGCGCCGCCCACTACCTGGCTAGCGCGGTGGACCGGGCGGGCCTGACGGAGGTCGTCGGCACCATCGCCGGCGACGACACGATCTTCGTCGTGGCCCGCGATCCGGACGGCGGGGCGGCGCTCGGCGAACGGCTCGCCCGCTGGGCCCGCCGGGAAGACAACGGTGAAGGGGAGAGCACGACGCCATGACCGTGCAGTGGGAAAGCTCAACGGCCGCCCGGTTGGGTGGGGTGAAGCCTTGACCATCAGAATTGGCGGGGTGGATGACAAGAGCCTGACCGAGAACAACGCCCCCGCGAACCGGACGAGCCTGTGGGGCGGCCGGTTCGCCGGCGGCCCGTCGGAGGCGCTCGCGCGGCTGTCGGTGAGCGTTCAGTTCGACTGGCGACTGGCCCCGTACGACATCGCCGGGTCCCGGGCGCACGCCCGGGTGCTGGCCCGAGCCGGCCTGCTCGACCCGGAGGAACTGGGCCGCATCCTCGCCGCCCTGGACGACCTGGAGGCCGCCTGCGCCTCCGGGGCGTTCCGCCCGACCGTCGACGACGAGGACGTGCACACCGCCCTGGAACGCGGGCTGCTGGAACGGCTCGGCAGCCTCGGCGGCAAGCTGCGCGCCGGCCGGTCCCGCAACGACCAGGTCGCCACCGACCTGCGGCTCTATTTGCGCGACCATGCCCGGGGCGTGGCCGCCCGGCTGGTCGAGCTGGCCGAGGCGCTGGTCGAGCAGGCCGAGCGGCACGTGGAGACCGCCGCGCCCGGCATGACCCACCTGCAGCACGCCCAGCCGGTCACCTTCGGCCACTGGCTGCTCGCCCACGTCCAGCCGTTGCTGCGGGACCTGGAGCGGCTGCGGGACTGGGACCACCGTACGGCGGTCAGCCCGCTCGGCGCGGGCGCGCTGGCCGGGTCGGGGCTGCCGCTGGACCCGGTGGCGGTCTCCAAGGAGTTGGGCTTCCGGACCTCCTTCGCCAACTCAATGGACGCCGTCGCCGACCGCGACTTCGTCGCCGAGTTCCTCTTCATCACCGCGATGGTCGGGGTGCACCTGTCCCGCCTCGGTGAAGAGGTGGTGCTCTGGACGTCGCAGGAGTTCGGCTGGGTGGAGCTGGACGACGCCTTCGCCACCGGGTCGTCGATCATGCCGCAGAAGAAGAACGCGGACATCGCCGAGCTGGCCCGGGGCAAGTCCGGCCGGCTGGTCGGCGGGCTGGTCGCTGTGCTGACCATGCTCAAGGGCCTGCCCATGACGTACGACCGGGACATGCAGGAGGACAAGGAGCCGGTCTTCGACGCGGTCGACACCCTGGAGCTGCTGCTGCCGGCCCTGGCCGGGATGATCTCCACCATGACGGTACGCGTCGACCGGCTGGTCGCCGCCGCGCCGGTGGGCTTCTCTCTGGCCACCGAGGTGGCCGACTGGCTGGTGCGCAAGGGTGTGCCGTTCCGTGACGCGCACGAGATCACCGGCAAGTTGGTGGCGCTCTGCGCGGCCCGGGACTGCGCCCTCGACGAGGTTTCCGACGACGACCTCGCCACCGTCAGCGAGCACCTCGACCCGAGCGTGCGCGACGTGCTGTCGGTCCGTTCGGCCCTCGCGGCCCGGACCACCCCCGGCTCGACCGGCCCCGGCCCGGTCGCCGACCAGCTCGCCGCCGCCGCCGACAAGCTCGCCACCTGGCGGGAGTGGGCCGCGGAGCAGGTGGTCCCCCGCTGAGCAACCCCCTGTAGCAACGTCCCCTCAGGACCGCCCGCACCCTACCGGGGGGAACCCCGCACCTGCCGGGGGGAACCCCGCACCTGCCGGGGACTGCGCAACTTCGGGGAAAATGCTGCCTCCCGGTCCGATGAGGCAGCATCTTCCCCGAAGTTGCTGCCGGTCGCGGTCGTCGTTGCCGGCTGGCGGTTGCCGGGGTGTGCGGGGTCAGGGGGTGGGGGAGGTGCGGGCGGAGAGCCGTTCGTAGCGCTGCTTGGCGGCCTGGGCGCTGCGCAGGCCCAGCCCGTGCCCGATCGCCTGCCAGGTCAGGCCACGGCTGCGGGCGAGGTCGAACAGACCCGCCTCCAGGGTGTCGATCTCGGCGCGCAGATGCGGGAAGAGGGCGAGCGCGGCGAGCAGGTCGGTTTCGTCGACCGGCTTCTCGCCGGGCGTCGGCGCGGCGGCTCCGGCGGCCAGCGCCAGCACCACGGCGATCGCCTCGTACGGGTCGGCGGCGTAGGGGTTGGTGTGCCGCCGGCTCAACGTAATGTTGAAAAGCGGTGGGTGAGCCAACGTCCCACCCGCCCGGCGAGGACGGCGTAGCCGATACCGACGACCAGCGACGCGGCCAGCGCCACCAGCGGCCAGTCCCGCAGGTGGGGGTAGACCTGCCAGTGGGTCAGATAGATGTAGAGCGAACTGCCGGCCAGCACCCCGGCGATCCGGTTGACCAGACCGAGGCTGGGCACGGTGGGCAGCCAGACCAGCAGGGCGAGGCCGGCCACGATCAGCGCCTCCCGGGCCGGTTGGCCGAAGAAGCCGGGCACGGTCAGCGCCGCCGCGACGGTCACCAGCAGCCGCCGTCCGACGTTGTCGGCGCGGGCGGCGGCCCAACCGAGGGTGAACAGCCAACCGGCGACCAGCGCGGCCGGCAGGTCGTGGCGGGCGTCGAAGCCGAACACGTCGTACCGGCCGAGCAGACCGAGCACGGTCAGGCCCAGCGGCAGGGCGAACGGGTACCGGCGTTCCAACCGGTCGACGGGCCGCAGCGCGAGCAGCGCGGCCAGCGCCACCAGCAGGTAGACCAGCGCTTCGACGAACCAGAAGTGCCACCCGGTGGCGTCGCCGGGGCCGACGATGCTGTGCACCAGCAGCAGGGTGCTGGGCCGGTACTGGTCGGTGACCAGCATCACCGCGCCGATCCAGGCCACCGTCGGCAGCACGATCCGGGCCAGGCCGGCCCCGATCTGTCGCAGCCGGTCGCGCCGCCCGGCGGTGGTGAGCTGGAACCGGGCGAAGTTGAACCCGGCCACCGCGAGCAGCAGGTGCGCCCCGCCGGTGAGCGTGAACAGCGGTATGTGCGAGCCGACGATCAGCACGATCGCCGCGGTCCGCAGCGCCACACTGGTCTCCAGCGATCGTCGCCGACCACCGGGCCGCCGCGGTGCGCGCAACGCCGCGATCGGCAGGGTGTGCCAGTTCGCCGGCAGGTGGCCGAGTTCCTGCTCCAGCCGGACCGACATCTCGACGTACGACAACGAGTCGCCACCCAGTTCGACGAAGCTCAGCTCGGGGCGCACGTCGTCGCGGTCGAGCACCTCCGCGTACAGCCGGCACAGGTCGCCGACCGGTGCCGTGGGTGACGGCTCGTCGCCGGCCGGCGTGGCGGTGGTGCGCGGCGCGGTGGCCAGCGCGCGCAGCCCGGCCAGGTCGGGTTTGCCGCTGGCCAGCCGGGGCAGCTCGGTCAGGGCGAGCACCCGCACCGCTCGCGGCGGCAGCCCCACCTCGTCGGCGACTAGCCGGCGGACGCGGCGCGGATCAGCGGCGGCGACCACCGCCACGATCAGCTCGTCGTCGCCGCCGACGCAGGTGGCGGTGACCTCGTGCGCGGCCAACAGCGCCTCGACCTGCTCCGGGTCGACCCGCAGCCCGAGGATCTTCGCGAACCGGCTGCGCCGGCCGACGATCTCGTACAGCCCGGCCGGGGTGCGCCGGGCCAGGTCCCCGGTGTGCAGCTCCTCGACGGCGCGGCCCAGGGCCAGGTCGGCGGGGGTCTCGGCGTAGCCGAGCATCACGTTCGGGCCCGCGTAGACCAGCTCGCCGACCGCCGGATCCGGGTGGTCGGGCACCGGCGCCAGCCGGAACGCGCCGCCGGGCACCGGCACGCCGATCGCCGCCGGGTGGTGGGCCGCAAGGCCCGGTGGGAGGTACGCCATCCGCGCGGTCGCCTCGGTCTGCCCGTACATCACGAACAGGTCCCAGCCGGCGTGCCGACCCAACTCGGCGTAGCGGCGCACCCGCTCGGGGGCGAGCCGGCCGCCAGCCTGGGTGACGTACCGCAGGTGCGGCAGGTCCATGGCGGCGAAGCCGACCCGGTCCAGCAGGTCGAAGGTGTACGGCACTCCGGCGAACGTGGTGGCCCGGGTCTGGCGGAACAACTCCCAGAAGCAGGCGTCGGCGACCGACAGGTCGGTCAGTACCAGCGCGGCGCCCCGGGCCAGGTGGCTGTTGACCACCGACAGGCCGTAGCAGTAGTGCATCGGCAGGCTGGTGGCCGCCCGGTCGGTGTCCCGGATGCCCAGGTACTCGCCGATCGCCTCGGCGTTGGCCTGCACATTGGTGCGTGACAGCCGGACCAGCTTCGGGGAGCCGGTCGAGCCGGAGGTGGACAGCAGTAGCGCCAGGTCTGGGTGCAGGTCGTGGGCGGAGCCGGCTCGGCGGTGCTCGACGCGCCAGCCCCCGGCCGGACCGATCACCACGTCCGGGTCGTACGCCTCGACCAGGCTGGCGACGGCCGTGTCGTGCCCGTCCGGCACCAGCAGGACCGGGTGGCCGGCGTGCAGCGCGGCCAGGTACGCCACCAGCGAGTCGACCGTGTTCGCGCCGACCACCAGCACCAGCCGGCGGCCGACGCCGAGCCGCTCGGCGGTCCGCGCGACCCGCCCGGCGAGGTCGGCGTAGGAAATCTGCCCGTCCTTGGTCAGGATCGCGGGACGGTCACCATGGGCGGCCAGATCGCGGACGAACGGCACCGCCTCGACGGCTGGGAGCAAGGAGAGGGGGGACGCCACGAAGGGACACTCTAAGGTAAGCCTGCCCTAATCCCTGGCGCCGGGCGGTCTCCTAGGGCTGTACTGGCGCGGCAGGCGGAAGCCCCGGCCATGCGACCAGGCCGATCCGCTGGCTTCCGTCACGGCCTCGCTGGGCGTGCGGCGCGCACGCTGGCGGGTGATGAACCGCGGCAGTGGAAGTTCGAACCATCAAGGTCCTCTTGAGCTTGGCAAATCGCTTCTTCATTCTACGGTTCGGACAGGTTCGTGGAGATACCTCGAAATGCCGCCTGTCGACGCGCCGATCGGCGCGATGACATCCCGGACCACCTGGGATCAAGCAGATGCGCTGGCGCGAGCCGGCATACGGAAGGACGGTGTGGGTTGCCGGTCGCGCGCGGGCCGGGTTACCTGGACGAGTGAATCACCCCTGGCTCAGTGCCCCCGCCGCCGATGTCGCCGAAACCGCCCGTACCCTGCTCGGCTGGGAGATCTCGGCCAACGGCGTCCGGATCCGGCTGACCGAGGTCGAGGCGTACGCCGGCACCGGGGAAGATCCTGCCTCGCACGCCCATCGTGGGCCAACCCCGCGTACGAAGGTCATGTTCGGGCCTCCGGGGCACGCCTACACCTACTTCGTCTTCGGTGTGCACTGGTGTCTCAATCTCGTCTGCGGGGGCGAGGGGGAGGCGGCGGCGGTCCTGCTGCGCGCCGGTGAAGTGGTCGACGGCCTGGACCTCGCCCGCAAGCGCCGCGGCGAGGTGCCCGACCGGGACCTGGCTCGCGGACCCGCTCGGCTGGTGGTCGCGCTCGGCATCGACGCTACGGCGAACGGCACGTCGATGCTCGACGGCAGCGGCCCGCTGCTGCTGACTCCGCCCACCCGCCCGGTCGCGCCGGCTGCCGTCTCCGCCGGCCCGCGCGTCGGCGTGGCCGCCGCCCACGACGTGCCGTGGCGGTTCTGGATCACCGGAGACCCGACGGTCAGCAGCTACCGCCGCCACGTTCCACGGCGGCGGCGCTGATGTGGCTGTCGCTGTCGAGCTGAACCGTTGGTGCCATCACGTGAGGGTTATGCGTATCCGTCGGCGAAAGGTCGTGATTCGTTGACGCTCTCAGCTCGACAGGGCGTGCCCTGCCAAGCAGCGCCGTGCGACGAGCGTGCAGCCCGGACTGGCGCAAAGGGGCAGTGCGGAGTCGGCTCGACAGGCCCGATCGCGGGATTGTCTCTCACCAGGCGGGCGACGTGCGACGGTTTGCCGGAAGTGGCATCGGGTACGCGAACTGCACCGAGCCAGTGCGCCGCAGACAGGGGCGGTGCCGGGAAGGGAGCCGAATCATGGCTGACACCCAGCAACCACTGACCGGTAAGCGGGTCGCGATCCTCGCCACCGACGGGGTTGAGGAGATCGAGTACAGCAAGTCGCGATCCGCCGCGGAACAGGCGGGTGCCGAGGTCCACCTGATCTCCCTCAAGCCGGGCGAGATCCAGGCCATGAACCACGACATCAGCCCCGCCGGAAAGTATCCGGTGGACCGCACGGTGGACCAGGCCGACGCGAGCGAGTACGACGGCCTCGTGCTGCCGGGCGGCACGGTCAATCCGGACCGGCTCCGGATGAACCCCACCGCGATGGCGTTCGTCACGGCGTTCTTCCAGCAGGAGAAGCCGGTGGCGGCGATCTGCCACGGCCCGTGGTCGTTGGTGGAGACCGGGATGGTCAAGGGCCGCACCGTCACCTCGTTCCCGAGCCTGCGGACCGACATCCGCAACGCCGGTGGGAACTGGGTCGACCAGCCGGTCCAGGTCGACAACGGCCTGGTGACCAGCCGCAAGCCCGACGACCTGCCGGCGTTCTGCGACAAGTTGGTCGAGGAGTTCGTTGAGGGCCGCCACGCGGGGCAGTTGGCCAGCGTGTGACCGGTTGAGGTGCGCGGGGCCGGGTCCTCCCCCGGCCCCGCCGCACGAATCACTCCAGGTGCCGGCACCGGAATAGTTGACTCGTCAAGTATGTTGTGCGGGTCGTCCGGGCCAGCCGAGGTTCCGGCCGCCACCCAAGGAGGGCCTCATGCAGTTCGGTGTCTTCACCGTCGGCGACGTCACGGTCGACCCGACCAACGGTCGGGAGCCGACCGAGGGCGAGCGGATCAAGGCGATGGTGACCATCGCGCTCAAGGCCGAGGAGGTCGGTCTCGATGTCTTCGCCACCGGCGAGCACCACAACCCGCCGTTCGTGCCATCCTCGCCCACCACGATGCTGGGCTGGATCGCCGCCCGTACCGAGCGGCTGCTGCTGTCCACCGCGACCACGCTGATCACCACGAACGACCCGGTGAAGATCGCCGAGGACTACGCAATGCTGCAGCATCTGGCCGACGGCCGGGTCGACCTGATGATGGGTCGGGGCAACACCGGGCCGGTCTACCCCTGGTTCGGCCAGGACATCCGCAACGGCATCCCGCTCGCCATCGAGAACTACGACCTGCTGCGCCGGCTCTGGCGCGAGGACGTGGTCGACTGGAAGGGCCGCTTCCGCACCCCGCTGCAGTCGTTCACCTCGACACCGCGCCCGCTCGACGGCGTCCCGCCGTTCGTGTGGCACGGCTCGATCCGCAGCCCGGAGATCGCCGAGCAGGCCGCATACTACGGCGACGGCTTCTTCGCCAACCACATCTTCTGGCCCGCCGAGCACACCCGCCGGATGGTGGGCCTGTACCGGCAGCGCTTCGAGCACTACGGCCACGGCTCCGCCGACCAGGCCATCGTCGGCCTCGGCGGGCAGGTGTTCATGCGGCGCAACTCCCAGGACGCGGTACGCGAGTTCCGTCCGTACTTCGACAACGCGCCGGTCTACGGGCACGGCCCGTCGCTGGAGGAATTCACCGCGCAGACCCCGCTGACCGTCGGCAGCCCGCAGCAGGTCATCGACCGGACCCTCGGCTTCCGCGACTACGTCGGCGACTACCAGCGCCAGCTGTTCCTCATCGACCACGCCGGGCTGCCGCTGAAGACCGTGCTGGAGCAGCTCGACCTCCTCGGCGAGGAGGTCGTGCCGGTGCTGCGCAAGGAGTTCGACTCGCTGCGCCCGGCCCACGTGCCGCCGGCGCCGACGCACGCGTCGCTGCGGGCCGCCGCCGGTGGTGGCAAGGACAGCACCGTCCACGCCGTCGACGACGTCACCGGTCGGGCGCCGGAGACGGCCCGATGACCCTGCGCACCCTCGCCGTGGTCTCGGCAGGTCTCAGTCAGCCCTCGTCGACCCGGCTGCTCGCCGACCAACTCGCCGTGGCCACCCGCGACGAGCTGGTCGGGCTCGGCGACACGGTCGAGCTGCGCCCGGTCGAGCTGCGCGAGCACGCCCACGACATCGTCAACCACCTGCTCACCGGTTTCCCGTCGGAGCCGCTGCGGCAGGCGCTGGATCAGGTCACCGGCGCTGACGGGCTGATCGTCGTCACCCCGATCTTCAACGCCTCGTACAGCGGGCTGTTCAAGTCGTTCTTCGACCTGGTCGACGCCGAGGCGTTGGGCGGCCGGCCGGTGCTGATCGCCGCGACCGGCGGCACCGCCCGCCACTCCCTCGCCCTGGAGCACGCCGTCCGCCCGATGTTCACCTATCTGCGGGCGGTGGTGGCGCCGACGGCGGTCTTCGCCGCGCCCGAGGACTGGTCCGGCGGCACGGTGGGGGGCGCGCTGCGGACCCGGATCGGCCGTGCCGGCCGGGAACTGGCCGAGCAGATCCACCGGCGACCGGCATCCAGCGGGCCGGCCGATCCGTTCGCCCTCACCACCGACTTCGAGCAGCTGCTCCGGGGCGGGGAAACCTGATTCGGCACCCCCGCCGTATCAGGCCGCGTGCCCGTGCGGGTGGGCGACGAGCACCGGACAGCGGGCGTGCTGCACCAGCGCCTGACTGACCGAGCCGAGCAGCAGGCCGGTGAAGCCGCCCCGGCCACGGGAACCGGCCACCAGCAGCGCGGCCTGTCCGGACGCCTCGATCAGCGCCTGGTCGGGTTTTGCCGCAGTGACCAGGCGTTCGGTCACGGTCAGGTTCGGGTGGCTGCCGCGGGCGGCGGCAGCCGCCGTGGCCAGCAATGCCCCGCCCGCGCTGCGCTCGTCGGTGTTGCGCTCGTCGGTGACGTGCATCAGCAGCAGCTCGGTGCCGCGCCGGGTGGCCTCGTCCGCGCCGTACCCGACGGCGAGTTCCGCCGGTTCCGATCCGTCCACTGCGACCAGGACCGGCCCCTCGGTGGGGATCGGGCCGTCGGGCGGCCGGATCACCAGCACCGGGCAGTGGGCGTGTGCGGCCACCTGGGTGCCGACCGAGCCGAGCAGCAGGCCGGCGAAACCGCCCAGGCCCCGGCTGCCCACCACGACCAGCTCCGCCCGCCGGGACTCCTCGACCAGGGTGGCGCCCGGTCCACCGGCCACCTGCCGCACCTCGACGCTCAGCCCCGGCCACCGGTCGACCAGCTCGGCGGCGGTCTGTTCGAGCATCTTGCGGCCGTCCTCCGAGGGCGCCGGCAACCCCACGTCGTACGGATTGATCGGCACCCCGTAGCCGAGCG
This sequence comes from Micromonospora qiuiae, assembly GCF_016863555.1. GTDB lineage: Bacteria > Actinomycetota > Actinomycetes > Mycobacteriales > Micromonosporaceae > Micromonospora > Micromonospora qiuiae. The sequence goes on along the minus strand of NZ_BOPC01000028.1, from coordinate 30,148 downwards.
GATGCAGATAGCCGTGCACCAGGTGCAGCGGGCGGGACCGCCACACCGCCGCCTGCGCGGCGTGTTCGGCGGCGACCAGGCTCGGTGGTGATCCGTCCACTCCCACCACGACGGGTCGGTTCATCGGCCTCTCCCAGAGATCCGTCTCACACGTTGCCTCAGACCGTACGCGGCTTCCGGACGATCGCCACCGGTGACTCGGCGTGGTGCAGCACCGCGTGGCTGACTGAGCCGAGCAGCAGCCCGCCCAGCGGTCCCCGCCCGCGCGCACCGACCACCACCAGCTGCGCGGTGCGGGACTGCTCGACCAACGCCCGGCCCGGCGAGCCGCGGACCAGCCGTTGCTGCACGGTCACCTCCGGATAGCGCCCGGACCACTCGGCCACGGATTCGGCGAGGACGCGCTCCTCCTGTTCCTGGAAGGCGTCCAGGTCGTAGACCAGCGGCAGGATGTCGCCGGGGCCGGCCGGGGTCGGATAGAGCCAGGCGTGCACCGCGATCAGCTCCGTGTCACGCCGGGCCGCCTCCTCGAACGCGAAACCGACCGCCTGTCGGGACAGTTCCGAGCCGTCGACACCGACCACCACCGGACCGTTCGTCGGCGGCTCACCGCGTACCACCAGAACCGGGCAGTCGGCGTGGGCGCTGACCTGCACGGCCGCCGAGCCGAGCAGGAGGCCGGCGAATCCGCCCAGGCCCCGGCTGCCGAGCACGACCAGCGCGGCGGCGCGGGACTCCGCGAGCAGGACGCCGCTGGCCGCGCCCTCGACCACCGCCCCCTCGACGGCCACCTCCGGCGTCGCCTCGCCCGCCTCGGCCACCGCCTCGTCGACGTACCGCTGCGCCTGGTTGCGCAGGCCAGCACCGGCGGGCGCCCCGGGCGCCGGGCCCAACGGCACCCGCATCAACGGCCAGATGAACGCGTGCACGATCCGCAGCGGGCGGTGCCGGTTGGCGGCCTCGCGTGCGGCGGCCCGTACGGCCTGCAGGGCGATCTCGGAACCGTCCACACCCACCACGACAGGGGCAGCCGTGTCGCTGGTCATCGCATCCTCCTCGTCCGCTGTCAGCCTGTACCACCGGGCGGTGCCACGGACGCGCACCGCCGTTTCCGGTCTGTGAACCGCCTGGTCAACCCTAGGAGCAGCCCCGGCAGGGCGCCCACCGCAAGGTAGGACTACCGATCGCGTGCTCGCTGGAGCGCACTGAAGAGGCGACGGCCGAAAGCCGATTCGGGACGGGCCACTGGTCCCCACCGGCGGACACGTATGGTCGGGCGGTGACCGACGACCTCCGGCTGCGCCCGGTCGGCGAGGACGACCTGCCGGAGTTCTTCGCTCATCAGCTCGACCCGGTGGCCAACCGGATGGCCGCCTTCGGCGCGCCGGACCCGACCGACCGGCGGGCGTTCGCCGCGCACTGGGCGCGCATCCTGACCGATCCGCAGATCGTGGCTCGCACCGTGACCGTGGACGGCGAGGTGGTCGGGCACGTGCTGGCGTTTCCCGCAGCCGGTCGGACCGAGGTCAGCTACTGGATCGACCGGTCCCGGTGGGGCCGTGGGTACGCCAGCCGTTCGCTGGCCGCCCTGCTGCGCGAGGTGACCCGTCGGCCGTTGTACGCGCGGACGGCGGTCGACAACGCCGCCTCGTTGGCGGTGCTGCACAGGTGCGGGTTCGTGGTGCGTGGCACCGACCGGGCGTACGCCCCGGGTCGCGGCCACGAGATCGACGAGTATCTTCTCGAACTGCCGCACTGACCGATCCGGAGAGGATTCACCGCCGCGGCGAGTGGGCATAGGCACCGCTACGCCGGCGGGAAGTCGGACCTGGGCGGGTCGGTCGGCGAGTCGGACCTGGGCGGATTGGGCGGCGGCTCGGGGCGCTCGGGCAGCGGCGGATCGAGCCGGATCCGGTGCATCGGCACCTGGATGGTGCTGCGGCCGAGCAGCCGGGCCGCGGCGCGTAGTGCCCACGGGCCGGAGGGGTGCCGCTCCGGGCCGATCAGCCGCCCGCTCAACCGGCCGTACCAGTGTCGGGTGACGACCAGGTCGGTCAGGTGCAGCGGTCCGTCGGGCGTACCGCGGACCACCAGGTCCACCACCCGACCCAGCCGTCGTCCCCGCTCGTCGTACGCGGTGCGGCCCAGCAGTTCACCCGCTCGCACGGCCAGCCCCCGGGATACGGTCGATCAGCCGACGGCGCAGCCACTGCTCCACGGGTGCGGTGGGTAGTTCCTCGGCGCGTACCCGCAGCCACACGGCGCTGTCGATCCGCGCGACCAGCGGGTACGGGATGCGCAGCGGCGCCATCGGCCGGTCCGTGACGAACCGCTCGGCCGCCAGCGCCATCATCCGGCCGAGCCGGCCGCCGACCCGCAGCGCGAGCGCGCCCGGCCCGGTGAGCAGCGTCAGCAGATACGGCCTGCCCTCGGTGTCGATCGCGAACTCCACGTCGTCGACTTTGCCGACCAGCCGGCCCTGCACGTCGACGAGTTGGCGGTCGAGCAACTGGCGGCTCACCTCGATTCTCACTGCCCCATTCTGGTGCCGATGGCCAGCGGTACGGCGACGATCGACGCGGTCAGGATGACCAGCAGCAGCGCGGCGGCCAGCGTGTTGAGCCACGGTCCGTTGACCCGGTCGCCGAGGTACGTGCGGTCGTTGGCGACCACCAGGATCGGCAGGTACGTCAGCGGCAACGCCACCGCGCTGATGATCAACATGTACTCGGTGAGCGCCACCGGGTCGATCGCGGTGAGCAGCAGGAGCACTCCGAGCAGCACGCTGATCAGCAGCACGGTGTGAAATCGGGCCGCCTCACGCGGGCTGACCCGCTTGCCCCACTGCCAGCCGAAGTACTGCGCGGCGGCGTACGCGGCGGACAGGCCGGTCTCCAGCGCGGCGCCGAAGGTGACCGCGAAGAAGGCCAACGCCGCGATCGCCAGGCCGAGTCCGCCGAAGGCCAGCACGACCGGATGGGCGACCTGTTCGAGGCCGGTGACCGCCAGGCCGGCGGGGCGCAGCACCACGGTCGCGGTGGCGATCAGGGCCAGCGCGAGGAACCCGCCGATCGGGAACCCGACCAGCACGCTGAAGCGGGCGTCGGCCAGGTCGGCGGCACCCCAGTGTTCCTCCACGCCGCCGGAGGAGAAGAAGAAGACCTCGTACGGGCTGACCGTGGAGGCGAACAGGGCCACCGCGACGAACCAGTACGTGCCCCATCCCTGCCCGGCCTCCTCGATGCTCACCGCGCTGCGGCCGAGGGCAGCCCAGTCGGTGGGCAGCCAGAACAGCGCCACGGCGAAGACCACCAGCGCCAGGCCGGCCAGCCCGAACAGCCGCTCCATCACCGGGAACCGCATCCGCCACAGCACCAGCCAGACCGCCGCTCCGGCCACCGGGACCCAGATCAGGTACGGCACGCCGGTGGCCAGCCGCACGGCCAGCGCCACCCCGCCGAGTTCGGCGGCCAGGGTGACCACGGTGACCACGTACGACGCCACCAGGTTGAGCAGCGCCACCCGGGCGCCGAGCCGTTCCCGGATCAGGTCGAACACGGCCCGCCCGGTCACCGCCGCGATCCGTCCGGCCATCTCGGCGTACGCGCAGATCGCCACCACGCCGAGCAGCAGGACCCAGCTGTGCGCCATGCCGAACCGGGCGCCGGCCTGGCTGGCGGCGACCAGGTCGCCGATGTCCACGAAACCGCCGACCGCGGAGAGGATCCCGAGCGTGGCGGCGAGGAGTTTCCTCATGTCGGCGTCGCGGACCTGGTCATCGATCAGACCATATCGCCGATATGCCCCGATACAGGGCGAACTGGCGGCGAGAGTGAGCCGGAGGGCTCACCCGGTCGATCTGGCGCCGGCTGACACGTTGCGAGGGCCGTCCGGGTCGTACGGCGGCCGGGGCTCGTCGACCGGTGGCCAGCCGGCGGTCCAGGCGTGGCGCTGCCGCCAGAGCAGCACCCAGTCGATTCCGCGCGACCGGTCGGCGCCGAGGAGGAGCCGGCCGGCGGCCCGCAGTCCGACACCGGCGACGAGCAGGCCCACGCCGAGCCGGGACCGTAGCGGTGACCAGTGCCGCCGTAGGTAGGTCACCTTGCCCCGGAGGATCTTCAGCCGCTGCCCGTCGGAGGTCGACGACGCGCCGCCCACGTGCACCACGGCCGCGCCGGGGTGGAGCACCGGCCGCGCGCCCTGTGCCGCCGCCCGGGCGCAGAGGTCGATGTCGTCGCTGTAGAGGAAGAACCGTGGGTCGAATCCGCCGAGCCGGTCGAAGAGCGCACGTTCGATGAGCAGGAAACAGCCGGAGACCGCCGGCACCTCACGTACCGTGCGCCGGTCGTACCGTGGCAGACCCTCCGGGTTGGCCCAGTGGCGGCGCGGGAAGGCCGTCGAGAGGCCGGTGGCGAAGGTGAACTGACTCCACAGGCTCGGCAGCCCCCAGCAGGAGTAGCCGTCGTCTGTGCCGTCGGCGCGCAGGGTCCGTCCGGTGTAGACGCGATGCTGCGGCCGGTGCCGGGCGAACGTCACGAGTTCGGTGACCGGTTGGCCGACCGGTACGGTGTCCGGGTTGATCAGCAGGAGGTAGTCGCTGTCGCCGGCGACCGCCCCCCGGTTCACCCCTCGGCCCCAGCCGACGTTCTCGGTCAGTCGTACCAGCCGCACCTCGGGGAAGTGTTCGGCGATCGCGTCCGCCGAACCGTCGGTCGAGGCGTTGTCGACGACGACGATGTCGAACCGGACGTCCGGGGTGCGGCTGTCCTCGAGTTCCCGCAGGCAGCGCAGGGTCAGGTCGCGGGTGTTGTACGAGACGATCACGACGCAGACGTCGGGACGGTTCACGGCCGTCCTCCTCGGGGAATGCCGCCGCGGCGGCGATGCAGCCGGCGCAGCGCGGTGACCGCCAGCAGCTCCAGCGCGAACGGAACGTCGTGGACCAGGTAGCGGCGGGCGAGTCGGGCCGGTTCGTTGGCCAGGCGGTGCGCCCACTCGAGGCCGGTTTGCTGCATCCACAGCGGTGCCCGCCGGTGGATGCCGGCCACGAACCCGATCGCCGCGCCGCAGCCCAGGAACCAGGTGCTGGGCAGCAGGGCGCGGAGCCGGGCGATCACCCGTTCCTGCTTGGGGAAGCCGAGCCCGACGTAGACGACGTCCGGCGCGGCCGCCGCCACGGTGGCGCAGGCGGCCTCGAACTGGTCGGGTCGGGCGTCGAACCCGAACGGCGGGCTGAGATGCCCGGCGATGCGCAGCCGGGGAAACCGGGATCGCATGGCCTGCTCCGCCCGGCTGGCGGTGCCCGGTGCGCCGCCGAACAGGTAGACGGAGCGGTTCTGCTCGGCCATCGCCGCTGACAGGCTCCAGATCAGGTCTGCGCCGGGAACCCGGGCCGGTAGCGGATTTCCGGCTAGCTGGCTGGCCCAGATCAACGGTTTTCCGTCCGCCACGACCACGCTCGCTGATTCCACGTGGGCGCGGGCCTCCTGATTCCGGCGGGCGCGACGAAGAATGTCCACGTTCGGGGTGACGATCTGTCCGCCCCGGCCCGCGGTGATCTCGGCGACGACGTGCCGGACCACGTCTTTCTCGTGAAAAGGATCAAAGTCAATACCGTACAGTTTGATCCGGTTCCCGGAGCCGGAACCGTTCCCATCGGACGACACGAAAAGGGATCCTAGCGAGGCTTATGCTGCGGCAACGCGGTCAACCAGTGTCGTATTTCGGTCTCTGGCCCGGGTCCTGGCTGTTTGACATCTTGTCTGTCCACAGTGCGGACCGGCACTATCGGAGAGTGCGAATAGATGTCATCATGCCGGCCTTCAATGAGGCTGCGGGAATCGCCGGCACGCTACGTCGGCTATCGAGTTCTTCACAATTGAGCAATGATGTGAAGATTGTTGTCGTCGCCAATGGCTGCACCGACGACACAGCGGAGGTTGCACGTTCATTCGGCGTACAAGTTCTGGAAATACCGACGCCATCCAAAACTGCGGCGATGAACGCTGCTGAGCAGGTGGTCGACGGCGATGTGCGGATCTACGCGGACGCTGACGCACCGATCACGGTCGAATTGTTACACGATCTCGCCGCTGCCGTCGGGCGGCCCGGGATCGCCGCGGCGGTGCCCCGGCCGGTGATCGACACCTCGGGCAGCGCCTGGCCGGTCCGCGCGTACTACGCGGTGAACGCCCGACTGCCCGTCTTCCGCAACCGATTGTTCGGCCGGGGGGTCATCGCGCTCTCCGCCGAGGCGCGGTCCCGCTTCGCGGACTTTCCCGACCTTATCGCGGACGACATGTTCCTCGACGCGGTCGTCGGCGCCGACGAGAAGGTGGAGATACCGGCGGTGGTCCAGGTGCGGGTGCCACGACGTACCGGGGATCTCATTCGCCGGGTGGCCCGGGCGCGGGAGGGAAACGCGGAGTTCTGGCGATTCCTCCGGGCCGCGCCGCCCGAGTACGGCGTGGTGGCGGACCCGGTGCCCGGCCCGCGGTCCTGGTCCTGGCTGCGACAGGTGCTGCTCCGGTCGCCCGGGCTGCTGCCCGCGGCGCTCTGCTACATCGCGATCATCCTGTTGGCCGAGGCAAAGCGCCGCTCACCGGGTTGGAGTGCGCGGTCCGGTTGGGGGCGACCGGAGTCGGTGCGCGCGCGACGGTAGCCCCGAGACAATGTCGTCTTTCTGCCGTTGATGGGGCGATACGGGTTGGCAGGATACTCGTTAAGTACCGCTTAATTCTGTCGGGCGAACATCTCGGCGGCTCGTCGGGCGTCGTTAGAAATCACAGCAATGACGAGCGAGAACGCGGCCGCCGCTCGTATTCGGCGAGCCCGGCTCGATCGCGGCTTCACGCCGACCGTACGCCGGCGGCAGCGCGTACCTGATCGGAAAGGCGTCTTTTCGTGGAAAGCCCGAATTCTCCCGTTGCTCCACTTCGCCTCGCGTACCCACAGCCTGCGTTGCCGACCCGTCGATCGCGGCGCGGCCGGGTGACCGCCACAGTCGCGGCGGCTTTGGTCATCGTGCTCACGTCGGCGCTGGGCGCCTGGGGCAGAGCCGCAGTGACCACCACCTACTCGTTCTTCGCCGACCTCGACGTCTCTCGCGTGCCGACCGATCCGGACTTCGTCCCCGTCGAGGTGGGCCTGCGCTTCACCTCGTCCCGCGACGGCACGCTGACCGCCGTCCGATTCCTCAAGGCGGAGGGTTCCGGCAACACCCACCCGGTGAGCGTGTGGACCGCAGGTCGGCGACTGGCCACGGCGACCTCGACCAACGAGACGAGTTCCGGATGGCAGGAGGTGCGGCTGCCGACGCCGGTCACGATCAAGGCCGGTGAGGTCTACGTGGTCTCGTACCACACGACGCGGTACCGGGTGTCGGAGAACTACTTCACCGCGAAGGCCAGTTCGGGTCCGCTGACGACCACCTCCGATGCGGGTGTCTACGCGTACGGCGAGTCGAGCTTCCCCACCGAGACCTACCGGGCGAGCAACTACTGGGTGGATGTGGTCTTCGCGCCCGCGCCGGTTGCCCCGACCACACCGCCCACCACGCCAACAACCACCACGCCGTCGGTGACTTCACCGCCACCGACGGGGGCACCCACGGCCAGCCCGCCGGTTCGTCCGGCACTGAACCTGCCCCGGGTCGCCTGGGAGGGCGGTCCGTCCTACTACGCCAGCTTCCCGGTGGCCAACGCTGCGGGTTGGACCAACCACAACTTCTTCCCGATCGGCGTGTGGTACGAGTCGGTGCTCACCCAGCACGACGTCGACCTGGATCGCACTGCCGGGCTCAACACCTACGTCATGCTGACCTCGAACTCCGATCTGTCCCTGGTTCGGCGCAACGGCATGTTCGCCGTCGTCGACACCGACGTTCCGGGCCAGGGAGCCGAGACGACGGCCTGGTGGCTCAACGACGAGGTCGACATGTGGGCTGGACCTGGCGCCAGCGCCTGGACCGGAAACTATCCGGGCGAGGGGCAGATCTGTGTCGGCGGCAAGCTCGACTGCGGCTTCGAGGTGCTGCGACGGCTTTCCGCGGAGCTGCCCACCGGCGACGGCCGGATGCGCTACGCGAACTTCGGCAAGGGAGTGATGTTCTGGGAAACCGACAGCGACTCCAGCCGGTTCGTCAACGGCTACACGTCGCTGTTCTCCAGTGACATCTACTGGTACACCGACCCGAACGTCTGCCTCTCCTCCTCGGAGGGCCCCAGCATCGGAGTTACCGCGAGCACCTGCCGCCGCGCCGCCAACTACGGCCTGACGATGCAGCGGATGCGCCAGGTCGACGGGCTGGACGGCAAACGTCAGCCGATCTGGGCCTTCGTCGAACTGGGCCATCCGGCTTCCGAGGATTCGGCACCGACCATCACCGCGCCCCAGATCGCCGGGGCCGTGATGAACTCGCTGATCAACGAGGCTCGCGGCATCATCTACTTCAACCACAACTTCGGCGGACCGTGCATCACCCAGCATGTGCTGCGGGACGCGTGCGGGGCGGCGGTGCGGCCGACGGTGACCGAGTTGAACAAGCGGATCATCGGCCTGGCGCCGGTGCTCAACACCCAGTCGTACGCCTGGACCTTCAACCGCCGCCTCGACACCATGCTCAAGGAGTACGCCGGCTCGTACTACCTCTTCGCGATGCCGGGCCGCACCGGTGGCACCGGCACCCAGGGGCTCACGTTGCCGCCGGGCCTGACCGCCAACCAGGCTCAGGTGCTCTTCGAGAACCGGACGGTGCCGATCAGCGGAGGCATGATCACCGACAACTTCGCCAGCGAGCACTCGTACCACATCTACAAGATCATACCGACTGCCTGATCGGCAGCCCTTCGGTGGGTAGTCCGGTGCCACCTTCGGCGGCACCGGACTGTCGCAATCACGAAACCAGTCCGCAGCAATTGACTGTCGTATTCCTGACTGGCCACGATCGCGACCCCCGCTGAGATGGACGACGAAGTCGATTCCCGCTCCGCGCGGCGGCTGCCTCCTTGCACCCAGGGGCATACCGATTGGACACTGGGCTGGCGAACGCATGGGCGGCGTGGGTGGGTCACGTCCGGAAAACGTCGGCCCTCATACCTGGGGGGGTAACGGACGTAGTGGATTTCTGGGACCTGACCAAACTTCTGGTCCGGCGGTGGTACATCGCCGGTCCGTTGCTGTTGCTGACGGTCGCCGCGACCGTTCTCGCCGCGGTCAAGATAGAACCGAATTACGTGGCGACCAGCTACGTCCAACTCGTCCCGCCCTCGGTCACTCCGAAGGAGGACGACGGCCGCGCGCCGCGACCACGCAATCCGTGGCTCGATCTCGGTCTCGCCTCGCTCGGCAAGGCGGCCATCCTCACCGTGCAGGACCAGAAGGTGGTGGAGGCGCTCAAGGACGCCGGGTACACCGATGCCTTCACCCTCACCCTGGACCAGATGCTGCCGATCGTCACCTTCGAGGTCATCGCGTCCACCAAGGAGCAGGCGACGGCGACCACCCAGGAACTGGTCCGGCGCTTCGGCGAGAGCGTGACCGCCCTTCAGGCCGACTACGGCGCCGCCGCCGAGCAGACGATCACCACGCTCCGGTTGACCGTCGGGGAGAACGTGACCGAGTCGACCTCGAAGGTCAAGCGGGCGCTGGTCGCCATCGCCGGGATCGGCGTACTCCTCACCACGGCACTGACCGTGCTGCTGGACGCCGTGATCCGGCGCCGGCGAGCGCGACGGGTGGCGGCATCCCGAGCCGCGCACGGCCCGGGACGCGACGCGCCGCCGCCCGCCGCCCCACCGGTGAACCAGCGGACCGCATGGGCCGACCGGAACTCGGCCCAGACCGGCGTGGATGACCGTTCCGCAGCGCTCGAACCGGTCCCCGCCGACGCCACGATCATCGTGCCGCGCACGGAGTGGCCGCCGCCGGGCGTCGAGGGTAACCACCGTTGACCGCGTCCCTCCTGCACCCGGCGGACCTCGAACCGGCCAGCGTCGCAAGAGGTGTGTACGCCTCCCGGCGCCGGTACGCCCGGGTGGACGCCGCCGTGCTGCTCAGCCTGATGCTCTGCCTGCTCATGCTCATTCCGGCGAAGCTCATCGTGCCCAACATGACCGACCTGGGGCGGCCGGCGCTCATCATCGCCGTGTTGCTGTCGGCCTGGTGGGTCCTGGTCCGGTTCGATCCACGACTGCCCATGGTGGGGCCACAGCCGTTGCGGTGGGTGGTGCTGCTCTACCTGCTCTGGGCGATCCTGTCCTACGCGGTGGGATTCCTGCGTGGCCTGACCACGATGGAGGCCAACAGCGCTGACCGGGCGATGCTCTACGTCGCGGCGTTCGCCGGCGTGGTGCTCGTCGTGGCCGACGGCCTACCCAACTGGGAACGGTTCCGGCTGGTCTTCCGGGTGTTCGTCTGGTGTGCCGCGTTCATGGCCCTGGTGGGGCTGTTGCAGTTCGTCCTCTGGACCGATGTCACCGTCTATCTGATGGTGCCCGGGCTCGAGCCGAAAGGCTTCGTGCCCGGCTTCGAGATACGGGGCGCCGGTATCCGGGTGGCCAGCACCACCCTGCACTACATCGAATTCAGCGCGGTGATGGCGATGGCCCTGCCGTTCGCGATCCATTTCGCCCGGTTCTCTCCCGAGCGGAAGGATCGGCAGCGTTTCGTGATTCTCGCCCTGGTCATCGCGGCGGCGATTCCCACCACGGTCTCCCGGACCGGTTTCCTGGCAGCGGGCCTGATGCTGCTGGTCATGGTGCCGGTCTGGAGTTGGCGGATGCGGTACAACATGGCAATGATCGGGGCCGGACTGCTGGCCGCCCTGATGTTTCTCAAGCCTGGCCTCATCAACACGGTGGTCGAACTCTTCACCGGCGCCGCCGAGGATCCGAGCGTGACCTCCCGCACCGATCGGTACGACATGGTGCAGAGCTACTTCGTCGAGCGACCCTGGCTCGGCCGGGGGATCGGCACCTGGGTCTGGCCGCAGTACCAGTATCTCGACAACCAGTGGTTCGCCCAGGCGCTCGCCGGCGGGCTGGTCGGCGTCGCCGTGCTCGCGGCGCTGCATCTGGTCTCGATCGCGCTGGCGATGGTCGCCCTGCGTCGGGCCAGCCGGCCGGAGGACCGACATCTCTGCGCGGCGCTCATCTCGACGCAGATCATCGCAATCGCTGTCGGGTTCACGTTCGACTCCCTGAGCTTCACCACCTTCGCCACGCTGCTGCCGCTGATGATGGGGGCGACCGGAGCGGTGTGGCGCTTCACCCACCCACGACGGGCGGTGCGTACCTCAACCGCCCGGTGGTATGCGGCCTGATAGGCGACAGCCCGACACGCGAATTGCTGATTGCATAATCCACGAGTTAGCCCGGGCAGCGAACGGACTCGTCGTTCTCCCCGGCGGTACGATCCGTTTGGCGGAGCAGCCCGAGGAATTGTCTCGCTACCGTCACTCTCAGTTAGCTCGGCCAAAATGCCTGGTCGTGTCTGGGGCGACGGCGGGAGTGAATCATGCGTGGAGGTCAGACTGATCGATTCCGGCGAATCGTAGCAGCCTGCTCGGCGGCGGTCGTGTGGGCTGGCGGATCCGTGGCGCTCGGCGCGTCGCGGATGGTGGCCGACAGCGATCAGTGCGATGCGATGGACAATCCGATCGTCTGCGAGAACAGCAGGGAAGGCACCCACAGCGATGTGTGGGACATCCAGGGATCGGGGGACCGGAGCATCCAGGGCTTCGCCACGGACATCAGTGTCAACGTGGGTGAGCGGATCGACTTCAAGATTGCAACGGATGCGCAGGACTACCGCATCGACATCTACCGGCTCGGCTGGTACGGCGGCGCCGGGGCGCGCTGGACCAGCGAGGTCACCCCGCTGGTCGCGCTGCCGCAGATTCAGCCGGAGTGCGTCAGCGACCCGAGCACCAACCTCTACGACTGCGGCAACTGGGCGGTCTCGGCATTCTGGAACGTGCCGGTCACGGCCGTTTCCGGCGTCTACGTGGCCCGGTTGACCCGGACCGACACCCAGGGCGCCAGCCACATCACCTTCGTCGTCCGCGACGACGCCAGCACCTCGGACCTGTTCTTCCAGACCTCCGACACCACCTGGCACGCCTACAACCAGTACGGGGGCGCCAACTTCTATCCTGGGCCGCGCGGCCGGGCGTACAAGATCAGCTATAACCGGCCGTTTACCACCCGCAAGGAGGAGCAGGGCCGGGACTTCCTGTTCAGCAACGAGTATCCGATGCTGCGCTTCCTGGAACGCAACGGATACGACGTCAGTTACACCACCGGGGTGGACTCCCACCGGCGGGGCGACTTGATCCGCAATCACAAAGTCTTCATCTCCACCGGCCACGACGAGTACTGGTCCGGCCCCCAACGCGCGAATGTCGAGGCGGCCCGCGACGCCGGGGTGAGCCTCGCCTTTTTCAGCGGCAACGACGTCTACTGGCGTACCCGTTGGGAACCGAGCGTGGACGGCACCGACACCGCGTACCGCACCCTGGTCTGCTACAAGGAGACCTGGTCGTACGAGCGGATCGAGGAGGACCGGTCGGAGTGGACGGGCACCTGGCGGGATCCGCGGTACAGCGTCCCGGCCCAGGGCGGCGGCCGCCCCGAGAACGAGCTGATCGGCACCGCGTACATGGCGAACTTCACCGACCTGCCGCTACAGGTGCCGGCCGAGCAGGGGCGCTACCGATTCTGGCGTAACGCCGGGCTACCCACCGAGGGCACCGCCACCCTGGCCCCGCACATCGTCGGCTACGAGTCCAACGAGGATCTCGACAACGGCTTCCGGCCGCCGGGCCTGATCCGCCTCTCCACCACCGTGGGGGAGACCCCGGAGTACCTCCAGGACTTCGGCAACACCACGGAACCCGGCATCACCACGCACCACGCGACGCTCTACCGCGCCGCCAGCGGGGCCCTGGTCTTCTCCGCCGGCACCATCCAGTGGGCCTGGGGACTGGACACGTACCACGACGGCACCGTCGCGCCGGTCAGCCGGCCCATGCAACAGGCCACCGTCAACCTGCTGGCGGACATGGGCGTACCGGCCGGCACGCTGATGGCCGACCTCGTGCCCGGCACCGTCTCCACCGACACCGAGGCGCCGACGGTCACCATCACCTCCCCGGCGGACACCACCACGGTCGCCAACGGAGCCAAGGTCACCCTGCGGGGCACCGCCGCCGACACCGGGGGCGGCCAGGTCGCCGGCGTCGAGGTCTCCACCAACGGCGGCGGCACGTGGCACCCGGCCACCGGCACCACCGACTGGGAGTACGAGTTGCACACGGCCGGCATCGGTGCCCAGGCCGTCCAGGTACGCGCGATCGACGACAGCGTCAACATCGGTGCCTCGGCGACCCGCCAGTTCAACCTGACCGGACCGAGCACCCTGTTCGGGCAGCGGGTGCCGCGGACCTTCACCACCGACGGCGACCCGTTCGAGCTGGGGGTGCGGTTTGTTCCACAGGTCGCCGGCTTTGTCACCGGCATCCGCTTCTACAAGGGCCCCGGCAACACCGGTACGCACACCGGCAGTCTCTGGTCCCTCGGCGGCAACCTGCTGGCGACCGGCACGTTCACCGACGAGACCAGCGAGGGCTGGCAGACCCTGACCCTCAGCAGGCGGGTGAGCGTCTCGGCCGGCACGACGTACGTCGCCTCGTACTACGCGCCCAACGGGCACTACGCGGCCGACGCCTACTACTTCTCCCTGTCTGACCACGCTGCGGGGCCGCTCACCGCGCCACGCGCGTACCCCAGCGCCCCCAACGGGGTGCTCAAGTACGCCGCCGGCTTCCCGACCCGCTCGTGGGAGGACAAGGCCATCAACTACTACGTGGACGTGGAGTTCGTGGCGAACGAGGACGCCGCGCCGACGGTGGTGACGACCAGCCCGCTGGACAACGCGACGGGTGTACCGCTGAACTCCCCACTGTCAGCGGTCTTCTCCAAGGCGATCGCGCCCACCTCGATCCAGTTCACGGTTCGTGACGCCGCAGGAGCCCCGGTGTCGGGCGGCACCTCCTACCATGCTTCCACCAGGACAGCGACCTTCACGCCGGACGAGCCGTTGCAGCCGGCGCAGCGCTACACGGCGAGTGTGACCGCCGAGGACACCCGGGGCAACCCGACCGAGGCGCCGACCGAGTGGAGCTTCAGCGCCGACCTCGACCCGTCGGTGCTGCGGCTCTTCGCGGCCGACGCGGTGCCGGCGCACCCGGCGGCGCCCGACGACGACGGCGCCGTCGAGTTGGGAGTCAAATTCACCCCGATGATCAGCGGCACGGTGATCGGGCTGCGCTTCTATCAGGGGCCCGGCAACACCGGTGCGCACACCGGCACCCTCTGGTCGGCCGGTGGCACACCACTGCGGCAGGTCACCTTCGGTCCGAAATCCGGCCTCGGTTGGCAGACCGCCGCCTTCGCCGAACCGTACCCGGTCAGCGCCGGCACCACGTACGTCATCTCGTACTTCGCGCCCAACGGCAACTACGCCTACGACGAGGGCTTCTTCAACACGCCGTGGGCCAACGGGCCGCTCACCGCGCCGAGCAACGGCAACGGGGTCTACCACTACGGATCGCCGGGCTTCCCGACGAACTCCTACCACAACACCAACTACTGGGTGGACCCGCTGTTCAAGCCCGGCGATGGTCCCACACCCACCCCGACGCCGTCACCGACCACGCCGGCGCCGACCCCCACCCCGACGCCGAGCCCGACATCGAGCCCGACGCCGAGCCCGTCCCCGACGCGGTCGCCGTCCCCGTCGTCGACGCCGAGCGGGCCGGTCGGCCCGCCGACCGGGGCGAACATCTTCGGCAGGTCGGCGGCACCGGCCGCGGCGGCCTGGCCGGACCCGGACGCCGTCGAGGTGGGCGTCGCGTTCAGCACTGACGTCGACGGTGCGGTGACCGGGATCCGCTTCTGGCAGGGACCCGGCAACACCGGCCCGCACGTCGCCTCGCTCTGGTCCGTGTCGGGTCAACGACTAACTCCGGCAACATTCGTCAACGAAACTGGATCCGGCTGGCAGAACGTGCGGTTCGCCGAACCCGTACCGATCACCGCCGGCGCGACGTACGTCGCCTCCTACCACACGACGACGGGGCACTACGCGGTGACCATCAACTCGTTTCACGCCAGCGGCGTCCAGCGGGGCCCGCTCAACGTACCGGCCAACGGCGCCCGGTACCGGTACGGCCCGAGTGGGTTCCCGAACGCGTCCTCGAACCACAACTACTGGGTCGATGTCTTCTTTGAACCCACTGGTTCGTGACACCGCCTAGGCGGCGAGGCGCCACGGCGCCGCGCCGCCGGTCAGGGAGACTCCATGACGGCTACCGAGCACAGCCAGAAGACCCTGCTGAGGACCGCCGGCCGGGCCTTGAGTTGGAGCTTCGCCAGCACCGTGCTGGGCCGGGTGAGCACCCTCGGCATCGGTATCGCCCTGGCCCGGATCCTCGGGCCCGACGAGTTCGGCACGTACGCCGTGGCGATGGTGGCCCTGCTCGCCCTACTGAGCTTCAACGAACTGGGGGTGAGCCTGGCCATCGTCCGCTGGCCCGGGCCGCCCGGTGAGATCGCCCCGACCGTCGCGACCATCTCAGTGCTGTCCAGCGTGGTGATCTATCTCGGCTGTTTCCTGGGTGCGCCGGCCTTCGCGGCGGTGATGGGCGACCCGGCGGCGGTCCCGGTGCTGCGCGTGATCACCGTGGCGGTGATCGTTTCGGGTCTGGTGGCCACGCCGGTCGCGATGCTGCAACGGGAGTTCCGCCAGGACCGCAAGATGATCGCGGATCAGGTCGCCACCTGGGTGAGCGCACTGACCTCCATCGGCTGCGCGATCGGCGGCCTCGGCGCGATGAGCCTGGCCATCGGGCACGTCGCCGGTGTGCTCGCCGGTGCCGTGCTCTTCATCGCCTTCGCTCCCCACGCCGTGCGCCTCGGGTTCGACCGGGCCAAGGCCGCCGCGTTGCTGCGTTTCGGTGTGCCGCTGGCGGGATCGGCCATCGTGGTCTTCGCCGTCGGCAACATCGACAAGGTGATCGTCGGTGCCGTTCTGGGGCCGGTACCCCTCGGCGTCTACGTCCTGGCCGTCAACCTGTCCAACTGGCCGCTGTCGATATTCTCGCAGCCGGTCCGCGCGGTGGCGCCCGCCGCCCTCGCCCGGTTGCAGCACGATCCTGCGGCGATGCGGACCACCTTTCTCTCCACGGCCGGGCTGCTCGCCTCGGTGACCATGCCGGTTTGCGTGCTACTGGCCGCCGCGGCCGACCCGCTGATCCGTTTCGTCTACGGTTCCGCCTGGCAGTCGGCCGCCGGCGTACTACCGTGGCTCGGCCTGCTGGCGATGCTGCGGATCCTCTTCGAACTCGTCTACGACTACTTCGTGGTGCTCGCCAACACCCGGGCGGTCTTCGTCATCCAACTGCTCTGGTTGGCGGCGCTGGTGCCGGCGGTCTACTACGGTGCCCGGTTCGGCGGCGCGCCGGGCGCCGGCGCCGCCCAGTTCGCGGTGGCCCTGCTCGTCGTGCTTCCGGTCTACCTGTATGAGCTGGGCCGGGTAGGCGTGGCGGCGGGCGCCTTCGTGGCGCGACTGCTGCTGCCGATCGCCGGCACCACGGCGGTGGCGTTCACCGCGTGGACGGTGACCCGCACCGTCCCGATCGACCTGCTGGCCCTGGGACTGGCCGGAACCGCCAGCGCGGTCGCGATCGGCGCGCTGGTCTACCGTCTACGTACCGCACTGCGCGCACTGCGTACCGTCGAGGGAATCGAGTGAGCAGACCGGCTGCGCCCCGATCGGCATCGCCGCCTGGGCAAGAACGGCCGAGTTGAAGTCGTCGCGGGCCGCGGTGCCGCGCAGCCGCGCGTACCGCTGACGCAGCTTGTACGCGGCCAGCCCACCGGCGCTGCGTAGACCGTCCGCGACGCGCACCAGCGACCCCGGCTCGCCGTAGCGCGCAGCCAACGCCGAGCGGTAGATCCCCTCCTGGATCCGTGCCGCCCGGTGCAGGCTGAACCGGTCGACGGCCAGGTCCCGGCCGTACCGCCCGAGCGACTCACGCAGCTGCGGGTCACCGATCAGCCGGCGCAGGAAACCGGTCAGCCGGTCGGCCCCGCCGGTTCCGTCGCCGATGCCGTACCAGCCCTGTTCGAGGAAGGTCGCGCAGCTCTGCGGAGTCAACAACTGCCAGAAACCCCGCTCACCCTGCACCACCAGGGGCCGACCGAAGGCCAGAGCCCGCAGCGCGGAACCGCCCATGCCGAGCATCACGTCGGCGGCAGCGTACGCCGGACGCGGATCACGCAACTCACCGGTGAGGACCACGGCACGCAGTCCGGCCTCGGCGTTCGCCTGCCGCGCCCGCTCCTCGACAACGTCTCGGGCCGGGCCGTCACCCACCACGGCCAGTCGTACCGGATGCTCACGGGCCAGCCGTCCCACCACCTCCACGGCGGTCAGTACGCCCTCCAGTTTCAGTTCCGGCACCAGCCGGCACACCACGGCCAGCAGCAGCGGTCGAGGCTGCCCGGGTGAGCCGTCCAGGCCGTACCGGGCGCGGAACTCCTCCGCCGGATGCCCCGGCGCGTTCTCGGCCACGTCCACCGGCGGTTCGATCAGGTGCACCGCGCCGGGACGGCGGTCCGCGACGTGCCGTTGCAGCGCGCGGGTCCCGACCACCAGCGGCAGCCAGCCGGGCAGGAACGGCGCCACCGCCATCGACATGACGGTGCAGACCACCGCGGCGCGTCCGCCCGCAGCCGCGGCGTAGGACTCCAGGCCGGGCGGCCACTCGTAGCCGTGCACGATGTCGAGGCGGCGAGCACGGATCAGGGCCCGCAGCCGGGCCGCCACGGCGGGGGAAGGGCGGCGTCGGCGCCGCGGCAACGGCAGGTGCTCCAGACCCAGTCCCCGTACCCGGTCCAGCAGCGGTCCGTCCTCGCCCAGCACCGTCACCCGGTGGCCCAGGTCGCGGACGGCAGCGGCCAGTTCGATGGCGTTGAGCTGGCTGCCCCCGATCTCCATGGCGTGCGGATAGACCAGGATGTTCAGGCTCGTCATGTCGGCGGCTCCGATGCGTCACGCGTCGCGCCGGGCAGCGCGACCAGGTCGGCGATCCGGCGGGCCCGGACCGCCCAGCTGTGCCGTTCGGCGAACTCACGTCGCCGGGCCACGAGGGCAGCCGGGCGCGGCTCGGCCAAGGCCAGGCCGACCTGCGCCGCGAACTGCGCCGGGTCGGCCGCGACCCGGATCAGGTCCGCGCCGAGCCATTCGGTGGCCGGCAGCGGGGTGGCGACCACCGCCCGTCCGGCGGCCAGGTACTCCAGGGTTTTCAGGGGAAAGCTGGCCTGGTTGAAGGCGCTCTGCGCGTACGGTGTCAGGCCCACGTCGATCAGCCGTAGGTATCCCGGCAGCGCGGTGAACGGCTTCGCGCCCACCCACTGCACGTTGTGCCGCTGCAGCAGGGCGGTGAACCGTTGCGGCTGGTAGCCGGGGGACCGCGGCCCGACCAGCAGCAGCGAATGCCCGGCGGCGGCCACCGCCTCCAGTAGCGCCAGGTCGATCCGGGAGTTGATGTGGCCGACGAAGCCGACGATCGGACGGGGCAGCCGCACCTCCGCCGCCGGGGGTGTGGTGTCGACGTCGGCGTACGCGGCCGGGTCGCAGCCGGTGGGCACCAGGTGCGCCGGATATCCCGCGTCGGTGTACCGACGAACCAGCGGCGGCGAGACGGCGGCCACGACATCGGCGGTACGCAGGGTCCGTGCCTCGTGCCGCAGCATCCGCCCGCGTGGCATGCCGAGCAGGTCGGCGCCGACGGTGACGTCGTCGGTGGCGTAGAAGAGCGTGCGGCGGGCCGGTGCGGCGGACCACAGGTCGTCGATCCTGGTCGACACCACCGCGGCGAGCCGGGCGTCCGTGCCGCGCCCCGCCGGTGCCGCCAGTCGGGCCACGGCGGCCCGGGTAGCCCGGCGCATCATTGGCGCGACCAGCCGGTGCAACCCGGGACGGGTGACTCCGGGCACCACCCACGGGATGAGCCGAGCCAGCCGGGGATGCAGCACCTGCAGCTTCGGTTCGTCGGCGAGCCGGCGCAGGTCAGGGTGGTTGCGCAGGGTCAGCACGGACACCGGTGGGTCGACGAAGATGACCGGCGCGTACCGGCTGAGCTGGTCGGCCAGGTGCCGATCGGTGCCGGCCGGACCGTCGTACTGCGTGGTGGCGAAGTAGACGAGCAGGTCGCCCCGGTTGCCGAGGCGCCGGGTCTCAGTCGACGGCACGACGCTCACCCGCCGGAAAATGGGCGGCCAGTACGGCCCGGCGCAGCGGCAGCGGGGTACCCGACTTCGCGGAGATCATCACCGCGATGTCGTCCGGCGAGACCTGGTCGAGCAGCTCGGCGAGGCCACCTTCGTCGAGCGCGGCCTCCGCAGAGTAGCCCAGGCAGAGCATGTCGTCGGTGGCGTACGAGTTGGCGGGCGCACCGAGCACCTCGTCCACGAAGACCCCGTAGAGGATCTCCTCGGAGAAGTGCAGCTGTGCCCCGATCGCGGTGGCCCACGGTCGACCGGTCACCGACTCGACCCGCCGCAGTAGCGCCCGGACGATCCGCGGATCCCACGGCGCCGGCCAGCAGACGTAGTCGGTGAACGGCGGCTTCGCCGGCGGCAGTCCGAGCAGGTTCCGGGCCACCTGGTGCCACAGCAGGTGACGCGGCAGTCGTGCGTCGATCTCCCGTGGCTTGCGGTAGAAGCGGACGGTGCCGTCGCGGATGAACCGGTCGACCCCGAACGGCCGGACGAACTCGATGTCCGAGTCGACCAGCAGCACCACGTCGGCGTCCGAGCGGGCGGCCGCGGCGAGCTTGACGATCTGCTGGGTGATCCAGCCCCGCAGCGGCGGAAACGGCCGGCGCAGGTTCACCCAGCCGTTCACCGCGGGCAGTTTCCGCATCGAGCGCGGCAGGAACTCGGTGACGTCGTGCACCAGCGCCCCGGCCAGTTGACCGAACCGGGCCCGATCCCGCCGCGGCACGATGATGTGCTGCTGCACCGGCCCCACACAGTGGGCCTGGATTGAGCGGTGCAGGTCCGCGCAGAGTTCGAAATCGGGTGCATAGCTGGGGGTGATGATCGCGAGTCGCGGCATGCGGGTCCTCGGGGTCGGTCGGGCGGGGCCCGACGGTCGGATCCTGGTCACCGGACGACCGCCGGTGACCAGGCGTCGGTAATCAGCAACACCGGAGTGCCCCGACCGTCGGCCGGGACCGACCAGACGTCGCTGGAGGCCGTACCGGGCCGGCCCCGGGGCAGGCCGTAGATGACCGTCCGGTCGTCCAGCCACTCCACCTGGTCGTCGACGCTGCGGGTTTCGGCGAGCCGGGTCTCCGTGCCGCTGGCCAGGTCGTAGACCGCCAGCCGCCAGCGTCCCGCCGGCAGATCGCCGCGCCGCTTGAAGGCGAGCCGGGTGCCGTCCGGCGACAGCGACGGGCATTCGACGTCCTCCCGCAGTGCGGTGACCCGACGCGCGGCGAGGCTGCCCTCGACCAGCCAGGTGGTGCCGCCGGAGGCGGCGGTGGCGTAGAACCGGTCGTCGTCGGCG
Organism: Micromonospora qiuiae; assembly: GCF_016863555.1. Lineage (GTDB taxonomy): Bacteria > Actinomycetota > Actinomycetes > Mycobacteriales > Micromonosporaceae > Micromonospora > Micromonospora qiuiae. Next base: position 9,511 of record NZ_BOPC01000028.1, on the reverse strand, counting down.
AAGGTGACCCCCCACAGGTTCCTGTCCACCGCGGTGACCACGTCGCCGTCGACGACCAGGTCGAACTGCTCGAGGTCACCGACGACTTCGCCGTTGACCCGGGTCACCACTGTCCGGGTGGAGAACCGCCCGGGAGTGGCGTAGGAATCGCCGTGCACGAAGGTCGTGGTGGCCACCAGCGAGCCGTCGCGGGACAGCCGGGCCCGGCTCGGCAGACCCACGACCGGCAGGTCGCGCCGGGGGGCCCAGTCCGGGCCGAGCAGGTACGCCCGGGAGGTGGTGACCAGTCCCCGGTCCGCCGCGACGCAGACCCCCACGTCGCGGGTCGCGTACACCCGGTCGCAGGTTGCCGGGGTGACCGCCCGCGGCGCGGCCGGCTCCGCCAGCGGGACCATCACCACCCGGCCGTAGTCGGCGCCGACGGCGGTGTTGCGGAAGACCACGTGCGGCGCGGCACGTACCGCGGCCAGGTCGGCGCGGGCGGGTGCGACGGTCGCCGCGCCCGGCGGCGTCGGCTGGTGCTGCCGGATGCGCCAGATGTAGCCGCCCGCGCCGCCGGCGGCCGTCAGCAATATCACCGTCAGCACCGCCAGCCGCGCGCGCGGCCCCAGTCCACTCATGCCGGAGCCGCCGCGATCAGGGTGTCGTCGGATGCCGGTGCGGAACGGTCGACGTCGCGTAGCAGCCACGCGGCGAGCGGCATCGCCACGGCCAGCAGGGCGGCGAAGAGCAGCATCGCCCGCTGCGGGCCCTGGAGGCCCCAGACAAGTCCGAAGAGGACGGACGCGGCGAACCGCGCCAGCGCCACCGTGGTCTGGGCGGCGGCGATCCCACTGCCCCGCGCCCCGGCCGCTACCAGGCGACTGACCAGCGCCGCGAGCACGCCGTCGGTGGCGGCGTAGAAGGTGCCGAGCAGCAGCAGGACGGCCAGGGTGAGACCGACGTTCCCGCCGGGCAGCGCGGCGAGCAGGTAACCGCCGAGCAGTGCCAGGTGACCGGCGACCAGCACCCGGCCCCGGCCCACCCGGTCGGCCAGCCTGCCCAGGGGAATCGCCAGCGCCAGATAGGCGATGTTCGTGCCCACGTACAGCAGCGGGAAGTAGCGGGCGGCCACGTCGTCCCGGCTGTGCAGGGCCAGGTAGAGGAAACCGTCGCCGACGGTCAGCACGCCGAGCAGCGCGGCGGCCAGCAGCGGTCGCCGCAATCTGCTTCCGGTGACCTCCGTGAACACCTGTCGCGGGCCGGGGCGGTCGGCGCGAGCCGCGGTGGGCAGGTCCGGGACGTAGAGCACCAGCACCGCCAGTCCGGCGACCGCGAAGGCGAAGGAGACCACGAAGACGGCGTCGTAGCTGCCGGGCACCAGCAGGAGCAGGGCGAAAGCGACGAGCGGGCCGAGAGCGGCCCCGACGGTGTCCAGCGCCCGATGGACGCCGAACGCCCGCCCGAGCACGTCGGTCGGCGACGCCGCGGCGATCAGGGCGTCGCGGGGGGCGGTGCGCAGCCCCTTGCCCAGCCGGTCGGCCGTGATCACCGCGGTGATGGCCGCGAAACTCGCCGCGGGCAGCATCGCCAACCTGCTCAGCGCGGACGCGCCGTAGCCGGCCACGGCGACCCACTTGGGATGCTGGCCGCGGTCGCCGAGGTAGCCGCCCGCGATCCGCACCATCGCGCTGACGCCCTGGTAGAGACCGTCGAGGACGCCGTAGGCGATGGGGGCGAGGCCGACCATGGCGGTCAGGTAGAGCGGCAGGACCGACGCCACCATCTCCGAGGAGACATCGGTGAGCAGGCTGACCGTGCCGAGCAGCACGACGGTCCCGGAGACGCGACGCAGTGGACCCCCGGCCCTCCGGTGGCCGGCGCCGCCCGGGCGGTCCCGCAGCGTCACGTACACGGCATCTCCACTCCAGCCCGATTCCTCCGCCGCTCCGCCCGCCGTCACCGACGCCGCGTTGCGGGCCTCAGTCGGCGAGCGCGGCCCGCAGCGTGGCGACGATCCGTTCCTGCTGTTTCTCGGTCAGCTGCGGATAGACCGGTAGGGAGAGCAACTCCGGCGCGATCCGTTCCGCGTTCGGGAAAGCTCCCTCGGCGTAGCCGAGGCCGGCGAAGGCCGGTGTCCGGTGCACCGGCACGGGGTAGTGGATCGCCGCACCGACACCGGCCGCGGTGAGCCGGGCCAGCACCCGGTCGCGGCGGTCCGGGGTGCCGTCGCCGGGGACCCGGACGCAGTAGACGTGCCAGACGTGCTCGTTACCGGGCAGGACGGTCGGGCGCAGCACCTCGACCGACTCCAGCAACGCGTGGTAGCGGGCCGCCGCGGCCCGACGCGACGTGTTCCAGGCGGCCAGGCGGGCCAGCTTGGCCCGCAGCACCACGGCCTGAAGGCCGTCCAGCCGGCTGTTCACGCCGACCACGTCGTGCGCGTACCTGCGCAGCCCGCCGTGGCTGCCCAGCCGGCGGACCGCCGTGGCGAGACCGGCGTCGGCGGTCACCACCGCGCCGGCGTCGCCGTACGCCCCCAGGTTCTTGCCCGGGTAGAAGCTCGTCGCGGCGATGCCGTCGGCCCCGGCGGCCCGCCCGTGCCGGGTCGCGCCCTGGCATTGGGCGGCGTCCTCGACGACGGCGATGTCCCGCCCGGCCAGCCCGGCCCGCAAGCGCTCCACCGGTGCGAGCTGCCCGTAGAGGTGCACCGGGACGATCGCCCGGGTGGCTGGCGTGATCGCGGCGAGCGCCGCGTCGACGTCGATCAGGTACGACCGGAGGTCGCAGTCGACCAGCACCGGCCGGGCGCCGGCCCGGGCGACCGCCTCGGCGGTGGCGATGAAGGTGTTCGCCGGCAGGATCACCTCGGTGCCGGGCCCGACACCCACGGCGCGCAGCGCCAGCTCGAGGCCGTCGGTGCCGTTGGCCACCCCGACGCAGTGCGGCACACCGCTGAACGCGGCGTATTCCCGTTCGAAGGCGGCGACCTCCGCCCCGCCGACGAACGCGGTCTCGGCGATGACCCGCTTGAAGCCGGCCTCCACCTCCTCCGCGATCTCGCAGTGCGCGGCGGCGAGATCGACGAGCGGAATTCCCGGCATGATCAGCTCCCCACGACCGTTGGCATGGTCCATCGTTGGTCCGGCGTCGGCGCGACCTCCGGCTCCGGGTGTGCTCCGTTGACCTGCGGCACCGGCCCGGTCGCGGCTGGTGTGGGCAGCTCGGCAGCCCGCAACCGGTGGGCCGGGTTCCCCACCCACACCTCGCCCGGTGGGACGTCCCGCAGCACCACTGAGCCCATGCCGACCTGCGACCATTCGCCGATGGTCACGCCCTCACGGATCAGCGCGCCCGCGCCGACGTACGCGCCGAGGTGCACCGCGGCACCGCCACCGAGGCGTACGCCGGAGGCGAGGGTGACGTGGTCGGACACCCGGCTGTCGTGGGTGAGCACGACGTGTGGCATGACCGCCACATGCTCGCCGACGGTCGCCTCCGCGGTGAGTACCGCGCCGGCGAGCAGCACTGTGCCGGGCCCGACCGAGCAGGCCGTGCCGAGGTGGGCGCTCGGATGGATGACCGTGGCGTACCGGTCGGCCGGCAGGGCGAGTCGCCGCACGATCTGCTGCCGGGCCAGGTAGTTGCGCGGGTTACCGACACAGACGACGACCTCGGTGTCGCCGAACTCCGCGAGCCGGTCGATTCCGCCGAGGACGGGCAGGCCGACCCGCTCGGTGCCGTGCAGAGCCGGGTCGTCGTCGAGGAAGCCGAGCAGGCGAAACCTCGGCCGCAGGTCGTTGACGGCGCGTACCGCCGCCGCGGTCTCCCGCGCGAATCCGCCGGCGCCGACGATGACCAGGTCGCGCATCAGCCGGCCAGCTTGCGGAGCACGGCGACGACGTGATCCTGGTCGTCCTCGGTCAGCGCGTGGTGCAGCGGCAGGATCAGCGAGTCACGGGTCAGCCGCTCGGTCACCGGCAGCGGCCCGGAGACGACATCGGCGTACGCCGGTTCCAGATGGGCGGCCATGATGCCGCGCCGTGCCGAGACACCCGCCGCGGCCAGCTCGGCGAGCACGTCGTCGCGGCCCACCCCGTACTCCCGGTCGATGCGCACCCAGTACGACTGGAAGTTGGTCTCGCCGTGTGCGGGGTCGCGCACCGGCTCCAGGCCGCCGATCGGGGCGAGCAGGTCGTGGTACCGCGCGGCGAGTGCCCGTCGGTGCCGCACCAGCTCCGGCAGCCGGCCGAGCTGGACCAGCCCGATCGCGGCCTGCACGTCGGTCATCCGGTAGTTGAAGGCGGTCTCCAGGTAGGACTCCAGCACCGGCGTGGTGCTGGCGTGCCGGTCGGCCGCCGAGACGTTCATCCCGTGTTCCCGCAGCCGGCGCAGCCGGGCAGCCCACTGCGGATCGTCCGTGGTGACCATCCCGCCCTCGCCGGTGGTCAGCAGCTTGCGGGGGTGGAACGACCACGCCGAGATCGTGGCGCCGGAGCCGACCGGCCGCCCGTTTGCGGTCGACCCGGCGGCGCAGGCGGCGTCCTCGACCAAGGGAATCCGCCACCGGTCGGCGGCCTGCCGCAGCGCGGCGACGTCGAACGGCACGCCGGCCTGGTGCACGGCGATGACGGCGCGGGTCCGGGCCGTCCGCGCGTCGTCGACCGTCGCCACCGTCAGATTGCCGGTGGCGAGATCCACGTCGGCGAAGACCGGGGTCGCGCCGACGTAGCGCACCGCGTTGGCGGTGGCGATGAAGGAGAACGACGGCACGATCACCTCGTCGCCGGGGCCGACCTCCAGCACCACCAGGGCCAGGTGCAGCGCGGCGGTGCAGGAGCTGACGGCCACCCCGTGACCGGCGCCGACGAACGCCGCGAACTCCTGCTCGAAGCGCGCCACCCGGGGCCCCTGGGCGACCCAGCCCGACCGGACCGCGTCGGCGGCGGCCTGCGCCTCCTCCGCACCGAGATGCGGGATCATGACCGGGATCCGGTGGCTGCTCATCGAGCCGTTTCCGGTGCGCGTTGATGCCGGGGGCGCCGGAGACGGCTGGCTGGGCGCGTTCACCGTTCGGCCCGCCACCAGTCGACCAGCCCCTGGAGCCCCTCGTGCAGGCCGATCTCCGCGCGGAACCCGAGCCGGCTGGCGGCGGCGGTGACGTCGGCCAGCCGGCGCGTGACGCCGTTGACCGCGCGGGCGGGCCCGAACTCGGGGGACAGGTCGCACTTCATGACGTCGCTGAGCGCCCGGGCCAGCTCCAGCAGGCTGGTCTCGGTGCCGCTGGCGATGTTGAACACCTCGTCGGTCACCTCGGTGCGGGCGGCCAGGATGTTGGCCCGGGCGATGTCGGCGACGTGGACGAAGTCCATGGTCTGCAGGCCGTCGCCGAGGATCAGCGGGGGCCGGCCCGCCTCGATCCGTTCCATCCACCGGATCAGGACCTCGGTGTAGAGCCCGTGGATGTCCATCCGTGGGCCGTACACGTTGAAGTAGCGCAGGGCGACGTAGTCCAGCCCGGACATGCGGTGGAAACTGCGCGCCGCTGCCTCGTTGAACGCCTTCGCCGCACCGTAGAAAGTGTCGTTGTGGTACGGATGGTGCCGTTCGTTGGTCGGGAACTCGTCGGCGAGCCCGTACACCGAGGCCGACGAGGAGAGCACCACCTTGCGTACACCGGCCGCGCTTGCCGCCTCCAGCACGTTGAACGTGCCGTCGACCAGCACCTCGTTGGCCAGCCGGGGCTCCTCGGCGCACTGGGTGATGCGGATGGCGGCGAGGTGGAAGACCAGGTCCTTGCCCCGGGTCAGCTCGTGCACGAGCGCGACGTCCCGGATGTCGCCCTCGACCAGCCGCACGCCGGCGTACGGCAGGGCCCGGGCGAGGTTTTCCCGCCGGCCGCGGACGAGGTTGTCGAGCACCACGATCTCGGCCGCCCCACCGGCGACGAGTTCGTCCACGACATGGGAGCCGATCGTGCCCGCCCCACCGGTTACCAGGGCGCGCGCCCCGGCGATCTCCACCGCGCTCATGACAGCGATCCGCTCCAATCGGTGCCGCCCCCGGGCGGCACCATGTCCGGTTTCCTTGCTGGCCGGGTCACCTCGTGGTCCATTCGCCGATCTCGACCAGCCGTCCGTCGTCGGCGAGACTGCGGGACGCCGCTTCCAGGGTGGCGAGCACGCGTAGACCCGAGCGGCCGTCGGTGAGCGCGGGAGTGCCGGTGCGGATGGACCGGGCGTACTCCTCGACCATGCTCCGCAGCGCTTCCCGCTCCGGCAGCGCCGGAGCGACCATGTCCCCCGAGCGGTACGACACCAGCACCTCCCGGCGCTGCTCGTCGCCGAGTTCCTCCGTCGACGCCAGGTCCACCCCGCGGTCGAAGATGGACAGCCGCTGACCGGGGTTGAGATCGTCCCAGACCAGGGTGCGTTTGGAGCCGCCGATGATCATTTTCCGTACCTTCACCGGAGACAGCCAGTTGACGTGCAGATGCGCGATCGCGCCGGTGTCCAGCCGCAAGGTGAGATAGGCGAGGCAGGCACGGCCCGTTCCGATGCGGTCCGCGCCGTGCGCGGCCACGGCGACCGGAGCCACCCCGGCCGGAAGAACGAAATCGAGGATCGACAGGTCGTGCGGGGCGAGGTCCCACATCACATCGATGTCGCGTTGCACCAAACCCAGATTGATCCGTACGGAGTCGAGGTACTGCAGGTCGCCCAACTCCCCGTTGTGCAGCAGGTCGCGGATGCGCAACACGGCGGGGGTGTAGCAGTAGGTGTGGTCGCACATCAGCGACAGACCCCGGCGCTCCGCCTCGGCCACCAGGGCCCGCCCCTGCGCGGAACTGGCCGCCAGCGGTTTCTCCACGAGCACGTGTTTGCCGGCCCGCAGCGCCGCCATCGCCACGTCCAGGTGGGTGTCGGCGGGAGTCGCGACCGCCACCGCCTGCACCGCTTCGTCGGCGAGCACCTCGGCCAGGTCGTCGGTGGCCCGGACCGTCGAATGATCACCGAGCACCTGCTCGGCCCGTTCTTTGTCGAGATCGCAGAGCCAATGTTGCCGGAATTCGACAGACGTTTGAAAATTGCGAACGAGGTTCGGGCCCCAGTAGCCGGCACCGATGACGGCGACGCCGATCGGGCCCTCACTGGCAGCGTGAAGTCTGTTCACGGGCACCCGTTTCGCTGGCCGGACAGGACGGATTGACCCGCCACTGGGGCCGGCCCGTCCGGCAAGCTATCGGCATCACCATTCGACACGCCAGGGCACTGACGGAATTCCAACACTGTCGGCGCATTCGATCATTCGGAATGCCCGCAATTTCCGAATGAACCTCCATTCGCCGGTGTCAGTCGGCCTCCGGATAGAGGTTCTGTAGGCGCACCTGACCGCGGGCGACCAACCGGCGCTCGGCGTCGGTGATCTCCACCTGCCACAGTTGCTGGCTGCGCCCCCGGTGCACCGGGGTGCCGACCGCGGTCAGCTCACCGTCGCGTACCGCCCGCAGAAAGTCGGTCTGGTTGGCCACCCCGACCACCCGGCCGCGCTCGCCCAGCCAAAAGCCCCCGCCCAGGCTGGCCGCCGTCTCCACCACCGCGCAGTAGACCCCACCGTGCTGGATGCCGTACGGCTGGTGCAGCTCCGGGCGAACCCGCCAGCGGATCGTCACCCGGTCACCGCTGACCTCGCCCAGTTCCAGCCCGAGCAGGGCGAAAAACCCACCCGACATCTCGGATATGTCCACGGCAAACCTCCTCGATCTTGGCGCCGTCAGCGTAGTTGCGGACGAACCCGGTAGGGCGGGACCGGGGCCATGGGGGAGAATCGGTGACCGTGACCGACAGCAACCTCCCGCCGACCGGGCGGGGCTCTCTCATCGACGACCTGCGGTGGCGCGGCCTGATCCAGGACTCCACCGACCCCGAGGAGTTGTCCGGGCTGCTCGACGGCCCCGGGGCCGCCTTCTATGTGGGCTTCGACCCGACCGCGCCGAGCCTGCACGTCGGTCACCTCATGCAGGTCACCACGGCCCGCCGCCTCCAGCTCGCCGGGCACCGTCCGCTGCTGCTGGTCGGCGGCGCGACGGGGCAGATCGGTGATCCGAAGGAGAGCGCGGAGCGCACCCTCAACCCCCCGGAGGTGGTCTCCGGCTGGGTCCAGCGGATCCGCGACCAACTCGAGCCCTTCGTCTCGTACACCGGCGACAACGCCGCCCTTCTGGTCAACAACCTGGACTGGACCGGCGAGATGTCGGTGGTCGAGTTCCTCCGCGACGTGGGCAAGCACTTCCCGGTCAACCGGATGCTGGCCCGGGAGGTGGTCCGGGCCCGGCTGGAGAGCGGGATCAGCTTCACCGAATTCAGCTACCAGCTCCTGCAGGCCAACGACTTCTTCGAGCTGCACCGTCGGTACGGCTGCCAGCTGCAGTTCGGCGGCTCGGACCAGTGGGGCAACATCACCGCCGGCGTCGACTACGTCCGTCGGCGTGGGCTCGGCCCGGTGCAGGCGTTCACCACCCCACTGGTGACCAAGTCGGACGGCTCGAAGTTCGGCAAGACCGAGGGCGGCGCGATCTGGCTCGACCCCGAGATGACCAGCCCGTACGCGTTCTACCAGTTCTGGGTCAACGTCGACGACCGGGACGTCAGCCGCTACCTGCGCTACTTCAGCTTCCGCTCAAGGGAGGAGTTGGAAGGGCTGGAGAAGGAGACCGCGGAACGGCCAGCCGCCCGCGCGGCCCAGCGCGCCCTCGCCGAGGAGCTGACCACGCTGGTGCACGGCGAGCGGGAGATGGCCCAGGTGGTCGCGGCCAGCCAGGCATTGTTCGGCCGGGGCTCCCTGGCGGAGTTGTCCCCGGTGACGCTACGCGCGGCGCTCGCCGAAGCGGGCCTGGTGCACGTGGACGAGCTGCCCGACGTGGCCGGGCTGCTGAAGGAGTCCGGCCTGGTGCCGAGCATGAAGGAGGCCCGGCGGGTCATCACCGAGGGCGGCGCGTACGTCAACAACACCCGAGTCACCGAGGTCGACGCAGTCGTGTCGGCGGCCGACCTGCTCCACGGCCGGTACCTGGTGCTGCGCCGGGGCAAGCGCTCGTTCGCCGGCGTCGAGCTGCGGAGATAGTGGTACGCCGAGAGTGTGACCGGGGACGCGTCCGGCGGATTTGACGTTCGACGGGCCGGGCGCGTAGCTTTCTCTCTGCCGGCGACGGAACGGACGAACGGGGCGAAAGCCTTGGGCGGTCGGAGCGTCGGGAATGACCTCCGGGTCGCCTGGGTTATGCCTGGTGCGAGCCGGTTCGGGCGGTGCTCCTGAGTTCGCCGTGAGGCGGATTTGGTGGAGCGGAGCCGACCGGGTAAGGTTACCGACCGGCAGGGCGCCGGGCGCGCTTGCGGGGCACCGCAGCGGCCGGTCTGCCGAAACCATGAATGTGAGCGACGGGTAGTCGTTCATGGACATGGTGCCCGAAAATGGTGTGAAGCACGACAAAGCGCCACAAGGCGGTTTGACACGGCAAAAACCAGCGGGTAGC